>CALXTE010000001.1 GCA_944391345.1 uncultured Alphaproteobacteria bacterium
TTGAGGATAGGGGATGAGAACCCACGGGAGAGTGGTTCGACGCCAAGCGAAAGGCGGGCGGGAGCACGCCGGTGAGCGCAGCGAAAGAGCGCGAAGGAACGAGCAAGCGGAGCGCAGTCGAGGACAATCCCACTCTATCCGCCATTTACAAGAAAGCCCTGCAAAAGCAGGGTTTTTTTGTAAATGTTGAGGATAGGGGATGAGAACCCACGGGAGAGTGGTTCGACGCCAAGCGAAAGGCGGGCGGGAGCACGCCGGTGAGCTTAGGAGCAAGACGAACTTTAGTTCGCGCCGAGAGTCTTTAGGCAACAAAAAAGACCTCAGTAATAAAACTGAGGCTTTCACAAAAACTGGCGCACTCGGCGGGGCGTGAGGAAAGCAAAGTCTCCGGTGGAGGCTTTGGTGACGAGCGAGGAGAATTTGTTAGGGATTGAAAGGCGCAATAGCGACTTGAAAGCACGTTACAAATCGACTGACCGAAGCGAGTTAGCGAATGAAATGAGCTTAGGAGCAAGACGAACTTTAGTTCGAACCCAGTCGCCGAGAAGATTTAAGCAACAAAAAAGACCTCAGATATAAAACTGAAGTCTTTAAGAAACTGGCGCACTCGGCGGGGTTCGAACTCACAACCTTCTGATCCGTAGTCAGATGCTCTATCCAATTGAGCTACGAGTGCATTTAACTAAGTTCGATAAGTTTAATATAACGAAATAAAAAATAATGCAAGCAAAATTTTCACAAATTTAAAAGAATTTTAATTTGTTAAAACTAAGATAAAACACAAGGTTGATAAATTTTTTTGCAAAAAATAGGGATTAAGACTTGTTTTTATGCAAAATAACCTTTACAAATAAATAGAAAAGAGTAAAACATAAATCTGAAATAAATCGGTTTAATAAAAGGTTCGTTTTATGAAAAAGACAGTATTAAATTTATCACTCGCGGCGCTTTCGGTTATGCTGATAAGCGGCTGCAAATCCAGCTCAGAAGCTTTGTTTCCGTCGATTGTCGGGTCTGAGGAAGACTACGCGCGAAACGATATGCCGATATTAGGAACAACGAATTTTGAACCGATAGAAGTTTCAGACGGCAGCGAGACCGGAACTTTTGTTGGGCAGAAGGTTATATCTTTCCGCAAGGAATTAACTCAGCTTCAGGATTCGATACGCACCAACAATCAAGAATTGCAGTCTATCAGAGCCTCTGTAATCAGCAATGCCTTGCAGTATCATAAAAACATCGGTGCGATTGAGGCAAAATTACAGGTCGGCACGACCCCCGGAAACCCGAATATGTATCAGGTTTTGCAAAGTGCTCAGACCAATATTCAGACCATGAATGTTAATACCGACGCCTTGAATCAGCTTTCTGCCAGAGTCGCCTCTGACGCAGCCATGACCGAATATTTGCTGGATTCGATACGTGCGGCCTATAGTGTTTCCGGTGCCGTTGATGAAGATCACCGCCAGTTGCGGATTCTTGAAAACGAAACCAATCAAACCTCAATCTTGATGAACAGCTTGTTATCAGAGGTTAATGCCGACGTTTCGCGCCAACAGCAATATGTTGAAACCGCGCGCAACTATATCATTGACTTGAATGAGGCGATTAAGGTTGGTAGCTATGGTGTTGCCAATGCGCCGTTAACCAGCAGCATTGTCCGTCCGACCGGAAGTGCTTTGCTTGTCGGAAAGCCGATTCCCGTAGCCAGCGGCAAGCCTTTGTTCACGGTCAAATTCAACCGCGATAATGTCAACTATAAAGATGGGCTGGAACAAGTTGTCAGCAGCGCACTGGATAGAAAACCGAATGTCTTTTTTGATGTTGTTGCCATCAGCCCGATAAATGGCAGCACCGCCAGCAAAAATATGGCTCAGAAAAAAGCCACGGCAATCTTCCAAGATATGATAAACATGGGCGTCAGCGCTGAGAAGATTTCCATCTCATCACGCAGCAGCGCAGAAGCCTCTGCGGCCGAAGTCCAGATTTTTGTAAGATAAGAAAATTAAAAGCAACAAAAGCGGTAGGTTTTATCCTGCCGCTTTTTTTGTGATTGGTGGAGGTAAGCGGGATCGAACCGCTGACCTAATGATTGCGAACCATTCGCTCTCCCAACTGAGCTATACCCCCAGACATATATTAATTAAAAACCGCCCCAAAGGACGGTATTGAAAACTGGTGGAGGTAAGCGGGATCGAACCGCTGACCTTTTGAATGCCATTCAAACGCTCTCCCAACTGAGCTATACCCCCAGCGATAAGGCGACTATAAAGAATCAAAATTCACTTGTCAAATAAAAAAAGAATAAAATATCACAAAAAGATTATGAATCGCCGGCAAAAACTTTTCGAAAGCCAGAGAAACAGCCTTGCGCCCAAGCCATGGAGAGAGATTTTTCTCCGATGTTGTCTGATTTTGTTTCAGCTATGGCCTTAAACCCTTGGCTTTGCAACAGGCGCAGCGCCGCAATATTCGAAACTTTTATATGACTGATTAGACTAGGCCGATTCCGCCGAACATAGCGTAATAATTTGGTTGCGATTTTTTTTCGCTGAAAATCTGATTGCACACACAGATGCAAAATCTCATTTAATGCGCTGAGATAAATCAACCCCTTTATTTTTCGCCGGTCAACAAAAACAAAAATTTGGCTCAAAGCAATATTAGCGGCAGAAATGCCATTGCTTTCGCAAAGACGGCAAATCTTTTCATAATCCGACGGATGGGCTTTTCTAATCATAAAATACCTCAACTTCTGTGATGAAAAGAAGATAAATGATTATGGTTAAAGAAGCCTAAACTTTTTTAAGAAAGATTTTCAACTAATCTAAATATCCAAGTCGTCAACAAACTTGGCGCGTTCGATAATGAACTTAAAGCGTGTTTCCGGATTTTTACCCATAAGGCGCTCAACCTGCCGCCGTGTTTCAAAGGCTTCTTCCTTGCCCTCTTCGGTAGCGGTATCAGGCAACATCACCCGCAACAACATGCGGTTTTTCTTATCCATGGTTGTTTCTTTAAGCTGCTGGGGGCTCATTTCACCCAAACCTTTAAAGCGGCTGATGTCGGGCTTTATATTGCCTTTAACAACTTTTGCTAAAATCTTGTCTTTTTCAATATCATCAAGCGCGTAGTAGTTTTTGCCGCCGGCCACGATTTTATACAACGGCGGCGTTGCGATATAAAGATGTCCGTTTTCAATCAGCTTCGGCATTTGCTGATAGAAAAATGTCATTAACAACGAGGCGATATGCGCACCGTCGACATCGGCATCGGTCATGATAATGATTTTTTCATAGCGGAGATTGTCTTCGATATAGTTTTCTTTAATGCCGCAACCCAAAGCCTCAATCATGTCCTTAATTTCTTGGTTTTGGGTGATTTTATCAAGCGAGGCGCTGGCCACGTTCAAAATCTTTCCGCGCAAAGGCAAAATCGCTTGGGTTACGCGGTCACGTCCCATTTTGGCAGAACCACCGGCGGAATCTCCCTCAACGATAAAAATTTCGGTATTTTCGGCCGCCGCTTGTGAACAATCCGCCAGTTTCCCCGGAAGACGAAGCTTCTTGGTTGGGGCTTTACGGTTTTGAACCTTTTCTTCTTTTTTCTTTTTGCGGGCTTCGGCGCGTTCAATCACATATTCGAGCAGTGCCGAAGCATTTTCAACATCGGATGTCAACCAGTGATCGAATGAATCTTTAACTGCCTGTTCAACCAAGCGAATGGCTTTGGATGAGGTGAGTTTGTCTTTGGTTTGACCTTGGAATTGCGGGTCGCGAATAAAGACTGAGAGCATAATGCAGGCGTTGCTCAAAAAGTCTTCAGCCGTAATCGCCGCGGCTTTTTTAACATTTGCCATTTCGCCATATTCTTTAAGGCCGCGAACCAAAGCGGTTTTGAAGCCAAGCTCATGCGTTCCGCCTTGCGGGGTAATAACCGTGTTGCAGTAAGAATGGCAGAAGCCGTTTTCATCTTCCGGCCAGGTAATCGCCCATTCAACCTTGCCTTCATCATTGGCCAAGTCGGCTTCACCGGAAAACATGGTGCGGCTGATGGTGGCGCGGCTACCGATTTGATAGTTCAAAAAGTCGCGCAAACCATTCGGAAAATGGAGTTCTGCCTCTCTTGGCGTCGGGTCATCTTCAGCCAAAAGCTCGGGTGCACATTTCCATAAAATCTTTATCCCCTTAAACAAAAAAGCCTTTGAGCGCGCCATACGATAAATACGGTTCGGCATAAAAGAACGAGAACCAAAAATCTCGGCATCGGGATGAAAGGTGATAGATGTTCCGCGACGATTCGGGGCATTTCCGACCAAAGTAAGCGGGGTCAACGGCTTTCCTTTAGAATATTCTTGGCGATAAAGTTTTTTATCACGAGCAATTTCAACCACCAGCTTGTCGGATAAAGCGTTCACCACTGACAAACCGACACCGTGCAAACCGCCTGAAACCTTATAAGCACCGCCGCCGAACTTTCCGCCCGAGTGCAAAACCGTCATAATAACTTCCAGTGCCGATTTATTTGGATATTTCGGGTGCGGGTCAACCGGAATACCGCGGCCGTTATCGGCAATCGTAACTGATAAATCAGAATTTACCGTCACATCAATATGATTGGCATAACCGGCAACCGCCTCGTCCATAGAGTTATCCAAAATTTCGGCAACCAAATGGTGCAAAGCGGTTTCATCCGTTCCGCCGATATACATTCCGGGACGATGGCGGACCGGCTCTAATCCTTCCAAAACTTCAATATCTTGAGCCGAATAAGACGGGGCAACAGCAGTGGTTGCTTCAAATAAATCAGACATATCTAACCTTACAACTTTCTAAAAACTTGAGGGCAATATACTTCAAAAGCCCTTATTTTTCAAGCAAGAAAAGCAGATTGGGAACAAAATTTTTAAAAGCAGAAATTTCTTGACAAAATTTTCGGTATAGATTAAAAAGTAAGTAACGTCTAATTATTAAAATATTATATTATGAAAAAAGAAATTACCTTTTGGATTGGTGCTTCTGCCGTGTCGACAATTATCGTTGCTGCTCACCCAGATGTGAATTTTAAACAAATGGCTCTAGTTGCCGTGCTGGCGATTGTGCTTTGGCTGTGTGCCTATTTTTTTGAACGTCATTTTGCTTTGGACGAATGGAGCGAAAGCCCTGTCCCGAAGCAACAGAAGTGGATTGCAAGCTTTATCTTTTACGGTTTGGGCATATGCCTTTCACTTTATTTGGATTTTGGCTATTGGTACGCGATAATAGGAGCAGTTATTATCCTTGCCGGTTTTCCCGATGATGAGAAACTTCCGACGCGGCAGGAATGGTTTGAAATCTTTAAAGTCGCTTTGGCTTTCTTGATTATCGCTTCTCTTGTCGTCTTTTTGTTCCAGTTTATTAATTTTTTCCCTGCTTAGGCGGGGTTTTTTTGTTTTTTTTATAAAAAAACACTTGCATTTTTCAAGATTAAAGAGTAAAAACAGCCCTGTCAGGGCAATGGTGCTCTGATGATTGTTAACAAAATACACACGCAGATAAGGCGGAAGGTTAATAAAAACCGTTTCGCTCCGGTGCTTTAGCAATAAAGCCAAACATCTGCGGAGGAATAACCGGAAAAGGATAAAAAATATGGCACTTCCTACATTTACAATGCGTCAGATGATTGAAGCTGGCGTACACTTTGGTCACCATGCGCGTCGTTGGAACCCGCAGATGGCTCCGTATATCTATGGCAAAAAAGACAATGTTCACATCATTGACTTGCGCAAAACTTATCCAATGCTTTATACAGCTTTGGCTACCGCTCGTGATGTTGCTGCTAACGGTGGCCGTGTTCTGTTCGTCGGAACCAAACGTCAGGCTCAAGACATTGTTAAAGAAAACGCTGAAAGATGCGGTCAGTTTTATGTAAACTACCGTTGGCTCGGCGGTATGCTGACAAACTGGAAAACCGTTCATAAATCAATCGCTCGTTTGGTTAAATTAAACGAGATGGAAGAAAAGAACGCTTATGAAGGCTACACCAAAAAAGAAATGCTCAACCTCAAAAAAGAACAGGCTAAACTGTCTCAGGAATTGAGCGGCATCATGAATATGGGTGGTCAGCCGGACTTGTTGTTCGTTATTGATACGCCGAAAGAAGCTTTGGCTGTTAAAGAAGCTAAAAAGCTTGGTATTCCTGTTATCGGTATTACCGATACCAATGCAAATCCGAATGATGTTGATTTGCCGGTTCCGGGTAATGATGATGCTATCCGCGCCATCCAGCTTTATTGCGAATTGATGTCTTCTGCCATCATTGATGGTATGCAGGCTGAAATCGCTTCTCAGGGCTTGAAGGTTGAAGAAATGGTTGAAGGCGTTGAAGCCGAAGCCAAAGCAACCAAAAAAAGAGCTCCGCGCAAAGCAAAAGCTGAAACCAAGGAAGAAGCTTCTGCCGAATAATCTTTAGGCAGAAAACAAAATTGCGGCGGTATGAATTCATATCGCCGCCCCCATTACAAAATTTCACGAAAATAGGGAAAAATAAAATGACAGAGATTACAGCCGCAAAGGTAAAAGAATTAAGAGAAACAACCGGCGCCGGAATGCTTGATTGCAAAAAGGCTTTGACCGAAACCGCAGGCGATATGGAAAAAGCAATTGACTGGTTGCGCAAAAAAGGCTTGGCTTCTGCCGCCAAAAAAGCAAGCCGTATTGCCGCTGAGGGCTTGGTTGCCGTTGCTGTTGAAGGAAACAAAGGTGCTGTTGTTGAAGTAAACTCCGAAACAGACTTTGTCGCCAAGAACGACATTTTCCAAGAATTTGTTGAAGATGCAGCCAAAGTTGCCTTGTTGGATAACGGCGATATTGAAGAAATGAAAAAATTTGCTTGCCCGAAAGTCCACAAGCCTTTCTGCGAGCGCTTGACCGATATGATTGCCAAGATTGGTGAAAATATGAACCTCCGCCGCGCAAAAACTTTGGAAGTTAAAGACGGTGTTGTTGCTTCTTATGTTCACAGTGCAACACGCCCCGGACTTGGCAAAATCGGCGTTTTGGTCGCTTTGGAATCTCCGGCTGATAAAGAAAAACTTCGTGAACTCGGCAAGCATATCGCTATGCATATCGCTGCTTCAAATCCGTTGTTCCACACTATTGCTGATGTTGCGCCTGAGGCTTTGGAAAGAGAAAAAGCTATTTTCTCTGAACAGGCTTTGGCTTCCGGAAAACCGGCAAATATTGTTGAGAAAATGGTTGAAGGCCGTATCCGTAAATACTATGAAGAAGTTGTTCTTGAAGAACAAGCTTACATCATGGATCCGGATAAGAAGGTTAAACAAGTTATCGCTGATGCCGAAAAAGAGCTCGGTGCTCCGATTAAGATGACCGGCTATGTTTGCTTCAAACTCGGTGAAGGTCTGCAGAAAAAAGAAGAAGACTTTGCTGCCGAAGTTGCTGCTCAGTTGGCTCATTAAAAAGTTCCTCTTTCTCAGAGGTATAACAAGCAAGCCGCTCTCCGCAAGGAAGCGGTTTTGCTTTAGGCATAAAATAAAAAATCCTGCCTCTTGTCAAAGGGCAGGATTTTCTTTGTAAATATAAAAATTAAATATCCAAGTTGACGACGTTTAAGGCATTATCTTGAATAAATTCTTTACGCGGCTCAACCACATCTCCCATCAGGGTAGCAAAGGTTTCGTTTGCCTCTTCGATTTGGTTGATTTTAACCTGCAACAAAGAACGAGCTTCCGGATCAAGTGTTGTTTCCCAAAGTTGCTCAGGGTTCATCTCGCCTAATCCTTTATAGCGGTTAATGGTAATTCCGCGTTTAGCTGCACTGATAACGGCATCAATCAAAGCAAACGGCCCGCTGATTTTTTTCTCCAAGCCTTGTTTAGAAACCAAGGTGCTTGGCTGACCAAAGCTTTCTTTTAAGAAGCCATTCATTTCATTAATCATTTGCGCTTCTTGACTTTCCTGAACTTTGAGTTCAAGAACATGCTCCTCGGTCACACCGCGAAGCGTGCGGCTGAATTTGATATCATGATTATCAAGCAATTCTGCCTTCCACCCTTTGTCATATTCAGGCTCAAGGGAATCTAAACGGACAGCAAGCTCATTCAAAGACTTAACCATTGCATCTTTATCGGCACGCAGAGCCGGACTAAAAATTCCGACAATTGCGGCTTGCTCAACAATTTTTTCTGGCACAGACTTACTCAAGTTAATAATCAAGCTGTGGGCCTTGCGGTTTTGCTCAACCACTGAGATTAAATCCTCGCCCATAATCTGTTCGCCGTCAGCTCGAATAAGGGCAGCATCATCACATCCGCCACGGTTAAGGTAGTTGTCCATTTCTCTTTCATTTTTGATATAAATAATGGAATTTCCTTTTTTTACCTTATACAAAGGCGGCTGAGCAATATAAACATAACCACGTTCAATAAGCTCCGGCATCTGACGATAGAAAAAGGTCAGGAGCAGGGTGCGAATATGGCTGCCATCGACATCGGCATCGGCCATGATAATAATTTTGTGGTAGCGGCATTTATCCGGATTAAAGTCATCACGTCCGATTCCCGTGCCCAGAGCAGTAATAATCGTTCCGATTTCAGCCGAATTAAGCATTTTATCAAAACGTGCGCGTTCAACATTAAGAATTTTACCTTTTAACGGCATAATCGCTTGTGTTTTACGGTCACGTCCTTGTTTAGCCGAACCGCCTGCAGAATCTCCCTCAACGATAAATATTTCAGAAAGGGCAGGGTCTTTTTCAGAGCAATCGGCCAGCTTGCCTGGCAGAGAAGCCACATCAAACACACCTTTTCGGCGAGTCAACTCGCGGGCTTTACGTGCAGCTTCACGTGCAGTTGCTGCTTCAACAATTTTTCCGACAATGATTTTGGCTTCATTAGGATGTTCGTCAAGCCATTCTTTAAGCTTGTCACCGACAACGCTTTCAACCACCGGCCGCACCTCGGAAGAAACAAGTTTGTCTTTTGTTTGGGAAGAAAACTTCGGATCCGGAACTTTAACCGACAACACGCAGGTCAAACCTTCGCGCATATCATCACCGGTTAAGGTAACTTTTTCTTTTTTCAGCAAACCGTTTTCCAAAATATAGTTATTAATGGTTCGGGTCAACGCGCCGCGGAAGCCTGCCAAATGCGTACCGCCGTCTTTTTGCGGAATATTATTGGTATAGCAAAGCATGCTTTCGTTATAAGCATTGGTCCATTGAATGCCGGCCTCAACTTGAATGTCATTGGCTTCACCGGAAAAATAGATAATTTCTTCGTGCAACGGTGCCTTAGATTTGTTGATATGTGCAACAAAGGCCTTCAACCCGCCTTCATAATGAAAATCAACTTCGCGAGGCTCGGGACCGCGGCGGTCAATTAATTTTAGATAAACGCCGGAGTTCAAAAAGGCTTTCTCACGAATGGCCCGTTCAAGCGTTTCAAAACTAAATTCGGTTTGTGTAAATGTTTCGGGTGACGGCAGGAAGGTAACTTCTGTACCGTGCATTCCGGGAGCATCAGCCACAACTTTAAGATGCTCGGTAACATTACCGTTGGCAAAAGTAGCAACATGCTCTTTGCCATTACGCCAAATACGGAGTTTGAGCCATGTTGACAAGGCATTAACCACCGACACACCCACACCGTGCAAACCACCGGAAACTTTATAAGAATTATTATCGAACTTTCCGCCGGAGTGTAGTTCGGTCATAATAACCTCGGCGGCGGAGATACCTTCTTCTTTGTGAATATCAACCGGAATACCGCGCCCGTTATCACGAATGGTAGCAGACCCGTCCGGATTAAGAATAATCTCGGTTTTGTCGCAATATCCAGCCAAAGCCTCATCAATGGCGTTATCCAACACTTCATAAATCATATGATGCAGACCGGACCCGTCATCAGTATCGCCGATATACATTCCTGGGCGTTTGCGCACGGCATCCAAGCCTTTCAAAACCTTAATCGAATCAGCGCTGTATTCTCTTTCTTCCTTGTTTATTTCTTCTTGAGTCATTTCGTGAGTCATAATACAAACAAATCCTTTTTTTAAGTAAAAAATATCTACCAAAAAGATACAACAAATTCTGTTTCAAACCAAGCACAAAATCAAAAAAATACCCCAAAACGGGGATAATTTTTGCATTTTTTAGCACAAAAAAAATTGTAACAGAAGTTTAACACACAAAAAATAAAAACTATGCTAGAATAAGATAATGCTAAAAGGAGGCAAGGGTTAAACAAGGGCTTTTCTTCACAACAAAAATAAAAATCTTTTAGCAGGACGGCGCGGCGCCAAATAACCTCCCTCTCTCTCATATAATAAAGTTATCAACGCCGCCCGTTAAAATCCGCAGGCAATTTCATAAGACCTGCGGATTTTTTTAATGCGCTTCGGTCCAGTTGTTGCCGACGCCGACTTCGGCAATCAGCGGCACGGTAGTATCAGCCGCACTTTCCATGATCTGCTTGATAAGCGCGGAGGCTTGCGCGACTTCTTCTTCGGGGGCTTCAAACACCAACTCGTCATGAACTTGCAACAGCATTTTGGTTTTTAACCCCGATTCTTGCAGGGCTTTTTGCACTTTTATCATCGCGAGCTTGATAATATCGGCCGCGCCGCCTTGAATCGGAGCATTAATCGCCGCACGCTCGGCATTGGCAACGATTCTCTTGTTGGTGTCATTAATTCCGGGGATAAAGCACTTGCGTCCAAACGGCGTTTCTACATAACCATGCTCATGGGCAAAAGCGATAGTTTCACTCATATAGGTTTTTATTTCGGGCATTTCGCGAAAATACGCGTCGATATAAGCCTTGGCCTCGTCATTAGATACGCCGATTTGTTTGGCCAAACCATATTGCGAAATACCGTATATAATTCCAAAGTTAATTGCTTTGGCGTGGCGGCGCAAATCCGGTGTAATCTCATCTAATGGCAACTTAAAGACTTTAGACGCCGTAGCGGCATGAATATCCGCGCCATGGGCAAAAGCTTCTTTGAGGGCTTTAACCTCGGCAACCGACGCCATCAGCCGCAACTCCACTTGCGAATAGTCGGACGAAATAATTTTATAGCCTTTGGGCGCTATAAAGCAGGAACGAATTTTTTTGCCCTCGTCACTGCGGATAGGAATATTCTGCAGATTCGGATTAGACGAGGCCAAACGTCCGGTATTAACCACGGTCTGTGAAAAGGTCGTGTGAACACGACTGTTTTTATCCAAGAGTTCAAGCAAAGAGTCGGTATAAGTACTTTTGAGTTTAGAAAACCCGCGCCAGTCCAAAATCTTTTGCGCCAGTACGATTCCCTCATCGGCCAATTTTTCCAAAACATCGGCACCTGTCTGCCACGAACCTCCTGCGGTTTTTTTGCCTTTAATCGCGTTTTTTTCAAACAAGATGACGCCGATTTGCTTAGGTGAACCGAGGTTAAATTCCTCACCGGCCAGTTGATAAATTTCTTGCTCTAATTGCTTGAGGTTCTGTTCAAATTCATGGCTAAGTGCTTTTAGCGCGGCCGCATCAACCAATACGCCGTTATCTTCCATGATTTTCAGCGTTTGAATCAAGCCGCGATCGAAATGTTCATAAATAAAGGCCTTATGCTCTTTAACCAAGCGGTTTTTGAATATTTTATAAAGACGCAGCGTAAAATCAGCATCTTCGGCGGCATAATCAACCGCCTTTTCCAGCGGAACATAATCAAAGGTAATTTTGTTTTTGCCGCTGCCGCAAACCTCTTCATAAGCAATCATCTTGTGGTTAAGAAACAGCATGGCCAGTTCATCAAGCCCATGTCCGTGCTGCGATGAATCCAAAACATAAGACATAACCGCGGTATCTTCAATCGGAAAAACGTCGCAGTCTTCGCCCAAAACCTGCGCAATAAAATGCAGGTCAAATTTAATATTATGCCCGATTTTGAGAATAGATTTGCTCTCCATGAGTGGCCGCAAATATTTTTTGACGATAGCAAAATTGAGCAAAGAAACCTGATTTTGCACAGGCGCCGAACCAAACAAATCGCCGTTTGCTGCGCCGTCATTATAAACCAACGGCAAATAAGCCGCCTCGCCGATATCCGTCGCGATGGAAATCCCCACGATTTTATCAAAATAAGGGTTAAGGCCGGTTGTTTCGGTGTCAAAAGCAAAGGCGCGTTTTTCTTTAATTCGATTCGCCCATTTTTTAAGAGAAGTTTCGTCTGTTATCAGCTCATAGTCTTGCTTGGGAGTTAAAAGCTCTTTGGGTATGGCAAAAGCCGATTCTTTGTCGCTTTCTTGTGCCTCATCAAGGGCATCGCAACGCTCATTTGCCCAGTGTTCAAAGCGCGGCTTGAGCGTTCGAAAAGCATATTTATCGGCAAAGGCCATAAGCTTGTCGAGCTCGGGCTTTTGACAAGCATAATCTTCAATCGGCAACTCAACCGGAACATCGTTTTTAAGGGTTACCAACTGTAAAGAAATCTCGGCATCATGGCGGTGGGAGATAAGATTTTCGCGACGTTTATTTTGCTTAATTTCTCCGGCACGGTCCAAAACCTCTTGTAGCGAGCCAAATTGATTAACCAGCTCGGCCGCAGTCTTAATTCCGATTCCCGGAACTCCGGGCACATTATCAATCGTATCACCGGCCAAGGCCTGAACATCAACCACACGGTCGGGATAAACGCCGAATTTTTCTTTAACGTCTTCGGGAGTAAAAAACTTATCTTTCATCGGATCATAATAAGAAACCCCGTCACGAATAAGCTGCATAAGGTCTTTATCGGCAGATACCACAACCGCCTCATAGCCTTTGTCGGTAGCTTGCTTGGCATAAGTTGCAATCAAGTCATCGGCTTCATAACCTTCCATCTCCAAATGATGGAGATTAAGCACATCAACCGCCTCACGAATAATTGGAAATTGTGGAACCAGCTCTTCGGGAACTTCGGGGCGCGTCCCTTTATAATCCGAAAAAATTTGATTACGAAAGTTCTGCCGTTTGGCATCAAACAACACCAAACAATAATCGCACTTAATCCTTGTTGTCAGTTTAAGAAACATATTGCTGAAACCATAGACGGCATTCACCGGCGTGTTGTCGGGAGATGTCATCATCGGCAGTCCGTAAAAGGCGCGGAAAATATAGCCCGAGCCGTCAATCAAACAAACTTTTTTAGGCATAATTCAAAAACTTCAACAAAGCCGATGAATGAAAATGCTTTTTATTCGCCGGCAGATAAAAAGAAAGCGCGTTCACTGCTGTTTACGGCGCAAAAATCGGCGCGGAAATCGTCTTCGTATTCTGCTGTATAAGCTTTAACGGCACGAACAATACAGTCTTCAACGGACAATCCGTTTTTCAGAGCGATGGATTTGAGCTCGTTAAAAGTAGCATCATCAATTTGCGCAGATACGATAGTCATAAAATTTTCCTTAACTTATTTGATATAAAATACATACAACAATTGATGAATCCTGACAAGGGCAAATTCCATGGCAAAAAAGAACACAAAGAAAAAATCACCCAAGAAGACCAAAAAAAGAGAGTCAAAACAAAGGTCTATATTAATGCGTTTAGCAATAAAAGTTGTTCTGGCGCTGGTGATAACTTTTGCCTTATGGATTCTGTGGTGCATTTATACCATGCCCGATATTGAAAAAGCGGTTGAACGCACGCGCCAACCCTCCACTATGATTATCGCCGAGAATGGAAACGAGATACATAGCTTCGGCAATGTCTATTCGGAAGTTGTTTATTTGGACGAGCTCCCGCCTTATGTGGCCGATGCGGTCATTTCAACCGAGGACAGACGTTTTTACGAGCATTTTGGCTTTGATATCATCAGCTTTACCCGAGCCATGCTGGTAAATTTGTGGCATAGGAGCTATGTTCAGGGGGGCTCAACCATAAGCCAACAAGTTGCCAAAAACCTATTTTTAACCTCAAATAAAACCATAAAAAGAAAAGTCCAAGAACTCCTGCTGGCTTTTTGGCTGGAAAGCAAGTTTACCAAAGACCAGATTTTAACACTGTATTTAAATCGTGTTTATCTTGGCGCGGGAACTTATGGGATAGAGGCGGCCTCGCAAAAATATTTTCAAAAATCCTCTCGCGATATGAACTTGCTTGAAGCAGCCATTATCGCCGGCATGTTAAAGGCGCCGTCGCGTTATAATCCGATAGCCAGTGAAGAGAGAGCCAGAGAGCGCGCGGCTGTGGTGCTGGATAATATGGTTAAGGCTGATTTTATAACCGAGGAGCAGCGCCAAAATGCTTTGAAGATGAAACTTGGACCGGAAAAATCTTATAAAGTAAAAGGCGCCCGTCATTTTGCCGATTGGGTCTATCAGGATGTAAATGATTATATTGGCGAACGTGACAATGATATTTATGTTGCCACCACCTTAGACCAAGACATTCAGCAAAAGGCTGAAAAAATTCTTCACGATTCGCTAAAGGCTTGGGCCGCAAGAGATGTTACCCAAGGCGCAATTGTGGTGCTGGATAAACAAGGCGCGGTAAAGGCGATGGTCGGCGGCATAAATTATGAAAAAAGTCAGTTTAACCGAGCCACGCAAGCTTTGCGTCAACCCGGATCGTCTTTCAAGCCGTTTGTTTATTTAACTGCGCTGGAGAATGGTTTTTATCCTGATGATGTGGTGAACGATTCGCCGATAAATATCCGTGGCTGGAAGCCGGAAAATTATGATAAGCAATATCATGGCGAGGTAACATTAACCGAGGCCTTAAAGGATTCGCTCAATTTGGCCACCATAAACTTAGCAAATGCTGTCGGCCGCGATAAAATTATCAAAACCGCCAGAAAAATGGGGATAAGCACCCCGATAGAAAACACCCCTTCCATGGCTTTAGGTGCGTTTGAGGTAAAAGTTTTGGATATGGCAGTGGCTTATGCCTCGATTGCTAACGGCGGCTATGAGGTTTGGCCTTATGCTATTCAAGAAATTTACACACGAGACGGCTACCAACTTTATATGAGGGAACAAGACGAGCCCAACCAAATTTTAGATGAAGACGCGGTGGAAGAATTAACGCAAATGCTGGAAGAGGTTTTAGATTCGGGCACCGGAAAAAGGGCAAAACTTCCGTTTTTTGCGGCCGGAAAAACCGGAACAACGCAAGATTATCGTGATGCATGGTTTGTGGGCTTTACGGATAATTATGTAACGGCGGTTTGGGTCGGCAATGATGACAATTCACCGATGAAAGGCGTTACCGGCGGCACGCTTCCTGCCCAAATCTGGAAAGAGGTCATGCTCGCGACAGAAAATTAACATCAGAAAGATGATTAATAAAAAATAGTGCTTTTATGTTTGAAAGAAATATATATAATACGAACCAAAGCAAATGATAATTATTAGAAGAGGAAAATACAGATGAGACAAAAACCAGTAATGCTCCTGATTCTAGACGGCTGGGGCTATCGTGAAAAAATCACTAAAGATAATGCTATTGAAATGGGAAACACCCCAAATTGGCACAAGCTTGTCAGCGAATGTCCGACTTGCTTTGTTGAAACTTCGGGCTTAGACGTCGGCTTACCGACCGGACAAATGGGCAACTCTGAAGTCGGTCACATGAACTTAGGTGCCGGCCGTGTTGTCATGCAGGACTTGCCGAGAATAGATAAAGCCATTGAAGATGGTTCAATAAGAGATAACCCGATTCTCAAAGACATGATTGAAACTTTGAAAAAAAGTGGCAAAACCTGCCATGTCATGGGCTTGATGTCACCGGGCGGTGTTCACTCTTCTCAGGCCCATATCGTTGCTTTATGCAAAATTTTGGCAGATAGCAAAATTAAAGTTGCGGTTCATGCCTTCTTGGATGGACGCGACACCCCGCCGACTTCTGCTCAAGAATATGTCAATAATTTTGAAAAAGAAACCGGCACTTTGCCAACAGTAAAAATTGCCACGATTGCCGGCCGTTTTTATGCCATGGACAGAGATAAGCGCTGGGACAGAGTTGAAGCCGCTTATAATGCCATCGTTTCGGCAGAAGGAAATTACGCCCCAACTGCAAATGAGGCGATTGCCACTTCTTATGAACGTGGGGTTAATGATGAATTTGTCGTTCCTTGTGTAATTGATGGATACAAAGGGGCAGAGGACGGAGATGTTGTTTTGATGTGTAACTTCCGTGCCGACCGCGCCAGAGAAATTTTATATGCCTTAGGTGATAAAGACTTTAACGGATTCGCTCGCAAAAAGACCGTTAATTTTGCCGAATGCGTCGGTATGACCGAATATTCGGTTGACCACCGTCGCTTTATGAAAACTTTGTTCGGGCCGGAGGTTTTAACCAATATTTTTGGTGAGGTAATTTCAGAACATGGCTTGACCCAGCTTCGCATTGCCGAAACCGAAAAATACGCCCACGTCACATTCTTCTTCAATGGTGGAGAAGAGCGCGAGTTTAAAGGTGAAGAGCGGATTCTCATCCCCAGCCCGAAAGTTGCGACTTATGACCTCAAACCGGAAATGTCGGTTTATGAAGTAACCGAAAAACTGGTTGATGCGATTGAAAATCAAAAATTTGACGTCATTATCTGCAACTTTGCCAATGGCGACATGGTCGGCCACACCGGCATAATGGAAGCCGCTTTGAAAGCTGTTGCCGCTGTTGACGAATGTGTCGGCAAGGTTGCCGCCGCCATTAAAAAGGTTGACGGAACATTGTTCATTACGGCTGACCATGGTAATGTTGAAAAAATGGTCGATGAACAAACCGGTGCGCCTTATACGGCACATACCGTCGGCAAAGTCAGAGCCGTTTTATATAACTGCAACAAGCCGATAAAAGGTTTGAAAGACGGTCGTTTGGCCGATGTTTCTCCGACCCTTTTGGATTTGCTTGGTATCGAACAGCCAAAAGAGATGACCGGACATTCTTTGCTGATAAAAGAGTAAAGAACGACAAAGATGAAAACACTTGCCGCCAAAATCATGGGACTTGCGCTGGGAATAATCTTATTCTCGGCACAAGCCCTTATGGCGGCAGATGTTTCAAAGTCAGATTTGGCGCGGATGGAAAAGCAAATGGCCGAGCAAGATGCCGAAAGCAAACGTCTGGCCAAACAAGCGGCTGAGATTACGGAAGAGGTCAAAACTTTAAGCGCAAATATTGTAAAATACGCCAAGGTCATTCAAAACAACGAAGACAAAATTTCTTCCATGGAAAAAGAGCTTGAACAACTCCAGCAAGACCTTAAAGCGGCCGAAGCCAGCTTTACGCTGGAGGACGAACATTTAATCAAAACCTTGTCCGCATTGCAAAATCTGGCCTTAAAGCCAACGGAATCTTTGTTTGTTCAGCCCTTAACACCGGTTGAAATTATCCGCAGTGCCATGTTGCTGCGAGAAACCGTTCCGCAGCTTGAAGAAAACGCCAATCGTATAAAAGCCCAACTTGACAAGATAGAAAAACAAAAACAACAAGTCGAAGCTCAGGTCAAAAAAATAATCAATCAAAAAGAACAAATGGAGCAAGAGCACGCTGAATTAAAGTCTATGATGAAGCGAAAATCAGCCTTGCGAAACTCCATAGAAAACAAGTCAGAAGAGGCCAAAAAGAAGGTTACCAAGCTGGCGGCGCAAGCACAAGATTTAAGAGATTTGCTGGACAAGCTTGAAAAAGAACGGCTTGAAAAACTGCGCAAAGAGCAAGAAGCCGAGCGCAAACGCCTCGCAGAAGAAAAGCGCAAAAAGAAAGAAGAGGAAAAACAAAGAGCTGACTTGATTAAATTCAAACCACAGTCTATAAGAGAAATAGGCGAAAACTTTATCAAAGCCAAGGGCAAACTGCCGCTTCCGGCCAGAGGTCAAATTGTCACGCGTTATGGCGAAGAAACCGCCAAAGGAGTCACCTCCAAAGGCATAATCGTCAAGACCAGACCTCAGGCTCAGGTCGTTGCACCTTTTGACGGAAACGTCATTTTTGCGGGACCTTTCCGCGGCTATGGTAATGTGATTATTATAGAACACGGCAAAGGTTACTTAAGCCTCATGGCTGGGCTGGATACGGTTGATTGCGAATTAGGGCAAATGCTCCTCGCCGGAGAACCGATAGGCCTTATGCCGGAAGACGATTCGAAACTATATGTGGAGATAAGAAAGGATAATCATCCGATAAATCCGCTGACATGGATAAAGAGTTAATAAGATAGGAACACAAATGATAAAAAAATTTTCATTAATCACGGCAACAGCATTAAGCTTAATCATCATGGGCAGCAACACGGTTTTTGCAGCCCCAAAAGTTGATAAAAAAGCCAATGCCGAAAATGCGAACACTTATGAATTGTTAAATTTGTTTGGCGATGTTATGGAGCGCGCCAAAAATTCCTATGTTGAAGAAGTCAGCGATGAACAGTTGATTGAAGCTGCCATTAACGGAATGCTCACCTCACTTGACCCTCATTCAAGCTATATGGACGGCAAAGACTTCAAATATATGAGCGAACAGACCAAAGGCAAATTTGGCGGCCTCGGAATTGAAGTCACGATGGAAAGCGGCGTGGTCAAAGTCATTTCTCCGATGGATGATACACCGGCTTACAATGCCGGCTTAAAACCGGGGGACTACATCATCAGCATTGATGATGAATCTGTTGTCGGCATGAGCTTGAATGATGCCGTTGACCGCATGAGAGGCAAAATCGGCACAAAAGTAAAGTTAACGATTCGCCGTTTTAATGAAAAACCGTTTGACGTCACGATTAAACGCGAAGAAATTAAAATCCAGTCAGTCAAAACCAGCATAAAAGGTGAGGACGTTTTATACATCCGCATAACCTCTTTTAGCGAAGATGTTGATACCGCCATCAGCAAAGCCGTTAAAGATGCGGAAAAGAAATATAAGGACAAACTAAAAGGCATCATAATTGATGTCCGCAACAACCCCGGAGGCTTATTAGACCAAGCCGTTAATGTTTCGGACTTATTCCTTGATAAAGGCGAGATTGTTTCTACCCGCTCAAGAAACGAAGAAGACACGGTAAAATATACTGCCAAACCCGGAGATATTGCTAAAGGCTTGCCGATTGTTGTTTTGGTCAATGACGGTTCGGCTTCGGCGTCAGAGATTGTTGCCGGAGCTTTGCAGGATCACAAGCGCGCCGTTATTTTGGGTGAAAAAACCTTTGGTAAAGGCTCTGTACAAACCGTTATTCCATTAGACAATCACGGAGCCATGCGCTTAACCACGGCCCGCTATTATACGCCGTCCGGCCGCTCCATTCAGGTAAACGGTATTGTGCCGGATATCATTGTAAAGCCTTCAAAAGTTGAAGAAATTGAAAATAATTTTGAGCTGAGCGAAGGCGAATATCAAAATGCATTAAAGAACGACAGTGAAGATAAAAATGCCGCCAAGAAACTAGAAGCCGCAAAGGCCGAAAAAGAAGAATTGGCCAAAGATTATCAGCTGTCTCAAGGACTCAATCTGGTTCGTGCTTTAGGCTTATATAAACAAGGCTTGGATGAAAAATAAATAAGGATACACCGTGGCAAAAACGCTCAAACAAAAGCTCTTAATCTTAGGCATAATAATCGGAATAATCTTGTTTGTTACCGGAATAGGCTATTATTTTGCCAAGCAAAAGAGCGAGCCGGAATTTGACAGCAAAATTGACCGCATTATGTTTGAGCGTAAAAACAAATCCCCCAAATACATCATCACCCTGCCGGATAAGTTTTTTTATTCCAGAAAAGAAGAATTTTTAAATGAAAAAGATAAAAAAACAGAGAAACAGCCGCCTGCCGCAGCCGAAAGCTATGAAAAAAAATTGCAGCGTATAATGATGGAAACGCCTCATATCGGCAAATTAAAAGACATTGAAGGACAGTCTCCGCTGCCCGAGGTTGAAAGCAACAAAGAGCTTGAAACCACCATAGAAGGGATAATTGTTCCGGCAGTTTCCTCTGACGGAGAAAAGCCTTGGATAGAATACGCCATGCCGCCCAAAGATATTCAGCCAAACTTTTTTAAGGTAGCTGTATTAATAAACGGTTTGGGGCTAAACTATCGCATGAGTGAAGAATTAATCCGAAAACTTCCCTCTGAGGTCGGATTCGCTTTTTCACCTTATGGACGAGACAACAAAGCAATAATAAAACTGGCACGTCAGCGCGGACATGAAACCTATGCCGACTTGCTGCTGGCGTCAAAAGATTTCCTAAAGTCAGACAGCGGACCTTTGTCCTTAAGCATCACCGCCAGCTTGGATGAAAACAAATTGCGTGTATATAAAACTTTGTCCGGTGCAATGCCCACCGGTGGAATTGTTATTAACGAAGGCATGGCCGGAGAAGACAGCCGCCCGAGAATAAAAGACATACTTGAAGATGTCGGCAAACTTGGATTATTGATGATAGATGCCACCGGTGAAGATGATATCAGCAAGATAGAACTTTCCGGCATTCCGCGCCGCAAAGCCGACATTGTAATAAAAGATGACTTTCGCCCCGAAACAATCAAACAACAGCTAAAAGAAGCTGAGTTCATTGCCCAAGAAAAAGGCAGTGTCTTGATTGTCAGCGGCATGAAGGGCTCGGCTATTCGCGAAATCAGCGAATGGATAAACACTTTTTCGCCGCAACTAAGCTATCAACAAATGAAAGAACAAGGCATAGAGGAAATAGAGCGTCCTTTTGCTCTGATTCCGATATCTTCAACCGTTACCGAGTAAAAAAATGAAAAAATATCGCAAGAACGCCGGAATTGTAGTGTTTAATCGAGACAAAAAAGTCTTGATGTGCGAAAGAATTGAGGGAGAAAGCGGCAAGAGCTGGCAGTTTCCTCAAGGCGGCATGGAACCCGGAGAAACGCCGGAAGCCGCCGCCCGCCGCGAGCTAAAAGAAGAAACGTCGATTACCTCTGTTCGCTTGATTGCGCAAATAAAGGAAGGATTAAAATATGACTTTCCACCGGAGATAAAAGAGCGCTTTTCTCGTCGCGGCATTGACACGGATGGACAAGAGCAATTTTGGTCGCTTTTTCTGTTTGAGGGCGATGAAGGCGAAGTAAACTTAAAGACGGAAGAACGGGAGTTCAAAAACTGGCGCTGGGATGACATTACGCAAGCCGACAAACATGTAATTGCTTTCAAACAAGAAATCTATCGCCGCGTGATAAAAGAGTTTGCTCCGATAATTGAAAAATTTGAATAAATTTAATCTTTAAATAGACGAAAAAATGTGCTATACTCCGGACATAATTAAGATTTTCGGAGTAAAAAAAGATGAACGATAAACTCCATAACAAGATGATGGAAATGGTTGACAAAGCCGGCCGCAAAGGGCTGAGCTCTAATGTTCCGTTTAAGGAAGAACAATTTTCTGAGCTGGTAAAATTGCGCCAGTTGTCAATTTTACAAAGTGCCTACCAGCCACAGGCAACCGAGGTAAATCTGCCGATTTTGGCCCGAGAAGATTTTACCAAGGATTTGGTTGCAATTGCCTATAGCTATGCCGGTATAAATAAACACCGCCAGAAAAAACACAGCTACGAATATTTTCGCGACAATATTGCACTCTATGACGGCAATCATATCCACTTTAACCAACCGGCTATTGACCCTGAAAATATGCTTTATGCTTTTTCCCCGCAAAGAATTTATGCGCAAAGGGGCTACAAGCTTGAAGGGATGGATACCTTTGCCATTTTCCGCGATGTTAAGAAAAAATACGCCGAACAAGAGGCTCAAGCCCAACAACGCGAGCTGTTTACCAAAGATTTGCTGCAACTTGGTTTTATGGGAAACACATCGGAATTACTTAACGCTCAGGTATTAGAATTGCTAAAAATCCAAAATCAGTTGATACAGCAAAGTCTGGAACAGCAAAAATTAGCTATGCTGAATCAGCACCCCGAGCTTTTGCAACAGGTGGTAAAGAATAATGCGCCACAAATTGATAATAATGTCATGCTGCAAATCACCAGCAAATTAAACGAGCGCGAAAGAGCCTAAACCGCCTCAAAAGTAATTCTCGGATCAACCCAAGAATAGGTCAAATCACTTATAAGCTTGAGCACGAGGCCGAGTAAGGCAAAAATATAGAGTGTTCCGAAAATCACCGGATAGTCGCGCGTCATAATCGCCTCATAGCCAAGAAGGCCAAGGCCGTTAAGCGAGAAAATAACCTCAATCAGCAAAGAGCCGGTAAACAGCATTTTAATCAGCATGGAAGGAAAACCGGCAATAACGATTAACATTGCGTTTCTGAACACATGACCGTATAAAACCTGATTTTCGGTAAGGCCTTTAGCCTTAGCGGTCAGTACATAAGGTTTACCAAGCTCATCAATAAACGAGTTTTTTGTCAGCATGGTCAGAGAGGCAAAACCGCCGATAACCATTGTCAAAACCGGCAGAGTGATATGCCAAAAATAATCGATTATTTTTCCGCCAAGCGAGAGTTCATCCCAGTTAGACGAGGTCAAGCCGCGCAGCGGAAACCACTGGAAATATGTTCCGCCGGCAAAAAAGACAATCAGTAAGACCGCAAACAAAAAGACCGGCACGGCAGAGCCGAGAACTACGGCAAAAGAGGTCCAAACATCAAATTTGGTACCGTCGCGAACAGCCTTTTTTATTCCGAGCGGAATGGCAACAAGATAAATAATCAGCGTTGACCACAGCCCGAGAGAGATAGATACCGGCATTCTCTCCAAAATCAATTGCCCGACAGTCTTGTCTTTATAATAGCTTTTGCCAAAGTCAAAAGTTGCATAATCTTTAATCATATTAAAAAAGCGAACATGGACCGGCTTATCAAACCCAAATTGTTTTTCCAACTCTTTAATCAAATAATCGGGAACGCCGCGCGCTCCTTGGTATTTTGAGGCCGAAGTTGCCGTGTTCATCTGGGCGGAAGAAGACAAACTCCCCGAAGAATCAACATTCATACCGCGATATTTGGCCAACATATGCTCAACCGGTCCCCCCGGCGCCATTTGGATAATCAAAAAATTAATCGTGAGGATTCCGAGCAATGTTAGAGGAATCAGCAACAAACGCTTAATAATATAATTTCTCATGAACGAAAATCCTCCTTCATCCACCAGGTAAAGGGCTGATAGCCAACTTTCAGATTCGTTTTCGGATGTTCAAACTTATTCTGATAAGCCACACGGTCAGCCGGAGCATACCATTGCGGAATCATATAAGTTTCGCTGAGCAAAACACGGTCAAGTGCCGAAACATAAGCTTTGTAATCTTCTTTCTTTTGAGCTTTAACCACCCCCTCAATCAGGGCATCAACCACAGGGTTTTGGATTCCGATAATATTAAAAGACCCGTTGACCATGGCTGACTGACTTCCCCAAAGCTCTTTTTGTTCATTCCCCGGTATTTGCGACACTCCAAGCGCAATAATGGCAATGTCAAAGTCAAAATTATCCAAACGATTTTTATAAACATTAACCTCGACGGTACGGAAAGACGCATCGATTCCGATTTTACGCAGATTTTTGATAAACGGCAGCATCACGCGCGTAAAAGAACTTCCGTTAGACGAGTTATCAAAAATCTCAAAAGAGAGGGGCTCACCGGTAGCAAGATTAACCATTTTTCCGTCCCGAAAACCATATCCGGCATCATTCAGAAGGGAAACGGCCTTTTTCAGATTCTCACGTGTCTGCATATAATTTTGATGATGAATAACACGTGGCTCTTGCGAAAAAACTTCCGGCGCAAGTTGAGACTTAAAGCGGCTCAAAATCGCTAGCTCTTTTCCTTTTGGCAGACCGGTTGCTTCCATTCCTGTATTGGTAAAATAGCTGTTTAAGCGCTGATACTGATTATAAAACAACATCTCGTTAGCCCAGTCAAAATCAAAGGCGAGGGCTATGGCCTGGCGCACACGTTTATCTTTGAAGATATCTTTACGAATATTAAAGGCAAACATTTGCAGATTAGCCGCACGCCCGTGAGGAATATCTTCTTTAATGACTTTTCCGCTTTTAACCACATTATTATCATAACCGGTTACCCAGTTTTTTGCGATATACTCTTCCCGAATATCAATATTTCCGGAAAACAAAGCTTGCAGGGTAACGGTTGTGTCTTGATAAAATTCATAATCAACCGTATCAAAATTAAAAAAGCCTTTTCTTGAAGGAATATCTTTGGCCCAATAATTAGGATTTCGTTTCAGAATAATGGATTTTCCTGCCTTAAATTTTTGCACGATATAAGGCCCGCTGCCTAAAAAAGGTTTTAAGGTTGGCGCACTGAAATCCTTTCCTTCCCAGTCTTTTTTTGAAAAGATTGAAAGCTGCGCCAAAATCAGAGGCAGCTCCTTATTTTCAGACCCTTTTTTGAAATAAAAGCGCACATGCCGGTCATTAATTTTTTCGACCCTATCCACATCTTGATAATAAACTTTATAAATAGGAGCGCCTTTTTCGATTAAAGAATTAAAACTGAAAATCACATCTTCGGCCAAAACCGGAGACCCATCGCTGAATTTTGCCCGTTCATCAAGAATAAATCCGACATAAGACTTATCTTTCGGCAACTCAAATTCCTTAGCCAACAGCGGATAAACCACACTCACGTCATCTGCCGGAACAATACCGAGTGTGTCAAGCGTAAGCGCCGCAACTTCACTGGCAGCATTACCTTTAAAAATAAAAGGGTTAAAGCTGTCAAATCCGCCGTAAGAGGGCAAAACGACAGTTCCGCCTTTGGGCGCGTCAGGGTTGACATAATCAAAATGAGAAAAATCAGCCGGATATTTTGCTTCATCATAAAGGGCGATATGCGAAAAATTTGTAGCTGCAAAGGCCAAACGGAAACAGCCGCCCCAAACAGCGGCTGTCAGCAACCAAAAAATAAGAAAATTAATTTTTCTTAGCGACGTCATTCACCCAGTTTCCAAAAGGATAAGAAAGCGATTCTTCAACAGCCGGCTTATTGGTTTGAACAACAGCCGGGGCATCATCTTTTTTCATTTTTTCCCACTCTCGTCGCAAAGATTTCAGAGTCTTTTTTGTCTCTTCAAAATCAATGGTTTTTGCCGGCTCTGGCAATGAGACTTTTGGCTCATTTGGATGACCGGTAAAATCTTCAATATCCAGTTGTTCGTCATCATGCCAAGGCTCATTAATATTAGCCTTTAATGCGCTTGGCTCTGATGATGTCGGGGTTGAATCAAACTTTGGTTCTCTGTCAAAATTCAAAGTATCTTCGGTTCCAAAGCTTCTTTCTAAGGCGAGCGTAAACGGATCTTGCTTGTTGTCGTCATCTTTAGTATCGACATCATCAGCCACGTCAGTTTTCTTTTTACGAAAGATGGAAGAGATAAAGCCAAAACTATTTGTTGAAGAAGATATCGTCTTTTCAGAAGCCGATTCTACCGAAATTTCTTCTCTCGATTCGCTCGGCTTGCGGTCAAGTCCCTTAAAACTGTCAGGCTCCTTGGGCAAAGATTTTTCCAAAGACGCATTATCTATAAAAGATGGCTTTGCCTTAAGGGCAGAAATCTCTTTTGAGCGCTTAATTTCTTCGGAAACAGGTGCAAAAATAGAATATACTTTTCCAAAGACACCGGTCTCGACTAAATTTAAGAACACATGCTCCTTGTCATGTTTTTCCAAAAGGGCGATAAGCGCCTGATAGCGAGCCACAAATTCAAGAATAGAACCGGAAAGGATGGTATCACCTTGTGCGCGATTATACATTCTGAGTTGAAATTCTCCCTGCGTCTGCGAAACCTCGATTAAAACCTTACCGAAAGACCATTTGCCGCCATTTTGAACTTTGGCCCACAGATTTTCAATTTGTTCACTGGAGGCGATTCCCGCACGTTTAATAATTTCGGCCAGAATTTCATTCATATCAGCCACGAAAATATCAAATTTATTCAGGATAAAGCCGTCCTTAATTTCCTGCTCGGCTTCCAACATAACACGCGCCAACAAATCCGTATAATCAAGGTTTTTTTTCATATGTGAAAGTAACGAAGCAAGGTTGCGTCCGAAGGCACGATTATTAATATATTGGTTCACATAGCCAAATACCGCCCAGATAAAAAATACCGGCAACAACAAAAATGAGGTATATAAAGCGGCATCAAACAGACTCAATCCGGCAAGCGGGATTCCACCGAGCTTATCGGCAACAAACAAACCGGCATAAATCAACCAAAAAAGGCTTGAAAAGACGGAAAGGAAAAAAGCCAAAGCCAACAAAGAAATTCTCCAAAAATAAAAATATCATAACTGAAAATATAGTAGTATATTCGGCGTATAATTCAATCAAAATAACGAAAATTAACAATATTTTAAAATAAGAGTCGAAATTTAAGATAAAACGTGATAAAGAGAAGAAAGATTTTAAATAATAAAGAAGAGTGAAAGCATGAGTAACACAAACAGCATGGTTTTAGATTTTGAAAAAACGATTGTAGAGGTTGAGGCCAAAATAGAAGGTCTTAAAATAGCCGCTAAGGACGAAGGCGTTGATATAAGCAAAGAGATTAACCGCCTTCAGGAAAAGCTGGAACGCCAGTTAAAGATTTCTTACGCAAACTTAACCCCTTGGCAAAAGGCACAAGTTGCGCGTCATCCGGACAGACCGCATTGCTTGGATTATGTCGGCAGTTTGATAGAAGATTTTGTGCCCTTGGCCGGTGACAGAAATTTTGCCGATGACCCGACGATGATTGGCGGTATCGGCCGTTTTAAGGGAATTTCCGTTGTCGTAATCGGACAAGAAAAAGGCCATGATTTGGAAAGCCGCATCAAATATAATTTTGGCATGGCCAAGCCGGAAGGCTACCGCAAAGCACAGCGCTTGATGAGCATGGCTGACAAGTTTAATCTTCCGGTTATCAGCTTTGTTGATACCGACGGAGCTTACCCCGGAGTAGAGGCCGAAGCCAGAGGACAGGCGGAAGCGATTGCCTCGTCAATAGAAAGATGTCTGCAGATTAAGACCCCGATTGTTTCTACCATTATCGGAATGGGCGGTTCCGGCGGTGCAATCGCGATTGCCGCAGCAGATAGAATATTAATGCTTGAAAACTCAATTTATTCGATTATTTCGCCGGAGGCCTGCAGCTCGATTCTTTGGCGCTCAACCGATAAAGTAAAAGAGGCAGCGGAAGCTCTGAGATTCACCGCACAGGATTTGAAGCATTTTGGTGTTATTGATGAGGTTATTAAAGAACCTCTGGGTGGTGCGCATCGCGACCGCAAAGCAACAATAGAAGCTGTCGGCGATTCGATTTTAAAACATCTGAAAGAGCTTTTGCCGATAAATGGCGAAGATTTGCGTCGTCAAAGAACCGAAAAGTTTTTGGAAATGGGAAGACATCTGCCGGATTAAGCCATGATTAGTCACAATCTTTTGCTTGTATTGCTTGTTGTTTTTGCTGCCGCAGCAATATATTTTGCCTTAAGAAGACGCGGCAATGACGACCTAAAAACCGCCTTTGAAAATTTCAGTCGTGCGCAGGCCGAACTTTCAGGACGTTTGTCGCAGTTCAGCGAGATAAACTCGCGTCAACAAGCGCAATTAGCCCAGTCAATAAATGAGCAAAAAGTAGCTATGCTAAAGATTGTTGATGAAAAATTGCTTGAAGTCACAAAAAACGTTGGCGAAGGCTTGCAACAATCAACCGAAAAGACCAATCAAACCTTGCATGACTTGCGCGAGAGATTAGCTAAGATAGACGTCGCTCAGCAAAAAATTTCTTCCTTATCGGAACAGGTCGTTTCTTTGCAAGAGGTTTTGAGCAATAAGCAAGCCCGCGGCGCTTTTGGTGAAATCCAGCTAAACGATTTGGTTACCTCGATTCTCCCGCCTTCGGCTTATGAATTTCAGGTGGTATTAAGCAACCAAAAGCGTGCGGATTGTGTTTTGAAATTGCCTAATCCTCCCGGAACAATCGTCATCGATTCGAAGTTTCCTCTGGAGAGTTATCAGTCTTTGCGCAATGCCCAAAACGATAGAGAAAAAGTCGAGGCCGAAAGATTTTTCCGTGCTTCTGTCTTAAAGCATATTAAAGATATTGCCGAAAAATACATCATTGCCGGAGAAACGGCGGAATCAGCCTTAATGTTTTTGCCCTCGGAATCAGTCTATGCTGAGCTTCATGCTAATTTCAGAGATGTGGTTGAAGCCTCTTATCGCGCAAAAGTCTGGATTGTTTCACCGACCACTTTAATGGCCACATTAAACACGGTTCGCGCCGTTTTAAAAGACGCACGCATGCGTGAGCAAGCCGGCGTTATTCAAAAAGAAGTCGGCTTGTTGGTTGAAGATATCAGCCGTTTGGATGACCGAATTGAAAACTTAGGCAAGCATTTTGATATGGCCTCAAAAGACATCGGCGAAATAAAAATTTCTTCGGGAAAAATCGCGCGTCGTATTGATAAAATCGAAGACATCGAGCTTGGCGAAAATTCTGAAAAGCACCTTGCGGTAGAGGATTTAACCGGACACCGCGGTGCGGAAGAAAAATCCGCCTGATTTTGGGGATAAAAAGCGGATAAAAATTCACAAAATATGGAATTGATATATTGATTTATAAAACAAAAACGTATAACTTAAACCCAGTAGCAAATAAATAAGAAGGAATAAAACAGTGACTAGATCTGAATTAATTGAAAAAATAGCCGGCAAGAACCCGCACTTAAATGCCAAAGACATTGAAAAAATAGTTGATGTTGTTTTCAATAAAATCATCAGCACTTTGGCCAAAGGTGAAAGAGTTGAGTTCAGAGGATTCGGTTCTTTTTCTGTCAGAAAACGCTCTGCCAGAATGGCCAAAAATCCGCGCACCGGAGCAGCTGTAAAAGTTGAAGAAAGATTCATTCCTCACTTCAAAACCGGTAAGCAATTACACGATATGTTGAACAAGAAATAATTTAATAAAGAAAGGCAACGGCCATGAGTTTTATAAAAATGTTAATCGGACTGCCCTTAATCATTGTAGTATTAATTTTTGCATTTATGAACAATGATCTGGTCAGCTTTAATTTATGGCCGTTTTATATTGAAATAACCGTATCGCAAAGTGTTGCAATAGTCTTTTTAGTGCTTTTGGGCTTTATTTGGGGCAAGTTTGATTCTTGGCTGTCTTATTCTCCGGTCAGAAAGGCATTAAGACAACAAAAGAAAGCCAACAAAAAGCTAAACAAAGAGCAGTTAAAACTCTCAGAAAAAGTATCAGATCTTGAGGGAAGCATCACCAGCCTTAAAGAAGAAGCCAAAGACGCCAAGGCGGCCGCCAAAGACGCTGAAATCGCGGCAAAAGAAGCTGAAAAAGCCAAAGCCAAGGCCGAACGTCGCCCATTTGGCGAAAGACTAAAAAATTTGTTTAAAAGAAAATAAGATTAATTTTAAGAGAAAAATAAGATGAACTGGTTAACAGATTTTGTAAGACCGAAAATAAAGAAAACCGCACCGATAGAAATCGCCGACAACCTGTGGGAAAAATGCCCCGAATGCGGCCAAATGCTGTTTTCAAAAGAACTAAAGAAAAGCATGTATGTCTGCACCCGCTGTGGTCATCACCTGCGTTTGTATGTTCATAAAAGATTGAGATTGCTGTTTGATAACGGAGAATATAGCCCGATAGCCATTCCGCCGCTAAAAGAAGATCCGCTTAAATTTAAGGATTCTAAAAAATATACCGACAGACTGCGCAGCTACCGCAAAGCAACCGGCAGCGATGATGCAATCCGTGTTGCCAAAGGTGAAATTGGGGGCATAACCTGCGTGGTTGCCGCATTAGATTTTGCTTTTATGGGCGGCTCAATGGGTATGGCTGTCGGTGAAGGAATTGTCCGTGCGGCAGAGATTTGCCTGAAAAATAATTATCCGCTGATTACCGTTTCGGCTTCCGGCGGTGCACGCATGCAGGAAGGCATTTTGTCTTTAATGCAAATGGCGCGCACAACCGCGGCGATTAATCAGCTTAAAGAAAAAGGCATTCCGTTTATCTCGATTCTGACAGACCCGACCACCGGCGGTGTCTCGGCCTCTTTTGCAATGTTGGGTGATGTTAATATTGCTGAGAAGGGCTGCTTAATCGGCTTTGCCGGCCCGCGTGTTATTGAACAAACGATTCGCGAAAAATTGCCGGATGGCTTTCAACGTGCAGAATATCTGAAAGAGCACGGCATGGTTGACATTGTTGTCACCCGCTCTGAGATGAAAGACACACTGGTTCGCGTTATCAGTATCTTGACCCATGTCAAGCCGGCTGTTCAAACTCTGGCAATAGAAAATAAATAAGAGTTTTCGACGCACAATAAAAATCTCTGAACAAAAGTTCAGAGATTTTCTATATTTTAAATAGATTTTTCTTTAAGCTGATTATTTTTGACTTCAAAAAACTGCGCCGTATCTTTAAGGGAAGAAAACAAATACGGGTCGGTAGAGGTTATCCAAGCCTGCAAACCGAGCTGATTGATTTTTTCAAGCAAGGCTTCACGTTTAATTTCATCAAGATGAGCCACCACTTCATCAAGCAACAAAATCGGCGCAAATCCCTTATCAAGCGTTTGGCACTTTGTCTGCGCTAAAATAATGCTGATGAGCAACGATTTTTGCTCACCGGTAGAACAAAGCTCGGCCGGCATTCTCTTTTTGCGATAAAAGACCTTAAAATCGGTGCGGTTGACGCCGTCGATTGAGTCATTATAAAGAATATTCCGCCGTTGCTTTTTGAGCAAGTCGCGGTAAAAATCTTCAACATCAATCGCGGGCAGCTTATCAAGCTTTTTTTCAATGATTCCTTCCAATTCGAGAATAACATTCGGAAACACATCATCAGGTTCATGTTCAATAAAGGTATTGAGCTTAGCAATTTGCTCACGCCGCGCCGCCGCAATCGCCACCCCGAGCGCAGCCATATTTTCTTCAAGCGACAATAGCCAGTCCTCATTGCTTTTTCCGGCTTTAAGCAGCTGATACCATTGGCGATAAAGATGTTCAAAATTAGCCGTGCGTTTGGCATGTTCAAGATCAAAGGCATAAACCAATCGGTCCAAAAAACTTCGCCGCGGTTGCGAGCCGCCGCGAAACAGCCTGTCCATCTGCGGCGTAATCCAAATCGCTGAGATATGACGCCCAAGTTCGGCTTGAGAAGATGTTTTTTGCCCGTTAATTTTAACGATTCTCTTATCAAAAGAACGCGTATCGTCTTCCGATTCTCTTAAAGATTTTTCAACCGCCGTCCCGATTTCAATGGTGTCATCACCTTTCTGCACGGTTGCCGAAACCGCCCAATTAACCATTCCAAGCGCGGTCGGCATATATTCGTCCGGAACAAGTGCCGGTGTAATCCGTCGAATATCGCTAAGCTTTGCCGCGCGCAATCCTCTGCCGGGGGTAAGAAAAGAAATTGCTTCGAGAATATTTGTTTTTCCCGTGCCGTTTTCACCGGTAATAATAATCGGCCCCAGATGAGCATTGATTCGTAAGTGCGGATAGTTTCTAAAATCAGTTAAAGTCAGACGCAAAACGCCTGACTTTTGACTGTTTAACTCATAAAGATTGAGCGCTGAGCAATCCACGACTATACTCTCATCGGCATTAAGACATAAATTGCACTGGCATCAGAAGTATCATGAATAACCGAAGGCGAAGAACCGTCGGCAAAGCTGATGCGAACAGTCTCCCCTTTAACTTCTGCCAAGATATCGAGCAAATAACGGAAGTTATAGCCGATTTCTAAAGCATCACTGTCATACTTAGCCTCAACTTCTTCCTGCGCACTGCCAAGATCCGGGCTGGAAGTTGTAATAGTAACATGATTCGTCGCGGTAATCATCTTAATAGCGCGTGTTCTCTCCGCAACAACGGAAACACGATCAACCGCTTCGGCCAAAGGTTTAACGCCAAGCTCAAGAACCTTGTCATTATCGGTCGGAATAACGCGTTCATAGTCCGGATAAGTTCCGTCAATCAATTTTGATGTTAAGGTAACATCTTCCATGGTAAAACGAATTTTGTTTTCAGAAAGAGAAACAGCAATATTTTCAGCTTTTGTATCATCAAGCAACTTGCGAACCTCACCGACGGTTTTGCGCGGAATAATAACGCCGTTCATTGATTCGGCACCTTGCGGCAAAGGCGATTCGACGCAAGCCAAGCGGTGTCCGTCAGTTGCAACCACGCGCAAAACTTTTGTTTCACCTTCATTTTTTGCATGAACATAAATACCATTCAAATAATAGCGTGTTTCTTCGGTAGAAACCGCAAATTTTGTACGGTCAATAACATCTTTAAGCTCTTCTTTTCCCATAGAAAAGTTGACCGGCAGACTATCACCGGAAATAACCGGAAAGTCTTCAACGCCGATAGTTGAAAGAGCAAACTTTGATTTTCCGGAAGCAATTGTCAGCTGACCTTTTTCGTCAGGAAAAACAACTTCAACATCAGAACCATCAGCCAATTTGCGAACAATGTCATAGAGCATATGAGCCGGAGCGGTAGTTGCCCCTGTTTCGGTCGTTTTGGCATCAACAATTTCGGTAATTTCCGTATCCATATCGGTAGCCTTAAAGCTGATACCGTCATCCATTGCCTCAATTTTAACATTTGAGAGAACGGGAATAGTGTTTCTTTTTTCAACAATGCTCTGAACATGGCTCAGAGTCTTTAACAATACAGAACGTTCAATAGTAAATTTCATGTCTTTCGCCCTTAAAATATATCATAAATTCAATTATCCATATCATAACACAAACCACAAAAATCAGAAGAACAAACCGCGAGTATTCAACAGCTTTTTTTACAAAAAAAGCGCCATTTTCATAAGAAAACAGCGCCTTTGATACAAACCGTAAATAAGAGAGAATTAAGCTTCCAAAATTTTTCTCAAAGCATCAACATTTTCAGCCAGAGAAGAATCTTCCATAATCAGTTCTTCGACCTTTCGAACAGCATGCATAACTGTTGTGTGATCGCGGTCAAACTTGCGTCCGATTTCGGGCAAAGAACGAGAAGTAAGCTGCTTAGCCAAATACATGGCAACCTGACGTGGTCTGGCAACCGTGCGTGCGCGACGAGAAGACTGCATCTCTTTAACCGAGATATTGAAGTATTCAGCAACTTTTTTCTGAATTTCATCAATCGTTGTACGCTTGTCATAAGAACGCAGCATATCTTTCAAAACATCTTGCGTCATATCCAGTGTAATTTCATGGTTAGAAAGCAACTGAGAATGAGCAATAACCCGACGCAAAGCACCTTCAAGCTCACGAATATTAGAGGTGATTTTCTGGGCCAAGAACTCGACCACCGGCATCGGCAGTTCAACGCCAAGCTGCTGAGCTTTTTTGTTAAGGATGCCGACGCGCAAGTCAAAATCGGTCGGATGAATATCGGCAACCAAACCACAGCCCAAGCGAGATTTCAACCGAGCCTCGATTCCTTCCAAGTCAGAAGGAGACTTGTCGGCTGAGATAATAATCTGACGACCTTCTTCAATCAATGAATTAAATGTATAGAAGAACTCTTCTTGAGTGGTATCTTTTCCGCCCATAAATTGAACATCATCAACCATCAAAACATCAACCGAACGGAATTGTTCTTTGAAGGCGGCCGTGTCTTTATAACGCAAGGCGCGCACAAACTTATACATAAATTTTTCGGCAGAAAGATAAACAATATTGCGAGAAGGATCTTGCTGTTTGATGTGCCAAGCAATGGCGTGCATCAAGTGTGTTTTACCAAGTCCGACACCGGAATAAAGAAACAGCGGGTTGAACGAGATATTGCGCGATTCTGCAACCTTACGCGCAGCGGCATAAGCAAATTCATTGGTTTTGCCGACAACAAAATTATCAAAAGTATATTGAGGATTAAGCGGAACGGACAAAGATGTATCACCGTTAACGCAGGCATTAGCAGAAAAGCTTGCCGCACCGGATTGATAAATATTTTGCGGTACCGGACTTGAAGAAATTTTCTTAAGCAGAGAGCGGCAGGACGCATTGTGTAATCCTGAAGAAGCGTGCTCATCTTGGAGAGCCTGAACAACAAAATTAACCTGCTTGATTTGAGGATTTTTTCTTTCCCAAATTCTGTGAATCTGGTCAGAATAATGGGTAATTACCCAGTTTCTCATAAAACGTGTTGGAACACAGATATTGACGACCCCGTCACTAACCGAGCCCAAAGTTAATGGCTTAAGCCAACTGTCAAATGCCACATCACCAAACTCGACTTTGAGTTGATCGCAGATCTGACCCCATTGGTCTTGAACTGAACTTTCTTGATATGCTTCTTCAGCCATTTTTACTCCCCATAAAAAATACAAAAATACGGTTTTTAGGATAAAAGATAAGAAATATAAATCAACGCCCTTATACACAGGAAAATGTCTTTTAGTAAAAATATTTCTTTAAGAACCTATAAAGACATAAAACACATTTTCCAGCGACATCTTTCAAAGCAAAGTTTATTTTTTTTACGCAAGAGAACGCACATAAACTCATGCGCCAAAACGCATACACAATCCTTACAACAGAACACATACATCCACGTAACAGAACGCACGCACATCCCCGTAAGAAAACGCATATACCATCCGCGTAACAGAGCGCACGCATTATCCTTACACCCAAACACACGCATATCCACGCAACAGAATGCACGCATAATTACGTAAGAAAACGCACATAAACTCATGCACCAAAACGCACACACATTCACGCAATAAAACGTAAACATATCCGCGCAACAGAACGCATACACCATCCTTACAAGAAAACGCATACACAACCCTTACAACAGAATGCACGCATATCCACGTAAGAGAACGCCCATAAACTCATGTACTAAAACGCACACAAATTTTGCTTTGAAGCGGCTGATTAAAATTTTCTTATCCAAAGCTTCTGCTCCGCGATTTCCTGTCCCCTAACAAGAAACCAAAACAAAGAAATAAATACTTTATCCCTTCACACAACAAAATAATAAACTTAAAAATTCAAAATCGAAATCATGAAACAAAATTCAAAACTTCAAAATCTGGATAGGATAGTAAACAGATAAAAAAATAATTACAACAGAACATTTAAAGAACATTGCAATTAATTTTCTTGACATAGATTTTTAGCAGAGTCGCCCAGATTCGTTGAGTTTTAGGGCATAAATACGCAAAAACCGGAGTCCCTAAAAGTTGCTAAAGGGATTCCGGTTTGAATAGCAAAGAATAAGAAAAAAACTTACTTAGAAAGAGCCTTAAGCTTCTGAGCAAGACGAGAAACGATACGAGAAGCTTTGTGTCTTTCGAGAGCACCTTTTTGAGAAGCTCTGGCAAGTTCAGATTCTGCAACTTTGAAAGCGGCAGTAGCAGCTTCAACATTAGCAGTCAAAATAGCTTCGAGAGCTTTTTTTACAAAAGTGCGAACACGGCTGCGACGAGCACTGTTAATGATGTTTCTTTTATTATTTCTTTTAATTCTTGTTTTTGCCGATTTATGATTGGCCATAATATTATTCCTATAACTGAAAGTTAAAACGATAAAAAATTCTGATTCAGTTTATAAACTCTTCAAACGCTTAAAGTCAACAACATTTTTCACCAAAACGACGAAAAAACATGAATTAAGCATTATTTTGAGAGAATTTTTTCAAATAACTGCGAAAATCATCACTGCTGACAATAATTTTTGCGCGCATCATCGCCTCATCAATAGCAGATTCGTAGACCGGATTTTCAAAAGCTTTCAGAGTCTCTTTGAGGGCGATTGCGGTAAATTCCGGAGTCTGAGAAATTTTAAGGGCAGTTTTAAGCGCTTCATTCTCGAGTTCTTGTAACGGCACGATTCGACTAACCAACCCGCAGGCATTTGCCTCTTCGGCAAGCATTGCCCGTCCGCAAAGCAGCATCTCCATGGTTTTTGCCCGACCGATAGCAGACAATAGTTTTTTTAATAATCCGATTCCCGGTACGATTCCAAGGCTGGCATCAGGCACGGCCAAACAAAGATTATCTGCGGCAAGCACAATATCGCAGTTAAGCAAAAGCTCGATTCCTTGTCCGAAGGCAAAGCCGGAAGCTGCAGCAATCAAGGGCTTTCTTGCCCGCGAAAGCGCGAGCATCGCCGCCTTTTGCCGATCAAGCAAAGAGGCCACATCATTTGTGTTTTCAGAAAATTCTTTCAGGTCAACACCGGAGGTAAAATACGCGCCGGAACTTGTAATCACGATGGCGCGGATGCTCTCATCATTGTCAAAAGCATCAACGGCGGTGACAATATCTTCCAACATATTTGTAGAAAGAGCATTGTTTTGTTCTGTGCGATTAAGGCGGATAAACCCGACCTGATTTTTGGATTCGGTAATAACAGAAGTATATGACATATCAGTTTTGACTCTTAACGGTTATACGAACAACAAGCGGCTGTGTACCTTCTTGGGCAATTTCCAACTGCTGATTCTCTCTCACAAACGACAGGATCTGATTCTTTTTGCCGGCAAAAGTCCAGCCGAGCTGTGGCAAAGTCTCAAGATAAAATTTTTCAACCTTGTCAAAAGAAGTATCGCCGCTCAAATAAGCTTCAACAAGGCTGGTTTCCTCATTGCCGAAAGACAAATTATCTGCCTGAATCTGTTGAAGCCCGTCAGGAAAAGGCAAATCTTCAAACCCCTCAATGAAAGGCGCCGCCAAAGCAGATTTAAGAACACTTAAACAAATAACAAGAAGAAACAAAATTTTTTTCATGACAAACTCACTTTTGTAAAGTCGAACAATAAAAGCTGGAACGTCCGGCAATAACTATTTTACGAATTCCTCCGGTTTTTGCAAGAGAACATTTACAGTCTGGGCATGGTTGGCCCGTTTTATTGTAAACACAGTGCTGAAATTGGAAATAACCTTCGCTGCCATCAGGCTTATGATAATCTTTTAAGGTCGAACCGCCGGCCTCAATCGCCTTTTCAAGTGTAAGACGAATGGCGGCAATAAGCTTTGGATATTCAGCAGCCGAAAGCTGATTTGCTTTTCTCAAAGGCGAAATTCTGGCATGATATAGCGCCTCCGAAGCATAAATGTTTCCGATTCCTGCAATAATACTTTGGTCAAGCAAGGCCTCTTTGACAGGAATATTTTTATTTTTAAATTTTTCTTTCAAATAAGCCGGTGTCAAGTCTGGGCTAAAAGCATCAAGCCCGATTCTTTTTACAAAATCAAGCTGAGCAATATCTTGTGTTTTACAATAAGTAATCATTCCAAAGCGCCTCGGATCGTTATAAATGAGAACCCCGTTATCGGTAATAATTAAAACATGATCATGCTTTTCCAAAACTTCGGGAACGGATTCGCAAATTTTTATGCGCCCGCTCATCCCCAAATGCCAAATAATGCTATTGTTATTTGACAGATTGATAACAATATACTTAGCAAGCCGGTTATAAGAAACGATTTTAGCGCCGATGATATTTTTGCCAAAGTCAGAAGGAATCACTTGCCGCAAACGATTTTGATTGATAATCACGTCAAGTATAGTAGAATGACCGATAGCTTTGGATAAAGCGTTTTTAATTGTTTCAACTTCGGGTAGCTCTGGCATAAATTCAAGACCTCCAATAAGAAGAGAGTATAAATGACAAAGCAAATTTTACAATCACTAAAAATATTTCGGTTAGCAACCGCTTTGGCAAGGTGGAATTTGCTTGAATTAATCGATTCTCCGGCAACCGGAAAATATGTTTTGTGGGGCAAGCTTTGGCAAAAAAAATCTAACGCCGACCTAAAATCGCAAATATCCGGATTCTTAGCCAAAGAAACAGATGAACTGCAAAAGATTTTTGTAAGCGAAAGCGGTTATGAATATGTAGATTTCCTGCCCTTGGCCCCATTAAAAACCGAACAAAAAATATCGGCGGAAGAAGCAGAGGCTTATACGATTCTCTTTCGCCGCTTAGCCTGCTTTTGTCCGCGATTAAGGACCGCTTTGCCTATATTCATCAGCCGCGTGGATATCGCCCGCGACAAAAGACTGCAGGCCTCGGAAACAGAAGAATATTTACATCTGAGCGGCAAAAACGAAAAAGCGCTGGCTTATGAAGTGGACTGGATAAAAACCGATAAATTTAATCTGAAATTAGAGCTTCCGCCACAAACAAAAATCGGAGGCAAACTCTCAATCGAAAGTCAAAAAGCACTGGTAAATCTTTGGGCAGATTTGTTTTTTGAAGAAGACATATTGCTCTGGAATTGGAGCGAAGTTATCAGCAATGAAAAAAACGAGGCAGGCTTTTTATCGCCCGACAGCTTGATTGCCATAGACAGCGCTGTCCAAAACTTTGCATTAAAGCATATACAAAAGGCGCAGCTCCCGCAACAATATTTAGAACACAAATTTATGGTTGCTTACAACCGCCTTAAAAAATTATGTCCGCAAATAGATGTTGCTACCGAACTTGCTCCTTATTGCCGCAAGCGCTATAAAAAAAACATCAAAGCCGAAGAAAAAGAAGAGCTGTTGACCAATATGTCTGATCTTGGATTCGTAATAAACACCAAAAACAAAATAGAGCTTACCCCATCCTCGCGCATAAAAAAACTTCAAAGCCCGAGAATCTATGGCAAGGAAAAAGAGTTTCGCAACAGTTCACCGCTGCTGTTTTTGCTCTTAGCTGCCATGATATATGCGCTATTAAAATATTTTTAGGGTTGTTTGCAAAATAAAGTTGAGGTAAAATGATTCTTTGAAGAAAATGAAAGAAGAGTCATGAGAAAGCCGCGTCAAAAAAAATATTATGCCCCGCAAAATGAGGAACATGTTTTTCACAAATGTGATTTCCCCGGATGTAAAAAACGCGGCGAATACCGTGCACCCAAAAATCGCAAGTTAAAAGAATATTACTGGTTTTGCTTGGAGCATGTTCAGCAATATAACGCCAAGTGGAATTATTATGAAGGCATCTCCACGGATGAACTGGAAGAAGACAATCAACCCAAAATGCATTTCAGAGGCTTTCGCTCCAAGGTCAGATACAGCCGCGGCTACGACTTTTTTGATGACTATGAGTTTTTTGAGAGCAACTATCACAGCCATTCCGATTACGCGCCGATGGATGAAGTTTATTATACTTATGAAGAGCGCCGTTACCTCGAAATCATGGAGCTTGAAGGTCGCGGGCTGAATATTGAAACCCTCAAAAAACAATATAAACAATTGGTAAAAAAATATCATCCGGACTTGCATCAGGAAGACAAATCTGCCGCGGAAGAAAAATTCAAACAGCTGAGCAATGCTTACCAACATCTGTTAGATAAGCTAAATCGCCTTTATGGTGATATTAAATAAATTACAAAAATTTAGCGACTGATATCGTTTAAGTTGCTGGCTCTCGTAGCAAGTTTATTAAACTCTTTTTGCGCAGACTGGGTGCTTTTTACTTTTGGCAGTTTCTTTTTATCAATTTTGCGACCTGTTTTTTGCAAAATAACTTTGGCAATATGCTTGTCTTCGGTTTGTTTCTTGCCTGCTTCGACCACTTCCTCGAGCTTTAATCCCTTAACGGCAGCCTTGCCTCCGCCGATAACTTCAATCCGCTTAATACCGGCAAAAAAGTCTTTGAGCTGATTCGGCTGAAGCTTATGATTAGACCTTGGTTTCAGTTTTGTTTGGGGAACAATATCTTTGTTAATGGCTTTCTGCACCAATTCTTGCGGATTGTCAGACACGCTGTTCATGGTGTCGGCCTCGGTTCTGGCATTAACCTTTTTCAGACCGGTTTCTTTTGCCAGCAGATTTGCGGTATTAACGGCATTAAGCTTTCCGGCGCTTTTTTCCAAAGAAATTCCTTTATTGATAAAGGCTTCTCTTTTAGCTTTGCTTTGCTCTGTTTTTTCTTCTTCTTTAGGGTTAATGATAAGCTCTTCTTCAAAATTTACGGTTGGAATAACTTGAAAATAAGCATTTTCGTCTTCATCTTCGTCTTCGTCATAAACATCTTTGATTTTTTTGCGGACAAGGTTTGGATTCGTTTTATTTGCAGCAGGGCGAAACGCCCCTTCTACGGCAAAAGGCTGTTTTTCATCTAAAAGCTGAGCATCGATTCTGCGCGACGGCCGTTGTCTGGGCAAGGGCATATTTTTGTTCCATTCAATATTAGGATTATTTTTGTTGTCATCATCGTCAGAAGAAGAATCATCTTGCATGGGAATCAGTTCACCTTTCTGTTAATAATCATAAAAGACCCATCAGCCAACAGCACCGATGTCACCTCAACTTCACTGCCGTCGATTCGATTCAGCATAAAGGTTTTTGTTGTGGCATTTGTAATATGACTGACAATATCATTCTTCAAATCATTCCAGTTGTCAACCGGCGGAAATTTGTCTTTTGCGGCGTCAATAAGCTCCAACAAAGAAGGATCATTTTGCAAAAATATTTCTTTATAGCCCCAAAGTTCCATATAAGCGCGATTATAAAGACTCAGCCGCCCGTTTGGTGTAAAGATCATAACCGCCTCGGAAAGGTTATCCAAAATTTCTTTTTGTACGGATACAAGGTCATTATAAGCGCGTCGGGTAGCCAAACGGTCGGTAACGTCTTCAAAGGCAAAGAACAGACCGCCCATCGGGTGCTGCGCTCTCACGCGGCGCAAGGTTCTTCCGTCAGGCAGATGAAGCAAATCTTCTTTGGCTTCCAGAATAGAAGAAAAAGCCTCTTGCTCCCCTTGTTTATAAAGAATAAAGTCCGGCACTTCCGGCAAAAGTCTTTTCTCTCTGATTTCATCCAAAAAGGCCGAATAAGGCGGCTGAGCATCAAGCCAAGCACTGTCCAATCGCCACATTTGAGCAAAAGATTTATTATAAAACGCCAAACGTTTTTTAGCATCAAACACGGCAAAAGCCGTCCCGAGAGCTCCCAAAATTTCAAGATGAGCATTTTGGTGCAGCTTTAAATTGCGTTTCAAATCGTCAAGCTCGGTAATTTCTGCCATAGAACCAACACTGTATATTTTATCCAAGCTTTGCTCTGCATGAAACGGAATTTCAACCACCTCAAAGGAATGACGCACTCCGTTCTTAACCAGACTGACTTTTTGTTTACGAATTTTATTTGTGGCATGAGCCGCCGTGGCCAATTCCAAAGAAATACTTTCATTATTCGTCCCGATAATTTCGATTCCTTGCGCAATAACGGCATCACGATTTTTCTCAGCCACAAATTCCAGATAAGGTTTGTTGACGAACTTCAGATGCTGTTGATCATCTCTCAACCAAGCCGGATAAGCCAAATGGTCGATAAGGTCGCTTAAGCGCAAAGTTTTATCGGCCGCTTTTTTGCATTCAGCTTGAAGCTCATCAATTTTGGTAATTTCATCACTAATGTCGCGCACCCAGATAATGTCGCAAAAAACATGCCCATTGGCATCGCAGATTCTGGCACCGGAAAGCTTAAGGATTCGCCCATTATTTTTGGTGGTAAAAATATCTTCAAAAGAACAACCTTCATCAAGCAAAATATCTGCATATTTTTGAATCTTTCGGGCATCTTCTTTATAAAAAGCTTTTAATACATCATCAAAAGAAGACTTAACGCCGTTTTCCAGCCCCAGCAAAACCGCCAGTCGTCGCGAACACTTGGGAACAATTTTTTTTCTGGGATCATCAATTTTATCATCGGGATAGATAAAAGAAAAATATCCGTCTTTTGAGGCATAAAGCACTTCGGCCAGACGATTGGATTCGCGGTTGGCAAAATAGTTTTTCTGCCGCAACTTAAGGACAACAACGGATGAATAAAACAGCAAAACAAGCAAAGAAATAAAAATCGCGGCAATCAGATACCATAATTCCGGAGCGGCATAAAACATATTGATTAAAAGATTGTAAGACATGATATTAATGTTCCGAAACTAATAAGGGTTGTTTATTTATAGATTTTATAATATAAACGCAAATAGTAAAACTCAAAAAAACAGGTAGTGAATAAAAAAGATGTACACATTAGCATTTGATACAACGGCAGGCGGCTGCTACATAGCCTTATTAAAGGATGATAAAATCTCACGCACGTATGAACAAGACATGGACTATGGACAGGCAGAAGTTTTAATGCCGGAGATAGAAAATATCTTAAAAAAAGAGCGCATTAATTTTCAAAACATAAATTTGGTCGTTGTCTGTACGGGGCCGGGGTCCTTTACGGGAGTAAGGTCATCAATTTCGGCCGCACGCACATTTTCCATCGCGGATGAAAAATTGGCAGTGACGGGTGTTTCGGCATTTGAAGCCTATATCCACAGCTTTGAACCTGAAGAGATTGCCGATATAAATGCCGTGATAATAGAAACCAAGCGAGATGATTTTTATTATCAGCTCTTCGATTCTCACCTTCAAAAAATAACCGAAGCCAGCGCCGACAGTCGAGAAAATATCATAAATCAGATGCGCCATGGTAAAGTCAGCCTGATTGGCGACGGGGTTGAACGCTTTTTGAATAAGCCGAGCGGCTTAAGCCTTCACGCCATCAGAATGGAGCGCCATTTATCCATAGAGCATTTGGCCTGGTGCGGGCTTAAAAAGTTTTTGGATAAAAGACTGGATTTCCCCAAACCGCTTTATCTGCGCGCACCGGATATTTGCCTCAAAAAAACAGATGAGGCCTAAAGAGCATAAAATAAAATTATTCTCTGAATTGACGATAAAAAGATTGCAAAACAACACTAACGCGAGTATACAAATAATAAGATAATAAAATAACGAAAATCGGCACAAATGGGATACTTAAGTCAAAAAAAGAAGGAAGAACGAATAGACCTGTTTCTAAACGGCGCTTTAGTCGTTGCCGCTGTCTGCAGTTTTTTCATGCTTTTTGACACCACCGGCGCTCTGTGGGAGCATTTTCATCGCTGGCATTTTCAGTATTATCTTTTGCTGCAAGGTTTGTGTTTATATGCCTTATACCAAAAGCGCTGGGGGCGTGGCAGCATTTTTATCTTGCTGATTCTGATAAATTTTGTTTCTCTTTCTTCTTCCAGCAATATTTTCATGAATACGCCTTCTGAAGGCACAACAGAGCTGAAAATCATTTATCAAAACCATGCGCAGGAAGCATCTTCGATTATAAAAGACGCCTATGCCAACGACGGAGATATTCTGGCCCTAAACGCCGAGCAAGAACTCCAACCGGTATATGATGACAACTACCGCCTTTATCATGAAGATGCTGGATTTGGTCCCAGTCTGATATTAACGGACTTGCCGCCTGAACAGTCCGGAAAAGTCAGCTTTGCCCCCAATCGTCAGGCCTCATATGTTTCTGTCACCAAAAACGGCCAAAAAATCATGATTTTAAATATAGATTTCTCTAATCTAAAAAAAGAAGAGGCCGCGACAGTATACAAAAATCTGGAAGAATTTGTGCTTGCGCAAAACATTCCGCTGATAATTGTCGGTGATTTTGGCTTGCCGACCTGGATACCTTTGGTTAAAAACTTTATGATAACGACCGGACTAGAGGTAAAAAACAGACTTATCTTGAGCAATGGTCGCCAAAGATTTAATTTATTTGCATTGCCGACAATAAACCTTATGGGCTATAAGGCTCTCGGGCTTGATGATTTTGAGTTTTTGGAACAAACCCCGTCGGGAAGTTATCCTGTGCTATTTCGTCTTAGGCTCTAAAGACTTTATCTTTTTGCGAATAAGCTCTGCCAGCTCTGTGTCTTCAAACGCCGTAGCATAAGTTAAAGCCGTTTCATAGGTCTTAAGTGCCTGAACACTGTTTCCGAGTTTTGTTTCAATCAGAGCAATATTAGCATAATCCGTTGCCGCACCGGAAAAACGCTCATCTTTTTGTTCGATTGACGCCGATTTCAAAAACAAAGATTTCGCGCGGGCAAGCTCGTTTTTCTGCAAAAAAATAAGCCCCAACAAAGAATATGCATTAGCAATATGAAAACAGCCTGAATTTTTTTCGCCCTTTTTGATAATCAGACGCAAAACAGCTTCCGCTGCAGCAAATCTTTCAAGCTCAAAGTCGATTCTCGCAACCAGATAAAGACTATCCAACGCCGCAGAAATGTCGATTCCTTTTTGATAAATTCTGGCACAAGAAACAGCTTCAGCCAAAGCTTGCGGCCACAAATTTTGCGCACAATAAATAAAAGCCCGAACCTGATGCGCAAAGGCTAATCCGTTTTTATCATGTAATTTTTGATGCGCTTCAACGGCAGTATGAACCGCGCAAAGAGCATCATCATATTTTTTTTGCAAAAGAAGGGTCAAAGCTTTTTGTGTAAGAATATAGGCAGCGGCCGTTTGTCGGTTAGAGTTAAGATTAATGTCCAAACTTTTTTGAAAATAAGCGAGCGCGTCATCAAAATTTTCACGCATGGTCCACAGCATTCCGAGCCCGCCAAAAGCATCGGCTTCTCCGGCCGGATGCCCAAAGGCATGAAACAGTTGTGCCGCCTGCCGAAACATAAAATGAGAAACATCTTCAACGGCCGAAACTCTAAAAATCGTTGCAGATAACAAATAAGCATAAGCTTCTTCAATATAGGCGCCGGATTTTTTATACAAAGACGCTGCCATCGCCACTTGTTGAGAGGCATTTTCCATATCCCCGCAAATAAGGGCAAACTGTGCCTGATAATAAGCCGCTTTGGCCCTAAAATAAGCCGGACAAGTTTTAACTTGAACAGTGTCGAGCAAAGTCGAGGCTTCGTCTTTTTTTCCGAGCTCAAAGAGTAAGGAAACAAGCTCGATTCTCGCCGGCTCGGACTTTATTTTTTTGAAAAGAGCAATAGCCTCTTTAGGCTGATAAAAAGCCTTCAACGAGGCCTCTTCAAAAAAAAGTTTTTTATGCCGCAGAAATTTAAGAACGGGCTCAGTCTTACCACAGGCCAAATTCAGCAAAAGTTTTTTATTTTTTTTGAACGGAAATCTCAGCAGAATTTTAAGAATATCATATAAGGCATAAGACGAAAAATACGCCACGGAAGACACTTTTTGTTGCTGCAAAATCAACTGTTTGGAAGATATTTTAAAATAATGATCAAGGGCGATTTTCCTCCAAAACAGAACAAACACCGCAACAGATAATACAAATAAAAAAATTCCGATATAAAACATAAAATTTACACTAAATTTAGGATTGAATCATATCATACAAACATAAGCTATAATATATGGGAAAAATCAAAATGGCTATTACAAAATTAAAATCCGGACAACTTTACAAGAAATGTGATTCGCGCAAGTTCAAATTCTCCACCACTGCAGAACTGGAAGAACGCCTTTCCGCTTTGGGGCAAGACAGAGCCATCAGCGCGGTTGAACTTGGGGTCAACATCAAGTCAAAAGGCTACAATCTTTTTTGCCTAGGACCTGAAGGCACCGGAAAAACCAGTCTGGTTAAAAGAATTTTGGAAAAAGAGGCCAAAACACGCCCCACACCGGATGATTGGGCCTATGTTTATAATTTTGACGAACCCTATAAGCCAAAAGCCATTAATTTTCCGGCCGGCACGGCATCAGACTTTGCCAAAGACATTGATGAGTTAATCGAAAATTTCTCTGCCAGTATCCCTGCCATACTTGAAAGTGACGAATACAAAGCCGGCTTAAATATCATCAAAGAAAAATATAGCGAAAAGAAAGAAGACTATATCCGCATTTTGCAAAAAAAGGCAAAAGGCAAGAGCGTATCCTTGCTGCACATGCAGGCCGGTTTGGTCGTTGCCCCGACCCGCAATGGCGAGGTTGTCAGTCCCGATACCTTTGACCAACTTCCGGAAGAAGAAAAAAAGGCACTGATGGATGACTTAAACGCCATGCAGGCCGAGATAGAAAGCGTTGCCCAAGACTTGCCGAATTGGGAAGAAAAACAGCGTCAGGAAATCAGCAATTTGAAAGAAAAATTTTTGAAGCTTGCGGTTAAGCAGCCGATAGACGACCTGCGTAAAAAATATAAAACCCAAAAAGCGGCAATCGACTTTTTGCGCAGCATGCAAAGCCATATTATCAGCAATATCGATGACTTTATGCCGGAGCCCGAAAAGGCAGAAGACGGCGCAGATGGATTAGCCGCCTTGCTTTCAAAAATGAACAAAAACGAGGAAGACAAGTTCGCCAAGTTTAAGGTAAATGTTGTTGTTAAAAACGAGCCCGACAGCGGTGCTCCGATAGTTTTACTTGATCATCCGACCCAAGGCAATTTAGTGGGCAAAGTCGAACGAATTCAGCAATACGGTGCTTTGCTGACCGACTTCACTTTGATAAAAGCCGGAGCTTTGCATCGAGCCAATGGCGGCTTCTTATTGATGGATGCAAGAAAACTTCTGTTGCAACCTTTTTCATGGGATTCTCTCAAACGCGCCATGGCTTCTAAAGTGATAAAAATAGAAGCTCCGAGCGACGAAACCTCATTTACGACCATATCTCTTGATCCGGAGCCGATTCCTTTGGATGTAAAAGTCATTTTAACCGGTGACGCTGAGTTATATGAGCTTTTGAGCGAAAGAGATCCTGATTTTTGCGACTATTTCAAAGTAGAAGCCGACTTCGGTATTTTGATGGACAGAACCTATGAAAACGAGATTGAATACGCCAAATTAATCGGCTCTCTGTCAAAGAAAAAACACTTACGCTCATTAAATAAGCAGGCCGTTGCCAGAGTAATCGAATATTCATCGCGCTTAGCTGATGATACCGAAAAATTAACCGCGCATATTGCCTCAATCGGAGACTTATTGCGCGAGGCAGACTATTGGGCGCGCAAGTCAAAAGCAAACCTTATCGGAAAAAATCATATTGAACAAGCAATTGAAGCCCAAATCTATCGCAGCGACCGCATAAAACAGGCCATGCTTGAACAGATTGATAAAGGCACGATTCTGATGGATGTTGAGGGCGAAAGAGTAGGGCAAATAAACGGCTTGGTTGTTTACAATTTCTCTCGTTTTTCCTTTGGCAAACCGGCCAGAATCACAGCACAGGTAAGACTTGGCCGCGGTGAGTTTTTGAACATAGAGCGCGAAGTCGAAATGTCCGGTCCGATTCATTCAAAGGGTATGTTGATTTTGCAGGCCTTGCTGTCAAACCGCTTTGCCAAGTACAAACCTTTGTCTTTAAGTGCATCTATTGTGTTTGAGCAGTCTTACGGTGGTGTTGATGGCGATAGTGCTTCTTCAACCGAATATTATTGCATGCTTTCAGCCATAACGGGATTGCCGATAAAACAAAGCATAGCCGTAACCGGTTCAATCAACCAGTTTGGCGAGATTCAGCCGATCGGCGGTGTAAATGAAAAAATTGAAGGCTTCTTTGATGTTTGCAAGCATGCTGGATTAACCGGAAACCACGGAGTCATCATTCCGCGCACCAACATCAGCAATCTGATGCTAAGAGAAGATATCAGAAAAGCTGTTGATGACGGATTATTCCATGTCTATGCGATTGACACCGTTGATGACGGCATAGAATTATTGACCGGAAAACCGGCCGGCAAGCCCGATAAAGATGGCAATTATCCCAAAGGCACGGTAAATGATTTAGTCAAGAAAAGCCTTGATGAATATTATAAACGTTACGTCGAGTTTGCCAAAGAAACACATGGCTGCATGGCAGGATAGAAACTTTTATGCTAAAGATATTATTTGTCTGCACCGGAAACATCTGCCGTTCTCCCACAGCGGAAGGCATTATGCTTGATTTAATCAAAAAGGCAGGACTAGAGCAAGAGTTATATGTCGAATCTGCTGCAACCACGCCTTATCACGACGGCGATGCGCCGGATGCGCGATCTCAAGCCTGCGCGCGGGCTCATGGCATAAATATTGCCAATCTTCGCTCTCGGTCGATTCGCGCAGATGATTTTGCAGACTTTGATTTAATCTTGGCGATGGACAAACGTAATATTGCCGACTTGGAATACCGTCGCCCGCAAGGAGACAAGCGCTATAACAAAGCCAAAGTCGAGCTTATACTAACCTATGCGCCCGAATACGGCACTGAGGTTCCCGATCCTTATTACCATGACGGATTTGACAGGGTTTTTGAAATGATTGAAACCGCATGCAAAAACTTTATTGAAGAATATAAAAAGCGCAAATCTATTTAGGCAATCCGATTTTTGTAACAACCACCTTTTGATACATTCCGCCGTAATAAGTTGTTTTGCGCCAGCTGTAACCAGCTTTTTTTGTGGCATACATATCAATCGAACGCTCCCACAGCTTTTCAGCAAAAGGCTGATACAAACGGTTAAACATTCTGATAAAATAGCGGAAGGGATTCCACTTAGACGGATTATGATAATCAATAAAAATAACCTTTCCGCCGGTTTTAATAAGATTCAAAGCATTGTCAACAACCCTGATTTTTGATAAAGGCGGCAACTCATGCAACAGGTTATAGCAAATAACACGGTCAAATTTTTCTTCGGATTTAAAACGAGCAGCATCGGCTTTAACAAACGAAAGCTGAGGAAACAGATACTGATATTTTTGATCACAGCGTCTAATCTGTTTTGAGTTATTATCAACAATGACATATTTTCCGAAGGTAGAAATTTTATAAGCGGTTTTTTCAATTTGCGGTCCGAAGGTTGCACCAAATTGCAACACATTAGCCGTCATCGGAATGTCATCATTAAGCGCGTCCGCAAGCCTAAAGCAAGCCCCTAAAGTAAAAACAGACAGAAAGACTGTGTTATCAAACAAAGCCGATAATTTTTCGGAATTATAAAGTCTTTCTTGCGGAAGTTTAATATCCAAAGGCAGCTTTGGCGTAATTGATTTAGCGTTATTAGCTTTTGCATTGTTATTTTGCGGCATGAGCAGAATCCATATAAAGAGCAAGCGATGAAAGGCCTTTTTTGCACAGAGATATACTTTCACACACCTCTTGGTCAATCTCAGCCAAATCACGGTTAACAATATTATGTTCTATTTTTGCACACAAAAGGGCAAAACTGTCAAGCCCAAAGACCTCAGCCGCAGGCCTAATCTGGTGATAAACCGCACGCAAAGACGGATAATCATGGTTTTTCAATGCTGCTTGAGCACGAATAACAAAGCCTTCTCCTTCTTTGTCAAACACAAGCCATAGCTTATAAAGCTCTTTTTTCCCGAGCAATTTTTCATAATTAATCAGCGTATCTTGATTAAAAGTTTCAGTCATCGGATGTGTTCCAGTCTCCGGCAATTGCTTGCCAGCAAGAAAGCGCCGCCGCAACGGCTGTTTCCGCCCGCAAGATTCGTTTTCCGAGAGAAACGGAATGCGCAAACTCAAGCCCTCGGAGCAAGGCAATTTCTTCCGCAGAAAAACCGCCTTCCGGCCCCACTAAAATTGCGGCACTGGAGATATTTTTTTGCTTTGCCGATAAAAAAGCCTCAAAGACAGCGCTTGTTCCACCGGTCTCATCCATAAAATAAAGCGGACGTTGTTTATCCCAATTTTCAAGAATTTTCGTAAGAGGAACCGCCTCTTCGATAAGCGGCACATCAAGCCGACGAGATTGTTCAGCGGCTTCAATCGCCTGCGCCTTAAAGCGCTCGATTCTTGTTTTGTCGGTAATGGTAAATTTGGTAATAACAGGAATAATTTTAGCACAGCCAAGCTCGGTTGCTTTCTGAATAACAAAATCGGTTTGGTCTTTTTTCAGAGGCGCAAAGAGCAGCCAAATATCAGGAGAGGACATAGGTTTTCGTGTTTGTTGTTTCAAACAGATGGTTAAGCTTTTTTTGTTAACTTCCGCGATTTTAGCCAAGAACTCACCATCTTCGGCATTAAAGACCAAAAATTCATCTCCGTTTTTTAGCTTCATGACATGGAGCAGATAATGGCTCTGCGCCTCATCAAGCGGAAAAACCGCCTGCGGAGCAAGACGGTTTTGCAAAAACAATCGAATATTGGATTTGATAGCCATGGTTAAATAACTTTCACATTCAAAATTCGGGATACTAAAGCCCTGCCGTCTTTCATCAAATCAAAAGTAAGCTTAGCTTCACCGAATTCTACGGCCTGATATAATAAAATAACCAAGCCGTTTCTTTTTTCTTTTTTTACAAAGACGAGGGATGGAAAATGTTTTTCAAAGGTCCAAGAAGTTCCGTTTTGTTCTTCCAGACGAACGGCAATAAATTGTCCTGTTTGCAGGGTAACGGAAGTACCGGCTTCTTCAACATCAACAAGCAACATATCAGGAACATCGTCAAAAAATTTCTGAGATAAAGATTTTTTATAATCAACGGAAACATCACTCTTTTGCTCTATTTTGCGAGGTTTAGAATTTGCGGGAGCAAAAATGGTCCGATTGAGCGCAGCATCTCTTTCTTCAACAATAAACTTTGCATCAGCCACAAATGCACTAAGTCCGAAGAGCAAAGAAAAAATAAAAAGATTAACAAAATTTTTCATAAAAACCCCTGATTTGTTTCTGTCTATTTTGCTTTTACGAAAAGCATAATATCATAAAAATAAAGAAAATAAAGTTAAATATTTGTTACAAAATATGACAAAATTTCTCTAAGACGATATTATATAACACTTACGTTAAGAATTCTTGAAAATAAAGCACTTTTCCCACTCATCAAATCAAAGTTAAGGGTAGCAACACCAGTTTCAACACTGCGATAGAGCAAAATCAAGACCCCGTTTCTCTTTTCTTTTTTTACGAATTCTAAGTTTGGAGATATATTTTCAAAGTTCCACAAAGTATCATCTTCTTCCGTAACGCGAACGGCCAGATATTGTCCTTTATAAAGACGGGCAGAAGTTTTGGCATAATCCAAATCAACAATAATAATTGCATCATTTTGCTTCTTAAAATATTTTTTCGCAACAGCTTTACCAAAATTCTTAACCGGTTGAGAATGTTTTTTTACGGAAATATTGGGAGAATCACCAAAGTCTTGAACCACAAACATATTTCTTTGCATGGCAGAATCTGCGGATTCAACAATGATACCGGCACGAGCGTTAACAGAAGTCATTATGGCAAAAGATAAAAATGCCAAAAATAAAACTAAAGACCTCATAATAACCTCCTTTCGCCTAATTATACTTTGGTATAAATTCAGCAACGAGCTTTTTTATTTATTAAGTTCATGATAGCATATAAACACAGAAAATAAAAGTTAAAGATTTGTAACAAATTTAAGGATGACGGACGTGATAATAACAATAGACGGACCAGCCTCTGCCGGCAAAGGCACTTTGGCAGGAAAACTAGCACAAGAATATAAACTGGCATATTTTGACACCGGAATGGTTTATCGTGCCGTCGGAATAGAGACCTTGCTTGCCGGCATTCCTGCGGATAATACGGATATGGCAGAAAAATTTGCCAAAGAGCTGACGTTTCAAAAAATGATGGAATTATCTAAAAATCCTTCTTTCCGTGGTCCTGAGGGCGGAAAAAGAGCTTCGGTTGTTTCGGCGATTCCCGCTGTTCGTGCCGCGTTGCTAAAAATGCAGCAAGATTTTTGCAAAAATCCGACTTTTGCCAATGGCAACAAGGCGCAAGGCGTTGTCTATGATGGCCGCGACACCGGCACGGTTGTTTGTCCTCAGGCAGAGATAAAACTTTTTGTAACCGCTACGGCCGAAGCCCGAGCCCAACGTCGCTATAAAGAATATTGCGAAAAAGGGATTAAAACGAGCTATGAAGAGGTTTTAAACGACATTAATCAGCGAGACAAACGCGATTCGGAAAGAAGCACCTCACCGTTAAAACCAGCTCCTGATGCCATAATATTGGATACAACCCATCTCAGTATTGAAGAAGTTTTTGAAAAAGCGAAAGAAATTATCGATTCTCATCAAAAAAATCTTGCAATTTAATAAAATCTCGATATAAGAATAAAGAGCAAAATCCTTAAGGTGCGTTAAGGATTGCTCTTTTTATATATAAAACGCACAAGTCCGCTCCGTTTTAGGAGGTCTGGCAGGATAAGAAAAATAAAATTATATGATAAATACAGAAGTTAAAATTCCCGAAATGACCGAAGACTTTGAAGCGCTGATGAACGAACAGTTCGGCGACAAAGGCATTACCGGTTCTGTTGTAAAGGGAACAATCATTCGTTTAACACCGGATTACGCAACAGTTGATGTCGGCTTGAAGTCAGAAGGCCGCATTCCTCTCCGTGAATTTGGTCAAAATGCGGAATTAAAGGTTGGCGATGTTGTAGAAGTATATGTTGACCGCTATGAAGACAAAGACGGCAACATTGTTCTTTCAAGAGAAAAAGCTCGCCGCGAAGAAGCATGGCAGGATTTGGAAAAATCTATGAATGCCAACGAAAGAGTAAACGGTGTTATCTTTGGCCGTGTTAAAGGCGGCTTCACTGTTGACTTGAACGGCGCTATTGCTTTCTTGCCGGGTTCTCAAATTGATATCCGCCCGATTCGCGATATCACTCCGTTAATGGGAATTTCTCAACCCTTCCAAATCTTGAAGATGGACAAGGTTAGAGGCAACATCGTTGTTTCTCGCCGTGTTGTTCTTGAAGAAACCAGAGCCGAAGCTCGTGCTGAATTAATCAGCGACTTGAAAGAAGGCTCAGTTCTTGAAGGTGTTGTTAAAAACATTACTGACTACGGTGCATTCATCGACTTGGGTGGCGTTGACGGCTTGTTGCACGTTACCGATATCTCTTGGAAGAGAATCAATCATCCGGCCGAAGTTTTGTCTGTTGGTCAGACCGTAAAAGTAAAAGTTATCAAATTCAACGAAGACAATCAGCGCATTTCTTTGGGCATGAAACAGCTTGAAGAAGATCCATGGCAGCATGTTGCTGAAAAATATAAAGTTGGCGAAATCTACAAAGGAAAAGTCACCAACATTACCGATTACGGCGCATTTGTTGAGCTTGAAGATGGTATCGAAGGCCTCGTTCATGTTTCTGAGATGAGCTGGACCCGCAAAAATGTTCACCCGGGTAAAATTGTTTCAACCTCTCAAGAAGTTGAAGTTAAAGTTCTCGAAGTTGATTCTGACAAGAGAAGAATCAGCTTGGGCATCAAACAATGCACCCCGAACCCATGGGCCGCTTATGTTGAAGAGCATCCGGTTGGGTCAATCATTGAAGGCAAGATTAAAAACATTACCGAATTCGGTTTGTTCGTTGGCTTATCTGATGAAATCGACGGCATGATTCACTTGTCAGATATCTCTTGGGATAAATCTGGTGAAGAAGCTGTTAAAGACTACACCAAGGGTCAAGACATTCAAGCAAAAATCATTGATGTTGATGTTGAAAAAGAGAGAATTTCTCTCGGTATCAAACAGTTGACCGAAGACGCTGTTTCTGGTGCAATGGAAGGCATCAAAAAAGGCGACGTTGTTAAAGCCACTGTTGTCAGCACCGATGAAAAAGGTGTCAATGTTGATGTAAACGGCATTTCTGCCACCATCAAAAAAGCAGATTTGTCAAAAGACAAAGCTGAACAAAATCCGGAAAACTACAAAGCCGGAGATGTTGTAGAAGCTAAGATTACATCTGTTGACAAGAAAAACAACAAGATTGGCATTTCAATCAAAGCTCTTGAAATTGATGAAGAAAAGAAGGTTTTGGAAGAATATTCTAACACCTCTTCCGGCTCAACTTTGGGAGACGCTTTGGGTGAAGCCCTGAAGAAAAATGCTTAATAACTAAGTATTTTGCAGAAAGCTCCGAAGCAATTCGGAGCTTTTTTGTTGAAAAGAGCAAGATAAAACTTCTTGCAATTTAGCAAAATAAATTATAATCAAAAAGAAGGCCGCCGGCGTAGCTCATCAGGATAGAGCAACAGTTTCCTAAACTGTGGGTAGTGGGTTCGAGTCCCGCCGCTGGCGCCATTTTTTTTATCTAAAAGGTAGATATTTTTTCGTCAAAGATTATATAAAGAAAAACAGCCAGCAGAAAGGACCCATCTGAGATGAAAAAAATTGCAATAATCACCACAATAGCAGTATTAAGTTATTCCCCAGTCACACAAGCCATGCAGTTTAGCAAAGGCCCTTGGCAGTTTACGGCGGGAATTAATACAATTGTTTTGTATGGCTACAATGACTATAATAAAAAGTATTCAGAGCAAAATAACCGAGACGAAACTTATAGTTCAACTTATGTAACACTGTCCGCCGCCTATAATTTTAATAAAGATTATCAATTGGCTTTATATTATCTGCCCAACACCAGCGGTACGGAATACCTGCAAGACTATGATGGCGACCAATGGGTAAACCAAGCTTACGGCGCATTACAAACCCCTTATGGACAAATACAAGTCGGATTAAATTATAACGTGGGCTATCAGTTTTATGCCGGAGCACCGGCATTAGCACCGTTATACGTTAACGACAGTAATATAACAGATTTTTTAAATAATCCGAACTGGAATCGAGATGGTGGAAAAACAGCTGCCTATTTAACCCTAAATTCAACGGCGCTGAATACGGATAATATCTCAAATAAAATTTCCTACATCAGTCCGACCATAAAAGGCACAACCTTTGGTTTTACTTATATGCCGTCAGCATATTTTAATCAAGGGCTTGTCAGTGGGTATGCGCCATATCGTCATAACGATGCTTATGTAGCCGCCATTTCAAATGATCAACAGTTTGGCGAATTTAGCTTGTCAACTTATATGGCTTATGGCTTGTATAAAGACTATATGGAAGATTTTGGCATTGGCGGAAGCATTAGTTATAAAAACTGGACCTTAGGCGGATCCTATCGCCGCTCGACACCGGATGGTGATAAATATCCGATAAATCAGCAAATAAACCCGACTTTAACACCGGAATTTTACGACGGCTACCGAGACGGTTATGCGTGGAATATGGGCATAAGCTATACCTTGGATAAATGGACAACCGCCGTAACCTATTTTGAATCCCGAGCGCATAAGACCGAAAATAAAGACCAGTTTATTCAATACTTGAACCAGTATAAGCTCAATCAATATGTAACTCTGTATGGTGCCGTTGGCCATGTCAAATTCAGAGGCATGACCGGAACACCCGAAGATAGCAACAAAGGTTATTCATTTATTGCCGGATTTGGAATTAAGATATAAAAAAGGGGCTCCTAACGAGCCCCAAATTTTTAGGCCAAATCTTTGGCAAGTTTGCTCAAAAAGCGCGTCTGAATTTCTGCGATTTTAAGAACAGAGTCAAGCTCAACATATTCGTTTGAGGCATGCATGCCGTCTCCGGTGCCAGAATGCATAATAACGATAGAACCTCGCAAAGCAAAAGAGCGCGAATCAGTTGCCCCGCCGATATGTTCAAAGTCGATTTTATAACCCAAAATATCTTCGGCAAAATGCTTATAATCAAGAATAAACGGATTCTCTTCATCCATGACCACCGGTGTGCTTTCAGAAACAATAATATAATGAACACCGTCAACCATGGCGGAATCGAGATTCTTGTGCAGATTTTCAACTGTTGAGTTTTCAGTCAAGCGAAAGTCAAGCAAGGCCTCTGCATGATTAGAAATGATATTAGAAACTTGCCCGCCTTCAATTTTTGCAAAATGAAGGGTATCAAACCAAGTGTCACTGGGCTTAGGCAACTCTTTTGAAAGATAGGGATAGATTTTGCGAATATTATGCCATGTCATCATAAGTTTTTCATTTGCATCGATTCCCTCCCACGGGGTTGAACCATGAGCTTCTTTTCCTTCGGCAATGAGTTTAACAAAAATCGGATTTTTGCATTTAGTAACCAGCTTTGAAATATCCCCGCCGACATCATTATCAAGAACGATTTTTGCTTTAAGGTCAGGATGAGCATCCATAAAGGCATGAGTGCTGGCACTGCCTTTTTCTTCATCGGTTGAGAGGATAACCGCAAATTTTATGGGTAATTTGTTTTCCAAAACATAAAACATCGAGTTAAAGGCGACTGCAGCGAAGGATTTCATGTCGAGAGCCCCGCGACCGAAAAGTTTTCCGTCTTTAATCACTGGGTTAAACATAGCATCATCGGCTGGCACCACATCAAGATGCCCAAGGCATAAGGCGTCATATTCATTCGATTCGACGTTACGAATAAACAAAACCGGCGAGGCTTTTTCTGAGCGAAAAATCGTCACAATTGCACCGGAGTTTTCAAACAGCTTTTCACAATAAGCAAGACACTTGTCAATTTCTGCGGCATTTCCGGTTTCGGTTCTAAACTTTATCAGGTCAATAATGGTATCTGTTAGTTTCATCTTTTGTTTCCTTAAATATTTTTACGCTTTATTCATTATTATAAGGCATAAATATAATAAGAAAAGATTAAGAAGAAAGAGGGGGAGGAATGAAAAAATATTTGCTTGCAATTTTAGCCGTAATAATATTTGCCGCCGGCGGGGCAAAAGCGCAAGAGGACACCGGCGAAGAAACCGGTTTAGCCTTGCCGCGCATGGTGTCTTTGCGGTCAAATTTGATTAATGCACGTTCCGGCCCCGGAGCCAGATATCCGATAGAATGGGTCTATCAGCAAAAAGGCGCACCGGTTGAAATAATTGCCGAGTTTGAATTATGGCGCAAAATAAAGGATTGGGACGGTTCTGAAACTTGGGTTCATAAATCAATGTTGTCTGGCGCAAGAAGCATCAAGATGACCGCCAAAGGCGAAAGCAATATCTATGCCTCGGACAATTATCAGTCGCAAGTTGTTGCAAAGGTAGAAGATGGTGTTATCGGTGAAGTCAAAAAATGCACACCGAGCAGCAATTTCTGCTTGATTAAATTTGACACAATAGAAGGCTGGGTTCCGAAGAGAAATATGTTCGGCATTTATAATGATGAAGAAATAAATTAATTAAAATAAAGAAACAAAAAATGGAGCGAGGTAAATCCTCGCTCCATTTTTTTCACCACTCTTTCACTTTTTTCAAAAATGACTGTTGCAAGTAAAGCGAGATTATGGTATATTAGATTCGTGAAGACAAGCTAAGAAAGGTGATATTATGTTGAATTCGCATAAATATGCGGTTTTGACCGCAATGCTGTCGGCAGCCGGATTGTTGCCGATGAGCGCAATGGCAAATATTTCTTTTACCGAGGGTGGAGAACGACTTATCAACACACTTTACACACACCTCTATTCTCCATCCTCGGGCTTGTCTTCTTCTGATGAGATAAAATTGGCGGCAGTTTGCTTTATTAATGATACTTCGGCTTGTAGCGGTGAAGCGTTTGATAATACCGAAAATAATGGCGGTAGTGGTTCCGGCGGGGCGCCTGATTATGATTTGAATGACGCCGAGCGTTGCCGCAAAGAAGGTTATACGTTAACTTCTTGCGCCGCGGGAGAAACACCGGAAGGTTTTTGTATTTATAACAGCACTTATTTTTCTCGTTGCGTTTGCCCTGCAAGTTATAAAACTTGTGAGCCTCCCTATTATGGGGTCGGTACGGCTTGCGGGGATAAATATGCCTCTTGTGAAGAAGATACCGAGCGCGCCTGTAAAGAGCTAGATTCCGAATTTACCGATACCTGTCAAACAGGCTGGAAAGTTGATCCGAATAATGCTTGTGAATATGATAAAACTTTCGGAAAATGTTGCAACCTTTGCGAAGGTTATGATTACACCACTATTCCCGAAGGTTATATTGCTGACGGGGTGGCTTGTGTGGATTGCAACGGAACGAGCAAATATAAAATCAAAATCAACCCATGTGACGGTTTCCAGGATTGCGGTGTTATGGGCGGTGATACCGGCGCTAAAACTTGTATGTCCGGCTCGCAAATAAAATATGATAACTGCAAACCTTGCCCAAACCTAGGAACACTTTCGAGCTGCCCAAGTCCTTTTAAATGTACTTATGAGGAATGTTCAAATAGTTATTATAAATCCGGCTGCCAGTCCGGTTATACCTGGAATGCCTCTAAAAAAACCTGCACAGCTCAGTGCGCAAGTACTTATCAATATACCTGTACCGGAACAGGTTATTCAGGAGGTAGTGGAACAGCATGTGGTGGATTCTATGAGAAATGTTTATGTTCAGACGGATACTTTTGGAATGGAAGCACTTGTTCTGATGATAATCCATGCTTGAAAGGACTTGTGCTAAACTTTGGTGACGTTCTTTATAGTGACATGAGTCATTCTTATTTTTCTGTTGCCTCAGAAATAAAACATGGCAAAACACCAATAGGAGTTGTTGTCTGTTCTTATTCTAATGGGGGTGGCCAGGCCATTGCTCTGAATTCAATTCAAAATGGGCAAAAAATTCAATTCATGGCAAAATATTCAGGAATGCCATCTCAAGACGGTGGAACTTTTACAACACCTTATCGAGACGTTAGTAGTTGTCGCAATTCTGATAAATTGATGCAAGCACGCGATAAAAGTTATTATCCTGCAGTTTGGGCAGCCGCTGAATATAGTACCGAGGGGACTAAACCCGGTGATTGGTGTTTGCCAGCAGCAGGTGTTCTAAATGCATATTTTACACGCTACAGCTCAAATACAAGTGGCTTTCGTGCATTAGAAGCATATGGATGGCAATCAAGTCAATTAACCACAGATAATATTGTTTGGACATCTACAATACAAGATGATGTTTATAGTCCAGGATCTGTATTAATTTCATATCCTCAGGAAGGACGTTATTATAGTGAATATAATAATGCTTATCTTGGAAGCCAATATGTAGGTCCATCATATACAAATGAAGTGCGTCCAGTTATAGAATTTTGTACGTTGGGATATAGATATGATAGGAAGACTTATAGTTGTGTTGATTGTGGAAATGCATATAAATATAGTTGCAGAGGATTACATGAAGTTGGAGATGTAAATAAGTCTTGTGGGGGGGAGTATTCAGAATGTGGCTGTGAAAATGGTTATAAGTGGAACGGAAATAGTTGTGAGGAAGAATGATGTGATAAAAATTTTTGCAGCATTCAACCTGTCGCTCAGATTGCCAAAAGTGATACAGATAAATTAATAGCTATTTTTGTTATAGTCCACAATCATTAATGAATTTATTAAATCTGTTCTCATGGCATAGCGGAGAAGTTTTTCCGGCATAGGAAAATCAAGATCAATCGCAGAGGCAAGGCAAATCTCTTTGCCGTTGATTTGATAGGTAAAATAATGTTCTGCCAGCTCTTTAAGCATATTATGAGAGCTATCGGCTTTTTTGCCTTGCACGAGTTCTTTATATTGGTCAAGATGAGCGGCAAAGTCGCTGTTTTCATCTTGGTAATAATGCTTTTTGTCGGGAGAGGATAACCAGTCTGCCTGTGTCTGACGGGTGATGTTTTTCATCTCATCAAAACTTTGGGGTGCTTTTTCTATGAGTTGCTCTCGATTCGATGCCGAAATTTCATCAAGATAGCGGTTAATTAGAAAATCTTTGTTGGTTAAGCGCTGGCCATATTTTTTGTGCAGCTCATAGAAAAAATGCTGATTTTCTTCATGTTTGAGTTCATGAGCCACCGACAGTTGCGGATTCTTCTCTTTTATTTTTTGAAAATGTGCCATCGCAGATTTCACAAATTTTTTTTCTTCTTCCGAGAGCGTGGCAAGCAAGCCTTTATCAATACACAGCATATAGCCATAGAGTGTAATTTTAGGGAAGCCGAGATTTTTAAATCCGGCAAGGGTTGTCGGCAAGGGCTGCGTTTGTTCGGAAATATCTTTTAGTGCGATTTGATTCGTTTTTGCATCACGCTTAATCGTATAAACCTCAGGATAATACATCAGCTGCAAACCGCGAGCCTTTTGCCCTTCCGAAACCATCGAATCAGGACAGGAAAACTCGTCGGAAAAGACAAGAGGCTCTGCGTTTTTTGGAATATAAAAAGCGCTTCTGCCGCCACATGTGTTTTTGAGCCGATTAATATAAGGCATAAAGAAAACTCCGTAAAAAAATTCTCCGGCTTAGCGCCGGAGAACCAGACCTATTGCCCGGATTTTATTTTTTCAATCAGTTCTTTAACCGAAGGGATACCGTTGCGATATAGCGGATCGGTTGCAAAACGATAAACCTGATGTCCGGCAAACAACAAATGGTCTTTAACGCTGCCGCCGTGCCCGACTTCATATAATGTTTTGTGAATGCAATAAGAACGTGGGTCAGGAAGCTTTCCGGTCGTCCCGTTTGCTTTAGACCATGTTGAAAATTGGCACTGAGACAAACAACCGACACAAGCCGCGCGGTCTTTTTTCATCTGCTTAACTTCTTCCGGTGTCATGAATACCACGGTAGAATCCGGTGTCTCTTGAATATCGGTAAAGCCGGCACTTAGTTGCTGCTCTGCTTTAGAAGCATCTTGCGGCTTAATATAAACGGTTTTATGCTCATTAATCGTCAGCGGGTGAGAAAACTCGGCATTAGGCTCGGCCACAAAAGCAACCTCACCTTGCTTGCGCTCAATAAGGCGCTCAAGAAACGTATTTTTAATCGCCGAGGAGAAAAATCCTGTCGGGCTGAATTTTTGCAGAATAACATCGCCTTTTTTAACCTGCATCATAACTTTTTTCCATGCATCGCTGATAGGGCTTTCTTTGGTCATCATCGGGCGCGTGCCGAATTGGAAGGCGATTTTGCCGATATCCGGATTATCAATATAATCCTTCCACTCATCAAGCGACCAGATGCCGCCGGCCAGAATAATCGGCAGATCTTTCATGTTAATTGAGGTCAAAAACTTGCGTAGCTCCACCAGTCTTTCATAAGGTTTCTGCGGCTTGGTCGGATCTTCGGCATTAGACAAGCCATTGTGACCGCCGGCCAACCACGGGTCTTCATAAACCACACCGCCGAGAAATTCCGTAAAGCGAGAATAAGCTCTCTTCCACAAAACCTGAAAAGCTCTGGCCGAAGAAACAATCGGATAGTAATAAACACCGAATTTTGAGGCAAGTTCTCCCAGATGATAAGGCAATCCGGCCCCACAGGTAATCCCGTGAATAAGACCTTTTGCGCGCTCCAACACGCCGGTGAGCATTCTTTCGGAATCAGCCATTTCCCAAAGCATATTCATATGAATACGACCGTTTCCGTTCGAGATTTCATGAGCCACCTCAGCCTGAGCCACGCCACCGCGAATAGCATATTCAACCATTTCTTCATGACGGTCTTTGCGCAGTTTTTTAGAAAAAGTTTCTAAAACAACATTGCCTTTGTCATCATAAAAATCAGGGCTGACGCCGGAAAAAGTACCGACACAATTTTCCTTTGCCCAAGCGCCGGAGCTAAAGCCGTTGCTGGCATTAATACCTTTTCCGCCCTCGATTAAGGGAAGAACTTCTTTACCGGAGATAACGATAGGATTTAAATTTATCACTGTTTACAACCTCAAATATAAAACAAACTACCAAGACAATAACATAAAAAAATCAAAAAGTGTAGTTTAAATATAATTTTTTTACAAAGAAAGTGGCGGCAAGAAAAGCCCGTCTGGAAATTCGTTCAAAAAGAGCAAAGCGATAAGAATGCAGATAAAGGCATAAACTTGCAACATCTGGGTCAGTGCACGATTTTGCAACAAGGGAAGCCTGTCGCGAAAATGCTTTATAAAGCGGTTAATTCCAAACATTATCAGCGTAATAAGAACGGCCTGCATGCCAAAACCGATATCTTTCAGCCAGCCCCCGAGCGGCTCTACGATTTTGAACAGCGCAGCAAAAAAAGCCACATAACCGATAATGCCGGCAATTGTAAAATTTTTGATTTTTTGGGCTTCACTAAGCTTTTCGGCCTTATTTTTTTCAAAATTTTCCACCGACAAAGAAGAAACTTCCATACCGCGCAACATTTGCGGCGTTTCTTTTTGCTTTTGAACATGAACCAGAGTGCCCTTAAGGCGCTCTTCGGCGGCGCACAAACCGCAGCCTTTTGCGGTAAAATAAGAATGATTAGGATTTTTTTTGCAGGTTTTTAGGTTTTTAAGCAAATATTTGAGATGATTTTGCCATTCTTCGGCAGTCGGCCGCTTGCCGCCGCGCACAAAGGCCCGCTCAAACATTTCAAGCGTTTTAGGGTCAAAATACTCATGCAAAGAATAGGGGTGAGGGGCTTGATAAGTATCCGGCCACAAGCCGTAAGCATAATGATATTGCTCAATACGGTTTTGAATGGTAAGCATTTCAACATCTTTTCTGGGTGTTCCCGAAAAAGGGTGAATTCCGTTATTAAGGAGCTTAAAGATCATAACCGCAAGCGCAAATTTGTCTTGCTCTTCGCCCATTTCCTCACAAGATTGAGACATACCCTCCGGATAGATATATTCTTCGCTGACAAACTCTGCCGGATAGCGAACACCTTCTTTTTCGCCTCTAATCGAAAAACCGTCACAGTCAACCATGGCAACCATCATTGAGTCTTTATAGACCGAAACATTTGAGGGTTTGAGGTCAACAATATAATGTCCGGCGCGGTGCAGAGCCGCCACCATTGACGTCACGTTATAAGCGGCAAAAATGCGATAAGAATATTTTTCGGACAGACCGAGCTTTTTTCGAATAGCCTTTTGCATCAGATGGTCTAAGGAGACGGCCTCGTCCATTTTAACCAAAGGCATCAGATATCCGACGCAAAACCCGTTTTCGTCATCAAGTATGGCTTCCGGCCAAGCAATTTGAACATACTCAACCCCATTTTTTATGGCCGGCGGAAAATGCGGCGGATTATGGAGCATAGCCTCTAATTTTTGGCGGTTTGTGGCGCTTTTGCTCCGGTTATGAAAAATTTTGGCCACAACTTGAGGAAGATTTTTTACAAGATAGATTCGGCCGGCCGCTCCACCGCGATTAATCATCGACCCGAGCGTAATTTTTTCAAAACGTCCGTTGGGATAAATAGCGGCATAAGAATTTCCTTCAAGATTTGGCTGTTCAATCATCACAACCTCGCCCAAAGAAGCGTTTTATCATCAGAATTAAGGCGCTTTGCCAAAGGCGTGTTTAGTGTATTGTTCAAAGCGCGCACGGCTTTTTCCTTAGTTATCGGTTGCGCCAAAAAATTATTGATAGGCAACAAAAAGCCTTTTTCGATTTTGGTAAAATCGGCTGAAAAAGCAAAATTAGTCAGTCCGTCACTCATCAAAAAGAGCGTATCGGCGCCTTCAAAGGAGGTAAAGCGAAGGGAATCTTTCCAGTCATCCATGGTATAAAAAAATGTTTCGCAGGAAAAAGCGCCGTTTTCGGGCTTTGAAGCCACAAAATGATCACAATTATCAGCATTAAAGGCGATTCCCGCGCCATCCCCGATATGAAAAAAAACGCCTTTTTTATCGCGGCAAACAGCACCGATGAGCGTTGCCGAAAAATCCATCAGCCCGTCGGCATTTTTCTGCTTGTTAAAACGGTGGCGCAAAAGCTTGTTACGTGCCACGGAAATTGCTCGCACAACATGCTGATGTATGTTTTCAAAATCACAGTTAGAAAGAAGGTCAACAATTGTTTCGCAAATAACGCGAGCCCCGATTTTTCCATATTTTGCCGAGCCGGCACCATCAGAAACGACTGCCACAAAATTCTTGCCGGAGGACTTATGTTTAAAAAAGTCCTGACAAGGCATTTTGCGATAGCAGTGCATCGGTCCGCAAACGCTGGCGGCCACAACTTTTATGTTAGAATTGTTCTTCTTCATTCCAATCGCCCGTATCTTCAAGCAAATCAGGAACATTTGGCGCCGCTTTTGAAACGCAGGACACACTGCGTGATAACCACAAGAAAAACTCAGTAAATTTCAGGCCGGTCAAACGCTTCGGCGCAATGGTAGAAAACTTGGCTAATTTTTCCAGATTAGCCCCTTGGGTACCGACGGCATGAATCACCACTTTTTTATTGATTTGAGCCTGACGGCATTTTTCGGCAATAATCTCCCAATCATAATCGGTCGGCTCGCCGTCGCTGATAAGAAAAATCCATGGCCTTTTAGAGGTAATACCGCAGCTGTCATAAAGACATTTCTGCTCCTCTATTTTTTGCAAAGCTTTTTCCATTGCCTTTCCGAGCGGGGTAAGACCGCCGGCTTCCATAACCGGAGCTTCAAAATTCATGGCATCAACCCAGTCGGAAGATACCTCGGCTTCGTCTTTGCCAAAGGCTTTAATGATAAGAAGCTGCACGCGAGAGCTGGCATCAATATCTTCTTTAAGTTCTTTTTCAAGGGCTTTCAGACCGGCGTTCAGCTGCTTAATCGGTTCGCCGCGCATTGAGCCGGAACAGTCCAAAACCAGCACACAAGGCGTGCGCTCATTTGCATTATCGGCAAATTCCACATAAGGAATCATTTCGTCGGAAAAAGAATTTTTATCATCAACCATAATCGGATTCGCCTTAAAATAAAATTACACACGAGGATAAGAATGAGGATAGCCGGAGCCTTCATATGGCTCAGGAGAGGCCATTTTACCGCAAGCCGCAAGAGAGACGGCTAAAAAAGCCATCAAGCTTAAAAACAAACAAAATTTCTTCATGATTTTGAAACCTTTTTGCTATATACTATCTTCTATAAAAAGAGTTATACTCTCAAAGCAAGAGAAACACAAAACTTATATTGCAGTTATTAAGATGATAAAATACATACTCGGAATAATCCTTAGCTGTAGCATAAGCGTTGCGGCGGCCGCCCAAAAAGGGGTAAACATATACGACACACCGCGTGAACTGCCTTCACGTTCGCTCATGCGTTCTGACGGCACCGAAATAAAACTGACGGATTTTGATGACGATTTTGTTGTTGCCGTATTTTGGTCACGTCATTGCATGCCCTGCATTAAAGAGCTTGATGATCTTCAAGAATTTGCAGATAAAACAGCCGACAAAGGGATTAAGGTCGTGCTGATTTCTCCGTCACAAGAATGGTCTAATACCTTAGAACAAAGAGAATTTTTAGACCGTTTTGGTGCCGAGAAAATGGATTTTTACATTGATGAAAAGAGCAATCTGGCCGCTGACTTGGGAATTTTCACATCCCCCAATGCAGTATTGATAAGCAAACAAGGCTACGAAATCGGCCGCCTTCGCGGAGCCGCCAAATGGGGCGATGACCGCGTTGTTGACTATATCAATCGCATAAAAACCGAAACCGAAAACGGATTAAAACCAGAATGACCGAAAAATATTATATTGATTGGAACGGCTTTCACCAAGATGTAAAGCTTTTGGCTCAAAAAATCAAATCAGCCGGAGAGTTTAATAAAATAATAGCCATCAGCCGCGGCGGATTACTTCCGGCCGGCATTTTGGCTTATGAGCTTGATATCCGCAACTCTCAGGCCATAAATATTTCCAGCTATGATAATAACGAGCGCAGAGAAGATGATAAAATAGAGCTGGATTGCAATGTCGGAGAGGTCGATAATCAGACTTTGATTGTTGATGATTTGTCAGACACGGGGCGCACCTTCCGCTTGGTGCGCAAGCTTTATCCGCAAGCGTGTTACGCTGCTGTATACAGCAAACCTAAGGGGCACGGTGATGTCGATATCTGTGCCAAAGAGCTTCCTGACAAATGGATTGTCTTTCCTTGGGATATCGAATAAAAAATAACAAACAGCAAAAAAGCCCTTGTTTTTCAACAAGGGCTTTAATTTTATCAATCAGTCTAAATGTCAGGGAATAAGTTTAAGCCTTTTTCCAGACGTGTTTTTTGGAGTTCTATGGTTGTTGCCAGATTAAGCTTTCCGGTTTTGATAATACCGCGAACCTGATCCCCTTTGGTGGTGTCTGGGTTAGCAAACAAATAAGTCAGCTCAGGATGTCTGTCATTACCGACGCCGACCAAAGTTTGGTGCATAACCGCCAACATACCGCGAGAGAATAGGTCAAAAGCCAACTCTTCTGACATTGAGGTAGAAGAAGCATACTTTACGACCGAGGTAATGGCATCTGTCACGTTATTTCCGTGAATAGAAGACAAAACCAAGTGGCCTGATGTTGCCGCACGTAGTGCCTCACTGGCGGTTTCCGGCGTACGTATCTCACCAACCAAGATATAACGCGGTTTTGAACGCAGAGCTGATTTCAAACCGGCGCCCCAATCGCCGTTAGGCGGAATATTTTGCTTACACAGGCCGAGCCCGCCTTTACGAGCATGATAAACCCCATCAAGCGGCATTTCGCAAGGATCTTCAATTGTATAAGCAAAACCACCTTCAATTTGTAAATATTCTTTCATTAAGGCAGAAAGAGAGGTTGTTTTACCTTGTCCGGTCGGACCAGCCCACAGAATGAGTCCTGAAGCATTTGCCAGAGAGGTCAAATAGTTTGTCAGTTGAGGAATAAAGCCCAGCGTTGACAATGGCGGTACTTGCTTTGGCATTTTACGACCGCAGTATTGCGGACCATAAATACTCATTGTGCGTTCAATACGATAAAAAATGCCTTCATAAAGCAAAGAATAACTGGGGTTGTCGCCGTCCCAAGCGTCTTCTAGTTGTTTATAAAATTCTTCAAAATCTTCAGCTTCTAAAATAGCCAGTCCATTGCGCGTTTTTCCATCGGGAATAAACGCTTTCTTGTCCGGCGTCACATAAATATCCGAAAACTTTACATCATTAATTTTAACCATATTTTTCTTCCTGAATAAGATAAAACGGATTCTCTGCAACCAAGCTTATCAAACATATCTTAAAAAAAGATGAAACAATTTATATAGGCCTTGTTTTGTACAAACAAAAAAGCTTCCCGAAGGAAGCTTTAAACAAAACGAAAAAAATTAACGTGAAGTCCATGTAATAGTATTTGAACTATCATCGGCACAAGCCGTACTTGCGTTGGATAGTGAAACAGGCAAAGTATTATTCTCCCAAGAATATGTTGTAGTACCAACCGCAATAGAAACTAATCCTGACGAAGCCGATCCTCCCCAGTCAGAAGTAATAAGGGTTATGCAGGCTTGACGGTCAACATTTTCATAGGCAATAGTAAATTCCATCTTATCAGTTGATGTTCCCAAAGTAACTGAGCCACCATAAGGATTAACCAAAGACTGTTTTGCACCTTGTCCTGTACCGGTTGTTTTAATCATATCTTGAGAAACAAGCTCAAAATCAACAGCCGCAGCATTGTCTAATCCATCATAAGAAACCTGATTGGCGTATAAGGTTCGAATATTAGTAATCAATAAAGACAACTGATCCAAAGTTTTATTTGTTTTATACTTAGCCATTGCCTTAGAGTAACCCGAAATACCGCCGACGGATAACACACCGATAATAGCCAACACACCAAGCATTTCAATCATTGAACGGCCAGATTGATTGCTTCCACATATTTTTTTCATTTTCTTTCTCCCAAAAGAATTAAAAATCTTACCTGAGCAATGATAAAACGCCCGAATAGATAAGTAAACTATAAACTTCAATATAAATTAAAACACAAAATAATCAACAAAAAGTAAATATTTCCAGAATATTGTTAATATATTCTTTAATAAGACAGCCAATCATATTTCCAACTAATGGCATTCTCAACGGAAGAACAAGCTTTTTGAGCGTCTTGGAGCGAAATAGGAAGTTTCTGATTATCCCAGTTAAAGGCAGTAGAAAGGTTCATAGAATTTTCTTTGCCACCGCTGCCAATTTTCATTTCAGCCAAACCGGAAGATGCTGTCGATCCCCAATCAGACGAAGCAATGGTAATGCAAGAAAGCGTATCCATTCCGCCGTATTCAACCACAACACGCTCATTGTTATCTGTAGGATAAATATTAACCTGCCCTCCAAAAGGATTAACAAGTGATGTCTTCCCTGCATCGGTTCCTGATCCAACATTTTCTTCTTTAATCATATCTTGTGAAACAATTTCATATTTTACCGCGGCATCATTATCAAGATCTTTAAATGACCCTTGATTGACATAAAAGGTTCTAATATTGGTCAACAGTAAAGTAATCTGGTTAATAGTTTTATTTTCCTTGTATTTTCGCATTGCTTTTGAATAACCGGCGATGCCTCCAATAGAAAGCACACCAATAATGGCCAAGACACCAAGCATCTCAATCATTGAACGTCCTGTTTCTTGTCTGACAATACGAAACATAATTTTTTAACTTTCTTTCCTCAAATCTGATTAAAATATACCGATACTATTCAAAATGCCAAATAATAGTATTATTTTTTGCACAATATTTCTTTGCAAACTCAGGCTTGGGCAGCAGAGAGAGCTCACCGCCCCAGCTAAATGAAATATTATCATTAACCCCATTGATTAATGATATCTGCGAAAGGGCAAGTGTCTGTTCGTTAGAAAACGGAAATGAGAGCAGAAAAACACATTGTGTCCGGTTCAAGTTTTTATAAACAATGTCAAAACCCTGTACCCCAGGAACAATCGTGTCACCATTTTCTCCGTTTCCAATTAAAGTCGGCTTTCCCAAAGCATTAAGTGCAACGCCATTAATATTCATATCCGCAGGAAATATTTCATTTTTAAGAGCAGAATTTGTGTCAAGCCCCCAAAAATTTGGCTTAACACGATAGAAATTTTGAGTGTTATCAGCAAGCATTATAACTTGTAGGGCTGCAATTTTTGCTTTTAAAGACGGTGCAGGCAATAAAATACTCCCGATAATAAAGGCAATAACCACACCACATACAACCAATATCAAGCCCCAATGCTTATACTGGCGAAAAGTCTCAATCTTAAAGTACCTTTTTTGTGCCTTTAGCCAAGAGTAAAGATCAAGAATATATTTCTTCAGATTTTTCATTTTAAATACCCATTGCCGAAGTAATCTGATCTTGCATATCAAAGACGCCCATAACCGCCCAAGCAATAATACCGGCAACTGTCAAAATAGCAGCCATATTTAACAAGGAGGCTTTGTTTTCAATCAAATAAACACTTTCTTCCAACCATTCATTAGCTAATTTTTCCAAGGCCTCTTCAAAGTTATCAAGTTCGGAATAAATTTTCAAGTCATTTATAATCTCAGGATCTGGAAAATCCAAACCGGTTTTTGCCAACGCCTGACCAAGGTTGTCACCGTTGTTAATGAACACTAGAGTTTTATCAATTCGTTCTTTAAGATATTTACTGGCATCACGCCTTAAAGCACGCATTGAGGTAGAAACCGGCGTACCGCTTTTAACCAAAGCGGATAAAGCCAGCAACCAGCTAATACCGGTAAAGATTTTATATAAAGACCAAGGCGGCAGATGGTCAAACATAGCACGCAAAGGACCGGTCCAAATGCCGATTGTTGCGTAAATGATAAGTGCTACTATTGGCAGAAAAGAAAAAGCCAAAATCCAATTTTCTTGTATCCAAGATGACAAGTCGACCAAAGTAACAGCAGTACCACGCCATATAACGTCAGGAGCAGCCTCAACCATTGGTGGCACCATATAAACACCGATAGCATAAATAATCAGAACAGACATCATAAACAAAAATGACGGATAAGTAATTGCGCCGATAATCGGACGAATCATTTTTGTCGTTCCCTCTGATACGCGGATAAGGTTCATTAAGGCGTTTTCCATATCAGATACATCACCGACAGACAGCATTAATCTTTCGCGGTCCGGAGCCCAACCCTTTAATGCATCAGAAAAAGACATACCATTTTGCAAAGATTTGCCCCAGTTAGCAATTGCAATAGCCATCGGTTCATCAGGATTCTTTCCGCCATTACTAGCACTGCTATGAAGTAAATCTAATGCATTCATCAAAGAAAATCTGTTACGCAATAAAGAAGCCAGCTTACGATAAATTTTCAGTCTGGTATTTGTAGACATTCGGCAAATGATTTTGGCATAATAAGTTTCTACCGTGCCAAGTTTTTTCATCGCTCTGTCTAGGGTTGTAGATTTTTTTACTTCCATAAGAACCTCATCTTTCTTGCTAATAAACAGGTCTTTGGTCAAGCAGACCGCACCAACGCTCAACCTCATCTAAATCAATATAGCCTTTAAGCATACGCTCAATAGCGGCATCTTTAAGCGGACGACCATTCAAGTCACTGGTCCAATAATCAATGGCTTTTCTTGTTTCTCCGGCAATCATCAATTCCAGAAAATGAGCATCCGGCAATATAATCTCCGGAACCGACATTCGGCCTTTAATGCCGGTATTATCACAATATTTGCACCCCGGACCACGCACAAAAGTATTTTCCACACCAAAATCACCCAAGGCGGTGCGCAGACGTTTAACCGCAGGGGAGTCAAGCATGGTTTTAACCGGAACACGACAGTGTGGGCAAAGTCTGCGGAACAAACGTTGAGAAATCAACCCCTTCATCAATTCCGGATCATTAAGCATAAATGTTTTTACCCCCATATCACGCAAACGCGTAATAATCGCCGGTGCAGAGTTTGCGTGCAAAGTTGTCCACACCCCGTGACCGGACAAAGCGCCCTTAAAGGTCAATTCTGCCGCAGCGATTGATCGAATCTCACCAACCATCATAACATCAGGGTCCGAACGCAAAGCCGCCGAAAGAGCTTTTGTAAACTCTTCATCTTTTTCTTCTTCGCTGTTAGCATTGGTCACCGGCATTTGCCGCGCCCCCGGAATCGGATATTCAGGCGGATCTTCCACCGTAATCAGATTAACTTCATAATTTTTTTCTTGCAAAAGTTTAATCATATTGCGCTGCAAAGTCGTACTTTTACCAGATCCTGTCGGTCCGGCAATAATATTCAACCCAACCGGCACTGCGCGCAATCTATAAAACAGATTTTCTTCATATTCGCCAAATCCCAAAGAAGACAAATCACCGGATCCTTCGGGGTTGTCATCTGCATACAGCAAACGCATTACCAAATACTGGGACCCAAATGCAATCGGATTAAATTGCAAACGAATAGCCAAGATATTATGCGGCAGCATCAGTTTGCCTTTAGAACCGCGCAGCGGTGTAGAACCCAACTTTTGCGCGCCCTGAAATTCATTTTGAGCATAGTTGGAATCTGAAATATCGGCTGAAGCAAAGGCTGCGCGCACAAAAGACTCACCCCATTCTTTATTATATTCCATAACAACAGACATCATACCGTTAATACGAAACATAATCTGGGTGCTTGACGCTACAACAATATGAATATCTGATACTTTTTGTGACGCAGCGCGCGCAACCACATTGACAAAGTCTTTCTGCATTTGCAGCTGCGCAAGGTCTTCATCGCCTTCGATGTTAACATTTGAACGCTCTCCAATTGCATAGACAGCGTTAAGCTCATTTTGCGAAACATATTCCGGCTTGCTGATACTGAGCTTTTTTTTGCGAACTAATACCTCAAAACTAAGAACACGTCCATCAAATTTGTGTGTCTCAGAAACAAGAAAACGCCCGTCAGAAAACAACGCCACTAAACGTCTTGTATCATCATTAATCACAAGGTTCGGGTTGCTCGGAAGTGTTAATAATCTGTTCCCATGCTGAAAATAGGACTGAATCTTATTTGCCGGTTTATCTTCTTTTAGATCATAACTGTCGTTATTTTCAATATCCGAAGAAACAGCAGAAGAACTTGTTTCTTCGGTTGAAGCAGTGTCAGCAGGCTCCGAGGATAGAACGGTCGGATCTTGAATTTCATTCTCGTCAGCCAAAATACCCTCTTTACTTATTTAATAAACATTCCTTTGCCGAGATTGGGCACCTCAGAAGAAAATAGATTTGCAGCAGGCTTTGCAGTTTTGTCATCAGAATTACCGCCCAAAGCGCCTTTAGCTGAATCCATAACCGTATTAGAAGCAGGCTCTGCATCAAGAATACCACCGGCGGAGAAGAACAAATAATCTTTCACGCCATCCAATTCGGCAGAAACAAAGGTCTCTGAAATATTATCAACCACATGACCGGTCTGCAAAACGGTTCCTTTTTTAACCAAGAAACTGTCTCCATTTTTGTTAATCAGTTTAGCGACCAAATTGTCATCTTTACCGACAATTTCCATAACGGCATAAACATCACTCAACATAACCGGTTTGACATCATTTGAAATTTGAGCAAACGGATTAGCAGTCTTCTTAGCAGCTTGTTCAGCGGCAAGGCGAGCCTTCAAAACAGAAATCTGTGTTTTCAAAACCGAAACATCTTTGTCATATCTGACTTTTGCATTATTTGCGTCAGTAACGGCCTGAGCAGCCATACTGCGCAGATTATCAAGCTTTCTGGTAAAATCAGACAGCAAGAACTCACGGTCTTTGTTCAGCTCGTTAATTTCACCATATGCTTTTGACATATTTTCAATCCAAGCCTGTTCCCGCTCCAACATTTTTTCTTTATAAGCTTTAACCAGACTTTCTTGACGGAGCTTTTCAGCCTCAATTTCAAGTTTGCGCTTTTCTTGCTCCATTTCAAACTTTTTCTTTTCTTGTTCAGCTTCTCTTTCGCGCTGTTTTTGCAATTTTTCTTCTTTTAGAGCTTCTTCTTCGGCAAGAGCTTTTTTGCGTTGATTACGAATAGCCTCAATTTCAGCACGAATTTTTTCTCTTCTGAGCTCAAGAGATAAAAGGGCTGACTGTTTCTCAATATCAGACATCTGAGAAAACAAATTATCACCCAGTTGATTAAGAATATTATCACCGTATAAAGCTTTTTCTTCATCGCTTAACGGAACAATATCAGCCAAGGGATCAACTTCTTTTGCGGCCGTATTTAAAGTGGGCTCAACACCAGATTGCATAGAATCTTGTCCGGTAGCATCCATTGCAGAATTTTGTAAATTTGCTTTCGGAGCATTTGGTTCCATAAATCCTGCGGCATCAGGTACAGATTTTGGTGCCGGAAGTGTAATGTTATCTTTAGATTGCAAATCTCCTGACTTTTGCAATACAGCATCTGCTTTTTCTAACTCAGGAGCCAGAGAAACCTTTCCTGGAACAGCATCTGCTTGTGGAGCCGAAATCAAAGCTTCAACATTTCGAATAGGCAATAGCCCCAAAGTCAGAGCCAAAGTTGTAGAGCACAACAAAATTTTTACATTATAACGCATAGATAGCTCCTTCGTAATCCCATTTTCCACTTTGTTTGTTATATTTTATCATATTAATCTCAAGACCTGAAAATTTTGTTAACAAATCGCGCCAAACAATAGGATTGTTATCAGACGAAAATGTAAACTTAACTTTTTTATAAATTTTTTTACGATTAGACGTATAAACTTCATCAAGCAAAACTACTGGCTGATTAAATGCTTGAAATAAATCATTCAGTGTTGCCTTAAGATGATTAGAATCAATATTGGGCAAATTCTTTTCAACAGCAATCCCCTGCAAAGCAATTGAAACTCTCATAACGTTGCCAGTATTTTCAATTGTTTTAGATGCAAAAGTTAATCCAGAATTCTTTAAGGCATCTTCCATCCACAAGACACGACCAACGTTTCTCTCCCACGAGGTTGAAACATCTTTATTTGTACAGGTCACATTACCGATAACCCAACCCGGTGGCATAATCTGCGAGAGCGCAGAAACATTTTTATAGCACAACTCCATCATCTGAGCAGCATCATAAACTTGATTCCATGGAACATCTTCTGGGGGAAGAGGTAATTCTTTTTTGATTACTGCCTTTGGCTTAATTGGGGCAATGGCAGGTCGCTTGGGTGGCGCAAGGAAAATACTGTTAATAATAACAGAAAGCAGCCAAATTCCGACAACTGCCGAAACACCAATAACCATAAACAACTTGGCACCGCGCAGCGCATTAATCTTATCCAGCTTAACGCGCATACCCTTCTTTATAAGTTCTGCAATGTTGATGTCCTCGGTGCCTTCAATTCCCCAGTCTTGAGGCGCAATTTTTTTGCCCCAATCAGGAACGGCCAGCATGGACATAAACTGAGATTTAGCCTCTTCTTCGCTCGCAAAAACCAAATCACCATCAGAAAGGATGATATCATTACGAACACAAATATACCACCAGCCGTTATCTACCTTAAAGACGGCAACAAAGGACGAAAGACCGGACAGAGCAGTCGCAACCGAAACAGCTCCGACCAACATTCCTTTTTTATACCCCTGTAAAGAAGAACAAATACCAAATTGAGGAGCTTTGCCTTGCTTTACACAGAACAGGTCTGCACCTTCAAGAATACTGGATGCCGTTTCGCTGACTTCAGCAACAGGATCTTCAGTATTTTGAATGGGTTGCCAAAACAGGCTTGTCGCATAAGGGATGCCCTCAACGGAAACCGAAGAAATCACTTTGTTTCCGCCTTCTTCATAATCTCTATCTAAAAGTTTAGCATCTTCTAACACTGCGATGTTCCTTATAGTGGGGTTAGATGTTATTTGTTACTCTTGTTTCAGGATTCAACGGAGATTCCAAAATAACCGGCGTCAAGATAATAACCAAAATACTTCTCTTCTTGTCAGCAATCGCAGAACCGCCGAGTAAAGAATTTGTGGCCGAACCTACGCCAGTCTTTTCAGAAGAATTTTCTACTCTTTCATAGCCGGTTAATACTAAAGATTCGCCAGACTTAAGAGCAACTTCCTGTGTAAAACCGCGAGATTCGATAATCGGGTTTTGAATATACTGACCATCGTCTTCTTCGCCGTTTCCGCCCAGAGGAACTTTTTCCAAAGATATCAGGTCTGAAAGGGTCAAGTTGAACATCAACAACAGTCTGCCATGCTCCAAAATTCTGGGAAGGATATCGAGTGTAAAACCAGTCTCAATTTCTTCGGTTTCGGTCGAAATATCATAATAGTTTCCGTCACCTCCGCTGTTTGTCTTGGTGATTTCGGAAATATAGTTTTGTTTTCTGATAACCTGAATCGGCGCCGGTTTGTTATTAAGTGTCGTAACCGTACCGCTGGTAATCATGTTTGTCGTACCTTGCGTTGACAAAGCTGTTATACTGGCATTAATATTCCAGTTCCCCGGCATAAGTCTCATTTCCATATTATTGGTAACTTCGGTGCCAAAGGTGCTGGTCGGGCTGATAACGGAAACACTGCTCTTACCGTCATCAAATGCCGCATTCAAATCAAGACCATAGGTATCATTGTCTTCAACGGTAACTTGCAAAACCTTAACACTGACGGCAACCTGACGAGATAATCTGGCATTTTGCTCATTAACAAATTTTGCGACCTTAGCAATATCATTAGGCGTTGCTGTCAAAGAAATGGTACCATTTGAAGAATCAATCGTCAGCTTTGCATTTTGAGAAATCATTGAAGTAATGGCTTTTTCAATATTACCCCACAACTCGATTTCAGCCGTGCTTGACAAAGACAATTCCGAGCTACCGCCTTCCCCGTCAGCTGATCCACCGACATTAACCGAAAGAGATGGCTTGGTTGGCAAGCTGTAAAGAACGAATGTTCTGGTAATATTTTTATAGAAATAGAGTTCTTTTCTATCATATTTCCACCAAATACCAAATCTTGAGGATAATTCATTCAACAAACCGCTGAGTGGACCTCTGTATGAAACAAGCATCTTATCCGGCTCTGTCCAGTCGGTCCCCATATTTTCCGGGGACGGTTTGTTCGATTTTGCCGATGCCGTAATGCTTTCTTCCAAATCAGGAGCAAATCTTACCTTAATTGAAGTAATTTTATTAATCATATCACCAATTTCATACAAGGTGATAGGCCTGTTACTAATAAGGGTAACCCCTTTTTGATTTTCAAGATATGCAGGCAGGGGTTCACCTTCGAACTCGATTTCGCTGGTATCGCCGAGCCAAATATCATTTTTTACTCTGACAACATCATCGGGAGCAACTTGCGTCGGAGTTTTTGCTGTTTCTTGTAACACCGCAGCAGCCTTAACCTCTTTTTCCAAAGAAGCATCTAAGCTGGTAGACAAGGAGCAAGCGGCAACGGCAGAAACGATGGCAAGGCCGCAGCCATAAACAACAACACGATTAAAAAGCATTTTCATCCTCCATTGTCTCAACGACTAAAACTCTGTTACCCTTATAAAAAGTAGCGATAGGAGCCGGTTTTGCACGGGCAAAAGCTCTAATCAAAGCAGAGCTTACATCTGCAAAACGACCACGAAACATAGCGCCTGCGGTCAAGGTATAATTACGGTTGCTTTTCCAAACCAAACGCCAACCGGATTTTTCGCTCCATTCTGTCAAAAGCCCCTTAAGGTTTTTACCTTCTTCTGCTAACCAATCTTCAACCGGATCTTCAGGGGAAAAACCTTCAGCATTCATACCTTCTCCATCAATATCTGTTCCTTCGGAAGAAACAATTTCTTCTTCAAAGTCCACATATTCATCATCGGCGCGTGGCGGAATAGCTGCAGAAAGATTATTTCCGGCGCCAGCTTGCGTAATATATTGATCGCGAGGAGATCTTTCGCCAAAAGCTCTAAAATTTGCGTCAGTTTCGGTATAGCTGATAAATTCACCATTGCTCTCGGCCGGAACAAAATTGCCACCGGAAGTTTCATCACAAGGGACGACCGGCAATTCTGGAGCCTGTTGTGCGGCACAACCGGCAAAAACAAACAGCAGGAGTGCGGCGAAGCTTATTTTAGCATACATATTAATCTTCCTTAAGCAGTATTTTGACATCATATTAATACCTATAATACATGTTGAAAACAATTAATCAAGCTCGAGTCGCTACTTATAACCATAACTTTTCCCCAATTACCTCCTGTAATAGGAAGAAGCCGGATCAAAGAGCTTCTTGTTACTGTCTTCACTGGTTTTCACGGCGCGAAGAATAAACGAATTTGGTTCTCTTGCTGTAAAAACAGTATGAACTTTAGCGTATCCTAAACCCAAATTAGTTAAAATATTGTATAACAAATTCAATCTTTTTTGTTGAAGGGCATAAGAACTTGAACCATCAATCCGAATTTCCAATGCAACATCATCATTTTCAATGGCTTTCTGGGCAAAAGCTTTTAGCCAATCCAGCGTTTTTCCTGAGATTTCTGCACGGTCGGGTTGAAAAGATAACCTGATTTCAGAGGGCAAAATTTTCATTTTTTTGCGGTTTTTTGCTAAAAAGTCAAAAGCAGAAGACTTTTGAGCCGAGCTTTCTTCCACACCGCTTTCATCGTTTTGTACTTTTCCCGCATTCATATCTTCTGAACTGTCTGAAGAAGAAAATAACGAGGTCAAGCTGCTAAATAAACTTTTTCCGGAAGATTCTTTTTCTTCTTTGCTCTTATTTTCTTCTGATACAATAAATGGAATTTCAGAAATATTTTCTTCCTCTGTTTGTTTTGACAAAGTGGCCTCTTTGAGCTTAAGCTCATCTTCAAGGGGTTTGTTTTTAGGGTCAGAAACCAAATCAGGCATCAAATTTTTATCATTTAAAATATCCTCAGGAATAGGAATGAGAATATTGTTAACAACTTCTCCCGCCACTTTAGCGCCGCTTTTGTCATCGGCAAGTATTGACTTTGGGTCAGATATATCGGCCGAAAGGTCGAGTTTTTCACCATTTTTATAAAAATCTTGCTCTAAAACGGTAGTGTTATCCGGAAATTTTGTGCCTTTTGCCGCAATCCACGGACTTTCCTGTTCAGCAGTGCCGACTTCGGGGCGTTCATAAATTTCTTTGGACGGACGTGCTTTAGCGTGTTCATCATGCTTTTCGGCCATGGTCAACCAGCTATCATCGGTCTTGACATCAGAAACAGTCGCCATCTTTTCAGAATTTATCATGGCCGAAACCGGCTTGTCGAACGCCGACATTGCCACCTGATTTTCTGCAGAAGGCGGATTAATTTTCTTGTCAGATTTTGCTGAGGAGGCCTCGTCTTTTTCAAGTGGAATCAATAAAGCGTCAAGAGATTGCGGCTGTTCTGCGGAAGCAACCTGTATAATCTCAGCTTTTTTTTGCTCTGATAAAGAAGGCTTAAGCGGAGCCTCGGGCATATTCTGAGGGGACGCCTGTTGAGTATTTACCTTTTCAGAAATGGAAGGGGTGTCAAGTTCTGCCGTTTTAATTTTCTGTTCTGCGGCCTTATCGTGAGCATTTGCCGTTATTTTTATTTGCGGTTGCTCCAATAGAATTTTATCCGCAACTTTTTCGGACAAAGTTACGGTAACCGTCTCTGGCAATAGCTTGGGCTTTTGTGTTTTTGAAACAACAGTTTTTTTCTGATTAGCACGAGCTTTTTTTGTTTTTGTCACCTTAGACAGTGCGGCGGGAATATCCTTTTTTTCTTTAATATCAGCTTTAACCGGTTGAATAGTTATTTTTTCGCTTGGCAAAGCTAACGGTAAAGCCTCAACGGGTGCTTCCAGAGGCTTCATAAGCGCAATTTTATCACTTTTTTGATAAGAATGAGGGGAATTCTTAACAAAAAGAGAAATATTTTGCTTGGGTAAGTTGAGGGAAGAAGGGGTGTTTTTTTCTGCACCAAAAAAGCTGTTTATGGAAAAAATCATAAACAACGACAAAATAAAACTGCCAAAAAAAGATTTCAATCCGGTCAAAAACATAAAATAACCCCTCTAAAAACTTAGATAAATCAAAATGCGACTCTTGGCAAAGGGTTTGTCATTTTATACCCAGAAATTTCTAAAAAAGCATCAGAAATAGAGAAAATTAAAATTATCAAATTATTTACCTTTTGTGTGATAAAAATAGACTATGTTTGCAATTAAAGAACTGTGAACTTTTTGTTACAGGAAAAATAATTGTGAATAAACAGAGAGTTACTTCATTTCTGTCGAATACGATTATGCTGGAAAAAAATCTCAAAATCGGTTATTCTATATAATAGAGAGGAAGTAGGCACAAAACTGATATCAAATATTAAAGGAGAAAGAGCGATGCAGTTTATTAAAAGAAATCTTTGGAGCTTAGCGACCATGGCGCTGGTTTTGGTGATTGCAATGGTTGGCGATGCTTCAGCTCAGTCATCGGTTGGCGGTAGCACAATTATGGATACCGCTACCAGTAAAACTGTAAGTGTGTTCCAATCAGTCAAAACCATCATCTTCGTATTAGGTGGTTTTGGTTTGGTCGCTTTAGCTTGGGCTGCAATTTTTGGTAAAATTAACTGGAAGTGGTTGGCCGCTTTGGCTACTGGTTTAGCTATTTTGGCTGCTGCAAGTTCAATTGTTGAATATGCAACCGGTGATAAAGCTGCGACAACAGCTGGTTTGAATACCACATTTGGTAACATGTAAGCGATTTATCGCCTAAACAAAAAGGGGAAAGAAGACACAAATGAACAATATAAATTTGGCGCTTCTTTCTCCTTTTTTCATATTAGTATAAAAATTATAAAAGCCTCAAATTTTTGAGCAAAAATTACATAACGGGAGTAAGTCATGAAAAAATATATAATGATAATCTTGGCGGCAATAAGCACCCTAAGTCTGAGTTTTACGGCCGAGGCTTACACCCGAGAAGAGCTTGAAGAGCAAGTCCGTAGCGGAATGAGTGCCGACTACGAGGTTTATAAGATGAATCAAGCTCAATTAGAGGCAACGCAAAAGACATTAGAAGGTCTAGCAGATCAAGAAGAGGCGGCATTAAAAGAGCTGGAAGAAAAAGTCAGGAATGATGAGATAACGGATGCCGAATATAAGAAGCAAAAGAAGGCGGTAGAAAATAATTATAAAGATTTAAGAAAATCATATGAAAAGCAAGTAAAAAACTATCAGAATATGATGGAAGACTTCGATGATGAGCTAAATGATAGGCTTAAAGAAGTTGACAAGAAGATGGAAGAACAAGAGAAGAATGCGGATAAGGCAGAAGAAAAGACAGCAAAATTAAATGCGGCGTTAGCAGAATGTGAAGGAATGGTGGCCTCATCAGCCAAAAGACAAGAATGTTCGGATAAAGCGTTAAAGAAATATGGTTTAAGTGATGAAGAAAAAGAAGCCCTAGCATATAGGGATTCAGAAAAAGCGGCACAAGCAGCGGCCGCAGAAAAGGCAGCGGCAGAAGCGGCGGCGCAGGCAGCGGAAGCAGCGGCTGCTGAAGAAGAAGCCGCATTGCAGCAACTTCTGCAAGACAGCATGGAAGAAGAAATGCCCGAAGAGGAAGAGATTGTTCAATTAGCAGATGGATCTTATGGTACAGCCTCAGGCTCAGGAAATTCAGGTGTGGCAGGAGGTGCAAGCGGAAGCTCTGGTTCGAACACTATCGTTGGAGGAGCTGATGTTTCCGGTTCAAGCAGCTCAGGCGGTTCCTCAAGCTCCGGCGGTTCAAGCAGCGGCGGTGTAAAAGGAACAAGTTCGTCAAGCACGGGAAGCAGCTCAACCGGAGGAAGTACAGGCGGAAGTAGCTATAGTGGTGGCTTCTCCGGAGGTTCGAGCAGTGGGCTTTTTAGCAACTTAATTAACAGCGGTGCTGAAATTTTTGAGGGCATGAAGAGCATTATATTTGCCGTATCCGGTTTAGGTATCGTCGGCGTAGCTATCGGTGGTTTTTTTGGAAATTTGAACTGGAAATGGCTTTCAGCCATAATCATCGGTTTAATGGTGATAGCCGGTGCCGGTGGCATCTTGCAATATATTGCGGGTAATAGCGCTGTTAGCTCAATCAGCATTCAAGACAGTTTGAAAAACGCAGGCTGATAATAAAACTAAAGCAGGGGAGAAAAGTCATGAAAAAATATATAATGATAATCTTGGCGGCAATAAGCACCCTAAGTCTGAGTTTTACGGCCGAGGCTTACACCCGAGAAGAGCTTGAAGAGCAAGTCCGTAGCGGAATGAGTGCCGACTACGAGGTTTATAAGATGAATCAAGCTCAATTAGAGGCAACGCAAAAGACATTAGAAGGTCTAGCAGATCAAGAAGAGGCGGCATTAAAAGAGCTGGAAGAAAAAGTCAGGAATGATGAGATAACGGATGCCGAATATAAGAAGCAAAAGAAGGCGGTAGAAAATAATTATAAAGATTTAAGAAAATCATATGAAAAGCAAGTAAAAAACTATCAGAATATGATGGAAGACTTCGATGATGAGCTAAATGATAGGCTTAAAGAAGTTGACAAGAAGATGGAAGAACAAGAGAAGAATGCGGATAAGGCAGAAGAAAAGACAGCAAAATTAAATGCGGCGTTAGCAGAATGTGAAGGAATGGTGGCCTCATCAGCCAAAAGACAAGAATGTTCGGATAAAGCGTTAAAGAAATATGGTTTAAGTGATGAAGAAAAAGAAGCCCTAGCATATAGGGATTCAGAAAAAGCGGCACAAGCAGCGGCCGCAGAAAAGGCAGCGGCAGAAGCGGCGGCGCAGGCAGCGGAAGCAGCGGCTGCTGAAGAAGAAGCCGCATTGCAGCAACTTCTGCAAGACAGCATGGAAGAAGAAATGCCTGAAGAGGAAGAGATTGTTCAATTAGCAGATGGATCTTATGGTACAGCCTCAGGAGGTGCAGGCGCTTCCAATACGGGAGCGGCAGATGGTACGACTGAAATTGCCGGTGTCGCAGTCGTAACCGAAGGAAGTAACGATACATTGAGTGGTGGAAATGCAAGCAATCCGTCTACCTATGGGGGGGGAGCAAATGGTTTATCCGGCTGTACATCGGGAGATATTTTTGATCAAATAACCTGTAAAGTTCTTGGCTTTTTAAGTGATTTAAGAGTGTTAGCCTATGTAATATCCGGCTTTGGTATGATTGTTTTCACCTATGGCGCGATATTTAATAAAATCAACTGGAAACATTTTTCTTATATTGCAGTTGGCTTGTTTTTACTGTCTGTTATGGGGTCATTCATTCAATATTTTTCCGGTGACAAAACTGCTGCTACAAAATTAGGCTATGGCAATCACATGAGCGGTAGCTATTCTCAAATCAGTGGAACCAGCGGCGGCGGTTCTGCAGTGTCAAGCAGTGATATCCCAAATGTAAATGTCGGCAACACCAGTACCGCCAATGTTGTAACCGGAGGAGGAACAGATAGCGCTACTTCGGGATCGGGAACAAGTTCTAGCTCAGGTTCAGGAACAGATTCAGGAAAAGATTCGGGCTCAAAAGGCTTTTCACTAAAAGATTTTGCCTCGTCCTTATCTTCTGGAATTAATGCCGTAAGAGATGTATATAACGCGGCGGTATCAACTGAAGGTGGTATAAAAAATATCGGTGGCATTATCTCGAACGTATCTAATGCAATAAAAAACAACAAGACTGATTTGGATGGTTTAATAAATACAGCCACATCAATTGCAGGAACTATAAATAGAGGAACATTTGAAGCAAAAAATGATGTAAATAATCTTGTTGATAGAGCAGAAAGTCTGGCAAACAATCTTCAAGACGTTTTTTCGAGCTCTGAAACAAAAGCCGAAAACCAAGCTCGTCGAGAAGAAGGCGAGGCGACTAACAAAGTTGCGGAATGGTTGCAAAATATAGGTTCAAAGGCCAAAGATACCGCAGCAGATACAAGTCAAGCGGCTTCGAACGCAGCCGGTTCTGTTGGCGAAGTCGGTAATGTCGCTAATGAAGGTCAAATGATTGGCGGTGACGCCCTTGGCGCAATGATGGGTGCTGCGCAAGCAATAATCGAAACAGCGCAACCGCCGCAATATTAACCGGTTATTCATAAATAAAAGTGTATAATAAAAGCGGAGCCAGAGAGCTCCGCTTGTCAGTAATTAACAAGAAAAACTTGTAAAATGACCGATAAAACTATAAACTAAAGCCATAAGGAGGAGCAAAAATGCGGGAAGGAATATTAAAGGCCGTTGCTAATCCGCCCAAAATACTTTGGGGGCCGTTTTTGCCGACACTGATTAACTTTGCATTGCAATTCCCAATAATGTTTATGGCAATCGGTATTTTTGGGGCCAACCCGATAATTTTTTTGGCCACCATCTTTTTAGGACATGCCATTATTGTTATCTATGGTGTCAAAGAGCCTCATATGTCTGCCATGATACAAGCCTTCGGACAAACACATATGGTCACAAAAAATCTATACAAAGTAAAGGGGAACAAATTTGAGCCCTGATTTTGATTTTTTTAAGATATTTGCACAAGGACTAAACTCAGCAGAAGTTTTTGTCGCATTTATGGGATTCGTTTCTGCCGCAGCATTTATTGGATTCTGGGCCACAAAATTGGGACGCATGATTTTGCCCCAACCTTATGAGTCCCGCGTAGCAGACTTTTTGCCTTTTAGTAAACTCATGTCTGACGGCATCACGATTCGCTGTTATAATAAGGCTTTTGCGCGTGTATTTAAGGTCGAGGGCACCGACTTGTCTTTTATTACGGAAGAAAAAGACGCCTCTCTAATGGAAGCCAGAAAATCATGGATTGATGGTATGTCAGATTTACAGGTTGTTTGCCGCGTTATAACCTTAAGAGATCGCATTGAACTTGAGAGCGTCGAATCCCATTTCAATAACCCCCTTCTGGAAGAAATCTCTCATACATGGGACGCAAACCTAGACCGTGTATATAATAACAACCATTATATTATACTTTCCATTGCCGATAGGCAAGATGCCCTTAAAGACCTGAACTATGCTTCGCAAGCATTGCTGGCGACCATGAGTGAATATGGGGTATCCCCGATGTATGAAACACCGGACAGCCCGGCCACAGATAGCCCTTTATATGTTTTTTCAAGAATATGCAGCCCGATTAGCAAGCCCCAACCCAAGGTCAGAGGGGCAGAAGGCTACCAGCTTAATGAGCTTTTAACCGCAGATCACATCCATTTTACCGGAGAAGAAGGAATTATCAGATTTTTCTCTGGCGAAAAAGAAATGTTTGCCATCAGCATGGGCATAAGAACATCTGGCGACTATATGGACGAATCAATGATTATGTCGCTTCTATCAATTGATTGCGAACTAACCTTGCTCCATAATATTAAGCCGATGTTCAAGTCCCATGCTCGCGCATTATTAATGCAACAACAACGCATGGCGCAAATAACCAGCTTTTCTGGAGATGTCGTCAATCAATACGGAGAAGCGCTATCCTCAATTGAAGAGAGTGATACCGACTACCAAGCCTTAACCGAATATGCGATGACAATTATCATAAAAGGTGAAACCAAAGACGAGGTAGAGTTTGGCGAAAGCGAAGTCCAAAGAATATGCCGTTTGTTCAGTGTCACGCCGGTAAGAGAAGGCTGGGTAACACAGGCCACGTTTTTTAATCAGTTTCCGACTTATGAAACTTATCCGAGAACTTATCGTTATTTATCAAGAGTTGTTGCTGCCGCGGTTTGCTTTGACAAGCCGTCATCAGGCTTTGGCAAAAGTGACTGGGGTCCGGGAGCTATTTCGGTATTTCGTACCACCTCAGGTTCTGCCTATCGATTCCAATTTCATGTTTCTGCAGAAGAATCCGCCGTTGCGCATTGTTGCATTATCGGACCGACCGGACAAGGTAAAACGACTTTGCTGACATTTTTAGCCGGCCAAGCCATGCGCCATGGTGATTTAAAAGTCTTTTTCTTTGACCGCCATCGCGGTGCCGAAATTTTTACCAGAGCCATCGGTGGCGCTTATGTCGGATTTGACGGTGATGAAAAAAATGTGTCGCTTAATCCGTTCGACTGCAAGGACACACCGGTAAATAGATCATTTTTGCAACGCTGGATGCGCTCAATCACCCTTGTTGATGATGCTTTGTCAGAAAAAGAAATAAGCCGTGCCGTTACAACTGCTTTCGACTATCTCCGCCCCGAAGAGCGAATTATGACAAATTTATATAAAAGCTGCTTTTCGCCGACCGGAAACATGAGAAGAGAATTGTTCCGTTGGGTTAATCCTGATCAGTACGGAAAAATTTTTAATGCCGATAAAGATAGCTTGGATTTAAGCCAAAAACGCTTTATGGCCTTTGACTTTACGCATATATTTGAAGACGAAACTCTTGCCCCGGCGGTCATCAGCTACATCATGCACCGAATTCAGTCCGAAACCGGAGAAACCGGTGTTCCGACATTAATTATGATAGATGAAACCGCGCCAATGTTAAAACATCCAATGTTCCGTGATTATTTTGAAATCGGTTTGCAAGAAGGCCGTAAAAAAAGACAAGCCTATCTCTGCGCTTTTCAACAACCGAATATTATTGACAAGTTAGGCGTGGGCGAGGTTATCCGTGGTCAGTGCCAAACCGTCATCTTTTTCCGCAATCCGCAAGCCATGCCGGAAGATTACGAAAACTGGAACCTAACGCAAAGAGAAATAGACTTTATCTTTGGCAAAAGCTACCGTGATTTTCCTTATGCGATATTGCTATCACGACCGGCAACGGGTGAATCTGTCATTCTGGATGTAAACCTAAGCGGCCTTGGCCCATATCTTAAACTCTACAATTCAGGCCGAAAAAATGTTTTGCTGGTTGAAGAATTAATAAAACAATACGGTGAAGACAATTTTGTAACGAAATATTTAAATATTGCATGATAAATTTTATCAAAATTCATACTACTGTAACAAAAAGTATGATACGATAATAAGAATAGGTGGTATTAGGCCTGAAATTATTTGGCAAACGGAGGCAATTATGAAAAAGTCCGGATATTATATCAGCATACTGGCAGGAAGTATCGTCTTCCTGAATGCAAGCACAAGTCATGCGTTTCTTCCGACCATTGACGCCAGTGCAATTGCCGAAGGCATAAAGTCAAATTTGGAATTGGTAAAACAATCAAAGGTTGTTGTTGATGCCACAAAATTAACCGGACAAATCAGCTCCACCTTAGGAGAAGTAAAAGCCTCAATATCTGAATTAGCCTTAGATGAGCTGGCAAAAGCTAAAGAATTTGTAGAAAAGCAAAAAGAGAATTATGAAGCGGCCAAAGCATCTTATGAAGAATATAAAAAGAAAGTAGAAGAAGCACAAGCTGAACTAGAAGAGGGCAAAAAAATGCTTGAAGAAGCAAAGAGTAATGCCCAAAGCTCTATTGCCGATGCTCAGAGTACAATTGCTGATGCTAAAGATAAAGTCGGCGGAGCTATTGAAGATGCAACAGCCGCTTATAATGATGCAAAATCAACTTATGAGGAAGCCAAAGACAAAGCAAGTGGATTTGTTGAAGATGCAACGGCCGCTTATAATGATGCCAAGGGTTATTATGATACCGCGAAAGGTTATTATGAGGAAGGAAAAGAAAAGCTAGATAATGCACTAGATACTGCAGGGAATATTTATAATACCGTAGATAGTACAATAAATAGCAGTGGGGGAAATGGAGCCAGTACCGCAGCACCGACATATAATTCGTCAGCAACGCCGACAGATTTAGAAAGTGCTCAGGCTGAAATAGAGGCTCTTCGTGCAGAAATAGAAAAGTTAAAAGCGTCACAAGAGCAATCAGGATACTATTATAATAACACAACAGAAAGCGCAGTCCCCCAAAACCTTGAAGAAGCACAAGATGAAATCGCACGCTTAAGAGAAGAATTAGCTAAATATCAAGAAGCAAATCAGCTTCTCCAAACGCAAACGCTTCAACCGCAGGAAAGCAATGAAGAAGAAAATTCATCAGCATTGCCGTTAATAAATGCCACCCCGACATCGACAACCAATATCAGGACGCGTACTCAATTTACGCAACCGGTAAATTTGCAGCCGTTAGATAGTGCAACACCAATAACCGATGCACAAGAAGATGTACAAACAGAATCAACACAGTCGCAAGAAAATTATGAAAAAGAAAATTCTCAATCGCTACAATTAATTGATGGTTCTGCAACAACCACAGTAACGGCACCGGCAACGACAATAACGGAGCCTCAAACAGAAGCAATTTCGAACAACAACACGGTCAAGCAATTAAACCCGAGCACAACTTTGCCAACAATAAAAAGTTTTCGGCAAAGACCGGTTATTGATAAATCAACACTTTACGATATCAATGCAGAAGCAGACGGCCTTGTAGAAGAAACCTATGCTTACAGCGCTGAAGTCAGTGAAAGATTAAACTTCGCTCAATTAGATGCGGCAGTAGGAGATGCTCCAACCGGAAAGAATGACGTTACCGGAGAGTTTATCATCTCTCAAGAAATGGCACAGCACTGCGAAGTAAATATTAATACGGCAACAATAGATCAGCTAGAAAATTGCATAAAGGAAATCATAACCTATCGCTCGAATCCGGATATGAAAATAGCCGAAAAAGGAGATGCTCTTGTTGATAAAATTTTCTATGAAAACGCAGTCGGAACGGCAGCGGCGGCAATGTATGCTCATAATAAAGCCAGCCATTATAAAGAAGAAGTCTTGATTCCGATGAAGCAAGATTCGGCAGAAGGGCAATCAGACATCCGAGATGATATGTCTGTATTAACAACAGCCCAGGAACAAATACAAAATCTTCTGATAGACTTGACCAAAGCCTACGCGGCACAAGTATACCAGAAAAGTATCAAAGATTCGTTGTCAACCCGCTTACAAGATGTTGACCCTGAGGCGGCAGCGGCAGAACAAAGCTCTGGCACAGCAACAACAGAGGAAAGTTCAGGAGAATAGCCATGATAAAGCGACTTCTGATACTAACATTAAATATCATTCTGGCGCTGGGTACTATGATGCCTACTGCCCATGCGGATAAAGAAACCATACAAAAAGTCTTGAAAAAAACGGACCGAATAGAAAAGGTCGGAATAGAGTATCTGGAAGAAGCACAAAAATTAAAACGTCAAGTACAAAGCGAACTTCAGGGAATAAAGGGAACAATAGCAAATGCCAAAAAATTTGCCACTGCGGTTGCCAGCGGAGATATCGCCGGAGCCATCAGTTCCGGAATGGCAGTCGGCTCAGACCTAAACCTTGGGGATGAGTTTATGGGCGAAATGCAAACTTTGCAAAACAACTATGAGGCCGGTTCTCAGCTCTATAACAGCGGTAGTGCAATAGTCGGACAAGCTAGTGGCGCCGTCAACCAAGCCAGCGGCCTATTGAGTAAAGCCAATGGTTTGATGAACAGTCCACTGGACCAAGTTGTGAATAATATTCCAAGTTTTATCCAAGATGTTAATGATTTGAAAAGCACGGTTTCTGATATTGAAGATAATGTTATGGCAGAAGTCAGCAGAGTAGAAAACTCTATCGCTTTCCAAGAGCATGAAGAAAAAATAAATGACATATTAAGAGAAAAATTGGCCACATTATATGCACAGGCAATGGTCACCAGAAGCAAAATTGCAGATGAAAAAGCCGAAACGCCGGAAGAAATAGATACTACCAATGAACGAGCCTTGATTTCGGCTTCGGCAGATAGTGTTACACAAATAAGTGTCCGCTTGACCAATATATATCAAATGGAAAGCGCAATGATGGAATATGAAACGCTAAAAACCGGCGGAAAGTCCGGCCAAAGAGAAAAAGAGGAGTGATAAAGATGAAAAAAACAACATTTTTATTAGCTTCGGTCTTAGGAATGATAATGGGAACCAACACAGCTCACGCGATTCCCAAAATAGACGTTGGCGGCACTGCGAAGGAGATTACAACCTCTATCACCAATTTTTTTGACAATTTCAAAAAACAGCTTGATAATTCAGCCGCAGTTCAGCGTGCAATAAAAATGGGTAAAGGCGCCATAGAAACCGCCAAACAACTCGAAGAAATGAAAAAAACGGTAGAAGAGCAAGTTGCAGCCTTTGAAGAAGACCCCTTGAATGCCGGATTAAACTTAGCCCAAGATCAACTGGATAAAGCCTCAGGTCTAAACAAAGGCGAAGAGGCAAACTGGGCCGATAAAATCAGTAGCAAAATGCAGGATGCACAAAGCCTGTTGGACTTAGAGGCACAAAAAGAAAAACTTGAAAATACCATAAACGAGCAGATGCAAGGCCAAAAAACGGAGCTTGAAGGAAAAATAAAGGTTCTTGAAGAAAATAATAAAAATTTGGCCGCCGAGATAGAAAAAAATCCCGACAAAAAAGAAGAATACGAAAAACAAATTGCCGCAAACAAGCTGAAAATAGAAGGATATAATAAAGCTGTTTCTGCACTGGGAAAAGAATTTTCACTGGAAAGCGCAACCGAAACCGCAGCAGAACTGGCTGACGTAAATTCACAGTTAAAAAAACTTCAAACGGCGGCCGCAGATTATGCCAATGAACAGGCCGCAAAAGTGCAACAGGAATTAGAGGAACAACTCAAGTCCATGACGCCGGAACAAGACTTAAAAGAAATTACAAGCAAAAACTTCTTAGCCGCCGGAGAGGTCGAAAATACTGATAATATACTCAGCAAAAAACAATACCGCAAAAAAGAGGCCGGAAATACCGCAATAGAAGTCGCTGCCCGTACGGCAAAATTACAAGCAGAATTACCGGATTTAGTTGAATATACCAGAAAAGTTGCTGCCCGCACGGACACGGCAGACGGCACCATATCAGCCAATACAACCGATACACAGGTAAGCGCTGAAGAGGTCAAAGCTTTGGCAAAATTTATCGAAGTCACAATCTATGACTTAAAGCTTAAAACCGCAACCGAAATTGCGGCCTATCAGGGAGCCAGCAGCGAACCGGATGATAATATCACATCATTTACATTAGATAAGTATATTTGCGAACCGAGCAAAACCTCGGAAGGAGGAAAATAAGATGAAAAAACTAACTCATTTTATGGCACTGCTCGCCGCAATTTCAATACTTGGAAACATCAAACCGGCCGGCGCATTTTTACCTTTTATCGGGCCGGGAACGCCAACTCTTGATGGCTCAACCGATGCCGGCATGGGCGTAAATTTTGTCGGAACAAAACTAAAAACCACGGCCACCACCGCCATTCAAACCGTGCAGGAAAATCTGCAAATGCTCAGCTCAAAATACAATGAGTATAAAAATGACTTTTATGGCGTGATGAATAGTGAGGAAAAAGCCCCCTTGGGAGGAACACGCACGATTCTTGATTCTGTTTTTGGTAAAAAAGATGACCCCGAAGCCATCAGAAGAGCTGTCTATGATTTGTTTTTAACCTTCCCGTCTGATGATCATTATGTGCAAATAGAATGCGAGAGCAAAAAGAAACAATTTTATATAGATACCTTGGTTGAAATCAACACGGCAGCAATCAAGCTGGAGCAAGAATATGAAACCAAGCTCAAAGAAAAGGTGGAGAACCTACCGACGGATATTTTAACCGGAGAAAACGGAGCCGAAGTTGCAGACAGCAATAACAGCGCCTGGAAAAACAAATATAACGTCTATAATACGATGAATGATTTGGTGCAAATGCTGGAAGAATTGACCGCAATGAAGGCGCAGTATATGGTTGTAAAAGGGATAATGGATGAGGTTCCGACCAAAGCCCCGGGAACAGCCGCCGAAACGCAAACACAGAGTTTTTTAGAAACAGACGCTCCGATAAAACTGGCAGGCTATGCTGAACACAGTGAGGTCATGGCTTTTGGCCAACTTGCAACAAAAGTTGATATTAAAACAGAAACAGACACCATAGCAGAGCCAACCCTTACCGGAGAAAAACAAACTGAAGGCTATACCTTCAGATATCAGCCAGATTCAAATTCAAGCGTTAGCTTTTCTACCAGTGCCAGTGGCGGACAAGAATCTCCTTATGCCGGCAGTCAGGACGCCTTAGCTGACTTAGCCGCTATTGATCCGGTTTATAATAAAGTATTAACGGCTGTTAAAATTCATAATCTAAAACAATCCCTTCCAAGCCGCCGGAAAAATGCGGATAAGTATTATGATTTTGTTCGCTTGCACGATAAATCAGTCGAAAGATTAAAACAGGCAGACACTTGCACCAAAAACTTTTTGAGCCGATATTATCAGGATGGAGAAAAAAGCTGGAACGGTGTCTTTATTGGTGACCAAATCACGGATTATGACTTAAGAGAAGGCATTTCCGGCTGGGCGCTTGCTACTTATGAAGCCGCCAAAGCAGAATTAAGTAATGAAGATGATAGCAGTTCAAATTTGGCCGAAGTTGAACTTGATCCTAGCATAGATTCAACCGATTTAAGCAGCGTGTCAAAAGTAGAAAGCTCTGTTGATAGTCAAAATACTCAAGGCGGATTTAAGAAAAAATCACAAGAAGAACGCGCCAAAGAAAATGAAAGAAAAGCCGAGTTGTTGTCATGGCAGGTCGGTGCCGAAGCCATTGAACAAATCGCCGCGGATCAGTATAGTGAAAACCCGCAATGGGGAAACGTTAAGAAAAAATTTTCGATATGGCAAGATCAAAGAAGTTATTATGATCAATATCTGCAAGGCAAATACGAAAATATGAAAGAATATTTGTCACGAGTAGATTTAAGGCGCCGAGTGGGACAACTGGCTATATTTATAAATGAAGGAATAACCTCGTCTTTAGTAGCGAGCGCTAAAGCAAAAGCAAACGCAGCCGAAACCGATGAGGAAAAACAGAAAGCCAAGGAAGAAGAACAAACTGCAAAAGAAATCGGTAGCCTAGTAAATTCTGCAATTTACAAAGGTATGAGCGCTGTCCCATCAGGGCTTGAGATACCATCAGAACCATCCAGCACTAAAGCAAGCGAAAAAGAAGAGCTGAAAAACGCACTTATTCAGAATCGAGATAACAAGTTGGCAGAATTAAATACTCAAAGAAAAGTCGTGCTCCAAAAACTTGACGAGGCGATGAATGCCGTAAGTGAGCTTAATGCTGACATTAACCGAGCCACAATTGAAGGCCGTGCTGAAGAATTAACTGACGAAGAGTATGATGTTACAAAATTGATGGAGGAGAGAACCCAAAAAGAAAAAGATGTTGATACCTATACCCAACAACTTGATAAAGTCGACTTAATGATTGAGCAGATAAATAAAGCCTACATCAGTAAAGAGCAAGAAATAGATTCTCAATACGGTTTCAGCATAGTCGGCGTAAATGTAAATATAGAAGATTACAAAGACTTTTCTGCGCCGAGCACCAATCTTGTATTTTCTGCAATAACACAAAAAAATGCCGCTGTTTCTAAAGCAAATAACATAATGAATGCGGTCAGAAACTATGCACTAGAACAGATTGATAAAACACTCGAATCTATTTTGGGACTGGGAGATAAAATATATACGACTGATGGCGGCGGCGAGGTGTTAGCAAAACACAAAGAACTAATCGAGAAATTAAAAAGCATAAATGTCAAAGCCATATCCGAAGCCGGTTCTGTGAGTGGGCTCGCCGGCGCGAGTGAATTAATCAGTGAAACATATGCAGCTTTGATAACGCAACAAATTTGCTCACAAATAAAGTGCGATGAAGCCGATGAAGAATATTTTGTCGGAGAAACCGGCAAAAAAGCAGATTTTGCTGGCCCCAAAGCCGCACCGGAAATAACACCGGCCCCCATGAGAGAAATAGTTTACTTTGATTATACGGATTATGAAAATATTCCAAGACTTGCAGATGGCAGTGTTGCCAAAGACAGTATAATCAACTATGGTCAAAAAATTCCCGAAGTCTGGAAATATATGTTAAAAAATCCGGCTTATGTCGAAAAAGACATCAATCTATCTGTTGCCTTAAACAAACAAGGAGAAACCAGAAATTTCTTGCGTGGCGGGACATTACCTTGTTACAGCAAAAACATGATGATAGATGTAGATGAAGAAGACCCGACATATTATTTGAGTAGCAGCTTATTAGGAGAATATACTCAATGTCAGGGGCTAGAGGTTGGAACCAGTGGAATACTTAATATTCCGAATAGCACGGTTGTAAGCCTGGAATTAAGCGAGAATAATGTTCAAAATGCACAAAACGCATCTATCAGAAAAGAAACGCCAAGTGAACTGGGAACCTTTTTCACCAGTGAAGATAATAAACTCTATTATAGAGAAAACGTCAAAAAAGGCTTTGAACGCTTAAAAGAAATATATGAGAGCCAAAACACCGGCGAAGAAATAGAAGAAAAAATGTCTGATGATATATATGTCAAAGCACAGTTCAAAAAGAACCAGATAGGAGATTTTTTGGCCTTTGCCGAGATGGAAAAAGATTTGCGTCAGCAAGTCGAGGAAATGGCTCAAAAAATAGAAGAAGCGCGCCAAGACTTGATAACCGAGTTGACCGAAGTCGGCTTAACCCCGTCAGAAGACTTTGATATTTATAACGATGAGGACTATGCTGAAGTAAATGATAAATTAAATGAGATGAAAGACGAGATTTTGGTAGAGGTTGATGGCTTGATGAACCAAGTCAAAACCAATGATACTGAGGTCGTCAAGAGAAGGGTCGAAACACTGAAAAACAATATTGCAGCGCTTAAAAAAGATAGCGATGAACTGATAAATATATCAGAAGCTACCACGGCCGATAGCAGCATGGATGAAAGTATTAAGTCAGAAGAGGCCAACCAAAGCGTTGCCGACAAATATCAAGAGGCTGCCGACGAAAGTCTGGACGACCAAATAAATCACTATCCGATTCCATATTGTGCGGTTTATTAGTCTGAGAGGAAACACATGGAAAATGACATAAACCGCATAGCGGCAGAAAAGCAAGCTCTTCTAACGGACGGAAAGGAAAAAGAGCCGGAGTTTGTACAGCGTGCCGAAGAAGAAAAAATCAGCGTAAAATATATATATTATATGTGGCTTTCACGATTATTTATCGTATTGGCCACGGCTTCGCTGATTGTCTTTCTGAGCTCAACGCTTTCATTGTTTAAGCTCAGTCAAGAAGTTACCGTAGAGCCGTTTTTGATTATAAATCAAAACACTTCGGAGGGAATAGTCAGAGATGAGCCGATAGCAGTTGATATGGCATCAAAAAATCAGCTTATGCAAATGTTTGTAAAACAGTATATTATATTAAGAAATACCATAATCAGCGATGACAAAGAAATGATGCTTCGATGGTACCCCGGAGGAATGGTAAACTTTTTATCCTCGGAATATGTTTTTGACGCCTTTAATACCTACCGAGAAGCAAATTGGGACAATATATTAAGATCCAGAATAATCCGAGAAGTCCAGATTATATCGGCCAATCGCGTCGGAGGAGAAAAAAGTCCGGTATGGAAGGTTGACTTCCGTACTTATGATTTGTCCGATGACCAAAGAGACGAGGCCACACGCGGAATGGCGCTGAGAATAAGATATTGGACCGCATCCGTAACGGCGTTTTTTATTCCGAGCAGACAATTTGTCGGCCTCAGGTTGATAAATCCGCTTGGCTTTACCGTAACACGCTATTCTCAAGCCGAAGTTGCAATGTAATCACATAAAAATGAGATAGTTGGGGATTTTCTCTGTTTGTTGCTATACTTTTGCAATAAAAAAGTATAAAAATAAAAAAAGATAGTAGAAAAAGAGCAAAAGAGAGGGCCTCAGATGAAAAAAAAGCTAATCATCATCATCGGAGCCGCGCTGGTGTCAGCTTGCGGCATATTTGGGTCGTATTATGAGGCAGAGCCGATAGGAATAGGCAAGGCTGTTGATGAACTGAAATTATCACCTTGCGCTTGCCTGCAGCTTGATTTGCCCAAAAATTTACCGGATTGGTATATAGAAACAATCTAATAAGAGGTTGCCAAAATGGTAGAGCAGTTGCCTGAAGGAGGAAGTAATCAAAAATTACTGGGAGGAAGAAAAGCCGCACCGATAAAATCTCGTGCCGACAAAGATATTTTTGTGGGAAATGCCGGCGAAAAGAGATATTTGTGGGTGGCCAGAGCTTTTGCCATAATCACGGCAATCAGCTTGTGTTGCAATATTGTTTTGCTCTTAGCAATTACGCAGGTCATCCCGCTCTATCGTGTTGAGCCGTTTCTGCTGACATTCCAAAACAAGGAAGAGCAAGTATATAATATCCAGCAAATAGACAATATGGAAGATGAAAAATCCATAACCGAGGTCTTTGTCAGAGAATATGTTTTATTAAGAAGTACTTTTGACCGAGATGTTGCGGAGATGGAGGCCAGATGGATGCCCGGTGGCTTGGTTCAGGAAATGTCGTCACAAACGGTTTACGATGACTTTTTGAAAAACACGGCACAGAGAGCGCTCGAGCTCATCAGAACCAGAAATTTGCAAAGAAATGTCAGAATTTTAACCGTAAATGAACTCGGCCGAGGCTTGTGGCAGGTTGAATATGAAACACAAGACATGTATCCGGATTCTCCTCGTCCCGATGTAAATTATTGGACAGCAAGCCTAAGAATTACTTATCGCCCTAAAACGGTAAAATATGGTGAAAGGCTAAAAAATCCGATTGGATTTACGGTTGTACAGTATTCATTAACCTATAATAAGGTACAATAAAAAAGAAAGCATAAAACTAAGGTAAAACATCAATGATCGGAAAAATATCAAAAATACTTATTCTGGGTTGCGGCATCTTAACAATGTCGACATGGGCAAATGCGCAAGTAACAATGAATAATCTTGATCAAAATGCCGATCAAAGCCAGGGGCAATACATGCCTATGGACCTAGGATATGCAGGCTTCAGCTCTTTGGGAATGACCCAAGCCGCATGGCTTGATCCTTTGCAAAATTTAGGAGAAGGGCAGTCTCGACCGGCATATTCAAAATATTATTGGAGTCCGGATTTGGTCTTGCCGATACGCTTAAGAGAAGGCATGATGACACTGGTTAATTTTCCTGATTGGGAATTAATTGAAGATATGTATATCGGAGATAATGCCGCAGTTGATGGCCAAATAACCGGTCCAAACACCGTTTTGCTTTATCCGCGAAAAGGAGCAAATGTCGGCGTTGATACAAACATAATCATTTTTGGCCGCTCGGGCAATAGATATGTTTTTTATGTGAAAAGTGAAGGGGTTAATACCGAGCGCCTAACCAACTCAATCATTGATATTGAGGTATTAAATGACGGTAATTCCGGCGGAAACAGCAGCTTTGGAGGTCGCGGAAGCAGCGGAAATTTTAGCTCCGGCGCGGGAAAGTCCGTCGCCTCAACCATGACCAAGCGAAATCAGCGCAACAACTGGATAGAGGAAATTCCGGTTGATCCGTCAAAGTTTAGATTCGATATTGAGATTTATGTACCCAATCCCGATGATGTTGTCATTGCGCCGGAGCGTGTCTGGAGAGATGACATTTTCACTTACATTGACTTAGGCGCCAAGGCATTGAATATGGTACAGCGCCCGATTGTAACCATGATTGTAGAGCGCTCGGAAGTTCCTGTCGGCTTTAGAACCAAAGGCCCGAATAATCGTTTAATCATTGTTGAGGGTATCGGCGATATGGTTCTGCGTAATGGCAAGAGAATGGTTTGCCTAAAACTACGCCGCTCTGATGATGTCGGACTAGAAAACATAAGCTATGCTGATGATTTGTTTGCCAATGAGTGGTCGCAGGCTGCGCCGATTCCAGCACGCGATGCCTCTGATTTCGGCGATGGAATGATGATGCAGGGCATAGGAAATAACACAAGAGAACTTTCCGGCGGCTTGCCCGGAAATATGGGCTACCCAAATAATGCGGGCGGTAATGGCAGCGCAAATGGTGGCTATCCGACCCAAGGAAATTCTATGTTAGATATCTATTATCCGCCCAGTGTATCAAATCAGTCTGGCGCCGCAGACAACTTTGACTATTCTCAAATGCAGCGCATAACCAATACGCAAGATTACAGCAACAGCAACAGTTTTGTCGGCGCATTGAGCTATGGACAAGGGTTAAACGGTGCCGGCAGCGGCGATGTTTCAATAGAATTGGGAACAGATTCTAATGTCAGCAACCTTGAGGCTCTTTGGGCAGATTTGAGTAAAAAGTACAGTGATTTATTGACCGGATACGAACCTTATTATTCAGTTGATACGCCTGCCGATGGACATGGAAAAGAATTATTCCATTTAAGAATAGGACCGATAAAGAAATTAGAGGATGGGGACATGATATGCAGCCGTTTGGGCCGCAACGGAGTATTTTGTAGCGTAGTAAGGACCCAATGAGCAAAGAAAATCTAACCTATTCAGAAGTATACGTAAAGAAAACCAACCGCATAATTCTTGCGGTTGGTATTACGTCGTTATTGATATTTTTGGTCGGAATATATTTGCTGTTTAACAGTGGGGAAACCACCAGTGAATATACCGATCCGGTTTTTACGGATAATGATGATGCCCTGAATTTTGGTGATGTCAGCCCTTTAGATAACAACATAGAGTTTAATAATCTCGAGGATGCTCCATTGCCGATAACCCTAACGCCTGACCCCATTCCCTTAGGACAGGTTTTAGTCGGAACTTCCGCCGACAATGTTTTGACCATAGGCACAACCGGTCGCACACCGATAACGATTGTATCGGTTGAATTGGCCGAGCCGCCGGCAGATGGCTTCAAGTTTCAAGAAAGATGCAGTCGCATGGAGCTTCGCGGCGAAAAAACTTGTAATGTTGTTATGCGCTGGACACCGGTTGTAACCGGAAATATGCAAAATAACTTTATTGTGTCTTGGTACGAAACAAATCTCGGAGAAGGCAATAAAAAGTCAGAAAAAGTTCCGGTAATAGGCAATGCCGTCACCAAAGAAGATTGCAATTTTTGCGAAACCGTAGAAACACCGGTTTTAGAAGAACCTAAAGCCCAGCCAAAAATTGTTGGCGTCGCCGTTGGTTCTGACGGAAAAGAGATTGGCACGATTGATGAAAGAGGCTATGTCCGTGATAAAAACGGCAATATCATCGGCCGCGTAAATTCGAACGGAATGGTTGTTGACGCTAATGGAAACATAATCGGCGTCGGAACTAACCGCCAAATAGTTTTGGATGAAAATGGCAATGTGATGGGGTATGTTAATCCGGACGGCACGGTTGTCGACAAAGACGGCAACATCATAGGAAAATCTCAACCAGACGGAACAGTTGTCGATTCAAATGGTAATATGATTGGAAAATCAGTTGATACTGGTTTTGTTTATGATGAAAACGGCAACATAATCGGGCGTGTGCTGGAAGATGGCAGTGTTGTTGATAAAGATAATAATGTAATCGGCCGTGTTAATTCAAAAGGAGAAGTCGTCGATTTCAAAAATAATGTTATCGGAAAAGTTTCAAAACCCGGAAGGGTAGCCGTTGATAAGGATGGCAAGATTTTAGGCGTTGTCATGCCGGACGGCACGGTTGTTGACGGCAATGGAAACGTCGTTGGCTGGACGGATGCGGATGGCAATATTATCACCAAAGATGTTTTGGGAACAAGCAACGGCGATCGCAGATTGGCCCGAGACAATAATGGAAAAATAATTGGATATGTTGATGACGCCGGCAATGTTGTTGACTTTAGCGGAAAGAAAATCGGTAAAGTTTTGGACAACGGTCAAATCGTCAGTAATGGCAAAGTTATAGGACGAGCAGATGCGCCTCAAGCCGCCCAACGCCGCTTAGCTTATGATAAGAATGGCAAAGTAATCGGCTATGTGGATGAAGACGGCACAGTCAAAGACTTTGACGGCAAAACCATCGGCAGAGTAACCGAAGATGGCCGCATAGTAGATAACAACGGAAATGGAATCGGTCGCGCCGGAGAAAATGTCCGATTAGTAAGGGATGCCAACGGCAAAGTCATAGGATATGCCGATAAAAACGGCAATGCCAGAGACAAAAACAATAATATAGTGGGGCGCGTTCTTGAAAATGGAGAGGTCGTAAGCAACGATGGCAAGGTCATTGGCCGCGTAGACAACGGTAATGGCACCCAACGCCGCTTAGCTTATGATAAGAATGGCAAAGTAATCGGCTATGTGGATGAAGACGGCACAGTCAAAGACTTTGACGGCAAAACCATCGGCAGAGTAACCGAAGATGGCCGCATAGTAGATAACAACGGAAATGGAATCGGTCGCGCCGGAGAAAATGTCCGATTAGTAAGGGATGCCAACGGCAAAGTCATAGGATATGCCGATAAAAACGGCAATGCCAGAGACAAAAACAATAATATAGTGGGGCGCGTTCTTGAAAGTGGAGAGGTCGTAAGCAACGATGGCAAGGTCATTGGCCGCGTAGACAACGGTAATGGCACCCAACGCCGCTTGGCTTATGATAAAAACGGCAAAGTAATCGGCTATGTGGATGAAGACGGCACGGTCAAAGACTTTGACGGCAAAATCATCGGCAGAGTAACCGAAGATGGCCGCATAGTAGATAACAACGGAAACGAAATCGGTCGCGCCGGAGAAAATGTCAGATTAGTAAGGGATGCCAATGGCAAAGTCATAGGATATGTTGATAACGACGGGAACGTCAGAGACAAAAATAATCAAATCATAGGTCGCGTACTTGATAACGGTGATGTTGTTTCTCTTGATGGAGAGGTTATCGGAAAAGTCTCAGAAAAAGGTAAGCTTGTCAAAGATAAAAACGGCAAAGTCATCGGTTATGTTGATGAGGATGGCAATTTTATTGATAATGAAGGCAAGATTGCCGGAAAAATGCTTCATGACGGCAAAATCATTGATACCATGGGAAACATCATCGGCCAAGTTGATACGGAAAACGCCGCCCAAAACGATACCAGAAAACTCGCCTATGATAAAAATGGCAACATCATCGGCTATGTCGACGAAAATGGAAATGTTGTTGATTTTAACGGAAATACCATCGGCAAAGTAACCGAAGACGGCAAAATAGTTGATGAAAACGGAAACGAAATCGGCGTTGTCGGAGAGGCCGTGAGAGTTGCCCGTGATGAAAATGGAAAAATAATCGGCTATGTAACCTCTGATAACCGCGTTGTCGGCGCTAATGGTCGCCAAATAGGAACCTTGGATGAAAACGGAAACATCATCGGCCTTAACGGAAAAAAGATAGGAACAATTGTTTCTACCGATATGATACCGATAAAACCAAACGGCGAAGTCTTGGGAAAAGTAAATAATGACGGAAGCATAACTAATGCCGAAGGCAGCATAATCGGAAGAGTGCTGGCCAATGGCTTGGTTAAAGACACGAGCGGCTCGAGAGTTATTGCCAAAATGGTCAGAGGCGGTCTGGTTGTTGGCTATGGCTGCCGCAATATCGGCTATCTTGAACAAGACGGAAAAATACGAAAAGGCAATGAAGAACTTTCATATAAAGTAATGCCGGACGGGACGATAGTTGATTTAAACAATCAATATATCGGCGAGGTTGTTCGTACAGGCAGAGCCTTTGATAACAAATGCAATATGATTGGAGAAATCGGCAGTGACGGTCTGGTAAGAGGCGCCAAAGGAGAATATGTTGGTTGTGTCAATCCGGACGGCAGTGTCTTGAATGATAAGGGTGAAATCATCGGCGGAGCACAAAAAGAAGGCGTTGCCGTATCCTTTGACGGAGAATATCTTGGCAGTGTATCCGATGATGGCGTTGTCATAAATAAGTCGATGTTGCCAATAGGGTGCATCGGTGCCTCGGGAGATGTTTTTAACCGAGACGGCGCTTATATCGGCCACATTCAAAATGCCACTTACGGATTCGATATGAACGGAAATTTCCTGAATATGGTTGATGAAAATGCAAAAGTTTCGGTTGCCGGCCAAGATGAATACCGCCTTTTGGCAAACAATATTTTGGTTGATTCGAATAATAAGATAAAAGGCATAGCGCTTGACCCCAAAACGGTAATCGGCGATTCTTCAGGCAATTTTATCGGCCGTTTATTTGCTGATGGCAAGGTTTATAATGGCCAAGGTGCCGAGGTTGGCACGATTAAAGGCGATGGCTTTAATTTTTATAACGGAAAGTTGGGAATTAACTTGCCGCAAGGAGAGGTCGTTGATTTCAATGGCCAAAGTCTGGGAAAAACACTGAACGATGGCCGAGTAATCAGTCGTTTTGGCGACAATGTCGGTCGCATTGACGGACAAGGCCGCTTAATAGGCACAGATGGAGAATATCTGGGAGCAGTTGCCGCCACGGGACCGGCCATTGGCTATGATGGCAGCTATATTGGCTATGCCATAAGCAACGGAGATATAATTGACAGCCAAGGTGATAAAGTTGGGCGTGTCAGCTCAGATGCCAAAGTTATCAATAACCGCGGAGAAGTCAGCGGAGAAGTCATAAAAGAAAACATCATGGTTGATATTTGGGGCGAATATAAAGGCAGAATGAACGCTTTGGGCGACGTGATTGACATGAGAAACCAAACAATCACCGCGATTCTCCCCGGAGGCTCGACAGATAAAGATTTAAGCCTGTTGCACAGAGGCGCCTATCTTGATTTTGAAGGACAAATTGCCGGAGCCGTTATGCCGGATGGCCGCGTAATTGATACATCAAATGCCGAATACGGAAGAGTTTTGTCCGACGGCAGCATTGTAAACAGAAACGGCACTCTGACCGGCACGATAGTAAAAGGAGATATCATAATAAATAACAGTGACAAATTCGCAGGATATGTTATGCTTGACGGAAAGATAAAAGGAGAAGACGGGAGCGAGATAGGACATATGCTCAACGATGAAATGGCTGTTAATAATGAAAATAACATCATTGGCCGCGCTTTTAAGATAGGTGCGTCGATTCTTGACAATAAAGGAGACTACGTCGGCCGCTTATCTGCGGATGGCACTGTTTTAGGCCAAAACGGAGACATCATCGGCAATATGAAAAATAATGGCTCATATATCGACTTAGATAAAAAAGTATCAGGCTACGCTTTGCAGGAAGTTGCAAAGAACCGGAGGAATTAGAACGTGAAGACAAAAACATCAAGAATATGGTTGCTGACAGCATTGATGATAAGTTCATTCTGCACGCAAGCGCGCGGAGCAGAAATAACGGCCATAGATTTTAATGGAGATCTGCTGGGTAAAGTCATATCCGACGGTAAGGTTGTCAGCTATGATAATGAGCTTCTGGGAAACGTTACGGCCGACAGCTTGATTGTCGACTTTAACGGAAAATTGGTTGGCGGTGTCGTCCCGCAAGGAATTGCAATCGGCACCGATAACCGGATTTTAGGTAAAGTAAACAGCGACGGCTCGGTCAGGCAAGCCTCCGGCCGCATCATCGGCAAAGCCCTGCCAAATGGCTTGGTTGTGGATGATTATTTCAAAATAATCGGTGGCGTTTTGTTTCCGGGCTTGGTTTATTCAGACAAAGGAGAAACCATCGGCCGCTTGACCGGCAACGGACAATATACAGATATAGAAGGCCGGAAAAAAGGTTTTGTAACGCCGGATGGTTATGCCTATAGCCTAAGCGGCGGAGAGGCTGTACTGGAAGGCCGCCTCATTTCAAACAAAATGGTTGTATCGCCAGAGGGCAAATTTATCGGAAGCGTTGTCCCCGGAGGAGAAATAAGAGATTTAGAAGGTGAACAAATCGGCAAAATTCATGCAAACGGACTGGCTTATGACGAAGAATCAAAAATTATCGGCCAGCTTGTCCGTAATGGCTATGCCTTTGACGACTTGGGGCAATATATAGGCTTGGTCACCTATAATGGCGAAATCATCAATAATGGCAATGTTATTGGCCATCAAGGCATGAATAACGAGGCCCTAAATGCCGAAGGGCAAGTCATCGGTCATATCTTGGATATAAGTGCCACAATATCAAACAGCAAAGGCGAATATGTCGGCCGTCTCATGCCGGAAGGCAAAATTGCGCAAGCACGCGAAACAATCGGCGAGGTCGGCCCCAATGCCATTGTCAGAAATACCGAAAAACAAGAAATCGGCAAAATAATACAAACCGGCTCTGTTTTTGATTATCAAGGAAAAATAAGAGGCCAAAATACTTTTTCCGGAGAAACGGTCAGCGTAGAAGGCAGCCCGCTGGGATATGCTTATGGTAATTTGAGTTTTGAGACCAGCGGCCGCATGCTTGGAAAAATTTTGCCGCAGTCCGTAGCGATAGATTTAAATAACCAACCTTTAGGTATCGCCGGCATCAATGGAGAAATTGAAAAGGGCGAAAAAAGATATCAGGTATCGCCCTTGGGTTATGTTTTTTCCTCAGACGGACAACTTAACGGCCATCTGTTGAATAATAGTGCCGTATATAGCTTAAACGGACAAGAAAGTGCCAGACTGTCTGCTGACGGCAGCTTGCAGACAAACGGCACGGACAGTGGCGGAAAAATTACACAATCAGGAATAGCTTTGAGAGAAAACGGCGCTGTTATCGGCGGGCAGATATTGGCCACAAAAGTATTTAATTTCTTAAAAGAGGCGCTGGGCAATATCGCCGGAGACAATTTGGTGGTTAATAACCAGAATAAAATTCTCGGAAAAATATTGCCGGATATGTCTGTTGCAAAAGCCGAAAACGCTAATGACGCACAGTTAATGCCCAAAATCGGTGGGGGAATCGCCGGCGATTTAGTCTTAAACTTTCGAGGAGAACACTTGGGTTATGTACAAGACAACGGAGAGATAAAAGACTTGGGCGGAGCAGCCATCGGTAAAGTAGGCGCCGCCGGAACGGCAATTGATAATAATGGTATTTTAGTCGGCGGAATAATGAATTACAAAACCGTCATTGATGCAAAATGCCAGCCGTTAGGTTATATCAATTCAATCGGTGATGTCCGGAACAATCGCGGTGTTAAGCTCGGAAAAATCATGCTGAATAATCAAGTGTTTGATGAAGGCGGAAGTTATATCGGATATGGCGTTGACATGGGGCTTGTTATGGGCGAAAACGGCATCTTAGGAACAATTTCGGCCGATGGTAAAGTCCTCAGCGCCGATAACAAAATGCTGGGATGCATAACCGCGCAAGGACGCCTCTACGGACAAGACGGAAAACTTTTGGGTAAAAAAATTGCGCAGTATCCGGTCATGAACTTTAACAGCAAATTAATCGGTCAGACCATATTAAACAATCAGGTCGCAAACGACAATAACCAGCTGATAGGTCAAGCCTATGCTGATGAAAATGTCAAGTCCGGTACCAATGCCGTTATCGGCAGACTTTTCAAATACCGATATGCCTTTGACAATACCAATCGCTATATGGGCGAAATCGCCGCCGACGGCAATGTCTATGATAATACCGGCAAAGCAATTGCAACCGTCACTTGGGATGGTTTTGTAAAAGACAGTACCGGTGCCAACACGGGCTATGCGCTCTATGATATGTATATCTATGATGAAAACAACAAATCCGTCGGCAATATCAGCACGGATGGCATCATCAGAAATCCCGAAGGCGGTCGCATCGGAAAAATTGACAAGGGCTTTATGGTCGACCTTGGCGGAACAGTTTTAGCACGCGGAAATCGTGATTACTATATTCTAAGCGATAAAAATAACGAAGTCTTGGGTGAGCTGTTATTTAACGGAAATTTAGTTAATTTAAGCGGCGCCACAATCGGTAAACTGGGGGAAGACGGCGGAATTTATAACGATTCTGGAGAAGAAATCGGCCGTGCAAATTCTCTGCAATATTATAATGTGACACAAGACCGAGAAAAAATATATGATTCTGAAGGCAATGTCGTTGGTTATGTTGCCGGAGAAGGAAACGTCTATGACGAAAACGGTAAATTAATCGGAAAATTAGGTGCAGACGGCACGGTCAGGGGCGCTGACGGCAGCATTATCGGCGGCAAAGGACAAGACTGGTATGCAAGACAACCTCAAGAGCAGGTAACAAAAGACTTGCCCAAAGTCGGAGTTTATGAAAAAACACAAGAAGATGTTCCCTATACCGGTGATCAATATCGCAAATCATTAAATATCGCCTTAACGCCGGACGGAGAATATTTGGGAGATATCCTGGAAGACGGTCGAGTTGTCGATAAAGATGGCAATTATTTGGGAAGAAGAACCCCCGATGGTCTTATTATGGATGATGACGGCACTTTAATCGGAATCGAGGAAGTAAAACGTCCGGAAGGGGAAGAAATGTTTGTTCCGGCAGGAACCTTTGGTGATGGCGGAGCCTATGGTGTTGGCAATGTGGGCAGCAACTTAGGCCCCGGAGGGGGATTCGGCCCCGGAGAAAGATATGATCCGCGGCGTGCGGCAGCATTAGCGGCGGCGCAAAATGTTCGACGTCAAAATATGGCCGTCGGGCATATCGCCAGTAGCATAAAACCGGAAACCTTTGATGGTTACCAACAAAACTGGGATGCAGAAGGCATATCAAAAGCAATTTCGTCATGGCGTGTTGATATGAGCGAAATGATTTTGGCCGATAAGCCGATACCGGCCGTTATCGCGCGTTCGATTGACTCGAATAACCCGACACCGGTCACCGCTTATGTTGAACGCAATGTCTATGCCGAAGAAGGCCGAAATGTGATAATACCGGCCGGCAGCCGTTTAATGGGAACCTTAAACAGCATGGTTGCCACAACGGAAGATACATCTTCTTCAGCCCGTGTTCAAATCACATGGGAGCGCTTAATCAGGCCGGATGGCGTCTTGTTCACATTCCAAGGAATCACGGCAGATGCAATGGGGCGTGGCGGTGCTTTAGGCTATCTTGACCAACAGCTGTTTAAGAAATATACCTTGCCGATAATGACCACGGCATTAACCAGCTATACTTCATATTTGATGGCAACTAATGAAGATAGCAGTGGTGAGGTAGAAACCTCAAAACAACAGGCCGCCAACGATGCGCGAGAGAATTTCTTGAGCCAAATGAACGAGGTCTTTTCTGAAATTTTGGCAGATAAGAGCAATATCAAACCATTAACTTATGTTCCTGCCGGAACCAGAATCATTGTCTTCCCGAATGTTGATTTGTGGATGAGAACGGCAGACAGAGACGCTGCCAACACCGATCTTAACAGAACAGATTTGTTGATTGATGATAAAAAAGTCCAAGATGAGATAAACGAGAAGAAGACTGCAGGACAGACCACAACGTCAACAAGCGGCGGCAATACGCAGACGGTTTATGGCTCAGGCAATAACGAAACAACCCCAAGCAGCCCTAAATTGATTGATGACTCAAAGGTCAAAAACAACAATAACAACATAAACGGAGCCGTTCCGCCACCGCCGCCGCCGTCATCATCGGTAACACCGGCTGTCTCAACCACCAACAGACCAAGTACCGGAACCAGTGCCGAAACTTCTAAACAGTCAGAAGCCGGTACCGGAAGTGATGACAGTGTACCGCAGCTGTTTTAGGGAGAAAAAAGATGAGCGATAGTTTCAAAGTTTTGGAATCCGTGCTGCGCCCATTGTCCTATTGGTATAATCAGGACAACATAGAGGAAGTTGCAATTAACAATGCCGGAACAATCTGGCTGAGATTGCGTGGAAAAAGGGCCTATCCATGGGTCATGTATAAAGATGAAAAACTCACAAAGGCTTATTTAACGGATTTACTTTATATTGTTGCAAACACTTATGAACTTCCGTTTGACCCCGTTGCTGGAAGTCCGGTAGTCTATGCCACGATTCCCGGAGATCACCGTTTTTCAGCCATAGCCGGCAAAAATATCATGTATGATGAAAACGATTTAACCGGCGGCATTGCCCTAACGATTCGTGTTCACTCAGATGATGTTGCCTTTGGTCTGCAAGATTATGGTATCAAGCAGGGAGAGAAGCTCCATAAAATAAATCCCTTAAAAAACATCAAAGATCCTGATGACCCTTATGAAAGGCTCTTGTTGAGCATCAAAAGAGGCGATCACATCTTGGTGAGTGGTGCGACCTCAACCGGTAAGACCACGTTTTTGAATAACTTGCTCAAAATACTTGATATTCACAAACGGATAGTCACCATAGAAGATACACGAGAATTAATTGTTCCGCACCCCAACAGAGCGCATATTGTTTTATCAAGAACAGAGCAAACAAACGAGTTTGACTATGCAAAGGTGATTGACTTAGTTGTTCGTTTCACGCCGGATGCCATTATCGGCGGCGAGATTTCAACCCAAAATGCCGGCGCAATTTGGGAGCTTATGGGATCAGGACACGACAACTGCTTGGCCACCATACACGCTGAGAGTTCGGAGGCTGCCTATGAGGCTTTTATGGATAGAATTTTGCACACTTATCCAACGGCCGACCGCAATAAAACAATTCAAGAAATGCACCGCCGTTTAAGGGTTATTCAGATTAACCGTGAGGGCAACCTAAGAGCCGTAACAGAAATCACCTAGCGACAAAAAAAGCCGCTTAAAAGCGGCTTTAATTAATGGATAAAAAACTTAATCTCTGACCAAAAGACCTTTGAATGTCAAAAATTCAGGAGTCTTTCCGTTAAAAGAATTATAGTTTTTAATGTAATTAATCGCTTCTTTGTCTTTCACCGGCTGGCAAAAACGGCGAACGACTTTTTCTTTTTGAGCCGGAGCCGACTGAGCTTTTTCGGGCTGAGGCATTGGCTCTACGGCCGCAACTTGTTGAGTTTCTTGCTCTTTGTTTTTATCGACTTTAATCTCCTCCGGTGCTTTCAAGATTTTATCCAGAATGCCCTGAGTTTCTTTAGAGCGACGATTTGTATAAACAATATTTTGCTTATCTGCGGGCAGAATATCTAAAACTTTTTCCAGATTTGCGAGCTGCTTGCGCTTTTTGATAAGGTTAATATCGTCCACAACTAAAATATTTGTTTTTGAAAGGTCGATTTTCTCAGATTCGATAAGTTCCACCAACAAGTCAGGAGAACCGATAATCACATTAGCCTCGGCATTAATATCTTCTTCGGCATCTTTCACGGTTGTCTCGTTAATTTCATGATATTTATTAAACAGCGCCAATCGGTCAGAAACAGCTACCGACTGCTCGGAATCCGGTGTAATGATAAGAATATTTGGCGCAGATTTAGAAGAATCAGTTTTTGCGTTGCTGATAATATCCAAAAGAGGAAAAACATAAGAGCAAGTTTTTCCGCAGCATTGCGGTGCAATGGTAAAAATATCTTTTCCCTGCAAAATAGAGGGAATAACATCATTTTGAACGGTAGTAGGCTCTGTGATACCAAGCTCTTCAATGGCTTTAACTGTTTTATCACTAAGTCCGAGGTCTAAAAAATTCATGTTAAATCTTCTATAAAAAAATTGTTGTAAAGGATTAAATGCAGTATTATTTATTTTAAAGAGAGAGTCAACCGTTTCGTAAGCAGAAAGGTAATAAAATGTTAATGAGAAAAGAGGATTCGCTGCTGCTGATAATAGACGTTCAAGAGCGTCTGGTAACGGCGATGGACAGCCCGCGAGAAGTCATAAATAATTGTGCGCATTTAGTTGCCATAGCGGAGGAACTTGGGGTTGAATACTTAATTACCGAGCAATATCCAAAAGGCTTGGGCCAAACCATAATAGATGTAAGACAAGCCGCCCAAAAGCCGGATTCTTATGTAGAAAAGCTAGAGTTTTCTTGTGCAAAAAATGATGCAATTATGGAAAAAATAAAGCAAAGCGGCAAGAGCCAGATTATCATTGCCGGAGTAGAGACACATATTTGCATTTTGCAAACGGCATTAGATTTAACAGCACAGGGATATGAGGTTTTTGTGGTGGCAAACGCCTGCTCATCACGCCAAAATTTGCAACATATTTTTGCCCTGCAAAGAATGAGCCACGACGGTGTGAATATTGTTACTTATGAAATGGTCGTATTTGAATGGCTGGAAAAAGCCGGCAGCGACCAGTTTAAGGACATCACAAGAAGATATGTAATATAACATAGTCCACCAATCAACAAAAGGAGCGAGGTAAAAACCCCGCTCTTTTTTTAGTTTTCGTCTGCTAATGTCGCACAGCATACTTAAATTGGCGTATTCAGAGCCTCTATAAAGGCCACCAAATTATAGCGCTTGAGAGCTTCATCGCTATAAGGAACCAAGAGTGCCTTATCGCCTCTATCAGTAAGCTCGTATAGGCCGTTTCGCTCTTTGCATAAATTATGCCCGACCATAAAATTATGATGTTCTTGCGGCACAATTTTGATAAATGTATCAACGGTGAGGTCTTTGTCTTTTATCATTTTCAGGTAAGCTTTGATTCCTTTGATAAAATCGCTTTCCTGACAATTTAAGAGATAAAAGAAGTCTTTTGGCAGCATAGCGCGCAAATTAAGACTATCGCACAGTCTGGCCATTATTGGCCGATAATAATACTTGTCTTTATTAGTGTATTCCCGTTGGAATTTTTCTATCAAACAAGTTTCTCTTAGACTACACAGGCGCCAGTATTGATCTTTCCAAAAACGCAAGCGTAACAGATATTCGGGTTTGTTTGTATAAAAATCCAAATATTTTATTACTAAGTCATTAGCCTGACAGATTTCAAAAAAATATTGACGAATGCACATCTCTAAATGCGTCTTGTCTTCAAAATTTTTCAACAGTAAATCAATGTCTTGACGATCAAGCAATTCGTTGCTTGGAGAAAGTCGGTCTTTGTTCATAATTATAAATTTTTAAAAGATTAATAATAAAGCTTCACCGGCAATAATAACACAAAATTAATTTTTGTCTAGACAAAATTATTGATATTATTTTTTTACATCTTATGTTTTAATTCTGATTATAAAAAATATCCCCGAAGTTAATTTTTTCGGGGATATTATCTTGTTTCAAAAAAAAACTTTAAGCGCGACCGTAAATGTCTTCATAACGGATGATGTCGTTCTCGTCCAGATTCTCACCGGCTTGCACTTCAATAAACACCACATCGGCTTGAGAATTATTTTGGATTCTGTGTTTAACTTTCTCTGGTATGAAAACCGATTCGTTAGCTTTTTTAGTCAGTTTTTCTTCCCCGAGCGTAACAACCGCCTCACCGGAAACAATAATCCAATGCTCTGAGCGAAAATTATGCGATTGCAGCGAGAGGATTCCACCAGGAATAACCTTAATTTTTTTAACGCAATAATTGTCACCGCAGTCCAAAACTTCCCAAGTTCCCCAAGGACGAGTGTCGTGACTTCCGCGAATATAAGAATTTGCCATGATTTTTTAATCCTTTTTAACGAAAAATTAGCTTGATGAAAGAGAATATAAAAGATATAAAATAAAGCGCAAGATAAATTTAAAAATTAGGCAAAGAGAATGCAGAGCTCGACGACAAATCAAGCAATTGTAATTTTGAAACAGTTGCGTCAGGCCGCTGATGAAGAAGCAAAAATATCAGACCGCCTGAGTCGAATAATGAAAATAATCGCGGAGCAAATGGGCTACGACGGCGTATCGTGCTTTGTTGCGATTGATGACAGCTATCTTGAGCTTTTTGCCGAATATGGCTTTAACCCTGACGCCATGCACAAAGTATCGCTTCGTTTTGGTGAGGGCTTAATCGGCAGTGTTGCCAAAAACGGCCGCCCGCTGGCTTTGAGTGATGCAAAAAATCATCCGAAATATGTCATCAAAGAAAAACTCGGAGAAGAAGGCTACAATTCATTTTTAGGTGTTCCTTTGATGAGACGCCACCGCGCAATAGGCGTCTTGGTTGCTGAAACAAAATCTGCGCACGAGTTTAGTCGCCAAGAGCAAGAAACATTAGAAACGATTGCCATGTTTTTGTCTGACGTTGTTTCTTCTGATGAAATGACCGAGTATAAAAATAATTTAATAAAATCCCGTGGCATTGTCACCAAAGAGAGAATTAAGGGCTTGAGCCTAAGCAAGGGTTATGGCATTGGGCTCGCTGTTTTGCACCGCCGCCGCCATGCCGTGACCAAAATTTTTTCAGAGGATAAGGATAAGGAGCTGGAGCGCTTAACCCTTGCTCATCAGCAAATGAATGATGACCTGGAAGCCAAGTTTAATACAACCAAGCTTGGCATTGGCGAACACATGGATATTTTAGACGCTTATCTGATGTTTGCCCAAGACAAAGGCTGGTTCAAAAAAATTGCCGATAATGTATTAAGTGGCTTAACGGCAGAGGCAGCGGTTGAGCGCGCCTATGAAGATATGTGGAACCGCCTATCAGCCACAAAAGATAATTACCTAAAAGAGCGCCTTCATGATTTAAGAGATGTTTCTGACCGCTTGCAAGGCTATTTAAGCGGGGACTTTGGCGAGAGTATATCAGTAGCTTCAGAAAGCAAAGATGTCATCATTATTGCTCAGGCAATGGGGCCGGCCGAATTAATGGATTATGATTATACCAAGATTCGCGGCTTGATTATCGAAGAAGGCACGCCGACAATGCACGTTGCTATTGTAGCAAAGGCGCTAAACATTCCGGTCATTGCCAAAATCAAAGGACTTTTTGATGAAGTAAAAAGCGGCGAGCTGATAGCTGTTGACGGTAATGAAGGCTATGTCTACCTGCGACCGAGCGAAGATACTCAGCGCAAGTTCCGCCAAAAGCTAGAGGAAAAAGAACGCTTGCAGGCCAAGCTGGCAGAACTTAAAGACAAACCTTCCTGCACATTAGACGGCGTCAGAATAGGCCATTATATCAATGTCGGTTTGTCTTTTGACTTAGATTATCTAAAAAGTACAAACTGCGACGGCATCGGATTATACCGCACGGAAATTCCGTTTATGTCATCCATGTCAATGCCCGATGTTGAGGAACAAAAAGTTTATTATCAAGAGCTGATGGACAAGGCCGAAGACAGAAAAGTCATCTTCCGCAGTTTGGATGTCGGTTCAGATAAACTACTGCCATACTGGGCTGGGCTGAACGAAGGCAATCCGGCAATCGGCTGGCGCTCGATTCGCATCACATTGGACAGACGCGCGATCCTCCGCAAGCAAATAAAAGCATTTTTGGAAGCCGCCGCCGGCAAAGAGCTTAACGTGATGTTTCCGATGATATCAAATTTGGCAGAGTTTGAAGAAGCCAAAGAAACACTTATGCTGGAGCTTGAAAAAGAAAAACGCTTCAAACGTCCGATTCCCAAAAAAGTAAATGTCGGATTGATGGTTGAAGTCCCGTCAATTGTTTTTCAGCTTGATGAAATTTTGGAAAAGGCTGATTTTATTTCCATCGGCACAAATGACTTGGCACAGTTCTTTTTCGCCTGTGACCGAGGCAATCCGCGCTTAACCGAACGCTATGATGTGTTATCAGCACCGTTTTTGCGCATGATGCATACGATTGTAAAAAAAGCCGACAAACACAAGGTTTATTGCTCTGTCTGCGGAGAAATGGCCTCAAATCCGATAGAGGCAATGGCCTTAATCGGATTGGGATACAGAAATTTATCTTCGTCGGGATCAACCTTTTGCCGTGTCAAAAGCATGATACGCAGCCTAAGGGTAGACGACATAAGCGACTATATGCAGCTGTTGTTAAATTCAAAAAACAAGACGCTACGGCCGCAATTAGTTGCGTATGCAAATGATCACAATATTGAAATCTTTTAAAAACTATGTTTAACTAAGCAAAACTCAACCTATATTAAGAAGGAAAAAACCGTGAAAAAAGAAAGCAAGGACACCGCCGCCAAAAGCAAAAAATCTGAAGCGATTGATAGTAAAAAAATCGAAAAAGAGGAAAATGCGGCAAGCAAAGTTGAAGAAGATAAAACTTTGGATAACGACGGTCGTGTCGGTACAATGCTGAGAGAAACCCGCCTAAAAAAAGGCGAAGAGGTTGAAGAAATCGCAGAAAAATTAAAAATCAGAGCCTTCTATCTAAGGGCGATTGAAGACAGTAAATATGATGAAATCCCCGAAGCGCCTTATGGCCCCGGATTTGTTCGCTCCTATGCAGATTACTTGGGGCTAAACGCCATTCGCATGGCTCAGTTATATAAAGAAGAAACCGAAGCCCACGAAAATAAAGGAAACTATTATGTATTAGAACCACAGGCAGAAGGTACTGCCCCTGGGGGAAAATATATTGTCATAAGTCTACTGGCTTTGGTTTTGGTTTATGCCGGTTGGAGCTACTACACATCAATCCAAGAAAATCTAACGGTCGAAAAACCGGCTCCTGTTGCTGAAAATGCAGCCGTAGACTATCCGCTTCAGGTTGAGAGCTTTGAACAAACAACGGAAGAGATTTCTTCTCCGGCTGACGAAGCTTTGCCTTTGATTAATGTCGATTCGAGCGCAGAGCAGGGAACACCTCAGGTCGTAATGACGGAATCAAGCTTTGTTGAAGAACCGGCAAAAGCTGAAGCGGTAAAGCCGGAAACAACCGAGCCGACAAAACAAGAAGCTCCGAAAGAGGAAGTCAAAAAAGAAGAACCTAAGGTAGAGCCGGTTAAAACAGAAACTTCTGAAAAAAAAGAAGTTGAAAAGAAAGAAGAGGTAAAACCATCTGAACCAGAGATTGATACCGACGTTCCGGTTGTGGTAAAAATCAAAAAAGAAACATGGTTTGAAGCTAAAGATAACGAAACCTTGTACATCAGCAAAGTCGTTGATAACGGATTCGTTTACAATGTGCCTGAAAAAGAAGGCATGATAATTTCTGTCGGTCGTGTTGATGCTGCAGACGTTTACGTAAACGGCAAATTAACAACAGTCTTTACAGCAAAGAAAAAAACTGGTATTAAGGTTGACGACGTATTAGAAGAAGCCGACAACCGGTAGCAAATTTTTTTGACAAGAAGAAAATAGCAGGTTAAAGGCTTGCTATTTTCTTTTGTTATAAAAGGAGAGAAAAATGGAAAAAATCATTCGCCGCAAGAGCCGTCAGATTATGGTCGGAAAAGTTGCCGTCGGGGGCAATGCTCCGATAAGTGTTCAGTCGATGACCAATACCTTGACCTCAGATGTAAAGGCCACGGTTGAGCAGATAAAAAGACAAGAAGCCGTTGGCTGCGATATCACCCGCTGTTCTTGTCCGGATAAAGATTCGGCTTATGCATTAAAGGAAATTACCAAACAGGTTAATATTCCGATTGTGGCGGATATCCATTTTGATTATCGCTTAGGAATTTTGGCGGCTGAAAACGGAGCCGCTTGTTTGAGAATAAACCCTGGAAATATAGGCTCAAGCGATAGAGTTAAAGAGGTTGTTAAGGCGGCAAAAGATTATGGCTGTTCGATTCGTATTGGCGTAAACGGTGGTTCTTTGGATAAAAGATTGTTAGAAAAATATGGAGAACCTTGTGCCGATGCTATGGTTGAGAGCGCTTTGGAACAAGCCAAAATGCTTGAGGACAACGACTTTAGAGAGTTTAAGATTAGTGTAAAGTCCTCAAATACTTTGATGATGATAGACGCTTATCGCAAACTGGCGGCGGCTTGTGATTATCCTTTGCATTTGGGTGTGACTGAAGCCGGAGGTTTAAGAACAGGAACTGTTAAGTCTGCTTTGGGAATTGGCGCGTTGCTGATGGACGGCATTGGTGATACCTTGCGCGTTTCGCTAACTGCTGATGTTGAAGAGGAAGTAAAAGTCGGTTACGAGATTTTGAAGGCGCTGGATTTACGACACCGTGGGGTTAGGATAATTTCTTGCCCAACCTGCGCCCGCCGTGGTTATGATGTTCAAAAGACGGTTGAAGAATTAGAACGCCGCTTGTCTCATGTCAGCCAGCCGCTGACCTTGGCGGTTATGGGCTGCGTGGTTAACGGACCGGGGGAGGCCGCACACGCCGACTTTGGCGTTTGTGGTGGTCATGATGAAAATATGCTCTTTATCAAGGGCAAACCGGCAAGAAAAGTCAAAGATGAAGATATTGTCGATGAATTAGTAAAGTTAGTTGAAGAAAAAATATCAGCTTAGGAAAGAAAAGTTAAGATGAATAAAGTACAAAGTGTTCGCGGAACCTATGATTTATATGGTGAGAATAAAAGAAAAGCCAAAAGAGTGGTGGCGGTCGGCAGCCGTATTGTCGAGAAATATGGCTTTGAAGAAATTGAAACCCCGATATTTGAGTTTACGGAAGTTTTTTCAAGAAACTTGGGCGATACGTCGGATATCGTTACCAAGGAAATGTATTGCTTTGAGGACAGGGGCGGCGAGAGCTTAACCCTGCGTCCGGAAGGAACAGCCGGCGTGGTCAGAGCCTTTATTTCCGAAGGAATGCAGCAAAATCTGCCGGTCAAGCTGTATTATACCGGCCCGATGTTCCGTTATGAACGCCCGCAAAAAGGACGTCAGCGCCAGTTTACGCAGTTTGGCGTCGAGTTACTTGGCGTAGAAACGCCGCAAGCCGATATCGAGGTTATCGCCATGGCCTATGAGTTTATCGAGAGCTTGGGGCTTGCCGGAACGGTTACGGTTGAGATAAATTCTTTGGGCGATAAAGAAAGCCGCGACGCTTACCGCGAAAAACTTGTTGCATATTTAAAAGAAAATTATGATAAGCTTTCAGAAGATTCAAAATCTCGTCTGGAGAGAAATCCGCTACGCGTTTTGGATTCGAAGGAAGAATGTGATAAGGCCGTTGTGGCAAACGCCCCGCTTTATCAAGACAGCTTGAACGAAGCCTCAAAAACATTTTTTGAAACGGTTTTGAAAGGACTGGATAACTTAGGAATTAAATACCGCTTGAACAATCGCTTGGTTCGCGGTTTGGACTATTATTCACACACGGTTTTTGAGCTGGTAACCGACAAGCTCGGCGCGCAAGGAACGGTTTTAGCCGGTGGCCGCTATGACGGCTTGGTTGAACAAATGGGCGGCGGCAAGGTTTCGGGTATCGGCTGGGCCTGCGGCGTTGAAAGATTGTCTATGTTGCTGGAAGAAGATGTGTCTTTACCGCGCCCGATAGCCGTTATTCCGGTTGGCGAAGAGGCTGAGGAAAAAGCCTTGGCTATTGCTTATGATTTAAGAAAGACAGGCTTCCGCGTTGAGCAGGCTTATAGCGGAAATTTGAAAAAGAGAATGATGAAGGCCAATAAGGTCAATGCGGTTAAAGCCGTTATTATCGGCACAGATGAGCTGGCTGAAGGCAAAGTCACGATAAAAGATTTGGATGAAGGCAGCCAAAAAACCGTCGCTTTGGCTGATGTAAAAGAGGAATTAAACTAATGGAGTTAGCAGAAAAATTATCCAATGTTGTTAACCGCTATGATGAGATAAACGCGCTGATTTCATCACCGGATTGCACGCCGGAAAACATGGTTAAGATGAATAAAGAGCTGGCGGAGTTAACGCCGGTGGTTGACGCGATAAAAAATTATCAGCATGTTGAACAAAACTTCAACGACGCCAAAGCCATGATGGAAGATTCGTCGCTTGATAAAGAAATGCGCGACATGGCCGAAGCCGAATATTATGAGTTAAAAGAAAAACTTCCGGCCATGGAAAGAGAGATAAAAATTTTGCTCCTTCCGAAAAATGAAGAAGATGAGAAAAACGCGATTCTCGAAGTCCGCGCCGGAACGGGTGGCGATGAAGCGGCTTTGTTTGCGGCGGTATTGTTTGAAATGTATCAAAGATATTCGCAAAAACAAGGCTGGAAGTTTGAGGTTATTGACGCCGATGAAAACGGCTTGGGCGGATATAAAGAGGCTTCGGCCAAGATTACCGGCAAAGATGTTTTTTCAAAACTAAAATTTGAGTCGGGCGCCCACCGAGTCCAGCGTGTGCCGATAACGGAATCACAAGGCCGCGTCCATACCTCGGCGGCAACGGTAGCAGTTCTGCCTGAGATTGAAGAAGTTGATATGTATATCAATCCGGCGGATTTGAAAATTGATGTTTACCGCGCTTCGGGTGCCGGCGGACAACACGTCAACCGTACGGAATCCGCAGTCAGAATTACCCATATCCCGACCGGAATCGTTGTCCAATGCCAAGACGACCGCTCACAGTATAAAAACAAAGAAAAAGCAATGAACCACTTGCGCGCAAAACTGTATGATGCCCAAAAATCAGCGATTGACGCCGAATATTCGGAACGCCGAAAATTACAAGTCGGCTCAGGGGATAGAAGCGAGCGCATTCGCACTTATAACTACCCGCAAGGCCGCGTCACCGACCACCGCATTAATTTGACTTTGTATAAGTTAGATGAAGTTGTCTCCGGCGACGCTCTGGGCGAAATTATCGATGCATTGATAATGGAAGACCAAGCCCAACGCCTCGCCGAAATGGATTAATCCGACACGGAATAAAAAATAAAAACTCCATCAACCCCGATGGAGTTTTTGTTAAGTAAAGCAATATTAAATCAATATTAAAGTGTTGTCGTTTACCATCTTTTTATGGAGAGGGTAAAATGCAATATTTAACACAAGAAAATGCTGAAGATTTGGATTCTATCAAGCAAATCTTAAATAAAAACGGTTTTCAAAAGATTAAAAACATCGTTCCTTTGAAAAGTGGTTCTCGTTCGGTTGCATATTATGCAGATGACTATATCGTGCGTTTTCCGAAAGCCGAGATTATTTGGCAGACAATGAAACGGGAGAAAAGCATTATTGATATGATTTACCCGCATTTAACACCAACATTCGCAGATAAAATTCATAAAATAGATTTAATCGAAAACGAATATTCATTCTCCATATCTGAGCGATTTATCGGCAAAATTTGCGATGGTCGCCCCGAAAGCGAATATGCCGTGCTTTATCAAAATTTAACACCTATACAACAAGAGAACTTAGCGTGTGATTTAGCTTTATTTTTCCATAAATTACATCAAATTGATTATAAGAAACTAAATATTTCGGAGCCAACGGAAGCCATTGATAATTGGGATGTTACAACAGAAAATAATTTTGACTTTGAACAAGTGCAAAAAATCTTATCACGTTATAAAATTAATATAAATGATTATATGGTCAAAACGCCCAATACGGCAACAGCCTTGTGTCACAATGACTTAAGCGGAAGCAATATTTTATTAAACCCAGAAAAAGAGGATGTCCTTGTCGGAATTATTGATTTTGGCAATGTTATGATTATGCCGAAATATCAAGATTTTTTTCCGTTATATAAAATCCACCGCAAATTGGCGATTGATACACTTAAAGAATATAACAAATTAACCTCATCCCCCATAGAACAAAAACAAATCGATTGTATGGCATTATTATATACTGGTTGGGGATTAGCGCGAACCCAAAATCCGTCTTCTCCGTATTTTATGAAATTATTAAAACCATTTTTAGAGGAATAAAAATTGTCTGAGCTAGATTGTTATGATTTACCTTTTGCCACGGATAACGCCGAATTATTACCCGGCGGCTCTCGTTCTCGCGGATACAAGATAAATGGTTGGATAGTAAGAGTTCCTACAAAAAAAGAATTTTTACTTGAACAACAACGTGAAGCAGCCATTTCTAGTGTACTACATCAAGCATTACTCGAAAAATTAAAAAATAAAGTTACCTATATTCATTTTAACGGAAAATGCTCTTTTCATAAAGAAATTATGGGTGAATCTTTGCATAAGGTTTATAAAGATATGAGTACAGAGCAACGAAAAGATTTAGCCAAAGATATTGCTGAATTATTATGTGCAATTCATAATATTTCTCTCCCTAAAATAAATAAGGCGCTAGAACAATATCCAAAGAAATGTCGTAATGAAAATAAAACCAATTTAACGGATTTTAATTACAACATAGCAAAAGAGCAGCTTCTTGCATGTAGCTCGGGAAGAATCAATCTGGATAATTTCAAAACGACGATTCCTACGGACGGATTGGCATTATGCCATAATGACTTGCATGATGAAAATATAATCATTAATAATGAAGGCAAACTTTCAGGTTTTATTGACTTTGGAGAAGCAGGTATTAATCCAAGAATCACGGATTTTTTCCATATCTATCGACTGGATAGAAAGCTAATGATAAATATTATTAACGAGTATAATAAAATTTCTGATTATAAAATTGATGTGCAAGCCACGGATTATCAATTTTTGAGTAACACCGGATATACTTTAGAACAACGCAAAAACAGACCTACATTTAAACCTGAAGTGATCAGAGTTTTGCAGAATAATGCTTTTTTCTTAAACATCCGATAACAACAGTTAATAATTAAACAACACAAAACCCCACATTTACCACAAAAATAATAAAAATATAGCAAGATATACGAATAACAACCGCAACTTTTCTATTGAGTCTGAGGACGGAAGTGTTTATCATAAACAAAAAGTTAAGAAGAAATAAAAGAAAGCGAAATGCCGGCACCAAAATTTGCTTAGCTATCGTTCAAAATCTTTATTTTGAGTCAAAATTTTAGAAGGGGGATTATCCTTCTGATAGTTTAAGAAATTTTGATGATGATATTCATCAACTTGTTCGTCTTTTATTTTGATTGTTCCGAGCTTGGCTTTTTTCATCGGATTTTCGGCTTCTAACAATCTTTTGCAAACTTCGGTAGAAACAATACCGCAAACACCTTGTCTTCGGCAAATCGGTTTATCATTTTGAAAAGTGTCAACCTCGACGCCAAAGGGCTTAAAGAAATCTTTTAAATAAGACAATGTCATACTTATTTCTTCCGAATAATCGAGCTTTTCCGAATAATTCGGGTCTTTTTTATCCCTTTGAGCGTGTTGTTCTAAAATCATAATATCAACATGATTTTTTTCTTTTTGAGAGTCAATACATAAAGCCACGCCATGCGCTTCTTTCCCCTCACTTATTATTGTCAGGGGTGTAACCAATCTTTGTTGGTCAACATCAATATCTTTTCTTGCTAATGTTTGGCTTGTTATACCTAAAATATTTGTAAGGATAGAATATTGATTTTCTTTAGGAACGATAGCAATTTCACCGGTCATCATTTTACGACCGTTGCAACACTCATCTATTAAATAATCATCAGCTTTATCGCCATCTTCTGAACATAAGAGCGCATATTTTCCTGTGTCTAAAAAGGAACAATCCTCTTGAGATTGAGCTATTTTGGAAGCGATGTAATTAGTTGCTTGCCAATTATAACCCTCTTTCGGAATATCTAAGGTAATGTTAGGTTTCCGTGTAAGATTTTCATGGGCATTTTTATCTAACGTCAAATAAGGTTTATGTGCCATGTAGCTTCCTCAATATTCTAAAAATTACTTCTTTACCAAGGTTAAATACTTAGGCGGAATTATACCACCTTTAACAACGACTAAATAATAAGGAACAACGGAAAAACGTAATCCGAGTTTTTCATCGCAAACAGTCCAATCCACAGGGGATGTATCAATATCATTGACGGAATCTAATTTTATCAACTGCTCATCCACATCTTTAAGCAGTTCTTTATCAAGATTAGGTCTGAGAGCCGGAGATACGTAAACGGCTTCAACTAAGCCGTCTGAATCTAAAGCAGAAACATCAATGGCAAACAAATCCGCACCCTCAATAAAATCTTTAAACATTTTTTCGCTTTTTTCAGTCCATTGAATAGGTTCAGAAAAACCTCTGATTGCACGGCTTCTCCCTTTGAAACAACTTTCCATCCATTTTACAACACCTTCGTGCGTTGTTTCTCCACCGGTCCGTTTGTAATAATAACTTAAATCAGCCTTTGGATTTGCGGCTAAAGATAAAATTCCTTCGGTTAGGGCTGTATTCCCTTTGGTAATATAATGATACAGTATCATAATACTCTTCCTTTCTTATTTGCTAACATATTTAGTTTGTTAAGATTTTTTCTGTTTTCACTTTGTTGGTAAATTTTTCTATATTCTTCAATATTCGGTACCATTTGCTCGGATGCCGTTTCAAGCATTCTTTTTCGCTCACTTTCAACTCCTAAGCGATGATAAAAATGATGCAAATTTTTTGAATTATCAAAAGTAAAATCTCGTTGAGCTTCAACAAATTGTGTGCATATTTTATTATGAGGATAAGATAAATGTGTTGCCTCAGACAAAACAGCTGATAAAAATTCTTCTTTGTTTTTTGGATGTTCGGATTTTATTTTCTTCAATATTTTGGCTGTTTCTAGGGAAGAATACATATCATCTTTGCTATATCCCATTTCATCCACTTTTTCTTTGGTATATTGATAAAGAGCTTTCCAATCTAACAAGCCTTTGCCATTAAGCAAATGAGAACATTCTCCTTGCTTTATTTCTTCAATTATCTTTTTTGTTGCAGGATATTCAAAATATGCTAGTCCTAAATTTTCATTCATCAAAGCCCCTGACATTGAGGCCGATTCATTTAGTAAGCGTTTTTCTACCGCAGATATTATATTTTTATCTCCGGTTCTGACAGCTTGTAGCATCATATAACAGGTTGCCGCCGAATTAGCCTGCATTTCCTTAAAACATCTATCGCAATATAATTCTTTTTTTAAATCCTTATGTTTGGCTTTTTGAATATCATTTGCTTCGTCTCTTGATTTGCCTTGATACAAAAGCTCATAATGTTCTTGGTTATACTCTTCTTTTTCTTTGGAAGTTGGATAATATTTTCCTTGAACACCATGCATAAGCTCGTGGATTTCAGTATAAACACTATAAAAAGCATCTACACTCAGTCCAAATGGCGTGATTATGACTTTCTTATTGCCATTTTGTAGAGCAGAAATCGGCGGAGCTTTTTGTCGTCCATGTTTGGGATGAACATAATAGTCAAACCAAAATTGTCGTTTATCTGAGGAATAATCGAGCCAATCTAAAATTGGGGTAATTTCTTCAGGTGTTCGGGTTAGAGCATCTTCACTCATAGAGCCTTGCAAATGCACTTCTAAAAGATGATTTTTGTCTTCAAGCGTATGTTTGCAATTTGCTATTTCCGGAATTAAAAAGTTTCTTACAATATCTGTGTAAGCCGGCTTAAATTCTCCCGTTTTCAAAAGATGCCTCATATCTTTATCAACTTCGGTAGTGTCATATTTGAAATTAATGATATCAGAAAAATTTAGCATCTCGTTTTTATTATCCTCGTTCCAATTCTCTAACATTCATGAGAGATTCCCTCATTTTTCTTTTTAGCATCGCATCTTTTGCATCTTCCATCTGACTTTTTGCGATTGTTTTTTGCTTTTCTGAAATCCTTCCGGTTTGGGAATTTCCAGTTTTTCCCATATCTTCTTTAGAAAGTCCGATTTCTTCTAATCCATTAGCAATAAAATTCTGTTTATCTTCAAGATAATCTCTATGTTCATCCTTTAATCTTTCGCGTAATTCTTTAATTTTTTGTAAATTATCATCTACATATTGCTCCTCGCCAAGTTCCAAATTTACTTTTTTAGAGGGACTATGCTCATTTTCTGAATGTAAAATATATTCTTTGGTTTTTGATTCAGATTGTTGCTTTTCACTTTCACCTTCAACATAATTAGTATTTTTCAAACGGCCGTATTTATCAAATTTTTCTTCATTATCTTCGACAGCGGCAGTATTGGAATCCGCTACAGCTCTCAATTCTCCAGTTTCAGGATCTTCTTCTAATATAACACCGCGCATTTGCTTTCTCCGTCTTTTAATACTGACTTTCCTCTATCCTACCACATTTTTAAGAATCTCACAACATTTAATATTGACGTGAAAGATATACGAATAACAACCGCAACTTTTCTATTGAGTCTGAGGACGGAAGTGTTTATCATAAACAAAAAGTTAAGAAGAAATAAAAGAAAGCGAAATGCCGGCACCAAAATTTGTACATCTGCGCGTTCACACCGCTTATTCCTTGTCTGAGGGGGCGATTCAGGTTCCAAAGCTGATTCACAAGCTTCATGACATGGGGATAGGCGCGGTTGCTTTGACCGACACGGCAAATATGTTTGGCGGCAAAGCCATTTCAAAATACGCAAAGGAAGAAGGGATTAAGCCGATTCTCGGCTGCCAGTTTTATCTGCGCAATCCTGACGCCGATGATGTCTTAAAAAGCAAAGGCAAAATTATTGAGCCCGATAAGATTGTTCTGCTCTGCATGAACGCCAAAGGCTACGCCAATATCATGAAGCTGATGAAGCGCGCTTATTTGGATAACCCGAGCAATCTGGAAAAGGCACAGATAAAACTTTCGGATTTAGAAGAATTAAATGAAGGGCTGATTTGCTTAACCGGCGGCGTTGAGGGGCAAATCGGCCGTTTGCTGCTTGAAGGCCGAAAACAAGAAGCGGAAGAGCTGACCGTCAAATTGCAACAATTATTCGGCGACCGTCTTTATATGGAAATCATGCGTATCGGCCTTGAGAGTGAACAAAAAACCGAAGACGCTTTTATTGACCTGGCTTATAAGTATAATATTCCGCTGGTGGCAACCAATGAGGCTTTTTTCTTTGATGCGGAAATGTATGAGGCGCATGACGCGTTAATTTGTATTGCCGCCGGAGAATATGTCGCCAATGAAAACCGCAAAAAATATTCTCCGAACAATCGCCTTAAAACCCCCGAAGAAATGATAGAACTGTTCAGCGACTTGCCCGAAGCTATCGAAAACACGGTAAAAATTGCGATTCGCTGTAACTTTCTGTCTTCCAAAGTTGATCCTCTGTTGCCGATATTTGTCTGCCCCGACGGCATGACCCAAGATGAATATATCGACTTTGCCGCCCGCAAAGGCCTGGCCGAACATATGAAAGATTATGTTTATTTTGAGGGGATGACCGCCGAACAAAAAAGAGAAATTGACGAGCGTTATTACGGCCGCTTGGAATATGAGTTGAGCGTTATTAAAAAGATGGGCTTCCCCGGCTATTTCTTAATCGTGTCGGACTTTATCCAGTGGTCAAAAACACACGGCGTTCCGGTCGGCCCCGGACGTGGTTCGGGTGCGGGCTCAATTGTAGCTTGGTCGTTGAAAGTAACCGAGCTTGACCCGATGAAGTTAGACTTGCTGTTTGAGCGCTTTTTGAATCCGGAACGTGTCAACATGCCGGACTTCGATGTCGACTTCTGTCAGGAAAATCGTTATAAAACGATTGAATATGTGCAAAACAAATATGGCTTTGACCATGTGGCGCAAATTATTACCTACGGTAAATTGCAAGCCAAAAACGTGATTCGCGACGTTGCTCGTGTCATGCAAATGCCTTATGCTCAGGCTGATAAAATTTCCAAGATGATTCCCCCCGGGGTACAGGGCAAAAACCCGACCTTACAAGAGTCGTTGGACCAAGTCCCCGAGCTGGAGGAAATGCGCCAAAACGATCCGCAAATAAATAAATTATTTGATATCGGTATGAAGCTTGAAGGCCTGTATCGCCAATCAGGCATGCACGCCGCCGGCGTTGTGATCGGTGACCGCCCGCTTGATGAGCTTGTGCCGTTGTATAAAGATCCCAAGGCCGATATGCCGGTCACCCAATATGACATGAAATATGTTGAAGAAACCGGCTTGATAAAGTTCGACTTCTTGGGCTTAAAAACCTTGACCGTGATTAAGCGTGCCGTTGACTGGGTTAAAAAAAGCCAAGGGATAGATTTGGATATTGAGAAAATTCCCCTTGATGATAAAGAAACTTATGAAATGTTGCAAAGGGGCGAAACCGTCGCCGTCTTCCAGTTTGAATCGGAAGGCATGAAAGACGTTCACCGCCAGATTCGTCCTGACCGATTCGAAGATTTGGTGGCGATTGTGTCGCTGTACCGCCCCGGCCCGATGGATAATATTCCGACCTACATTAAGCGCAAGCACGGCGAAGAGGCCATAACTTATCTTCATCCGGCTTTGGCGCCGATACTTGATGAAACCTACGGTATTATGGTCTACCAAGAACAAGTTATGAAAATTGCGCAGGTCTTGGGCGGCTATACCATGGGCGGTGCGGATAAACTCCGCAAAGTCATGGGTAAAAAAATGCGTGATGAAATTCCGAAACAACGCAAAATGTTTACGGAAGGCGCGGTTAAAAACGGCATTGATGAAGCCACGGCCACCGCGATATTTGACCAGATGGAAAAATTTGCATCTTATGGTTTTAACAAATCGCACGCCGCGGCTTATTCTCTGATTTCTTATCGCACGGCTTATTTGAAGGCCCATTTCCCGATAGAATTTATGTGCGCGGTAATGTCTCTGGATATTACTAATACGGATAAGCTGAAATTCTATAAGGAAGAGATAAAAAGACTGGGGCAAAAGGTTTTGCAGCCGGATGTCAATAAATCAGGCTCGGACTTTGTGGTTGAAAACGGCAACATTCGTTATGCACTGGGCGCCGTAAAAGGCGTTGGCGAGGCCAATATGCGCTCGATTGTGGCTGAACGTGAAAAGCATGGGCCTTATAAAGACATCTCGGATTTCATCCACCGCACCGACGCCAAGCAAATTAACCGCCGTCAAATGGAACAGCTGATAAAAGCCGGCGCCTTTGATTGCTTGGATAAAAACCGAGGCAAACTTTTTGCTAATGTTGAAACGATTATGCGCCATATTAATGCCTCGACAGAATTAAAAAACAGCGAGCAATCATCACTTTTTGGTAATGAGGAATTGCAGTCAAAAGTCAAACTGGCCGACAAACCCGACTGGCCGGAGTTGGAAAAACTACAGCTTGAGGCCGAGGCTATCGGATTTTATTTGTCCGCACATCCGCTGGATAGTTATAAAAAAGGCATGGAAAAGCTCGGAATTAAGAGCAGTGCCGAGGTCTTTCATAATATCAAAGTCGGAGATACGATTCGCGCCAAGCTTGCCGGTTGCGTCACGGGATTTCAAAAGCGCTTAAGCAAAACCGGCAACAAATATGCGATTTTGACCTTATCGGATAGCAATGACAGCTTTGACATTTTTTTGTTCTCGGAAAACATGGCCAAATATGAAGACGTGATTAACAGTGGCCTTCCGTTATTTGTCAGCTTGACAATTACCAAGGAAGATGAGGAAAAATCGCCGCGCCTGATGGTTAATACGATTGAAACGCTGGATAAAGCCGTGTCGGAAGTCTCCAATGGTTTAGAGATAAAAATTAATAATGCCGTTGCGGTCAAAGAGCTCCGAAATGTTTTGAGTCATGATCGCAATGGTAAAAACAAGATATATATAATACCCGAAAGCGACGAGTGGGATTTGCGCATTGAGCTCCCCGGCGGATTCGCTTTTAATGACAATGATTTTCTAAGCCGGATTCGCAACATCCCCGGCATCACCTCAATCAAGGAGCTATAGCATGGATAAAGCCGCGTTCACTTTGTTTGAAAATACGGATAACAGACCAAAATTTCCATATTTGGAAGGCACCATCGGCCCATGGAAAATTTTATTTTCAAACGGGCGGCGCTTTCTTGCTCTTGGAATAATTTTCAGTGCATTATTGAGCTTAGTCGCCATTGCAATGGGCAAAGCCTTTGTCTGCAATTACGCCATCTACGGACCGGTTAATTTTTATTGCGAAGGCAGCAATGCTTTATTTCTTGTTAATTTTGCAATAAAACTTTTGATATTGGCCGCGTTTATATATTTATGGACCAATTACGGCAGCAACACGCTCAAAGAAAAGAAAGACGTCGCCAAACAAATAGGTAAAACTGCCGCCATATTATTAATGATGTTTGTTGCGATTTTATGCCCGCTGATTTCATTTATGGCATTATCCGAAAGAGTCCCCAATCCGGATTGGCGGATTGAGAGCATTTACTTTACTTTTGTTTCCGTCGGATTCTTAGTTCCGGTAGCCATGATGCGCTGCCTGATGATATTAGGTTTTGCGCTGGAAGGAAAAAAACTTCCGTCATTAAAAGATATATGGCAGCACACTTCCGGAAACATGATGAGAATAATCTTCACCCTGTTTACCATAATGCTGGTATATGTCTTTATCTATAGCAATTTTTATGGCAATTTCCGCCACACGGATGCCGAAGTTTTACCGATTGCGGGAATAATAATCGAACTGCTTTATAATTTTATCACGCTTTTTTTCTTTACGTTATTTGCCAACAACACCTTGCTGCAAAAACGCTATCTTTATGATGACGGCACAACCAAAGCCTAACGAAATTGGCTTTCGGTCGTTCTTCTGATAACATTGATATAATTTTCGGGGTCTTTAACCGAAGCATGATAAGCCAAGGAATAGGTTAATACTAAGAATCCGAACGGATTCGCAATGGCATCTTCTTGCTTGTTAAAATTAATTTTAGTAAAGCCGATGCGCAGAGTTGCCCGCCAGATATTGACCGACGGCAGGCGCTGCCCCGGTAATGTATCAATGGTTTTGAATTGAACTTGCCAAAGCCCGCGGGAAAGCGGCCTTGTCCATTCGATTTCAACCCTGCGGCGCAAACCTTTTTCGCGAAATTGCATCATATAATATTCTGCATCGTTTTTAGCAAAATCAGCATAAACCTGATTAGATGAAAACCAATAAATAGCGGCGCCGGGGCTCCAGCGTTGCAGTAATTCGTCATAATCATCGGTAATGGTATATCTTTGCCGAATATATTCGTTAATATGCTGTTCGGCAATCAAATCACCGACCGGCATATTAACGACCATCGGCTGCACTTGTTCTAATTGGCTGAAATATTTATTAATTTGAAAAAGTTGCGGCGCCACTCTGATTTGCGGAAGCATAACATAAATGGAAGACGCCAACATCATATTAATGCAAATACTGATACAAGCAAGAATAACCAGGATTCGCGAGGTCCACAGATAGCGCCTTTCGGGCATGGCGTTAATATGCACTCTTTCAGGATAATACCCGAGCTGATCAGGGCTTTCTTTTTCCTTAAATTTAAAAATGGTATGAAAAATATCAAACATAACGGGCACACATCCAGCGGTTTACGAAAGAAAACACAATAAGTTTCACATGAAAGTTGAATAAAAGCAAATAAATACTGTTCATGTAGAAATAATTGATATAAATATAACATATAAAAGTATAAAAAGGGTTTAGAAGATGAATAAAAAACTTTTATCGGTAATGGCAATGCTGATTGGTCTGGAGCTCACCGGTTGCGCCAAGCAACAAGAGGTAAAACCGCTGGAAAGCACCGCCCCGACTGAAACGGAAATAGAAACCACACAGGTTCGTTATATCAAAAAGAACAGCAATCGCCCCGGAACAACGGCTTATTACAGAGATTGGGATGCAGCCATTCGCGTAGATGTAGACTTGCATAATATGTATGAGGGCACCCCGACCAAAATCGAAAAACCGATAGATATGTATTTGGCCATGGCTTTGTCGCTGAAATACAATTACACCAGAAGATTGGCCGCATATCAACAAAGCTTGCTTGATGCCGGATATATTCCTTATAACAAAATTCCGGATATTTTAAGCAAAGCCGGTTACCGCAATACGCAAAATTTAGCCAATCTAAACTCTGATTTGAAGGTTGCATGGAACGCGCTTGATTTAAGTTCGCTCTATTTGTTTAAAGATAATGTCCAGTACAAAGCCGAGCTTAATTTTCAAGAAAACCGCAAAGTCATGCATAACATTATGCAAGAAGCCAGAAATCTGTATTGGAGAGCCTTAGCCGCACAAAGAATGATTCCTGTCATGGATGAAATGATAGAAGTCTTAACGCTTGAAGTCGATGAAATGAACATCAAGAGCAAAGAGCTTGCCGCCCAAGGCCAAAGCTTGAGCAGCGAGGCGCTGGTAAATAAAAGAGACTATATGGAAGCTATTAAAAAGACTGCAGACTTAAAGCACAGCTTAGAGGATTCGGAGATTAAATTAGCTTCGTTTATGGGCTTTCATCCAAATACGGAAATCAAACTCGTGGGCGCTGAATACGGCAACTTCGCTTTGCCGGAAATCAAACAGAATCTGGCTGACTTAGAATGGCTGGCCCTAACATCTCGTCCTGAGTTGAGAGCCTTTGACATCGGAACCGATATTGATGATTTGAAGATCCAAATAAAAGAGCTTCAGGATCCGGATGTTGCGTCTTATAAATCCAATCCGGCTTACTATAACGAAAAATGGGGTAAGGCCGCTCAAGAGATCACCATCGAAGTTTTTGAAGATGCCAAAAAAGCCTCTGCCAATGACTTAAAAACGCTTCGCCGCGAAAGAGCTACGGAGATTGTCTTAAGCCAGCTATATGTTGCTTGGGCGCAATATATGTCTGCAATAGAAGCTTATGAAATCAGAAAAGAAATTGCCAATACCTCTGAGGATATTGCCGAAGACGTCACCATAAGTTTGGGTTCTTATGCCGATAAGAGCAAACTTGAGGCTGCCCGCGCCATAGACGATGAAGTAAAGGCATTTTTGGCTTATGCTGATGTACAGGATGCTCTGGGAAATTTATATGCATCAATCGGCTTAGATGCTTTACCTTATGATATGTATAAGGCCAAAGCTTCAACCATTGCCTTAACCTTAAAAGACACCTTAAAACTTTGGCAGCAAGGCAAATTCCAAACCGAAGAAATGCCGGCCAAACCGATAATGCCGAGCAAACGTCCTGCCATTAATTTGACTTCACCGAATATTTTGCCGGATATTGAGGTCCAGACCGGTGAAAGATTCAGTGTTACTTTACCGCCTTCGGTCTTTGATCGCCTAAACTTAAAGGGTAGGGTAACAACCTCAGCCGCTTTGGATGACGGTTCACCGCTGCCGGAATGGATGAGCTATGACGAAGAAAGCTATACCTTAAGCGGAGTCGGCATGCCATCAAATGTTGGCGAACAAAGAATCAAAATTTATGTAACGGATGAGGGTGGAAACGTCGGTTATATAACATTCAGCGTCAAGCTTGATGAATATTATTCACCGTCAATGGAAGTCAGAGGCTTGACCAAAGGCCGTAGCGCTGAAGTCTTCAAACGCTGCACCGGAGAAAATTGTTCGGATTCGGATCTGTAAACAGAATAAAGAATCACCTAAAAGCAAAAGAAAAGCAGTCGCAGAATCGACTGCTTTTTTTCTATGAAAACACCCCCTGCGATTCGATTCTAAAAAAAATATAATCCCAAACCGCCATGGGGATAAGTCTGGGGATATTAACTATTAGATAATGTGTTGAAAAATAAAGATAAAATATTTTGTGCTATGGTTATCCACTACTGCAAAATTTAAATTTGTATGAATTATAATAAGATAAAAGAGTCAAGCGTATTTTAAATTTTTTAGGGCTTGTTTATAGAGGATAAATAAGGTCTTATAAAGATATCAAAAGCCCACGGGTAAAGAAGAAAAAATTTTTCTGTGCAATACAATATATAGATTGTTTACTTTTATTTAACGCAATATATTGTATAAGTGTTGTCAGAATCAATGACATCAAACTAATGGATTGAAACTAAAGATTAAATAAAGGAAAGCTTGTTCGAAATGTCTGAAACTAACTACTCTGTCCCTCCGGTCGCAAATAAGGAGATAAAAATAGAAAGCGTCACCAAACGCGATGGCACACTGGCACCGTTTGACAGCAATAAGATTTATAATGCAATATTAAAAGCCGGTACCTCAACCGGAGAATTTACTGAGCAAGAATCATGGTTATTAACGGCTCAGGTTTTAAAAGTTCTTGAGCACAAATTTGCAGAGTCTCTTCCGTCAATAGAAAATATACAAGATATAGTAGAACAAGTTTTAATTTCCGCCAACTATTTTGCAACAGCAAAAGCTTATATTTTATATCGTGACCAGCGTCAACGCACCAGAAATGACAAGAAAGTCATGGTCGATGTCGAAAGCTCAATCAACGAATATCTTGAAAGATTGGACTGGCGCGTTAATGCCAATGCCAACCAAGGTTATTCAAACGGCGGCTTGATTTTGAATGTTTCGGGCAAAGTCACCGCAAACTATTGGCTCAGCCATGTTTATCCGTCAAATGTCGGTGAAGCGCACCGCAATGGCGATATTCATATTCACGATTTAGATATGTTAGCCGCTTATTGCGCCGGATGGTCTTTGAAAAACTTGTTGCACGAAGGTTTCAACGGCGTCCCCGGAAAAACCGAAGCCGGTCCGGCCAAGCACTTGTCTTCAGCCGTCGGCCAAATGGTCAACTTCATGGGAACCCTGCAAAACGAATGGGCCGGCGCTCAGGCTTTTTCTTCGGTAGATACCTATCTTGCCCCTTATATTCGCAAAGACCACATGTCTTATGATGAGGTTGAACAATGCATTCAGGAATTGATTTATAACTTAAACATTCCGTCACGTTGGGGCTCACAAACACCATTTACTAACTTCACTTTTGACTGGGTATGCCCTGAAGATTTGCGCGACAAACATCCTTTGATTGCCGGTGAGGAACAGCCTTTCACTTATGGTGACTTGAAGGACGAAATGCACATGATTAATAAAGCCTACATCACGGTAATGATGAAAGGCGATATTAAAGGCCGCCCATTCACCTTCCCGATTCCGACTTATAACATGACACCGGACTTCCCTTGGGAAGATGACAATACAGAATTGTTGTTTGAAATGACCGCCAAATACGGCTTGCCTTATTTCCAAAACTTCATCAATTCAGTTTTGAAACCGGGACAGATTCGCTCAATGTGCTGCCGCTTACAGCTTGACTTAAGAGAGCTCTTGGCCAGAGGAAACGGCTTGTTTGGCTCTGCCGAACAAACAGGCTCTATCGGCGTCGTTACGATTAACTGCGCACGTCTGGGTTATGTTTACAAAGGCAACGAAGCCGGATTATATGCCCGTGTTGATGAATTGATGGACATTGCACGCACATCTCTTGAAATTAAGAGAAAAGTCATTCAGCGTTTGATTGATGGCGGCTTGTTCCCCTTCACCAAGAGATATTTAGGCACTTTGAGAAACCACTTCTCAACCATTGGCGTCAACGGCATCAACGAGATGATTCGCAACTTCACCAATGATGAGCACAATATTGCCGATGCTTGGGGACAAGACTTTGCAGTTAAGTTCTTAGACTACATCCGCGCCAAATTGGTCAAGATTCAGGAAGAAACAGGAAATATGTACAATCTTGAAGCCACGCCGGCTGAGAGTGCGACCACCCGTTTTGCCCGTGAAGACAAGAAAAGATTCAAAGACATTATTCAAGCCGGAACCAAAGAGAATCCGTACTATACCAACTCTTCGCAACTTCCGGTCGGATATACCGATGACCCGTTTGAAGCCCTTGACCTCCAGTCAACCTTACAAACAAAATATACAGGCGGAACAGTACTTCACCTGTATATGGGCCAGAGAATTTCATCAGCGAAAGTTTGCCGCGACTTGGTAAGAAGAGTTTTAACAAACTATCGTTTACCCTATATCACGATAACTCCGACTTTCTCCATTTGCCCAAAGCATGGATATATCTCCGGAGAACACAAATTCTGCCCGATTTGCGATGAAGAAAAGAAGGCAGAAAAAAGACTGGCCGCATCCAGAAAAGATGTTGCCTAAAAAACAAGGTTAATTAATTTATTTTTGGAGAACAGAAATGACAACTATCAATTTTGATGATATAAAATTAAGCGACGAAGAAAGACAGCCTTGCGAAGTATGGACCAGAGTAATGGGATATTTTCGTCCGGTATCTGAGTTCAACGTCGGCAAAAAATCAGAGTTTTATTCTCGTAAATGTTTCTGCGAAAGCAAAGCCGTGATTAACCTTGAAAGCTACGACATCGCAGCAGAATAATCCTTTAGTAAAAAAAAATAGGCCGGATTACAAAAACTGTAATCCGGTTTTTCATTAGCTGGGAGAAAGAGATGATAAACATAGCCGGTGTAGAAACTTTTAGCATGGTTGATTACCCAGGGCAGATGAGCGCCGTTGTGTTCATGCAGGGCTGCCCGTGGCGCTGCCCCTTTTGTCATAACGGAGAACTGCAAAAAATAGGCAAAGAGAGCGGATTCGAGTGGACAAGATTTGTAAAATTTTTAGAAGAAAGAAAAGGCAAATTAGACGCCGTCGTATTTAGCGGCGGAGAACCTTTGGTACAAGAAAATGTGACAGAGGCAATAAGAGAGGTTAAGGCAATCGGCGGCTATAAAATAGGCCTGCACACCGGCGGCTACCGCCCAAAAGTTTTTGAAAAAGTTTTGCCTGAGGTCAACTGGGTTGGCTTTGATATAAAAGCGCCGTTAGAAAAAGAAAAATATCAGGCAATCACCGGACCGGATAATTTGGAACAAGTTAAAGAAAGCCTGCAAATGCTGATTAATTCGGGCAAAAATTTTGAATGCCGCACCACCTGCGACCCGCGCTATTTAAGCCTTGAAGATATCAGAAAGATAGGTGATTCTTTGGCACAAATGGGGGTTAAGGAATATTATTTGCAAAAATATCGCCCGATAGAAAGCGATAAGACCACCAGCGACAGCGCCTGTGAGCTTTTTTTTGAAGATAAAGAACTTATCTCTCGCTTAAAAGGCCAGTTTGAAAAGTTTGACATCCGAAAATAGATAAAAACAAAAAAGCTTAGGTGAAAACCTAAGCTTTTTTCTTAAAAGAACGCTTTTTTGCAAAAGATGACGGTAGCGGCGCCTCATTTCCGCGAGCTTTGCTAAACTTTTTCTTGCCGTCAAATTTTTTCTGAGAAGAATGAGCTTCGGCAGACTTAATTTTCCGAGCAAATTTTGATGGCTTGCTGACCGGACGCGCTTCGGATTCGGCGCGATCTTCAAGCAAAACAGCCTTGCGTGCTTTAACCATAACATCAACCTTGTCCATTTTTTTCATAGCAGCAAGACGCGCCTTGTTGACCGAGAATCCAAAACTTCCGAGATTGCGCCCGAGTGTGTAATAATGCCCGTGAGCAAAAGCGATAAGGCCGGTTTTCTCCAGCCAAAACTTGCCGGATGCATCAATATATTTATCATCAACATCAACAGCCACAATTTCAGCCAAAAACATATCATGTGAACCATAGGGCTTAATCTCAAGAACACGACATTCAACCGAAATCGGACATTCTTCGATTTGCGGCGCCTCGATGTGCGATGATGCAATCGGGGTTAAGCCGGTTTCTTTAAACTTATCCGTATCACAACCGGATTTTACGCCGCAAAAATCTACGGCGGAAACCATATTCAGTGTCGGCAGATTAATCACAAAATTTTTTGTTTTGGAGATAATTTCGTGAGAAAGCCGAGAAGGGCGAATAGAAACATAAGTCATCGGCGGTTCAGAATTGATGATTCCGGTCCAAGCTGCCGTCATCACATTTGGTTTTTCAACCGTTCCGCAAGAAATAAGCGCCGGCGGCACCGGATAAACCATCGTTCCGGCCTTCCAAGAAATCTTAGCCATAACAAAAAATCCTTTTCTTCTGAAATTAATAATAGGAAAGTATAACCAAACAAGGTTTTTATTTTGTTAAGAAAAACAAAATTAAATCGGATAATGATAAAACCAAGCGCTTATAACAAGGAGCAAGCCAAGCGGTAATACAACTTTTTCAAAAGGAAAGTGGGCATGACCGCCGTTGCGCAACTTCATCCATTGATAAAATTTTTGCGAATAAATATAAATCAACATACCGAGAATGGCGCTGAATAAAATAGGATCAAGATAAAACACATTCCAAATAATCACCGGAGAATAGGGCGTTTCAGACAGATAGATAAACCCAATCATTCCGACAGAAGTAGCAATAAGCCAAAAGTCGCGAGCAAAAAAATTCCAATGCCGCTTTTCACAAAATAGAATAGACCAGTATCCGAGCAAAGTGAGCAACGCACCGGCCCAAAGCCCAACGATTGCGTCAGGAACGCCAAGCTTACGAGCAACCCCGAGCGACGCCCCGATAGCAATAGTGCAAACGCTGCACGCCGGATTCGCATAAGCTGAAAAAGAAAAAACAAAACACAAGAATAAAATAAGGAAAAACATATTACGACTCCAATATATGTAATAAACTATATGTAGTATAAATTATATATATTGAAATTGTCAAATATTATTTTACTGAAACTGCTTTTGAAGTTAAATTTAGACAAAATATTTGACTTTTTTATAATTTCAGTTTATAAAGAAACTAAACGAACTATTATTGTTAAATTAAAAATAAAAAATCATGGAAACATTAAAACAAATCCGCGAGAATTATGAAAGAGTGTATGGCAAAACCTGTCCGGTAGCCGAATTTAGCATGTTGCAGCCCAAATATATTCATTATATTCCAGAATACAAGGGCTGCAGCTTGAGTGGCAATAAGATAACCTTCATGTTTGCCGCACCTTTATCAGGAGATATAAATAACCTGATAGAAATGCAATTCCGCAATCGGCTCTCACGTAAGATTACTTTTTTGTCAGGAGAGAGCAAGCTTACGGTTTTCATCAGTGACAATCCGGAAGAGCGGGGCGAATATTTAACCTCTGCAATGATTCTGGACACTTACTTCCGGCGAGAAAAACCTTCGACGAGAACTATTGCCGAATACAGAGTCTTCGCAGCCGGCAAAGATTGGCGTAACCCTGCGCTGGTTGAACAAGAGCTCAAAAAAATTTATGAAAGCAACGCATAAGCTTTAATAACTTTTTACCCCGTATCACATTGATTCGGGGTTTTTTTATGCTTATGCGGCACAATAGCCTCTGTGGGTTGTTATTTGTCGGGGTTGATTTTTTATCAAGAACGGAGTAGCTTTCTATCATAAACGTACTTTATCGAAAGATATTTCTATGAAAAAAATTTCTCTTATCGGCTGCGGCCGCTGGGGAACCTTCCTCGGATGGTATGCAGCAAAATATTGCGGTTATGATGTCGATATGTATGATATCCCGACATCACCAAACTTTATTGAACTGCGCGATACGCGCAAAAATCCTTATCTGACCTTGTTGGATAATATGGAGCTGCACGACAACCTTCCGGCGGTTTTGAAAAATGATACAATAATCATTTCAATCGGTTGCCAATATTTTAGGGGCCTTTGCAAAGAGCTTAATCAGTATAACTTGAGCGGAAAATATTTTCTGCTGGCCATGAAGGGCTTGGAAGAAGACAGCGCCAAATATATGCATCAGATTATGCGCGAAGAGATTAAACAGCCGATTCATATCGCAGTTTTGGCCGGCCCCGGTCATGTTCAGGACTATACGAAAGGCGTTCCGTCCTGCGTGGTTGTCGATTCTGACGAGCCTGAAACCAAGGACTATTTCATCAAAAATCTTTCGAGCGAACTTATCCGCTTTTACTATGGCGCGGACTTAATCGGAAACCAAATCGGCGCCGCCATGAAAAATGTAATCGGTATTGCCGCCGGCATTCTTGACGGATTGGAATGGTATGGCTTAAAAGGCGCTTTAATGGCGCGTGCACCGATTGAAGTCGGGCGCTTTATCAAGCATTTTCACGGCAATCCACAAACGGCATACGGCTTGGCGCATTTGGGTGACTATGAGGCAACTTTGTTTTCAAAATACAGCCATAACCGTACCTTTGGTGAAAAATTTGCCCGCGGTGAAGACTTTGGCAAACTGGCCGAAGGCGTGCCAACCTTAAAAGCGGTTAAAATTATTGCCGATAAAGAAAACATTGATATGCCGATTTGTCAGGCACTATATAAAGTTGTTTATGAACACGCCGACATCAAAGAAACGATTCGCCAGATGTTCTCACGCAATATCAAACAAGAATTTGAAAATTGGGATTAATAAAAGATGACACAGATTCTCAGCCGACTTATCGCAACTGTCTTTGGCGTCGGATATGCGCCCAAAGCTTCCGGAACCTTCGGATCACTAGTGGCTCTGCCAATTATCTGGGTGTTGTATTATTATCATGCCGATGCTTATACAATGTTGGCTTTTGCCATAATCATCTTTTTTGCCGGTGTCTGGGCCACCCATAAAATCATTGCCAATCAAAAAGATAAAGATCCGTCCATCGTGGTGGTTGATGAAGTTGTCGGACAAATGATAAGCTTCGGACTGGTGTGGTCTCATTTGGGCGCTCCTTTTGCGCCGGCACTTTATTTTTGCGCCTTTGTCCTGTTTCGCTTGTTTGATATTTTCAAAATTGGGCCGGTAAAGTTTTTTGACCGCAAAGTGCATAATGCTTGGGGGGTTATGCTTGATGATGTGTTTGCCGGAATCATTGCTGCCGCGGTGCTCTACTTAGGGCTAACGGCAGTTTTAGCACTGAGATAACAGCGTTGTCTGCTCCAGTAGAATATGCGGAATAAGTCGCTCGGCAATAAGCTGCGCCTGCGGATTGATTTTGCTGACAAAAAAGCGCTGTTTTTGATGCTTGCCGAGTTTTGATTCGATTTCAGGATGGCGCCTTAGATAATCCGCCAGCTTTTCGCCCATAAATTCATCTTGGGAGATGATATGGCAGTTTGGCAAAATCTTTCGGGCGTAGTCTTTGATTAACGGATAATGCGTACAGCCCAAAATCAGACTTTCAACATTTTTTAAGGGCAGCAGATAGTCTTCCAAAACTTTTTCCATATCAGAAAAATCATTAGATTCGATAAGCGGCACAATCTGCGGCGTCGCTTGCTCGGCAACCGAGATGTTCGGATTTATTTTTTTCAGCTCGGTTTGATAAATATGAGATTCTACCGTTGCCTTAGTTGCAATCACGCCGATATGTTTTTCCCCGCCGGCAAGAGCCACCTCCACCGTTGGGATAACCACACCGAGAACTTTAACATCAGGCGCTTCTGCGGGAATAAATTTTTGTTGAATATAGCGCAAACAAATCGAGGTTGCGGTATTGCAGGCAATAATAATCAATTTGCAGTCATGCTTAATCAACCACTTCATGGCATCCAGCGTATATTTCAGGATTCTGCCCGATGTTTTTTCGCCATAAGGCAAATGAGCCGTGTCGCCTAAATATAGATAATCATATTGGGGCAGGGTGTCGATAAATGCTTTTGTAATCACCAAGCCCCCAAGGCCGGAATCAAAAACACCGATTTTCATGCTTTTTCCTCAAAATTTCAAACCTTTTGCGATTTAATCATAAACAATTTTTGTTTGCAAGAGCAAAGCCAAAACAAAAAAAAGAACAAAACATGAACTTTTGTTCTTGACTTTAAATTCTGAGGTTGTTATAAAGAACGCATAAGAACAAAATAAGTACAAAACGGAGGCTATCATGCGTAAAATCAACATCATTCTTTACTTTGTCTTATACGGAACAACCTCACTCGCCGTCTGCCTTTAATAAAAAATCACGCTATTGAAAAAAAGTGCTTGCATTTGTCTTGAAAATAAGATAGAAAAGTTTTGCACTTTGGGTGTGTAGCTCAGGTGGTTAGAGCGCTACGTTGACATCGTAGAGGTCACAAGTTCGAGTCTTGTCATACCCACCAATTTCAAGCCGTTTCATTTTGAAACGGCTTTTTTGTGATATAACAATAAAACACTTCAAAACATCTTTATTGAATTTTATGTATGTGGAGGCATTGTCTGTCCGGATACGTTATCCCCAGAAAAATTTTGCATTTATTCACAAAAACAAGGCTTTTCCACAGGTCGCGGTTTGCGTTAAATATCAAAATATGCTAATATAACCCCTGAGACTACTGGACTATGACTTTAATTTTGTAATTTTTTCATAGAGGTGCAGTCAATGGATATGTATAATAAATTTCAGTCGCCGTTAGGATATCAGGCGACAGATAGTCAGATTGACAGCTATGGCGTCGATCACAGCGGCTTTTCTTTCGCGAGATGAATTGGAATATCAATTTGCAAGACAAAACAAAACTTAATTCAAGCTCCGAGAACACGTATCTGAGCAACGCGACTTCTTGTCCCAATCAGAAAACAGCCAAGTGATGCCCGCGGGGGCTCCCCGCTCCTCAACAAGGCACTAACTTTTGGGGCTCATCACCAGAGAATAACTATGGTTTCGGCTCTTCAAACATTCACGACAATATTGAGAACATGAATAATAATGAAATATCAAATATTAGTATGAATATCACTCAAAATCCCTCTTCTGTTCCTAACCCTCCTTATATTTTTTCAGATGAAATGAGAAATCGCTTAGGATTTTTGGAATCTCGAGGAGATTATCATGCACACAATACAAGCGGCGGAGGTATTGGAGCTTTGGGAAAATATCAAATAAGGAGAGATGGACTTATTGATGCCGGATATATTAATTCGAATAATCAATGGTTGGGAAAAAATGCTATTTATTCTCAAGATGATTTTTTTAATAATCCAGATAAGCAAGAACAAGTCTTAAATGATTATTTAAAATCAAATTATCGACAGCTACAGAATAAAGGGGCTCTTAATTATTTAGGAAATCGAGTAGAGGGGATTGCCGGTGTTTTTGATATAACAGATACAGGCCTATTGGCAGCCAGCCATCGGGAAGGAGCTGGTGCTGTTAATCGATATTTAAATAATCTTGAAAAAAATCAGGATAATAATTATTATATGAACTATAATAAAATAACGAATCCTAATCTTATTCAGATGTTTAAACGAATAGAAACAAGGTTACGAAAATTTGAAAAATAGATATTTGTTTTTCTTCTGTGCTGTTTTTGCTTGTGGCAAAGCAAATGCTTTGCCACAAGATTGGTCTTGTGATGAAATTGATTTAAATATTGTTGCTAACGGTAGCGAATGGGGGCACAAGTTTCAGGGTAATAACGGTTTATTTGAAATTACGATTGATAATTTTGATGAGAATAAGCCTTATGTTTATAGTTGCGGAAATTCCGGATGTTGGGGAACTATAAAAAATCTTAAAACCGGTGAGCATGAAGATATGCGTTTTGATTGTTTGTATGATACTCAACAAAAATCTTTGCGCTGTTATCGGATTGATGGCGATGAATATTTACTTACTAAAGTATCTGGTGATAAATATCAGGTTCAATTGTGTGAAAGTTATTATAAATCTCTTAATATAAGTCAATGTTTGGGGTGTAAATGTGTGTTGCGAGATTCCAGAGGAAAACAAGCAGCTTCAGATATAAAAATGAATTGTATGCGTGAAAATAATACCTCAATACGTTGTTTTTCTTATGATGGTTATGAAAAATGGCGTAATTTTGAAAATAAAGATGGCGATTTTGAACGCTGTATAGGCTTAGGTATTTAGTTTGAAAATACGGTGAATACCTTTGGGCAGATTCATTTCCAAACATCTTTATTGAATTTTAAGAAAAATCATTTATATTGAAAGTTAGGCGTGGGTTAAGAGCCTGCGTTTAGCACTGTGAGAGCGGTGCGGGACTTTGAACAGTCCTTTATTTTGAGCGGAAAGATGTGCCCGTTAGGCATTTTTGTATGCCACATCAACCTCGACCTGTGGTCGGGGAGCTTGTGGTGTATGTCCAAAAGCTAACTGTATAGTGGTTTGAAAGGCCACAAGAGTCATTTCTCAAAATATGATTGTTCAACTTCCCGACCGCTTTTGCAAAAAAAAGTGGTCTTTTTTTTGTTTTTAATAATCGGGGAGAAATCATGGATATGTCTTGTAAAAAATCTCGTGGACGGATGGCTAACGGTGAGCCTAACCCAATTGATGTTTATGTCGGCAAGCGTATGCGTCTGCGCCGTCAAATGCTCTGCCTATCTCAAGAAAGATTAGCCGCCGCACACCGCGCCCTCCGCGACCTCATCGTCGCGCTGTCGGCTTAGAGTTAGGCCTTGAAGAAAATTTTAGTGCTTTTTGTATTAACCATAGCAGTTAAAAACGCAAAATTGACATAGTCCTTAACTTATGATAAGATAATCTAATGAGAGCAAGGGAGTATAGGGACATGACCAATAAAACAAAACCTGCACAACAAAAAATCACCACGGAAGATTTGAAAGATACATTAAATCGCGTAAGACTGGCTTTAGCTATCAGCGGCTTAATGGGCGGAAGCATTGTCGGCGCAAATGCCAAGAAAAATACGCAAGAAGACAATGACGATATAGAAAATAAAGAGACAACGGAATAAACATCTAACGCAGGTTTTCTATGGATAACGAAAAAAAAGGAAAAGTTCTGGCCAGTTCATACTTGTTTAACGAGCCTTGGCTGACGGTCAGAAAAGACAAAGTTGAACTAGCCAATGGCGTTATCATTCCTAACTATTACGTTTTAGAATATCCCAATTGGGTTAATATCTTGGCCATCACAAAGGATAAAAAGTTTTTGATGATACGCCAATATCGCCACGGCACCGGCACCACAAATTTTGAACTTTGCGGGGGCTGTGTTGATGCAGAAGACGCCTCGCCGCTTGAGGCTGCCAAGCGAGAATTACTTGAAGAAACCGGATATGGCAATGGTCACTGGCGGCAAAACCTCAAACTCTCGGCCAATCCCAGCACCTCAAATAACTGGACCTATAACTTTATCGCCGAAGATGTTGAGCTGATTTCGACCCAGCACTTAGACGGCGGAGAAGATATTTCTGTTCATCTCCTTGACTTGGATGAAGTAATAAAACTTTTGAAAAACAATGAGATAATCCAGTCTATCCATGCCTGTGCAATTTGGAAATATCTGGCAGAAAACCACCTGATTTAGAACCCGCAAACTTTTTTATTAAAATTTAATATTTTGTATTATATAATGAGCACTCGAAAACGTTTTTTTGTTGCACAGGAGTTTTACCGTGGCTGAAAACAAAATTAACTTTAAGGTTAATTATAAAAAGCTTGAAATTTATAAAGAATATAATACCAAAAACATTCTTTATCCGCTATTGTTGACATCGCCGCATAGCGGGCAGATCTTTCCGCACGAGTTTCTGGAATCTGTAAAAATGACGGAATCCGAGCTCCGCAGCAATGAAGATTCTTTTGTCGATGAGCTTTTTATGCCTGCCTCGGATAGCGGGATTCCAATGCTGGCGATGAACATATCCCGCGCATTTATTGACGCTAATCGTGATAAAATCGAGATTGATCCGCAGATGTATTACAATTTTCCGCCGACATCAGATATTCAGGCGGGGATTCGCTGCCGTGTCGGGTTGGGCGTTGTTCATCGCATTAATGCCGAAAGAAAAAATATCTACGATGGTTTGCTCAATTATGATGAAGTTAAAGAACGCATTTCATCGGTTTATGATGTTTACCACAAACGGCTTAATCAGTTGATTGCCGCCATTTCGCAAAAGTTTGGTTTTTGCTTTGTTCTGGATTGTCACTCTATGCCGTCAAAAATCTGCTCGGTCATGCAAGAAGATGAGCCGATAAAATTCTGCATCGGCACGTTGTTTGACCAAAGTTGTCCGCCGGAAGTAAGCGCTTTTCTTGAAAAATTGTTGTCACAGCGTGGATATAAGGTCGTTATGAACTGCCCATATTCCGGCGCATACACAACCTTTAACTATTGCCAGCCCAGAAAAAACATCTTTACATTGCAATTGGAGATAAATCGCGGCATTTATATGGAAGAATCTGTGCACAAAAAAAACAATAATTTTCATGCTGTTAGTAGTGATTTGTGCGCCTCGGTAAGCGCCTTTGCAAAATTTTTACTGGATTTTAAAAAATAAATATGTTATAACCTTACTCGAATTGTTAATAAACAGTTAAGAATAACTGTTGACATGGGTTGCCTTGATAGATATTTTGACAGCCTGTTGTGTAAACCTAACCCCGGTTTTATCTGGAGTTTTTAGAATTTAAGCCGTTAAGCAAATTGAAATTGGCATTAAGATTGCATAAGGGATGTTTGTGGCTTAACCGGGGGAACAGAGGGATGCGACATTTCGTATCAAAATTTTTTATGTTATTACTTTTGCTGCTGCTGTTGATTCAGCCGGTTCAGGCAAAGCCCTTTGTGGGCATTGATGAAGCGTTTATCTGCCAGACTGCCGCCGAAAAGTTTGAAAAAGAATATCAAATCAAGGAGCACCTGTTAGAAACCATCACTACCGTAGAAACCGGTCGCTGGAATCAAGAGCACAAACAGACTTTGGCTTGGCCATGGACTGTAAACGCTTTGGGTAAAGGATATTACTATTCCTCAAAGGCTGAGGCGGTTAAGGCGGTTAAAGACCTGCAGGCAAAAGGCGTTAAAAGCATTGACGTCGGCTGTATGCAAATTAACCTGATGTACCACGGCAAAGAGTTTAAATCTGTTGAAGAAGCGCTTGACCCTTACAAAAATGTAGAATATGGGGCAAAGTTCTTAAAACAGCTTTATAAAAGACGCGGAAACGATTGGTTCAAAGCCGCCATGGCTTACCACTCCGGTGTTTTGAAAAAGGCGCTTCGTTACAAAAAGAAAATCGTTGTCGCTTATGACAAAGTTAAGAAGAATGCTCAGCTTGCATCGCTTAAGGCCGATGAGGTTCAGGTAGCCAAGTCAACCAGGCTTGAGGCACAGGCTTTAATCTCCGCTCAGAATGATAAAGCAACCGCTGCCGACAAAGCTAATGCTTGGAGAGAGAGCAAACTGTCTGATTATCGAAACAGAAAGGTTCAATAATCAAAATAAGATAGAAAGTTCCGCATAGCTGATGAGAGAGGCTTTTAAGAAAATAGGTCTTTACTGGCAGCCGCTTGGCGGCAATAATCCGGATCAAATCAGCGGACATTGCTATCGTTATACGGATATCCGCTCTGCCGGCAAAAACGGGCAAAAATCGTCCACTTCTTTGCTGGTAGATTTAGGGAAATTTGATAATTACAAAGCTCTGGGAGTAAAAAATGCTGCCGCCGCCGTTCCCGACATCAGGGATATCTTGGCAGACAAGAAAAACGCTCCCGGAGCTTTACTTTTAACCCATTCCCACCCCGATCATTTGAATGGAATACCTCATTATATCAAAGCCGGCTACACTCTTCCACCGGTTTATGGCGGCAAATATACCTTAATGATTCTCTATGACTTACTGACCGAATTTAACATTCCGCGGCGCCTGTGGCCAAAGTTTAATGTCATCAAGAACGGTGATAAACTGAAGCTCGGAACATTAAACATAGAGGTTGTGCCGGCGTCGCACACTTGCTTTGATAGCTTTGGCTTTATAATCTCTTCGGCAGACACTTGCGTTTATCACACCGGCGACATGAAAATAGATCAAGCCGCCTGTTTTCGCAAACCGACAGACCTCAAAAGGCTGCAAGAACTAGCTGCAAAGATAGATTATGTCGTCGTTGACTTTTATGGCATAAGTTCGGATGGCTTTGCTGTCAGTGAAATCACCACTTATCTTCGACTGGTTTCACTGATAAAAGAGTCTAAAAAGAACAAGATTTTTCTGCCGGTATATCCCACGCATCCGGAGATGTATCTGATAGCCTTTATGGCCGCGCTCAAATGCAAGAAAAACGTTGTTTTTTATGGCAATGTTGATTTCTTCGGTTATCTCAAACTCTTGTCCGAATATGGCATTTCCTTTGAAAAAATGGCCAAAGATAGGATAAAAGTTTCATATTCTCATGATACAGAGGCTCTATTGCCGCTTGAAAACAACTATGTTGTTATCGGCACGTTTAACGATGTACCCGATGTTTTTGATGCTGACAGAAAAAATGCTTTTGGCATAATAACCGCCTCAACTTTTTTTAATCCGCTTAAAGGACAATTTAACCTTCATAATATAAAATTTGTAACGGTTGATGATTACCCCGAGCTCCAAGGCTATGGCCATGCCTTTTGGGGAGATATCGAAAAGCTGAACCAAACACTGGCACAAAGACCGTGTTTTATCCCGACGCATTGTCCGATTTTTATGATTGACGATGTGCGAAATCTGGCAGATTTTTGCAAAGTAAGGCTGATAGACAAGACACCGCGCAATAACCAGATTTTTCGTCTGGAAAAAAATAAGGCGCAGCTGGTGTCTGAACGACCGGCAAAATGGCTGACTGTTGTTTATAATTCTCCCGATAGCGCCTATTTTGTTGAGGTTTTGCAACAGCCGACATCGGGCAAAGGCTTTTTGAAAAGAACCATCAGCCAAAGACGAAGCCAAAGAAAGTTTAAGGCTTATATGCTTAAAAGAAAAAGAAACGGATAAAGAGGAAATTATGGAAAAATATGTGAAAGAATATTCGCTCCGCAGCTATGAATGCGACCGCAATAAAAGCCTGCGATTGGTAACTTTAATGAATATTTTTCAAGATATAGCAGACGAACACGCCACACGCATGGGGCTGGGAATAGCTTATTGTCTGGAGCACGGATTCGCATGGGTCGGCAGCAATTACCATATTTTCATCAAACAAAAACCAAAAATACACGAAAAGATAAAACTTATGACCTGGCCGGCAGAAGCCAAAAGATTGGCCGCAATCAGAGATTTTGAACTCTTTGGAGAGGATGGACAATCTTTAATCAAAGCCGCCAGCCAGTGGGTTTTGGTTAATATTGAGAGCAAACGTCCGGTACCTTTGCTCGAAAATTTGCCGCAGTATGAGGCCCTGAACGAAAATGTCGTCGCGCCTGAATTTGCCAAAATACCGGATTTAGAATATGTCGATTTGGAAACACGGTTTAAGATTCGCTTTGATGACATTGACTTTAATAAGCATGTAAATAATTCGATTTATCCGCTATGGGCCAGTGAGTCTGTTCCCGAGGAATGGTCATTAAAGAAAACGATTTCCGAGATAGAAATTTCGTTCAAAAAAGAGGGCTTGTTTGGCGAAAATGTAAAAGTCCAGACTCAGCTTATGCATGATGAAATTTCGCTGCACAGCATACGCTCAACGATTGATGACCGCGAATTGGCAAAAGTTCGGATTCGCTGGACCGAGGCCTAAGCCGCCACAAACAGATGTTCAATTAATACCTTGCACCCGAGCAAAATTAGGATAAGGCCGGAAATTATCTCCATATATTTTATCGGCACTTTTTTAAACATACGACAGAAGTTAAAACCGATAGTCGCGTTGATAAAGGTTATAATCCCGATAAGCAAAGCGCTGGACCAAACCGGCGCCTTCATAAAATAGAGCATCGAGCCGGAAACAAAGGCATCAATCGAGGTCGCCAGACCGATAAAAAACAAAACCTTTAGGCTAAGGAGCTTAGATAATTTTGGCGCGCAGTCCCCTTCTTTAAAAGCTTCGGCAATAATTTTAATGCCGAGAACCAAAAACACAAAAAAAGCAATCCAGTGGTCAATCGCCTCAATATGCTGATAAATAGAGCGAGCGCCATACCAACCGAGAACCGGCATAATAAATTGCCCAAGACCGGTCGCCGTACCTAATTTAAGGGCGGCTTTGCCTTTTCCTTTTTTGATAATGAGCCCATAAGAAAAAGAGACGACAAACGCATCAACCGATAACGCCAAAGCCAAAAGAAAAATATCAAAAAAATTCATGATACCTCCGTATTAACAGTTGCGTTTTAACGAAAGAGAGCACAATTGTCAATCTCAATTTATTTTGTTGACAGCAAAGAGATGTTCTTATATTTTACTCTCCGAAAATTTTATTATTAATGCTAAATATTATGGATAAACTAGAACGATTAGATGCGTTTGTCTCCGAATTGGGGCTTTCGCAGCAAGAACTGGAAAATTGGGTCATTTCTCGGATTAAAACCTCTCATGAAACGCTGATTCCGACGGCTTTACCGATTGTTTATAAGCGCCTGCAAGAGTTTTATGTCTTGAGTGGTTTGGACATGACGCGCAAAGAAGATGTTTGGGGCTGGCTACTGCCATCAAATATTGTTATGAAAAAAGCCAGAGGCGCTGATTCAGAACAAGAAATGATGTCATGGTATGGCGTTAAGGACTATGCCGAGAGTCATATATTTAATGGAAAAACCGGACATCTGCCATATTCTGACCAACTTATCAAAATTTGGTTGCCCGAAATCGAGGTCAAAGCCCGTTCGACGGCTGCCACGCTGAACGAAAACGGCATAACTGCAGAAGATGAAAGCATGAATGCCTGCTGGTGCGCTGAAGAAAAAATGAGCAATTGCGCTCAAACTTTTATGCTTTATAGCAGCCAAATCAGCCTAGGCTATAAACCCTATGATATGGACCGCATTCTGCTCCAGTTCTAAGAAAACAAAAACCGACGAAACCGTCGGTTTTTGTTTTTTAAATCCCTTCGCCTTTATACGGACGAGATAAAAGTTTTTCTAATGCAGAATTAAGCGGTAGATTTTCAAACAAAATATGATTCATCATTTCACAAATCGGCATTTCTACGCCAAGAGTTTGGGCACGCTTAACCACAGCTTTGGCGGTAGCAATACCTTCGACAGTGCGTTTGTTTTCTTGAAGTGGCTTTTCGGCACTGCCGCAAACCCCGATTTCATAACCAAAACTAAAATTGCGCGACTGCATACAGTTTGCGGTTAAGACCAAGTCACCCAAGCCGCACATTCCCATAAGCGACTGAAAATCACCACCCATAGCTTTGGATAAGCGTGCCATTTCGGCAAATCCGCGTGTAATCAGCGCCGCTCGTGCACTGTCGCCCAATGCCGCCCCTTCAACAATACCCGAGGCAATAGCAATCACATTTTTGACACTTCCTCCGATTTGCGGAGAGATAATATCTGACGTGGTATAAGGACGAAAATAAGTCGTTCCGAGCTGCTTGGTTAAAGCCGTTGCCACCGACAAATCTTGACAACCGATTGTGACGGACACAAATTTTCTTTGCGCCAAATCAAGCGCAAACCCAGGGCCGGATAAAATCGCCGTGATTGTATTAGGAGCTTCTTCTTGCACGACTTCGGAAAGGAGCTTTCCGCTCTCAGCCTCAATTCCTTTGGCGCAAAGCACTAAAACCGTGTTTGTTTTCAGGTAAAGTTTCATTTGTTGCAAAACCGAACGTGTGGCTTGAGCCGAAGTTGTAAGCAGCACCACATCGGCAAATTCAAAAACCTCTTGCGGATTTTCGGTTGCTTTGATTGCATCCGGCAGAGGAATGTTTGGCAAATAAGCCTTGTTCAGATGAAAATGATTGATTGAATCAATCACATCTTTTTTGCGCGCCCAGCCCAAGACCTCATTTCCGGCGCGTGCCGCCGTCAGCGCCAAAGCCGTTCCCCAAATTCCGGTTCCGATTATTCCGATTTTTTGCATAATAACCCCGTCTTTTTAGTAAATAATAAACTATAATAAACCGAAAGAGCAGAAAAGCAACAAATTAATCATAAGCAAAAAGGCATCACGGTTTAGGTGATGCCTTTTCTTAAAGCCAAAAATTTAGGTTATTGAATATAAAACGAGGAGCTGTGCTTAAGAGGCCGGAGAAATCTGCCTCGGACGCTCTAAAAAGTGGATTGCGCGCTCAGCTAAAGCCAACACCTTTGCCGAAGCCGCTTTTTCTTTATCAATCACTTTCCAGACCAACAACTTGCAGCGGAACAAAAAGTCCAAATCTCTGTTACGCTGAGGATTACCGGCAAAAACCTGAAACTTTTCTTTTAACACCGCCGGCGTAACACTCTTTTGATTCTGCACAAAACTCAAAACATTAAATAACGAAATTCTTGTTTCCATAATCATATAAATTTAAAGTAAGACATAAAAATACAAATGTCTTATCTTTATAAAAGATTTTGTTAAAAAGTCAATTTGTTTTTTGTCGAATAATGCCAACCATTACTTGCCAAGCAGACAAGGTGAAATAAGACTTATTTTAATGTTCTTTTACCGCGGAATGAACCGATTTCAAATCCGCCGTCACAATCTAAAACATAGTCATAAAGCACTTTAACCGCAGCAAGTTTTTGCTTTTTACTTTTAGCCTCAAAACAAAGCATTAATTTATCACAAAAATCTTTTTCGGGCATTTTTGTGATATGATATCTTTCGGCAAAATCTTTATCGGTCAAAATCGGCTCAATTTTGCTGTGCGGAACATGGGGCAGATTGCAAAAATCATAATAAGCGGATATTAATGCATCAACCAAAAGCCAATATTGCAGGTCAATATGAAGCTTTTTGTGATAAAGAGATTTCAGCTCGTCATACCTATCCCACAAATAATATTTAATAAAGCTTTTATCATAATCAGAAAGCGGTTCAAAAGGTTTTTGAATCTGAGCTAAGGCTTTTTTCTGAAGTTTTTTAATTTCACCATGACAATCAAAAAGAATTTTACCGTAAAAAATTAAATTTTGCGAGGTGTGACTATGCTCTTTAAATGATTCGTCCATATATTTTTCAAAACGCCAAATCGGATTGATAATATATTCAATAAGAAAGCCATCAACAAAGCAGTTAGATTTTTCTTGCCAGTTTATGTCATTAGAAGCAATGATTGTCACATCAATGTCCGAAAATTTATTTTGGTTTCCGCTGGCATAACTTCCGGACAACAAAGCCCCCTCAAACCACGGTTGATGAATATAGCGTTCCAAAAACTTATCAAGCGCGACCTTCCATTGTTTCATTTTTAAACTCCGAATAACAAATATTATAAAAAATATTGCCATAAGATAAGTCTAAACACAAGAGAATAAACACATGCGACAGAAAATGACGCATAAGAGCTTTATAATAAAAACATCAAACCAACAGGAGATGTTTTTTATTATGGAAAAATTTGAACAATTTAAGTTTTTGACCTATCTGCATAATGTTTTAAAAAACAAAAGATTTTTTAAGGAGCATTTGGCAGATATTTTTGACTGGCACGATTCTCAAGGAAAAGACATCATTGCTTATTCTTGGACAACACAGGCTGAAATAGATCAATGCCTTGATTTTAAAGATATTATAAGAATGCAAAAAAAGGAGGCCTTTCTCCGCGGGGAAAAATTCATAGAGAAAATAAATAAAAAAATAATATCTTTGAGCAAAAGCCCAAGCTCAAACTTTGAAAAACGCCTGTACCATGTTGCCAAACTTCTGGCGCTGACCGAAACCGAACAAAAAATCTATGGTCTGTTGACCAGAATCAAAATGGATGATGATTTTGAGGCCCTTAGCCGCGAAATTTTTGGCCGCAATAACAAGCTCAAACAAAATATGTCTGCTTTTTTAGAGATAAAACAGCGAGACATAGATGTGGCTTTAGACAAGCAGTCATCTTTATTAAAATATGGTCTGATAGAAAATGACTTTTCCGGAGACATATCAGCCACGGATTTTAGTGTTAAATTGCTGTCACAAAATATAAAAAGTGTGTCAGATGTTAAAAAAGCAATTTTGGGAACACCGCGCGCTGCAAGCTTAGAATGGGATGATTTTTCGTATCTTGAAGAAAAAGATTTTTGCGCCAAGATATTTACCAAAGCGGTTAAGAACAAAGAAAAAGGCATAAATCTGCTGTTTTACGGTGCCCCTGGAACCGGAAAAACCGAATTTGCCAAAACACTGGCTAAAAAAATAAAAGCAGAACTATACGCAATCGGAGAAATGTTTGAGGAAGATTCTCGCAAAGAAAGCCTGAACTTAGCACATTCTGTTTTGGCCAAAAATAAAAATGTTTGCTTGCTGATAGATGAGGCTGATGACTTTTTAGAACAAGAAATGGCGCTGTTTTTCCGCAGAAAAGAAAACAATAAACTTTATGTCAATCGCATGCTTGAAAATAATCCAACGCCGACAATCTGGATTATAAATTCAATCAACGAAGCCGATAAAGCATATTTGCGTCGCTTTACTTTTGCCCTAAATTTCAGTAAGCCAAACTTACAAACCAGAATAGAAATGTGGCAAAAAAGTCTGAAAGCGCATAATCTTCCGTCAGATAAAAAAACAGCCGAAGAATTTGCCGTGCAATATAAGCTTTCACCGTCATTTATCAGCACTGCGGTCAGAACGGCAAAGCTGGCAGATGGTGGCCTCCAAGAGGTTAAACAAAGCTTGACCTCTTTGCAAAAAGCTTATAATAACGGGCGTTTGCTGCAACCAATAAATAATAATAAAACGAACTTTAATCCAAAATTATTAAATACGGATACAGATTTAAGCCTATTATCTGAAAGAATAAAAACGCTTCCTCAGCGTAATTTTTCTTTATGTTTGTATGGCGCGTCCGGCACGGGAAAGTCTGCCTATGGAGAATATCTGGCCCAAGAACTTGAAATGCCGGTTATTAAGAAAAAATGCTCTGATTTATTGTCAATGTGGGTAGGGGGAACGGAGCAAAATATTGCCGAGGCTTTTAACGAGGGCAGAGAAAATCAAGCAGTTTTAATTTTTGATGAAGCCGATAGCTTTTTGCAGGATAGGAGCAATGCTGTTCGCTCGTGGGAAGTAACTCAGGTTAATGAGATGCTGACGCAAATGGAAAGCTACCCTTATCCGTTTGTTTGCACCACAAATTTAATGGAAAGCTTAGACAAAGCTAGCCTGCGACGCTTTACGTTCAAAGTCGGCTATGACTATATGACGCCCGAGCAGTCAAGCCTTGCTTTTAAGCATTTTTTTAATATTGCGAATATAGACTTGTCATATCTCAATTCACTAGCTCCCGGAGATTTTGTGGTCGTAAAGCAAAAAGCCGAGATTTTGGGACTATTAAATAATCCCGAAGAATTGATAAAAATGCTGGAGGCCGAGCAACAAAACAAAGCCCCCGTTCAGCACAAAATCGGCTTTTTGTAAGGAATAAGAGCCTATGGAAAATATAGAAAAGATAGAACTTCTTCAGTCTTGGTTTGATAATGGAAATTTTCAACCGCCATCAGATGCGTTTGAATCTATTCAAAATATATATTATGAACAAAATAAGATAGCAAAATTTATAAGAGATAATACTGATTTTATCGACCTGTGTCTCTCCCAAAAAAATGATTTTGATATATTAAAAAATCATCCGATTTTAGGAAATTGCGATAAAAGACATGCATTTTTTGATATTCCGTTATACCGACATATTAAAGTAACGGAGCCGCAATTTACCATAGCTCTGGCAGAATTTTTTAATGAAAAACAAAACCAAATAATTTGTAAAACCTTTGTTCAGTCCATTTTTAAAATCTTGCATAAAGAGGCAAACATCAATGGCACGATTATGTGCAAGTCAGAAATAAAAACAATAGATGTCCAGAACAAGAAAAACAAAAAAAGAATAGATAATATTTTTATTTGGGACGAAAACATGCTTTGCTTGGAAGTCAAGTTTGACGCGCAGCTCTCCAACAGTCTGGAGATATATCAGGAAGAATGCCAAGCCATAGCAAATAAACAAAATATCAAAAACATTGAATACATTGTGATAAGCAAAAAAAATCTGCAAGAAAAAATAAATAATTATATTCAAACAAAGAATAATAAACGCAAAAAAAATAAATTAAAAATTTGGTGCAATTTATTGTGGCAAGATGTTCTAAAAATATGGGAAGAAGAAATTATCAAACAAAACATTAATGAAGATTCGGATATCAAAAGATACAGAACTTCACTATGGTATAAAGTATTAAACAAGGAGGCATAAAGATGTCAATCAACATACCTGAAACGGTAAAAAAATATTATGAAACGGAAGAAAACGGCAAAGCAATAAATTTGTTGAGAGAAAACAATTTGATTGGAAAAACATTAAAAGAAAAAGAACAATGCTATAAAGCCAACTTATTTGTTGAACATTTTTTATTTGATATGTGGAATTTTAGATACCAAATTTTCAAAGAAGTATGGAGCCCTTTGCTGGAAGAAAATCAAATAAAAGAATATGAATGCGATATTGAAGACGCAGACTACTATTTTGTAGTGAAATACGAAATAAAAGAAAATATATATTATTTTGGAATATGCAATTTAGCCCCGGGAGATGATAAATTATTTATGGTAGCCTCTCATATTAACGAAGACGGACAAGAAGAAAATTTAGGGGACGAAAAACAAGTTAAAGCCTATGCTCTCCAAAACAGAGAATATGATGAAGAAGAAGGATCTTGCACCTGTGGCGAAGAAATTTCACTAAAAAACAAAACAGAAATAACGGATGAAGAAATTGAAAAATTTAAAACTGATGCCAAAAATATGATAAATTTTATAAAAAATAAAAGATAAACAGGGCGATAATAAAAATCGGAGACCATGAATGGCATACGAAAAAACATACGATTTACTTGATTTGGCAATATGGATGCAATCAAACCGTGAAGGCGTCAGCTTAAATGATATTGCTGAAAAATACCATGTTTCGCGCCGCACGGCGGAGCGTATGCGTGATATGATTATCACTCGATTTCCGCAAGCCGAAGAAATTATTTGCGAAAACAATCAAAAACGCTGGTACATCCCGCAAGGGACATTAAAGGATTTGATAAACTTTTCTGCCGAAGAATTATCGGCATTAGAAACAGCTAAAGAGTTGTTTGAAAATAAGCAAATGACCGAAAAACAGTTTGTTCTTGATAAAGTTATAGCAAAAATTAAAGCTTGTATAAAACCCGATGTAATCAGACGGATTGAACCCGATACCGAAGCTTTGCTTGAAGCTGAAGGCTTTATTTGCCGCCCCGGACCAAGACTTGTGATAGATGAAAAGATTATCGCTACGATTCGCCAAGCCATTTTGGAATGTCGGAAGATTAAAATTAAATATTACAATAAGAACAGCGGAAAAATTAGTACCAATACTCTTAACCCTTATGGTTTTCTTTATGGTGAGCGCAATCACTACTTGGTTGCTCATCATGCCGATGGATATTTTGGAAATGAAGTTCATAACTTTATTTTGAGCAATATTCGAGAAGTGGAAATATTAAACAGTGTAATTGAAAACTTGCCTGATTTTAACTTGCAGAAATATGCTGAAGAATCATTTGGTGCTTATCACGAAGAGCCTTTCGAAGTTGAATGGTTGTTTGATAAAGAAGTATCGGAAGAAGCATCTCACTATATTTTTCACCCCACACAAACCATAACTAAAAATCCGGACGGAACATTAACCGTTAAATTCAGAGCCGGCGGTAGATTAGAAATGGATTGGCATCTTTATACATGGGGCAATCATGTAAAAATCATCAAACCGGAGAATTGGTATAAGAAAAAAATAAAGGACATAAGATAAAGAAAAACAAATCCGAAGCAAGATAACCAACATATTAATTAAAGCTTTGGGCGCAATATGTAGTGTCACCAAACTAAAATCAAATAGAAAGGAGAATAAAATGGAGATACATTACTTTCAAAGATATCATTCACAAGAAAATGTTAGTACAGCAAATACTATGTTGTTATTTTCAAGACTCTATAGCCATTCTTCTTCCAAATTTTACAATTTAATAGAGAATATATTAGAAGAAGAATATGAACCCTTAAATTTTGAATTAAGTATTAAATTACAAGAAAAATCAAAAGACAGTGTGCCTGATGCGGTCATTTTTCAGCCGAGTTTTAAGATAGTTATTGAGACAAAACTTTATAACAATTTTGGAATCAAACAACTGGAACATCATTTATCTTCTTTTCAAAACGATGGAGAAAAAATTCTCCTAACCTTAGACCCGCAAGAATTGAAAAAAGAGAAAAAACAAGCAATCAAGAATATGATTAAAACTAAAAATCCGGAAATAAAACATATTCACCTAACTTTTGAAAAACTTATTGAACTAGTTAAAAATATAATTGATCCCAATGATGATTTTTTGGATATTGTAGAAGACTATGAAAATTATTGTTACGACGATAGCCTTATCAGCGATATGGATAAGAAATTAGATGTACGTTTGTGCGGAACAACATATGACACAAATAAAGCACTAAATTTATATTATTGTCCAGAATCTCGCAGATATCAAAAATGCAAGTATCTAGGGTTATATAAACAAAAAGCCGTTCGTAATATAGGAGAGATTATAGCCATTGCCGTCGTAGAAGCAAAAAATGGCGACATTAATAAATTAGAATTTAGTTCAGTAGAAGGAACGCTAACAGAAGAAATGCAAGCAAATGCCAAAAAAGCATTCCAAGATGCTTCTCAATATGGCTATGATTTGACGAGATGTCCGCATCGTTTCTTTTTTGTAGACCAATTTTACGAAACATCTTATCAAAAGAAGACACCTCGCGCCCCTCAGGGTAAAAGAATTTTTAATTTACAGAAAATTTTGGAATTTGAAAATAAGACCAAACTTCCCTCGACCGCAGAAATTGCTGAATTACTAAAAACAAAAGAATGGTAATAACAAATAATACAAACAAGAAATCGATAAAACTATGAATAACGATCAAATACTTAACAAAGAACAATTTAAGAGGCTGTGTGAACATCACAAGCTGGTTCGTATTTTAACTGATGGTAAGACACTTTATGCTTGGAATGCAGAAGAAGCAGAGCATAAAGAAATCAGATCTAAGTTACATTTAAGTGACGCGTTTGTCAGTTTTTTGTTTGAAAAGGGCGTGTTATACAGCTCTATTAATGCAGTAGGAAGTCAAAACATAAAAGAAAACCTGATAAAAAATTGGTTATCTTGAGTAATTATCCATACCAAATAAGCTAAAATCACCATAAAACACACAACAAAGACACCTAAAATACTCTAAAAAAGTGGGACTATGGTGGGATAAATTTAAGCAAATTGATACTACAAAAAAGCACCCCCGAAGGGTGCTTTTTTAATGGTGCGCTAGGCCGGAATCGAACCGGCACGGGATTGCTCCCAACAGATTTTAAGTCTGCAGCGTCTACCTGTTCCGCCACAAGCGCAAAATCATCAACAACAAATTTATACATACAAAATTTTATAAATGCAATATAAAACTTGTAATTTTTTCAAAAAGTCTTACTCTCTAAGAGTAAAACGTTTTAATTTGCTTCGGCAGCAGAGGCTTTGCGGCAGTTGACAGCGTCACGGCAAGCTTTCTCTCCGAGGCTTTGATAAAAGGATAAAATTATGAAAACAATAGATATTTCTTGGCGCAGATACCTTTTGCCCAATATCCATAACGAAGGTTGGAAGTTTGTCGGCCTGTTTGTTGCCGTTACGGCCTTGCTTGCTTTAATCTGGGCTCCGCTTGGCTGGATTGGCTGCATTTTAACCGTATGGTGCTATTTCTTTTTCCGCGATCCGGAGCGCATTACGCCAGAGATAAAAGATGTGGTTGTATCTCCGGCAGATGGTATTGTTCAAATGATTACCGAGGTAGAAGGCCCTGAAGAGCTCGGCTTGGAAAAAGAAAAATTTAACCGCGTAAGCGTGTTTATGAGCGTATTTAATGTACATGTAAACCGCGCACCAGCCGAAGGCAAAATCACCAAAGCCGTTTATGTCCCCGGCAAGTTTTTTAATGCCACTTTGGATAAAGCCAGCAAGGATAACGAACGCCAGCTCTTGGCTATGAAAACCTCTTGCGGCAAAGAAATAGCTTTTGTTCAAATCGCCGGTTTGGTTGCACGCCGCATTGTCTGCGATGCCGCTGCCGGTCAAGAATACAAAGCCGGAGAGCGATTCGGCATGATTCGCTTTGGCTCAAGACTTGATGTATATTTACCGCTTGATGTAGAGTCGCAAGTTGTTGTTGGTCAAACCATGATTGCCGGTGAAACGGTTATTGCGAATTTGACCGCACCTGCCACAAAATTAGAAGGAGTCATCCGCTAATGGAAAAGCTGCAAAAGCACTTGAAACAGCAGCACCAAAAGCTAAAAGGTCTGCCGTTTCGCAAGATTGCGCCAAACATCGTGACCATGTTGGCTCTCTGTGCCGGCGTAACCTCGATTCGCTATTCTGTTCAGGCTGAATGGGTAAAAGCGGTTATCTGCATTTTTCTGGCTGCTTTTTTCGATGGTTTGGATGGTCGCGTGGCCCGCATGCTCAAAGGCTCTACCAAATTTGGTGCCGAGCTTGATTCTTTGTCAGACTTCGTCAGCTTTGGTGTTGCTCCGGCGATTCTGATGTATCAGTGGACGCTTTTTGACCTGCCTCGTTTTGGCTGGTTTTTCTGCCTGATGTTTGCTTGCGGCATGGCCATGCGTTTGGCACGGTTTAATACCATGCTTGACGGAGAAGAGCCTCCCGAATACTGGCATCATTTCTTTGTCGGAGTTCCGGCACCGGCCGCTGCCGCCTTAGGGATAATGCCTGTTTTGCTCTCGTTTGATAATCCGGAATTGCTCTGGCTCAAAGACAACACTTATTGCGCAATTTTGATGGCAGTTGTCACTTTTTTGATGGTCAGCCGCATTCCGACAATCTCAACCAAGAAATGGCGCGTACCGGACTATATGTTCATTCCGCTGATGATAATTGTGATATTTTTTGTCAGCTTAATGATAACCAATCCGTGGCTAACCTTAGGGACAATGGTTGCGCTTTATGCCTTGTCGATTCCTGTAGGTGTAGTCGTTTTTCTAAAATTCCGCAGGGAATATCAAGAGCGAGCCAAAGCCTAACAAAAAAGGTGTTGGAACAAAGTCTAACACCTTTTTTTCACTTTTTCAAAACCACATGCATCAAGCTAAAAATGCCTTTTCTTGTAATCAGACGATAATCGTTATTCAGCCTTTCTCCCACCGTAAAGGTTTTCAAAATTTGCTTGACCGGAAATGTCAGAGCCTCGCCTCCGCTGATATTAATGCCATAGGCCAAACCATTTTTGATGACTACCCAGTAATACCTTTTTCCTTTTTTGAAAAAACGCATAACCAAGCAAACATCGCGAATATCAGCATCTAAATCATTAAAGGCTTTGTTCAAAGCATCGCGCGCTTCGGCAGCATTTCTGGTCCGAACCAAAACCGTAATTCGCGGCAGCCCCATAATCGTATGCTCAAGCCGAGTAAACGGATCAATAAAATCGCTGTCTTCAAATTTTTTGATAATCTGAGCTTCGGAAAAAGAAACAAACACGCCGGAAGAAATACGCCCCCCATCAATCCGTCGGCCGGAGCGAATCAACACACCGCCATAACGAGAATCAGAAATCTTCACAGCCCACACCGACAGTCCATAGCGGCTTTTTCCGTTAGAAACAAAAACATTTTGCACAAGATAAACTTGCGGAGCATTGTCAGCAATCATTTTGGCGGCAGGATAATGTTGATACAAAATTTCAGCGGCCAAACACTGTGTTTCGATTAACAAATTTTTGGTGTCCATAATAGTAAAGATAATAAGTTATATTAAATTCACTATAAAACATCAGAAACAAAAATCAAACTAATTTTTTTTATTGGCATAAGGGTTACCGGTTTTTCGCACCGTAATGCGCAGAGGAATCCCCCACATATCAAAAGTTTCGCGCAGACTATTGGTCAAATAGCGCAAATAAGAATCAGGCAGCCCTTCAGGATTGCTGGAAAAAATATAAAATGCGGGTGGTCTAGTCTTGGCTTGAGTAATATAACGCAGTTTAATGCGACGCTTATTTTTTCCGAGCGGAGGAGGGCAATTCTCCATCATATCCTGAAACCAGTTATTAAGCGGTGCAGTCGGCACACGCATATTCCAGCGGTCATAAACCTTAAAAATGGCCGACATCAGCTTGTCCAACCCTTCTTTTTTGAGCGCAGAAATCGTGACAGTCGGCACGCCTTCTGCCTGAGCCAAAGAAGTTTTGAGCTTGTAGTTAAGCTTATCAAGCGCTTCTTTTCGATTCGCAATATCCCACTTATTAACGGCAATTACCAGAGCACGCCCTTCGTCAAGAATTTTGCGCGCAATGGTCAAGTCCTGTTTATCCAGCACGGCATCGGCATCCAGCACCAAAACCGCAACTTGTGCCATAAAGGCCGCATGCTTGGTGCTGGCGGCAGAAAGCTTTTCCAAAGAAGAATCAACTTTAGAAGCACGGCGCAAACCGGCAGTATCAACCAGTTTAAGCTTTCTTCCCTTCCATTCCCAATCCGTTGAAATCGCATCACGTGTAACGCCGGCTTCCGGCCCTGTCAGCATTCTCTCATCATTGAGCAACGCATTTACAAGGGTAGACTTACCGACATTAGGCCGCCCGACGAAGGCAATCTGAATTGGCCGTTTACGATATTCTTCATCAATTTTTGCCTCAACTTCTTCCGCAGAAAGGTCTTCATTTTCGGCGCGAATAGCATCATCTTGCTCTTCGAATGAGGTGTCTTCTTTTTTATCAAAGGGGAGTAATGCTTGGTAGAGAATATCCAGTCCCAAACCATGCTCTGCCGAAAATGGAATAGGTTGCCCCAATCCAAGCTTATAAGCTTCATGAATACTGTCTTCTTGTTCTTTTCCTTCACATTTATTAGCCAAAAGAACAACCGGTTTACGGCTGGCGCGAACCAATCCTGCCAGATGTTCGTCATAAGGATGAAGTCCGGCTCTGGCATCAAACAAAAAGAGGCAAACATCGGCATCTTCAATCGCTTTTTGCGTCTGTTTCCACATCCGTTGCTCAAGATTGTCTTGAGTAGAAAATTCATATCCGGCGGTATCAACAATCGTCAGCTTCAGGTCATAAAGCTTTCCTTCGGTAATTTTTCGGTCACGCGTAACGCCGGGGTGGTCATGCACAATCGCAACTTTCCGACCGGCGAGGCGGTTAAAAAGCGTAGACTTACCGACATTAGGTCTTCCGATGATAGCCGCTTTGATACTCATATTCTTTCGCCTTCCTTTTGATTATTTATAAGCCACAAGGTCAGCATCATTTGTGGTGAAAAAGACGGTATTTTCAGCCACAACCGGCGCAACGGAAGCATCTTCGTCAAGGTCGATAAAGCCGAGTATTTTTCCGCTGAACGGCGAAATTGCAAAAGCATAACCTTGAGAAGTTGTAACAATCAAACGATAACCTGTCAAAACCGGTCCGGTAGCAAAAGCACCGCTCAGCTCTGACGTTTTTTCGCCGAGAGGAATTTTGGTGTTCCAAACAATACGACCGGAGGCTTTTTCAATCGCCATAAGCTCAGCCTCGTTAGAGAGAACATAAATCACTTTGCCGGCAACCCAAGGCTGGTTAACGGCGCTGATTTCTCTTTCCCAAATCGGCATTCCCGTACGCAAATCAATTGCCATCATGATGTGGTTGTTGCCGACGGCATACACAATACCGTTGTCAATAATCGGGTTGGCTTTAATGGTGTTAATTGAGGACAGAGAGTTCAGTCTTTTTCTCGAAACCATCAGAACAGACCACAGCGGTGTACCGGTGCTGGCTTTCAAGGCACGCAACTCTCCGTTTGAAAAAGCGGCAACCACAACGTCTAAATCAGCATCATAAGCCGGACTGGCACCCCCGACCAGAGTTGTATTTTCCTGAACGGAGCGATAACGCCACAGTTCCGCACCGGTTTGTGCATTAAGCGCATAGAGCGTATTATCCATTGTTTGAGCAAATACAAAATTATTGGCAACGGTCGGTGCGATTCTGAAAGGCATATTCGCCTCAAAGCGCCAGAGCTCTTCACCGGAATTAATATCAAGGGCAAAAACACTTCCAAATCCGGTTGTTGCATAAACACGATTAAAGTCAACAGCCAAGCCCGCCCCTTTCATGGAAGAGTCGCTATCTGCCTCAATTTTAGGCTCTAGCTCATGCTCCCAAATATCCTCTCCTTCATTGATGTTAAAGGCCGAAACGGTAGCGTCGGCATCAATGGTAAAAACTGTTTTGTTAAAGACAACCGGCGTCGCCAGCATAATCTCGCGTTTAGAGCTGCCTGTGCCAAAGTCAACATCCCAAGCCTCATTTAACACATCTGCGCTGTCCAGATGTCCCATATCATGCAGTGGATTACCGCCGCTCTGCGTCCAAGATGAATTCATCAAAGGCGCCGGAATCTGAATTTTAACCGTTCCGGGCTTAAAGTCGGGTTGAAGCAAGCTTTCGCCGTCAAGAAATGCGATTCTATCCCCTTCAACGGTCACTTTGTCCTTAGAAAAAAGACCGCAGCCGGCAAGAGAGCAACAAGCCAATACAAAAGCAAATGTCTTAAAATGTTTAGCAGCAACCATAGAACACTCCCACAAAAGGTTAAACGAGAAAGAGAGAAGATATTTATTGAGCCGTTTGCTCATTCAAAACAGCAATCATATCCTGCGCGCGGGTTTTCATACCTTCCTGCAGATTATCCGGATTATTAAGGATTTCAAGATAAAGCTGTTTTGCAGATTGAAAATCATTTTCACGAATGGCAAGCATGGCTTTAAGCTCTTTTGCAATATTGAACCACGGCCCTTTTTCGATAAGCAAAGGCTCAACCAAAGCATTAATCTGATCAGCCGGAGCGCTCTCTAACAAATAAGAAGCCAGCTTAACCCGAGCGGCATCACGCAAACTTTGATCAGCGTCATCATCATTTACAAAGTCTTGCAAAGCTTTCACCCCTTCGCTGATATTATCTTGTTCAAGATAGGCGTTAGCAATCTGAATACGTGCCAAATCCTTAAAAATACCATTATTTTTATCGGCAATATCCTCAAAAACGGCAATACTTTTATCAAAATCGCCTTGCACCTGCAGGTTAAAGGCATAAGCATAAGCCTCGGACCATGTCTGCGCTTTTTTGTTTTTCCAAGCGATAATGCTTTCATAGCTAACGGCAAGAGTCAAAGCCACGACCACAACCAGCATGGCATAAAGGCCATACTTTTTCCCAAAGTTCATCATTTTTTCTTGTTTTAGCTCATCATCAATTTCCTGAAACAAAACATCAGTGCTGTCAAAAGGCGCCTTATTTTTAACCATAATCAAAACCTCATCAAATAGATAGCAATAAATTTAGAATAGTTATAATCGAAAAAGAGGAATATTCCAAGCAAAATTTAACAAATATCACTTGATAACATCATTGATCAAAAAGGCTCTCACCCATTGCAAATCCTGCAAGGGAAGTTTTTTCCCGAAAATAACCATTTTAGAATTAGAAAAGATTGAGAGGAAAAATCTACCCGTGGCCGGATTCTCGGTAATTTCGATAGCCTCAATATCTTTTTTGAACAACTCATCGTTTTTGAAGTTGCGCAATGGAAATTTATGAACAATCACAAGCTTGTCTTTTTTAACGGCGATTTTGTCGCGTCTAAAATGCAAGATTGTCAACCACAACAGCAATGCAGCCACAACGATGGCGGATATGGAGCAGATTCGCCCACTTAAAACAAAAGCAATCAACCCGCACCAAAGCATCAGCAAAAAGGCCAGAAGAATAAAGTTATAAGCATCCCAAATAACATGACTGACTTTAATCACTTTTTTATCGCGCTTACGAACCAAAATAGTTTCTTTAGGCAACGGAGAATTAATGTCAAAATTATTAGCTATTTTGCCTTCTTTGGCAAGGGTTTGCAGCGTTTTATCAAGGTCTTCGACATCTATTTTGGTAATCTCGCCGTTTTTGAATATTATGGCCGGCAGATTAAGTTTTTTAGCATAATCTTTCCAGATTTTGCGAATATTGCGCCCATTCATAGAGATATACAGCGGCGCCACTTTGTGCAAATTTTTGTGGCGTAATTCAATGATGTAGCGATTTCTGTTCCAAAATCCAAATTGAAAAAACTCGATTCTCAGCTGCACGCCTTCATAATTTTCAAGCTTTTCTTTATAGGTTGTTTTTTTGCCGCCGAATGCACGGTCAACAATGGTGATATTACCTCCGTCAAAAAATATTTTTCGATAACATAAATATGTCGCAAACAGCTTAAAGACAATTCCGATACCGACAGCCAAAATCACCAAATCAAACAAAATGGGAGAAAACCAAGTGTCAACACTTTGCTGAGAAAAGGAAAGGGCGCTGTTTTCCTCAGGAAAATAAGCCGAAAATAAATCAAAAACGCCAAGTGCCGCCAACAGCAAGCCAAACAATATTCCGGGATAAAGAATGCGCAAAGCGATTCTGTCAGAGTTCTTTGTCGGCAGTTGATCAATTTTTAATGCAAAGGAATGACTGTAATGTTGTGCTGTTTTAAGATTGGAACGCATTAAAACCTCATAAGTATATTGAAAAAAACTTCTACATCCATAAATCATGCTATAATATTTTTTAATAAAAATCCATCTATAAATTTTTCAAAATAAAAATTACTTTTTAAGTTATATTAATAAAATTAGGATACAGTAAAAACAAAAACACGATATAGGAAGAAATCGGATGGGAAACATAGAAATTTTTGCACAAACTTCAAACTGGATAATAACGGTATTATCATTGGTTATTTTTTCAATAACCACTTTGGCGATTCGCCAAGGAAAATTGCCGGCCAAAGAAGGATTAAGTTATATTTATCTCGGCTTGTTGCTTGAGTTTATGACCATCTATACAACGCATTTGATGACGGTTGAATATGCGCGCGGACAAGAGATTGATTGGCTGGTATTTGCACAGCTGTTTTTATTGCTGATATCCATGCTGTTTTTGGCCGAAGGCGCCTTAAAACTCATGATGGGAAACATATCATCCACGCTGATAATTGTCGGTTTGGGAATAATAGGCTTTATTGCCTCAGCCTATTTTGTATTTTTCTTTCCGGATAATAACGTGATTTCGAACATGCAGACAATTTTTACCATTGCGGGATTCTTGACCATCACGATTGCCTTCTGGTCACAAACGCATCTGCGCCATGCCACCGGCTATTTAACGGCGGCATTAAGCAGTAGCTTTGTGCTGGGGATAATTATATTAAAAAATTTTTCAGCAACGGCAGGCTGGATTTTAGTTGACAGTTGGTATATTACCCCTCTGTTTTACAATGTGATGGCTGTTGCCTATATTGCAATAAATGCCGATTTCCTCGCCAGCCGCTTAGAAAATGCTAAGCGCGAGATAATCAAATACAACCGCCGAATTGAAGAAATTATCAAGTCATCACCTTTCCCGATAATCTTGTCGCGCATCAGTGATGATAAAATCATTTTAGCCAATAATAATGCCATAAAACTTTTCGGAATAGATGAAAGAGAGCTTGATCATTACAGGCTCAAAGACTTTTTTGCCGATGCCGAGAACCGAACTTTGTTGACCGAACGTCTGGAAGAAGAAAAAGAAGTCAAAGACTTTGAGGTTTTGGTTAAGAGTTATAACGGCGATACGCCGTTTTGGCTGCTAACCTCAGCCACCACGATTGATTATAACTATGATGTGGTGCTATACACCGCTTTTCAAGATATCACATCACGCAAAAACCGTGAAGCCTTGCTGAAAAATCAGGCCATCAGAGATCCTCTGACATCATTATACAATCGTCGTTATTTTGAAGATGAAGTCAAAAAAAGAATTGACCAAGCCAGAAAAACCAATCGAGTTTATAGTGTATTAATGAGTGATGTCGACTTGTTCAAACGCGTCAACGACACTTATGGTCACAAAACCGGCGATAAGGTTTTGATAGAACTTGCCGCTGCCAGTGAAAGAGCGTTAAGAGACGGTGATATTGTCGCCCGCTACGGTGGCGAAGAATTCGTTATCTATCTGGCCGATGTCGATGCCGAAAAAGCCAAGGTCGTTGCCGAAAGATTAAGAACAACCATTTCTGAACTTGAGATTCCCTCAGATGACGGACGCATTGTCAAATTCACAATCAGCATCGGCATATCCTCATCAAAAGTATCTGATAATATCGACACTTTGATAAAAACGGCGGATGAGGCTCTGTATAAAGCCAAACAAAATGGCCGCAATCGGGTCGAAATTTTCAATCCGGAAGAATTAAAGCATATTGACATGGCCAATAAAGCGCTTCATAAAGATGAAACCGCCAACCGTCATCCCATTTTTGAAAAAGAGGATAAGGAAGAAATTTCTTTGCTTGACGGGATTGTTGAAAATAAAATAATGGATAAAGCAACCACAATAGAACAACCCAACAAAGAGCCAAAGGAGTAATTATGGAATGTCCCTATGCCGCAATCTGTGGCGGCTGTCGGTACCGAAATTTAAGCCAAGACGCTTATCAAGAGCTGAAAGAAACTGAGTTCAAGCGCCAACTTTCGGGATTAATGGATTCGCCCAAAGAATACGGACGCCCGATATTTATAGAAGACGGCCGGCGTCGGCGTGCATCTTTAGCTTTTGCCCGAAAAAAAGGACAATTCATTTTGGGGTTTAATGTCCACCACAGCAAAGAGATTGTCGATATAGAGGCTTGTGCACTATTAACGCCGCAACTCAATCAGGTTTTATTGCCGATAAAAAATCTGCTCAATACCCTTTTTACGGAGCCGCAATCACCGCTTAAAGGCCGCGCCGGAAAGAAAAAAACACAAAAATCACCGATTCTCGGCGGTGATATCTGGTTAACTCAAGCCGATAATGGGATTGATATGGTTATAGAAACGCCGGCAGAATTTAGCTTACCCCAAAGAGAAGCCATATCAGACTTTTTGCAACAAGAGCATAATATCATACGCATATCGCACCGCGATGGCCCTAATTCTGCCGCCGAAACACTGTTAGAAAAAACGCAACCCAAAATCACAATGGGCGGCGTAGATGTATATATTCCGGCCGGCACCTTTCTTCAGGCCTCAAAATCGGCTGAAACGGCCATGATAAACTTGGTCCAGAGCTATATTGGCGAAGACAGCGGCTTAATAGCGGATTTGTTTTGTGGGGTCGGAACTTTTTCTTATCCGCTTTCCCGCCGCAAAGAAAACAAGATTTTAGCAGTCGATTCGAATGCCGAGGCTCTGAAAGCCTTTGCCCATACTGTCAATAAAAACGAAATCAGTAATATCAAAATCCTTGAAAAAAACTTGTTTAAATATCCGCTTGATAAAGAAGAACTAAAAGGATTCGACATCATAATTTTTGACCCGCCACGTGCCGGAGCCAAAGCTCAAATCAAAGAAATTGCAAATATGGATAATGCTAACAAACCACGGAAAATCATCGGAATTTCTTGCAATCCGACCAGCTTTGTTGCCGATGCCAACGTTCTGATAAAAAGCGGCTATAAATTGCAAACGGTAACAATGGTCGACCAGTTCACTTATTCTCAGCATACGGAGCTGACATCTCTTTTTATAAGGAATGATAAATGATACAGAAAAACACATATGGCAAAGTCTTGCTTTTGGCCTGCTTGTTTGGGCTTTCTGCTTGCGGACTTTTTGACAAGCCGCGCCGCCCCAGCCCCGAAAATCCAAGCTTTTACGAACTCGGATATAAAGGTTCGGTAGAACCAACCTCAAAAAAAGATGAAAAGCAACCGGTGATTATATGTCCGGCCGTCAGCTTAGAAAATACGTCTTATTCAAAACTGATATTGAACGGAAACGATTATCAGGTTAATCTGGTTCGAGATGAAAGCTATTGCCATATTTCACAACAGGTTAATCATAGCTATATTGAAGTAAAACCGATATTTCAGTTAAGACAAAACAAATTAGAACAAGTTGAAAGAAAAATTCCGTTTTCTTATTACATCAGAACGCCGGATGGTCGCACAAGAGTATTCAAGCAAGAAGCTTATATTCCGAAAATGAAGACTGAGATATGCCACAGCGGCAAATCAACCAAAATTGATATTCCCGAGAAGGAAAAGTTCTTTTATCCAATAACCATAGGACTGATAATTGAACAGCAAGAGCTGGAATATAATAATAAATATTTTAACTATCATTACGAAAAATAAAAGGAGAAAAGCATGCTGATGAACGGATACAAAAAAGAACAAAACATGGCAAATGCCATTAGGTTTTTGAGCGCCGATGCCATAGAAAAAGCAAAATCCGGCCACCCCGGAATGCCTTTGGGAATGGCCGATGTCGCCACGGTTTTGTTCAGCCGTTATATCAAAATCAATCCCCAAGACGGCAAATGGTTCAATCGTGACCGTTTTGTTTTGTCGGCCGGTCATGGATCCATGCTTTTATATTCATTATTTTATTTGCTGGGCTATAAAGATATAGATATAGAAGATATAAAAAACTTTCGCCAACTGGGATCAAAAACGGCCGGTCATCCGGAATACGGCCATCTTGAGGGAATTGACATGACCACCGGCCCGTTGGGGCAGGGCATAACCACAGCAGTCGGCATGGCGCTGGCCGAAAGAGTGATGAATGCACGTTATGGCGACAAACTCTGCAATCATTATACCTATGTGATAAACGGCGATGGCTGCCTTATGGAAGGGATCTCGGAGGAGGCCATCTCTTTGGCCGGACATTGGGGCTTAAACAAGCTCATTGTGTTCTGGGATAATAACAATATCACGATTGACGGCAAGGTTTCTGACGCCAATTCAACCGACCAGATAAAAAGATTTAAGGCTTGCGGCTGGAACACCATTGAAATCGACGGTCATAATTTCCGTGAAATAAATTGCGCAATTAAGATGGCGCAAAAATCTCATAAGCCAACGCTGATTGCCTGCAAGACCAAAATCGGCAAAGGCGCACCAACCAAATGCGGCACCTCAAAATGCCACGGCTCACCGCTCGGAGAAGAAGAGCTAAAATTAATGCGCCAACAGTTAAATTGGAATTATGAACCTTTTGAAGTCCCGCAAGAGATATTGTCCGACTGGCGTCAAGCCGGAAAAAGAAGCCTTGAAGAATATAACACATGGCAAGAGACCGCCCAAAAAGCCGGTAAAGAATTTTTAGACATCATAAACAATAAACTGCCGACCAATTGGGACAAAGAGCTTAATGCCTTGAAGGAAGAAAGCATTAAAAACAAAACCAAAGTCGCCACCAGAAAAGCCTCAGAAATGTGCTTGGAAAAAATCGTTCCACACATTCCGGAAATCATCGGTGGTTCGGCAGATTTGGCCGCCTCAAACCTCACCTTTGTCAAAGGCATGAAAACCATTACCGCAAAGGATTATAACGGCAATAACATCATGTACGGCATAAGAGAACATGCCATGGCTGCTATCATGAACGGACTTGCCTTGCATGGCGGAATAATTCCTTACGGCGGAACATTTTTCGTCTTTTCGGATTATATGCGTCCGGCTATGAGATTATCGGCCTTAATGGGCTTGCGGGTGATTTATGTTTTGACTCACGATTCGATTGGCGTCGGAGAAGACGGGCCGACCCATCAACCGATTGAACATCTGGCGTCTTATCGAGCCATGCCGAATATCTTAACCTTCCGTCCTTGTGATGTTGTTGAAACGGCCGAAGCATGGCAATGCGCCTTAAATAGTGAACATGAGCCAAGCATTTTGGCACTCAGTCGTCAAAATCTGCCTTTGCTGAGAACCGATAGCTCTGAAAACAAAACGGCTAAAGGCGGCTATGTCATTGCCGGTAATGATAAAAACAGACAGGCTACGATTTTAGCAACAGGATCAGAAGTTTCTATCGCGGTTGAGGCCATGGAACAGCTCAAACAAGAAGGCATAGAAACGGCAGTTGTTTCTCTGCCTTGCTGGGAATTATTTGATGAGCAAAGCCAAAGTTACAAAGATGAAGTCTTGGGTCAAGCGCCGCGTGTAGCTATTGAGGCAGCATCAGCCTTTGGCTGGGAACGCTATGTCGGAGAACATGGTGCCATAATCGCCATGAACGGATTCGGTGCTTCCGGACCGGCAAACAAACTTTATGAACATTTTGGCCTGACTGCCGAGGCGATAGTCAAAGCCGTCAAAGCAAAAATCAATAAAAAATAATACAACAAGCAAAAGCTCCCGAAAATTGTGATTACAATTTTCAGGAGCTTTTGTTTTTAAAGAGCCGGTTTCAACCGACATAATCTCGATAGGACATAGACTGAATCCTTCAAGGCTTCGCTAAAGCTTCGAGGTGCTGTCAAATACAGATAATCGGTATTATCAACACCATAAGCCAAAGACATCGGCTTTTTCAAACTCAGCAATTCCTTGCAGCGTTTGAGCAGGCTTGGCAGCACAATCGGCTTTTCATAATAGATATCTTTATGACGGTTCCGATTAAGCAACATTCCATGGCTTTGACAGACAACCAAGAGCATGTCGGCAAATGTCCGTTCAAGCATTCCTTGACGATTGTCATACCAAACATCATAACTCTTAAAATCCATTCCCACACACACAATCTGCTTAGGATTATATTCATTGCGGAAGACGGAAGAATAAGTTTTTTGCTTCAGACCGACATATTTGTCAAAGAATGAAAAACGATTGCCATCAACATACAGCGCGCCATTTTCAACCAACGCTCCCAAGCGTTTAATTTGGCAGTCGGCGCCTATTGTATAGTAGCAATCACCCTCATAGGATTTCATGCGCTTGCCATTTTGATATTCACCACTGCATTTTCCTGAAGGATAAAGCAAATGTCCGCTTTTTACACTAATGGAACGCACATGAGAAACCAACACCTCCAATGTCGGAAAACTAAGAATCATACTCATTTTTGTTTCCGGACAATAAAGAACCGCCAGGTTGCGAAAGGTCCAAAACTCACCTTTTTCAACATGGGTTTCAATTCCGCCAATCTCTTTTGAAGTCACTTTCAGAACTGCTGTTCCGTTTTGAATAATTTTTTCCATAAATATATTATATATTAAATTTGACATAAAAATAAATTCTCAAATTCAAAGAATACACTATTTTGGACAAAAGTCAAGCATTTTACACAAAAAAATACACTGCCACGCGTGTGAACAGTGTATTTAAACCCCAAGACGATTAAAACGCGAGCATATAGGATGATGTCTTTGCAAACTCTCTATCACCAACACGAATAAGACTATCTTCCAATCTAAAATGAAAAATAGCACTGGTTTTTCATCTATCAAACAAAAAAAAGAAGCCGCAAACGCGGCTTCTTAAGCAATCACAAAGCGTTATTCTTCATCATTTTTAGCCAAATCTCGCGCCACTTTCGGGTCTCGCAAAAGCTTTTCGATTTTATCAACTTCCTCAAAACTTTTATCAATTCTAAAACTAAGCTCCGGCACATAACGCAGCTCGGTCTTGGCCATAATCACTTTGCGCAAATAATTTGCCGCAAGCTGCAACCCGCCGATAACCTGCTGTTCAGCCTCTTTTGATGAGGTAATGATATAAACGGAAGCATACTTCAAATCCGGAGAAACCTTAACTTCCATAACCGTGACAAGGGTATTAATTCCTTGCAGATTGCGAATTTCATCACGTTCTATTTGCTTGGCAATAATTTTCTTAATTTCCTGCCCGACACGCAGCTGCCGCTGAGAAGGTTCTTTTTCAGCCATAAAACATCTCCTAAAACAAAATCTAGCGCGACTATAGCACGAAAACGCCGTAAAATCAAGAAAAAACAAACGGCAGACAAAGAGAAAATCTCTCTGCCAGCCGCTTTTGTTGCTTTCTGAAACAAACTATTTTCTTTCGGTTTTATCCATTGGCAACGGTTCTTTTGATCCGCTGTTGAACAAAATAGCCTCACTGATAGCCGTATTCTTGACCGGAATATCCGTAATCTGCTTACCGCAAATCTCAAGTCCGACACTCTTAAGAGCCGTCGCAATCGGCAAGAACAAGTCTGTATTTTCACCGCTGGCACCAGAGTGAGCAAATCCGGTGATCGTACCGTCTTTATCAATCAAAGCACCACCCAGCGTAATATTTTGAACATAAGTATCAAGCAAGATTTCCGTACCTCTGTTCTCGCTGTAACGATATCCTTTAATCTTACCGGAATCTTCCAGATAACCTTCACCGGTATCAAAGTCAAGAATACCAAGGCTCATATAAGTCTTTTGGCTAATCGGCGGCAACGACAAATTGAGTGACAACGGCGTATAATCCGTCTTTCTGTCAAGATAGAGCAGAGCCGTATTCTTATCAGGATTAATTCTAACCGCATAACCGGTAAATTGACCACCATTAATTGTGCGCAGATTATAACTGTTGTTATCTTTGGTAATCAAGTCGGCAGAAGTCAAAACAAATTGATCCGAAACAATCAGACCGGCACCTTCTTTACCATTGGCATTGGTAATTGAGATAATAGAAGTACGAACCTTATAAACATCTTCGGCAGAAAGCGGGATGGCATAAGGTGCTCGCTCAATAATGCAGAGCATATTCTGAGCTTCGATAGCATTTTTATCATCAATCGGCACATTAACCCAAGTTTCTTTGCTCAAAGAACCACTGGCCTTAACGCCACCGTCTTCTTCAATGCTAACCGGAATCTTGCACATCTTTTCATCTTCATCACAACAGGTATTAAAGATGCTGTCACACTTATCGCAAGGTTCATTAAGCTTGTTGTCTTCACAACCGCCATAAAATTTATTCGGCTCACATCCGCCATAAATCTTATTATTGCAGTCGCAATCCGGCCCAAACAACGTCATGTTATTACACGGCGTTGCCGGAGCATCTGAAGTCAGTGCGGCAATCGGGGCCGCAACGGCAGCAATCGGCGCACCAACTACGGCTAATAATGGAGAAACGCCTTCACTGTCTTTAACGTCTTTTGAATAACGCTCATCAGATGGAACCGGACTCATGCTGGGATCAAGCGGCTCAGGCGCAGCTTCTTTACTCAACAAAATATCTGCGGGTTCAGCAACCGGTTGCTCTGTAACAACCGTTTCCTCAACCACGGTTTCTTCCAAATCAAGACCGTTCAAAACAGTTGGCTGAGCTTCTGTTGTTGGTTGTGGCGCCGGCGCAGACATCATTTTCGGCGCCGGAGCAGGCATCGGAGCCGGTTGAGGCATTGGAGCTGGAGCCGATTGTGGAGCCGGCATCGGAGCCGGTTGCGGTGTCGGAAGCGGTGGAACCGGTGTAAGCGCAGAACCAACTTCTGGCTGTTTATTTTCTAACGGGATCAACGGTTGCTCTGCTTTTTGAGGAACAACCGGACTTGGCATAACCGGTTTATCATCAGGCGTATAAACATATTTTGTAACACTGTTTTTACGAGCTTCGTGATCAGTATATTGACACTTAATCGGGTTATGAGCTTTTTCGTTTTCAATATACTGAATCCGCTGGCTTTCTTTTTCGGCAGATGTAAAGCGGTGAGAAACAACCTTCAAGAAAGCCGGATGACTACGCAGATTGTTAGCAGCATCGGCAAAAGCTTTTTCTACCAACAAGACCTCGCCGTTAGGCTCGCCACGCATCAAATCAGCATAACCGTCAGTCTCGCCGGACCAATAAATAACTTCGCGGTTAATATCGGTAACCGTCCATTTAACCGTAATTTCCGAAGACCCGATACGGCTGTTTTCCATAATGGCTTCATCCCAATTATACTTATCACAAATATTCATAAAATAATTGGTAATCTCAGCCGTAATCAAATATTCGGGCAAGGGGCTCGGTGTTTCTTCAATACAAACATCATCAGGAATTTTAACAATATTAAAGCAGTCTTTAAGTTGATTATCAAAAACGGAAATAAGACGCATATTGCTTTCCATCAACCGCCCTTGGTTCAAAATCGCCTCTTTGGTAAAACGACGACAACCAAAAATACGGAATCGATAATTTCCAAGCTTTTGCATCAAAGGCCCGTTAATATCTTCATCATTGAGCTTAAAATCAACCCATTCTAACTGGATAGGCGCATATTGTCCGCATTTTCCATGAATTTTATCATAAGCACTGGCACTTGGACGAACAACATAATTCTGCACAAAGTTATAGCGCACAACTTCTTTAACCTTAGCTTTTTGGGGCGCCTGCTGTTTGGCCTTGCATTTTTGAGGATTAAGAGTGCAAGCCGAAGGCTGAACGGAAACTTTTTTATCGCAAAGAACAGGGTCATTGCCACAACCTTGCCCTGGAAAGATACTGTTATCTTGCCCGCCGTTCGCTTCACAGCAAGTACCGCCGAAAATACTACCGTCACGATAAGTCTTGCCTGTAACCGTTACTACCGGAATATTTGCCGCTTTTTCGGCCGGTTGAGGATTCAAAGCCTCTTTGCGTTGCTGAATACGCGTTGTAACTTCACCAGCATATTTTGTGCTTTTCTGATCAAAAAAGCCCATGCTCGGACTTACACCGGCATATTCGGTCCGAATTTCTATTTCTCCGTTGCCATAAGCATTATTATCATATTGAGAAGCCCAAGAAGACCTCAACGCCACGGCACTTACGCTCAATGCCCAAACAGAATAGGCTAACGGCTTGAAATAGTTATTTATTTTCATCAAAAATACTCCATCATTTTCTATAATGCGGCATCATACGACGGTATGACAAAGCTTCAGCTACATGCATTTTAAGCACTTTTTCATGATTTTGCAAGTCCGCAATTGTCCTTGCTAACCGCAAAATGCGATGATAAGCTCTGGCCGAGATTTTATTTTTATCGGCATAATTAATCAGCAACTTCTGGGCCTCATCATCTAATGCAACGGCTTTGTCCAAAGCTTTTCCCTTTAAATCGGCATTTGTATGACAACCTTTAAGCCCCAAAGCTTTAAAACGTTCGCTTTGAATTTTTCTTGCCGCCAAAACGCGTTCACGAATTTGCGCCGAGGTTTCTCCTGCTTTGACCGAAGAAAGCTCCCATGGAGAAACGGCATGCATTTCTATCTGGATATCAATACGATCAAGCAAAGGACCCGAAATTTTAGACTGATATTCTGCAGCACAAAGCGGCGCTCGCGGGCATTCAAATTCCGGTGTTCCGAGATGTCCGCAACGACAAGGATTCATTGCGGCGATAAGCTGCACTTTTGCCGGATAAGTCGTATGAGCATTAACGCGAGATATGGTGATTTTTCCGTTTTCCAAGGGTTGACGCAACGCTTCCAAAGTCGCACGATTAAACTCCGGCAACTCATCAAGAAACAAAACGCCGTTGTGAGCCAAAGAGATTTCCCCCGGTTCGGCACGACGCCCGCCACCGACCAAAGCCGGCGTTGAAGCATTGTGGTGCGGCGCACGAAACGGACGCGAAAAACATAACATACCGCCCTTAAGCTCACCGGCAATCGAATGAATAATACTGGTTTCAAGAGCCTCTTCAGGTGTTAGCGGCGGCAAAATCCCCGGCAGTCTGGCAGCCAACATAGACTTACCTGACCCCGGAGGCCCAATCATAAGCATATTATGCCCGCCGGCCGCGGCAATTTCAAGGGCACGTTTGGCACTTTCTTGACCTTTAACATCTGCCATATCGGGATAAACATTATTTTCGGGCATTTGCTGTTTAATCGGCTGAGGAATCAGTTGTGTTCCTTTGAAATGATTGATAAGCTCAAGCAGATTATGAGGCGCCAAAATCTCTTTAATGCCGGACCACGCGGCTTCCGAGCCTTGCTCTGCCGGACAAACCAACCCTTTGTTAAGCCGATTAGCATGAATAGCCGCCGGAAGAATACCGTTTACCGGCAAAATAGAAGCATCAAGCCCAAGCTCACCAAGCACGATATAGTTGTCTACTTCCTCCAAAGGAATAATCCCCAGACAAGAGATAATACCAAGCGCCACCGGCAAATCATAATGAGACCCTTCTTTGAGCAAATCTGCCGGTGCAAGATTAATTGTCACTCTCTTTGCCGGAAAACTTATTCCAATAGAATTAAGCGCCGCCCGCACACGTTCACGACTTTCGGCCACGGCCTTATCCGGCAAGCCGACAATAGAAAATGCAGGCATTCCCGAAGAAATCTGAACCTGCAAATCCACATCTTGAGTATCCAAGCCATTAAAAGCAAGAGTATTAACGCGGCTAAGCATGGCTACCACCGCGGCGTACGCTCACCGTCACGCCAACGGCGAGTAGGATAAGTTCCGCGGTGCAAAAAGTCATAACTTGCAGTCTTATAAGGAATATCCCTATAACGAACATATCCTTTTCTTTCAAAAATCAAAGCACATTCTTCAGAACTTGTTGTCGGGGTCGAATAGCAATGAACAATATATTTGCTCATCGGATTAAGCAGGCTGATTTTGGTCGGCGTATTAACAAAACAAGGAGGCGCCGCCACATAATTAACCTTTCCCTCTTCGGGAAATTCCCAAAGAGAAGAACAAGCGCTCAAAACCAAAAGCAACGGAGCGATAAGAAAAATCCTGAACATGGCCACAATTCCGAAGATAATTTCAAATAATAGCAACCATAGCATTTAATAATTAAAATATCCTAAATCTTTTTGAAAAATTTTTCTTGATTTTCTTCAATTTTCGTGTATATTCCGAATGTTCCTTGCTCGAAGAGCTTGCTTTTCGGGCTATACAAATAAGGACTGAGCCGAGTTTTGCTTTGGCTCAGAATTGTTGAGAATCCATAAGGAGAATAATATAATGAATAATTACGAGAGCGTGCTTATTGCACGTCAGGATCTGGGTGCATCTCAGGTTAACAACATTGTAGAAGAGCTCTCCAATGTTATCAAAAACGAAGGCGGAAACGTTGTCCGTGTTGACAACTGGGGCTTGAAAAACCTCGCTTATCGTATCAAAAAGAACCGCAAAGGCCACTATGTTTTGATGAACATCACGGCTCCGGCTTCTGCAATTGCCGAATTTGAAAGAATTATGCGCTTTAACGAAGACATCATTCGTTATATGACCGTAAGAGTTGAACAATTCAGCGATGCAAACGGCGCTAGCAGCGAATCAACCGCATCAGCAGAAGAATAAGGAGAATCGAAAATGGCAAAACAAGTATTCTTTAGAAGAAAGAAAGCATGTCCGTTTTCAGGCGAAGACGCTTTGAAGATTGACTACAAAGACGTAAAACTTCTCTCCAGATATATTTCTGAAAAAGGGAAGATTATCCCCAGCCGCATTACCTCCGTTTCTGTTAAGAAGCAGAGAGAATTGGCCAGAGCAATCAAACGTGCACGTTACATCGGCTTATTGCCGTTTGTAGCCGACTAAGCGGAAGGAGAGAAAGAAATGGAAATCATTCTTCTGGAACATGTTGAAAAATTAGGCAAGATGGGTGACAAAGTAACCGTTAAAAATGGTTATGCCCGCAACTACCTTTTACCTTCAAAGAAAGCTTTGCGCGCAACAGAAGCAAACATCGCTTTCTATGAAAAGAAAAAAGCAGAGCTTGAAGCTCACAACAAGGCTTTGTTTGATGAAGCCAGCAAAAAAGCAGAAGCATTAAAAGGCTTCAATGCAGTTTTGATTCGTCAAGCCGCAGAAACAGGCCAATTATATGGTTCTGTTACAATCCGCGACATTGCAAGTGCAATCAAAGAAGCCGGATTTGATGTTGAACGCCGCTGTGTATTTCTTGAGAAACCGATTAAAGACTTGGGCGTATATGAAGTAAAACTCAACTTACACCCTGAAGTATCTCAAGTTATTTTGGTAAACGTCGCTCGTACAGAAGACGAAGCCAAAAAGCAGGCAAAAGCTCATTCTGCTGAATAAAACTTCGGTTTTAACAAAAAGCTCTGAGTTGAAAAACTCAGAGCTTTTTTGGTAAAGAAATATCTCAACATACTTTACTGTAAGGGTGGAATATTAAATTGCCCGATTTCTCCCGGAGCGATTCTGACATTAGAATAACGCATGTTCCCGGTTTCAATCACAAAGCGCTGGCGCCCTGTCAGCTGAGAAGCAAGGTCATAAAAATCTCTGGCATACAAATCTTGCCTTTGCGGGTTCATAATGTATAAAACACAGCCCTGAGTTTTTTCGGCCACACCGCAGCGCGCGCGTCCCTTAGGAACTTCCGGATTTGCAATCACGCCGGAAAGCCCGCTTCGAACAACCGTAGAGTTTGAAAACAACAGCTTGCCGACAAAAAGCCCTAATAACAACATCCCGACAACGGCAAATAAAAGCGCTTTTTTGGTAAATAAATTTCCTTCTTTGAAGCCGTCAAGAATAGATTTGGTATGGTTTTCAACAATATCCGAGTCACTGATAAAATTTGGCTGCGACGGTGAAAACGGCTGTGCCGAAACCTCTGTCGACGGCAAGGTTGCATTGTCAAAAGTAGGCTGGTCATCAAGCAAAGCATTAATATTATCGTCACTATAAGATGAAAAACTTGTAGAACTGTTTGCCGAAACCGAATCTGGAGGCAAGGGAGCCGCCGAAACAGGTCGAACCAGTTTTTTTATTTTGCGCAAAGACGGATTTTTACCATCTGGCGACAGAGGACGGATAATAGGCCTTTTAACCAGCTTTTTAATTTTTCTAAGGCCAATAGTATCAGAAACATGAGTTTCGTTAGGGGTATCATTAAAATTTTCAACCATAACAACTTTCCCTAAATTTGATTAATGATATGTTTTGTTGTTTCAGTAGCCCGAATAATTTTCGGCACCATAAATACAATAGTTTCTGAAAAAGGCTTATTCTTGTCAAAAATTTCATTAGGCAAACCAATAATCATCAGGTTTTCGCCAAGTTTGCTTCTGACATTAAATTTAGCAATTTCACCATCGGTAACATCAAGTGTGATGTCTGAGAAAATCCAGTTGTTTTTTTCAAGAGAAGCCTTTGCCAAAATTGAAAGATCAGATTCTATCGCCTGATCAGCGCTACATTTTCCGACATCAAAGCGCGACATCCACAAGTTAGGAACCACGAACCGCCCTTCTGCAACGGGAACAATAGTCGCTTGAGCCCCAAGAAACCGCCGCAAAGTCGTTAAGTTTAGCTCATTAGATGTGGTGAGTACACGGCCGATAATACCGGCTTGAGAGGTATTAACCGTGCTGAAGTCAAAAGTGTCAAGAGCCGCTTGCCAGTTAACAGACTCTTCTTTGTTGTTCGGATAAACGCGAAAAACATTAACATCATAAGCCACCAGCACCGGACTACCTTTGAAATAATCAACCAAATCCATGATTTTTTGCTTGGTTTCATAATCAGCCGTAAACGTAATGGAATAATCGCCCCAGTCGGTAACAATATCGGTAATTCCGGCACCTCTGATAACATCAAGCAATCCGAGAATAATCTGCCGAGACTTCGGCACATACAGCGTAAAGCTTGCTCTGCGAGAAAGGCGCATGACCTTTTGTTCGCTGTTATAAGAATAAAAAATTTCGGCCGCATCGGCAATCATTTTTACCACATCGGAAAACTCTCCGCTTAGATTCTCACCGGAAATACGTGCATAAGGCCCATCCTTTGCAATCAGGTGGATGCCGGCCTCTTTGTCGAGCTTAAGCAAAGCTTTTTGCGCTTCCAAAGACTTGAACGAAAATCCATTAACCTCAAAGCGCGGCAACATATCATTTCTGCCGTTTTGAATAAGATTAAAAGAGGATGCATTGTAAGGAATGGCAGAGATAAGCTCTTGCGTATTCCATCTGACCTTACAGCGCAAAGGCGTTTCCAAATCAAGCTCAGCGGCACCTTTTGTGGTTTTAATGATGTCTGGATTACGTGGTGCCACAAAGTCAAAATCAAGCTCCTCGACCGGTGCAACGGGCAAACTGTCTTGTGTTCCAAAATCAGAATTTCTTGAACAAGCCGATAACAGCCCGCCAAGTGCCACAATTCCAAAACAACATTTACTGATAATTTTGAACCAATACATCATGTGGCTAAGATTCCTCAGAAGGATTAATATTATTTTCTTTTAAGAGTTTTTCCATAAGTTGATCCATATTCATACCGGCGCCCACGGTAGGATCTTCGGTTTTTGAAACAGGACCGAGGGCATCTTTCATTTTATTGAGCTCGGAGGCATCTTCTTTAATCATATCGGGAGAAGAATTTTTCTGAAGCTCAAGCTGATATTCATTTAAATCTTTTTTAAAAGCGGCAAGTCCACCCTTAATCTTTTGTTCGACATAAGGATATAGCTCTTTGTGAGAAAGAATATAATCTCCAACCTCACTGATTTCTTCAAGCACATCAAGAATATAACTATAAAAAGGGTATTCTTCAATTGCAATATTACCCTTTCTGACACATCTTGCGGCGATTCTTGATACGGTCCGATCATAATAATCGCGCAGCAAAAGATAATTATTAAGATACCATAAAACCTCCTCAGAAACAGGAGAAAGGCGAGAGGTATTATTCTGATCCATGGAACACTCCTTTATATCTGAGTTTAAAATAACGAAAAGTCTTTGTAAATTATTTTATAGGCGCTTTTACACAACAATATCATATTGGTGCAGCAAGAAAAGGATCTGCCGTTGCAGGATCATCACTACTGCTGAGTTTAATACAGGGAATAAAAGACGATTCGGAGGTGTCTTGTATTTGAGGAAATTCAACTTTTTCTGCATTCTTGGGGTCAAAGCCGTTTTTTTTAGATTTTTGTTTGGAAAAAGCATTTTCTGTCTCAGTATTTTGATTTGAGCGAGATTCTAAAGATATTGTAGAATTTTCGGCCAAAGCATCATCTGATGTAGCTATTACTTTAGAAACTCTTTGTCCGTCATCATCGGCAGAGCCGTCATCAGCAACATACTCCCATTCTTGCCCGTTATCATCGGCAGAGCCGTCATCAGCAACATACTCCCATTCTTGCCCGTTATCATCGGCAGAGCCGTCATCAGCAACATACTCCCATTCTTGCCCGTTATCATCGGCAGAGCCGTCATCAGCAACATACTCCCATTCTTGCCC
>CALXTE010000002.1 GCA_944391345.1 uncultured Alphaproteobacteria bacterium
AACGCGGCAAATAATAAGATTTTAGGGCGACGACACCGCAGCGTACAAACCAGTACGTGAGGATGGCGGAGACCCGCGAAATCTGTATTAGTTGCCCGTTACCATATTAAAAAAGTTTGGAGAACGCGGCAAATAATAAGATTTTAGGGCGACGACACCGCAGCGTACAAACCAGTACGTGAGGATGGCGGAGACCCGCTAAATCTGTATTAGTTGCCCGTTATACAAACTTTTCCTTGCAATCTCACATTCAAACATTTATACTCTCTCTGTCGGTTAGAGGTAACCGTCGGTGCCTAAACAACACCTTCAACATAAATAAATCCTCCGCTCTTGGGCGGAGTGCCGCTAATATATTGAATAACGGCGACTGTATGTTGACAGTTGTTTAGCTCCGCCTGCCTTAAATTTAGGCAGGCTTTGTTTTTACTCTCTCAAATAAAACAAATGGAGCTGAAAAATGGGAATAAAAAAAGAACAAATCATTTATTTAGAAGATAACCGAGCCGAAGTCGGACAAAAGTTGTATGAACTTCGGCAAGAACACCAATTAAGCATTGATGATATATCAAAAATAAGCGGATTATCACGCCGCCGGATAAAGAATGTTGAACAAGGACGCGCTTTCGGGCTAAGACGCGTCGCTGTCATCGCCGCTATTTATAATTATAAATTAAAATTTGAACTTATCAAAGCATCATAAACTTTTCAAAAAGTTCGGAGAATGAGTCGAGTAATAAGATTTAAGGAAGGAAAAAGCGCAGTGTACACAGTAGTACATGAGCATTTTTCCTATCCGCAAAATCTGTATTAGTTGCCCGTTATACGAGCTTTTTAACGAAGAATAGCCCCTGTCTTTTTACCAACCTCCACTTCGACACGCTTCATCAAAGATTCGATTTCAACATCGGTGAAGGTCGCTTCTTTCGGTTGGAAGGTCAAAGAAATAGCAATAGACTTCTTTCCTTCCGGCAGATTCGGCCCTTCATAAACATCAAAAACGCAAACTTCGGCAATATGCGCACGGTCAGCATTTTTGGCTGCTGCAATGATTTGTGCCGCCGGAACAGACTTGTCAACCACAAAGGCCAAGTCCTTATCAACCGGCTGAAAAGCAGAAAGTTCAAGTTTTTTGCGGGCTTTATCATGGCTTTCGCGCGGCAGAGGAATATTATCCAAGACCACTTCAAAGGCCACAACCCGCTGTTTGATATCAAACTTTTTCAAAATCTGCGGATGGATTTCGCCAAAATAAGCCAACACATTTTTACCCAAGCGCAAGGTTCCGCTGCGTCCGGGATGATAATAAGCCGGCGCATCAGTCGTAATCTGAGCACTTTCCCACGGACCGTTAGCCGCTGCAATGGCTGCCAAAGCATCAGCCTTAGCATCAAACACATCATAAGGCCGAACGTCACCAATCCAGCTTTTGGCCGACGTCATTCCGCTTCGAACACCACCGGCCACCGTATTTTGTTCTCCGGGTTGACGCCCATAAAACGCCGGACCGACCTCAAACAGAGCCAAATCAGAATAGCCGCGAGCAATATTATTCTTTACCGCAATCAGCAAATTCGGCAAAATTGACGGACGCATTTCATCAAGCTCCGCCGTAATCGGATTATAAAGCAAAATTGCATCATCAGACCGACGGAAAGTAGCCGCTGTCTTTGAATCGGTAAAGCTCCAAGTAACGGTTTCGAGCATACCGCGAGAAGCCAGTTCATGCTTAACGATCAAGGCACGATGCTGCGCCGGCGTCAAAACCTGCTTTGGGAATTTTCCATGCGGTAAGGTTTCGGCCGGAATAGTGTCCAAACCAATCATGCGGACAACTTCTTCAATCAAATCTTGCTCACCGTCGATATCACCGCGCCAGGTCGGAGAAACGGCCTTTATTTTTCCGTTTTCTTCGGAGGTTACGAAGCCGAGATGATTCAAAATCTCAACAATTTTTTCTTTTGAAACATCAATTCCGACAAAGCTCTTCATTCTTTCTGGGCAAATGTATGCAACTTTCGGCTGATAATTTTCTTCGCCGGCAATTTCCATTTCATAAACCTCGCCGCCGCAAATTTCGGTAATCAGCTGAACCGCGTAGTCAGACCCCAAGACGTTAGACTTCGGATCGACCCAACGCTCGTAGCGATAACGAGAATCAGAATCAATCTGGAATTTACGTCCGGTACGAGCAATTACAATCGGATCAAACAAAGCACATTCAACAAACACATTGACGGTTTCCGGCGAGCAGCCTTTTTCGGCACCGCCCATAATACCGCCAAGACACTGAATACCTTCATCATCGCAGATTCCGAGAGATTTATTGTCCAAGGTATATTCTTTGCCTTCCAAGGAAACAAACTTTTCGCCATCTTTGGCCATACGAACGCAAATATAACCTTTAAGCTTGTCGGCATCAAAAACATGGAGCGGACGCGCCAAATCATAGTTAATATAGTTTGTAACATCCACCAAAGGCGAAATCGGACGCAACCCGATAGCCGCCAAACGATCTTTCATCCACTTCGGCGTTTCGGCTTTGTTATTTACCCCTTTGATATAGCGCCCGACATAAACCGGACAAGCTTTATAATCTTCAACCTTTACTTTAATTGGAGATTTTAAGCTGCTGTTTTTGTGAGAAATATTCAAAGGCTTGAGTTTACCCAATCCGGCCGCGGCCAAATCACGAGCAATACCGCGAACCCCCAAACATTCAGCACGGTTCGGCGTAATTGAAATTTCAATCACCGGATCAATCGTCAAAACTTTTGCTGCCGGCAGACCGATTTCCGTATCATCAGGCAAAACGATAATACCGCTGTGATCATCACCGACACCAAGCTCTTTTTCCGAGCACATCATACCAAAGCTCTCAACCCCGCGGATTTTGCCGACTTTTAAGGCTTCGTTATACAGTGGAATAACCGCTCCGACCGGCGCAAAAACACCAACCATACCTAAACGACAGTTCGGAGCACCGCAAACAACTTGCAGCTTTTGCTTTCCGTCATTAACGGTCAAAACATGCAAGTGGTCTGAATCCGGATGCATTTCAAAACCTTCAACCTTTGCTGTAACAAAGCCGTCTAACTTACTGATTGGGTCGAAAACTTCCTCGACTTCCAGACCAATGCGTGTCAAGGTCTCGGCAATTTCATCAACCGTCGCATTTGTATCCAAATGCTCTTTTAACCAGGATATACTGAATTTCATCTTGCGCTTCCTCCGTTATTGCTCAAACCACCTGTCATTGAAGAAAAATCCAATGGCGTAAAGCCATAATGCTTCAACCAACGAATATCGGATTCAAAAAATGTTCTCAAGTCAGGAATGCCATATTTAAGCATCGCCAAGCGGTCAATTCCGACACCGAAGGCAAATCCCTGATATTCATCAGGATCAATGCCACCGGCCTTTAAAACGCTGGGATGAACCATTCCGCAGCCCAAGATTTCGAGCCAATCGGTTCCGGCACCGATTTTAAGCTCGGTTTTGGTCTTCAAGCAACCGATATCCATTTCAGCCGAAGGCTCTGTGAACGGAAAATAAGACGGACGATAACGCACCGGAATTTCATCAAGCTCAAAAAAGGCCTTAACAAAGTCATACAAGCAGCCTTTAAGATGAGCCATGGTAATATTTTTATCAATAACCAAGCCTTCGACCTGATGAAACATCGGCGTGTGTGTAGCATCATAGTCTGAACGATACGTACGCCCCGGAGCAATAATACGAATAGGCGGACGCTTAGCCTCCATAGTGCGAATTTGCACCGGCGACGTATGGGTACGAACCACATAGCTGTCATCAAAATCATCGCTGTTTTTGTTAGGAATATAGAACGTATCTTGCATTTGACGAGCAGGATGGTTTGCCGGCATATTCAAAGCGTTAAAGTTATGGAATTGATCTTCAATATCCGGCCCTTCGGCAACCTCAAAGCCCATTTCGCCAAAAATGGCAACAACTTCTTCATAGATTTTAGAAACCGGATGAATCCGCCCTTGCGCTTCAGGACGAATAGGCAAAGTCACATCCACCGTTTCGGTCATAAGCTTTTTATTAAGTTCTTCAACTTCCAACACTTCTTTACGAGCTGCCAAGGCCGCTTCGATTTCAGATTTCAAGACATTGAGTTTTTTTCCGGTCTCAATTTTTTGCTCTAGCGAAAGCGCCGACAAGCCTTTCAGCTGTTCGGTGATTTTGCCTTTTTTACCGATAAGGGCAACGCGGCACTCATCCCAAGCCTTAAGATCCGAAACGCCGGCAATTTCAGCCAACAGTTCTGATTTCAAATTTTCAAGATTTTCCATAGTTTTACACCTGAATATTAAAAAACAAGATTAATAATAGTATTTTTCAAATTTAAAATAAAAAAGAGTCAACCGAAAAACATCAGTTAACTCTTTTTTTTCAAACTCTGATATAACAGATAACCTCTTCCGCCCTTCCGGCCCAACCTTCGTTCGCACCTTCCGGCACCATCATTCGCGCCTCTGGCCTAACTTCAATCAGTCCCTTCCGGTCCAACCTCCGTTCGCGCCATCCGACCCAACTTCCGTCAGTCCCTTCCGGCCCCTCGTTGCACCCTTGGGCGAAAGAAAAACAGATTATTTGCTCAAAGCAGCTTTTGCCTTCTCAACCAGAGAAGCAAAATTAGCAGGCTCTTTCAAAGCGATATCAGCAAGGACTTTTCGGTCGAGTTCGATGCCGGCTTTGGTAAGCCCGCTCATAAATCGAGAATAAGTGATATCGTTCAAACGAGCAGCAGCGTTAATACGTTGAATCCACAAAGCGCGAAAACTTCTTTTCTTAGCTTTTCTGTCGCGATAAGCATACTGAAGAGCCTTTTCAACTTTTTCAACGGCAACGCGGAAAACATTTTTATTACGACCTCTATAGCCCTTAGCCATAGATAAAATCTTTTTGTGACGAGCGTGAGCTGTCAAACCTCTTTTAATACGAGACATTGTAGGACTCCTTCATTACAAATAGGGCAAATATTTTTTAACCAAGCTAACATCGGCTTCATTGACCAAAGTGGTGCCACGAGCCTGTCTTTTCATTTTGGTACCTTTATTAAAGAGGAGGTGTCTCTTATTGGCAAAATTTCTCTTCAACTTACCTGTACCGGTAACGCTGAAACGCTTTTTAGCAGCGCTTTTAGTTTTCAATTTAGGCATTTTGCTTCCTTTCACAAAGATTATCAAACGGATGCATTGTAAGCGAGCCGGCATGCCATTCGCACAGTCTCGCTCCATGATCACAGCGGATTATATACAATAAAACAAAGATTGCAAGCATTTTTTTCAAAAAAAGAAAAATAACTTACTTTGAGTTAAGCGCCCTATTCTGTTCATCAAGATATTTGGCCAAATCCTCGGGAGAAACTTTGCCATCACCGTCTTCATCCATAAGCTTAAACTGCTCTTCGGGAGATTTATAAAGCCCTTTCTTTTTCAACAGACGATTCTTTTGCTCCACATCTTTAGTTATGCGCTGACTTTTAAATTCCTCGAGAGTGAGCTTTCCGTCTTTATCGGCATCTTGATTATAAAACATATAATTGCTGACTTTGGTCCCGCGAGATTTCACATCGGCCGGAGCCACATATTTTGCTTGTACGGCAGAGCTTAAAACACTCAAAGCCACAAAAAAACAAACAACAAACTTCATAGCCTCTCCTAACATTAATAAAAATTCTTCGTCATATCAAGCTGCACCTTCTGCGAACGAGAAAAGCTTTGCAAATCAACGATTTTTCCGTCCTGTAAGCGCACTTTGCGATCCATTTTCTCAGCTAATTCAAAATTATGGGTTGCAATTAAAGCCGCTAAACCGGTATCTTTGACCAAAGACACCAGCTCTGAGAACACGATTTCAGATGTCTTAGGGTCAAGGTTACCGGTCGGTTCATCGGCCAAAAGGAGTTTGGGACTATTTGCCAAAGCCCGCGCAATCGCCACTCGCTGCTGTTCTCCGCCCGAAAGTTCGCTCGGACGGTGTTTCAGGCGCTTATCAAGCTTCATTTTCGAGAGTAGCCAACGCGCTTTTTCCTCAGCTAATTTGGTTGAAACACCGGCAATAAGCTGCGGCAACATCACATTTTCCAAGGCATTAAAATCAGGCAAAAGATTGTGATATTGATAAACAAATCCCACATAATCGCGGCGCAATTCGGTTCGTTGCACATCATTAAGTTTGGAACATTTTTTACCGTCAAAAAAGATTTCTCCGCTGCTTGGTTGCTCCAACAGACCGGAAATTTGTAAAAGCGTCGATTTCCCTGCCCCGCTCTGCCCGACCAAGGCCACAACCTCCCCTGGATTGACCGCCAAATTAATTCCTTTAAGAACTTCAAGCGATTGCGAGCCTTGCTTAAACTTCTTTATCACATTTTTCAGTTCAATAGCCGGAATCATTTTACTCATAACGCAAAGCCTCCACCGGATCAAACTTGGCCGCCCGATAAGCCGGATACAACGTTGCCAAAAACGCCAAGACCAAAGAAATCATAACCACAAAGAACACCTCCGTCGGGTCAACTTTTGCCGGCAGTTGTGATAAGAAATAAATTTCGGCCGAAAACAGCTCCTGCCCCGAAATTTTTTGCAAAAACTGACGAATAGCCTCAATATTATTGCAGAACAGTAACCCCAGAGCCAACCCGATAGCCGTTCCGACCACGCCGATAAAAGCACCGTCCATGCAAAAGATTCGCATAATCATGCCCTTAGTCGCACCCATGGTTCGCAAGACGGCAATATCACGCCCTTTGTCTTTAACCAACATAATGAGACCGGTAATAATATTAAACGCCGCCACCAAGATAATCAGCGTCAAAATCAAAAACATCACATTGCGCTCAACGTCAATGGCGTTAAAAAACGCCGCATTGGTCTGCCGCCAGTCATAAACATAGGCCGCCCCGCCAATACGCTCTTCTATTGCTTTTCGAACGGTTTTAAGCTGATTTTCATCTTGCAAAGACACATCAATTTGTGTCACCGCCTCCAGAAGACTAAAATATTTCTGCGCGGCCGATAAAGGCATAAATACAAAGTTTGAGTCATATTCATACATTCCGACATCAAACGTACCGATAACTTTATAGCTTTTCATACGGGGCACCGTACCGAAAGCCGTAACTTTTCCGTTCGGAGAAATCAGCGTCAGCTCGCTCCCCGGAACCAGCCCCATTTTTTGAGCCAAGCGCCGTCCGACCAGCACCACATCACCTTCAAAGGCCGAAACATCAGCCCCTTCGATACTATCGACCAATAACGGCTTTTTTACCAAATCTTCGGGACTGAGCGCACGCACCATCGCCCCTTCGGCCTGACGACCGGAGCTGATAAGCAACTGCTTTTCAATCATCGGAATAACTTGCTTAACGCCTTCAATTTGCGCAATCTCACCAACCGCTTCTTTATAATTATTAAACGGCAACCCAACGGAAGAAACAATACCGATATGTCCGTTCAAGCCCAAAATACGCGATAAAAGCTCGCTCCGAAAACCGTTCATCACGCTCATCACGATAATCAGAGTTGCCACGCCGAGTGCAATTCCGGTAAAAGCAAAACCGGTAATCACGGAAATAAAACCTTCTTTCCGTTTTGCTCTAAGGTAGCGCCATGCGGTCATCCGCTCAAATTTTGAAAACATAATCTAAAAAACCTTTCTACTTAGCCTTATTTTAGTTATAAGGACATTGCCGCTAAAAAGCAACCAAGCAGAAATATATGTGCATAACCTCTGGCGCAAAATTTTCAGCTTAAGGCTTCAAGTTTTTAAGATAACTTATCAAAAGCCTGATACCAAAAGCCGTTGCACCTTTAGGCTCCAACGGACGAGGTGTAGAACTATCATCACGACCGGCAATATCAAGGTGAGCCCAAGGCGTTTTGCCTTTAACAAATTTTTTCAAAAACATTGCCGCAGTTGCTGAACCGGCACCCACAGCACGAGCAGACACATGCTTGATATCGGCCACATCAGATTTTAAGAGCTTGCCGAATTCTTCACACATCGGCAGTTGCCACAAACGTTCGCCGCTATCATTTCCGGCTTTCAACAAATCTGCTGCCATTTTATCATCATCACAAAACAATCCGGCAAACTCATGACCTAAAGCCATGACCACAGCTCCGGTTAAGGTTGCAATATCAATCACGCGCTTTGCCTTGAGTTTCGCCGAAGCATACCACAGCCCGTCAGCCAACCCCATTCGACCTTCAGCATCGGTATTAAGCACCTCAACCGTCAAGCCGGAGGCAGAAGTATAAATATCTTCGGGTTTATAAGCCTTGCCATCAGGCATATTTTCAGCCATCACCAAGACCGCCGCAGCATTTATCTTTTGCTTTTGCAAAGCCAACACCTTAAGCGTTGAGGCCGCCACTGCCGCACCGGTCATATCATGTTTCATCCCCAGAAGATTAGCCGCGCCTTTAAGGTTAATGCCACCGGTATCAAAGGTAATTCCCTTGCCGACCAACGCAACATCAATATCTTTAGAGGCTGGATTTCCTTTCCACTTCATAACAGCCACACAAGGCGGATTAACCGAACCTTTACCCACGGCATAAAGCAAAGAAAAACCTTTTTCTTCAAGCTTTTCCGCCGGAATAATTTCCACATCAACTCCCAGATACGAAAGCCGCTTAATATCCTCAGCCATAGTCATCGGGGTCAACACATTCCCCGGCTCATTGCACAAATCGCGTCCATAGCGAACACCATTGGCCAAAGCCTCGGCCTCAGTCATTTGCTTTTTGCTTATCTCGCCCTCTTCCGGCCATAAGAACACCCGCTCCAGCTGGCAAAAATCTTCTTCTTTTTTGGTGGTAAAATATTTATCAAAACTATAAAGCTCAAGCTCCATTCCTAAGGCCACATCACCGGCCAGCTTATTCCACCCTTCGGGCAAAAAAACCGCCGCGGTTTTAACTTTTTTCAAAGCAGAAGCCGCTTTTGCCGCCGTAACTTGTACCTCATAAGCCGCAGCCTTATTTTTAACCACACTTAATAAATAGATTGTTTCACCGTTATCTAATTTAAGGCTTTTTCCGGCTTCAAGCTTGAAAGAGCGATTTTCGACGGCTTTCTTGAGCATTTTGATTTCCGATTCGGAACAAAATTTTCCGATTCTCTCCCAATCAAAAGCTTTTTCGTTCATAAAAATGACTTTTGCCTCAGGCTTTTCAAATTTTTCAACATCAAAAACAAAATCTAACATATTGTTTCTCCAAAATTTTCACATATTACTCTAAATAATAATCCAAAAAAATAAAAATTTACCTAACGAAACGCTGGACAAATTTCTAAATATGCTGTATTAAATTTGACAAAAGATTAACAAAAGCAAGAATAAGGAAGAATATGGACTATAAAAATCCTTATGACTATTTATTAGATGACGCAACTGAAAATTTTCAGAAGGATTTTTACGGAATAAACGAACCCCAATCACCTCAAGAGATAGAAAAAGAAAACCGGCAACTTGCCCAAAAATATCTTGAAATACTCTCCTCCAGCTGTGTTCGCAAAGAACGAGACAACGCTCGTGAAGAAATCAAACATTTGATTCGCAAATGGGGGCTTCATTTTGAAGATAACAAACCTCATTATGCTTTATCCCGTGACGAAAAGCACATCATCCGTATGGATTTTTACGGCAGCATTAATGAAACAGACAAAACTCAGGCCCACACCAGACATACGGCGCTTTACTTAAAACACATTCAAACGAGCAACAAACCTGTTCTGCCTCCTCAGGACTACGATTTAAGCACCTCACCGATATGGGCGCTCTATCGCCAATTTCCCCGCTTTCGCAAGATTGAAAGCAAGCTCAAGCAACAGCTGCAAAAGATGAACATTCCGGCCTCTATGCTGCCGCAGATGAACGCCTATGACTTTTCAGATGTTTTATACAACTATTACTATACGCCGGAGACGGCCCCAAAAGCTTATATGTTTTTAGGCGCCCGCCGCAGCTTTATCAAAGACTTCATCCGCAAAAATGAAACAAAGTTCCGACAGTTTCTAAAACACTTGGACATTGATGATCGTTACAGCGACGAACTCATCTCTAACATGAAAAAATACGGCAAAACCTCCAGAGTTTATGTTATTGATCAAGAAAAAGGCACCGCACTTCTAAAAACTTATCAAGAAAAAGGGATTATTCCGCCGGATGAAAATATCGGCGACAAACTGACTTTAGAGCAAATTGAGTTTATCCGCAACCGCGGAGATTATACCAAAATCGCAATCTTAGGACAGGACGGAAAGCCGCTGACCGGACCGGAGTTTAGCGTTCACCACAAAGTTGCCGTAAAAGATGCCGCCGAAATTCCGGATTTGCTGGATGTAAATAAGTTTGAAAACCTGTGCCTAACGGTTGAATATCCTTATCACCGCATTTTACACAGCCTTGACAGCACCCAAACCATTGACCGCCGTGAAAGTTATATCAGCCGAATTTATATGGATAAAGACATTATCTTCTGGGGCGGCTTTCACCCAAACTTTCACCTGCATTACAACTATCGACACGACGCGCGCACACTACGCCAAAAGAAAAATCATAATGAATGGAAAAAAGATCACCCGCTGCCCAGCAGTGAAGAATGCTTAAATATCAGCCATGCACATGATAACAGCAAACTAAGCCGCAAACTAAAAAAACAACAGCAAAAACAAAAAAGCGCTGCCGCCGCTGCCACCGCCACGAACGCTTCACCGTCTTCAAAGCCCAAAGCAAAGAAAGAGCCAATAGTGTTTGGCCCGCAACTATTATTGCCGGCTTTACCTTTATTAACCTCTGCCAAAGACAATAAAAAAGAAAAAAGCCAAACCTCAAAACCTGTCAAGATGAAAGCCGTCATCACCAAAGCCATAGAAAGCAAAAAGAAAAAAATTCAAAACAACCGGCAAAAATATCAAAAAAATATAATTACCAAGAAAAAGAAAGAGGCGCTTTTAACCCTCATGAGCATTATTAAAGAGACCGCACAAAAGCCTAAAGACAATCAGCAAAAAGAAGAGATTATCAATCACATTCTTCTGGTTCTGAATAAAAAGGCAAGACAATAATGAAAAACTTGCTGACATATCTGGCAAAGAATAATGATTTTCCTCTCATTCCGACTCAATCAGAAAGCATCATCTTTGCACAAAAGACTTTAAAAAAACTAGGCTTTGCCCCTCTTCCGCAAGAACTGGCAGATTTTCTGCATCATCAAAACGGCTTTAAGGCAGAAGACTGCCGCATTTTCGGAATTTTTCCCGAACCCAATAATTTAATTGATATTGTAAACGCCAATATTTTCTATCAAGACAAATTTTCAAAAGACCAACTCCTCATTGCCGAAAACACGTTTGATTTTTTGCTTTACGACGCCCCGACCCAAATTTATAAAATTATTGACAAACAAGACTTTAACGTGCTAGAAGAATACAAAACTTTAGAAAAAGCACTTGAAAACATCATAAAGATTTAAGACCATGAGTATCAATAACATTTATCAGCCAACGGCTGAAAACTTAGCGCGCGCCGCCGAGGCCATAAAAGGCGGAAAACTGGTTTCTTTTCCGACCGACACGGTTTATGGTCTGGGTGCAAATGTTTATAATGCGCAGGCCGTTGCCAATATCTTTAAGGCCAAGGAACGCCCGCTGTTTGACCCTTTGATATCTCATATTGCCGAGATTGATTTTCTGCCCGAATACGCCGAGACCGACAGCCGCGTTATGGATTTGGCGCGTCATTTTTGGCCGGGACCATTAACTTTTGTATTGAAGAGAAAAGACAATAATCCGTCAATTGATTTGGCTTGTGCCGGGCTTGGTTCTTTAGCCGTCAGAATGCCGAACCATCCGGTTGCTTTGGCTTTGATTAAGCAAAGCGGTGTTCCGATTGTCGCCCCTTCGGCCAATAAGTTTAAGACGGTCAGTCCGACTACGGCCCAGCATGTTCAAGACAGCTTGGGTGATAAGGTTGACATGATTTTGGACGGCGGCGCCTGCAAGATTGGCGTTGAAACCACGATTATTGACTTAACCGGAAAACAGGTCACGATTTTAAGAGCCGGAGGCTTAGCCAAAGAAGACTTAGAAGACTTTTTAGGCGAAAAGGTCTTAATAAATGACACGAGCTCAAGCCGCCCGACCGCTCCGGGACAATTGCTGAAACACTATGCCCCAAGATTGCCGCTCAGAATAAATGTTGAAGAAGAAGACGTCAAAGAAGATGAATTTTTCATTGCTTTTGGCGAAACAAAGCGCCAAGCCAACCTAAATTTAAGCAAAAAAGGTGATTTGTGCGAAGCCGCGGCAAATTTGTTCGCCGCCCTAAGAGAGGCTGAAAAGCACACGGAATATAAGGGTATCGCCCTCTCTCCCATTCCGCAAAACGGTTTAGGTCTAGCGATTAACGACCGCATCCGCCGCGCCTCTTACAAAGAATAGTATTTTTACCCCTTACCAAATGGAGTAAGAATTAATCTTGCTCCATTTTTTTCACCACTCTCCCACCTCAAAATAAAAATCATCTTGCATGATTAGCGAATTTATGCTATACTCGAGTCGTGAAGGCAAGCTATGAAAGGTAATATTATGTTAAATTCGCGACAATATGCGGTTTTAACCGCAGTGATTTCAGCGGTTGGAATAATACCGCTGAACGCAAAAGCTAATGTTTCTTTTCCGAAGTATGGAGAAGAGCTTATCGACACACTTCACACACACCTTACTTCTCCATCTTTTCGCTTGCCTTCTTCTGATGAATTTCAAACCGCGGCTGTCTGTTTTATTAGTGATACAGAGGCTTGTGCCGGCTTGGGCTTTGGTAGTGGGACAAGTGATGATGTCCCAAGCTTTGACCTTAATCCGGATGAGCGTTGCCTTAATGAAGGCTATACCGTGAGTGATTGCCCCGATGGGTATAAAGCCGGCGGCAAGAAATGCCCTTATGGAGCTTATTATTCGGAATGTGTAAAAGCTTGTCCGAGTAATTATGTGACTTGTGAAGACCCGCATGTCGGCGTTGGAGAGCCTTGTGACGGAAAATATGCGTCTTGTACTTGCACGCCATGCGGTGCCGGATATGATTATACCACAATCCCCGAAGGTTATGTCCAAGACGGCGAAGCCTGTTTAGACTGCGACGGTGTTACCAAATATAAAGTCAAAATTAACCCTTGTGAGGGCTTTCAAGACTGCGGCTCAATGGGTGGTGAAGCAGACGCAGAAACCTGTCAATCCGGTAATGTAATTAAATACGACAACTGCAAACCTTGCCCGAATTTGGGCACTTATACGACTTGCCCAAACGGTTCAGTCTGCAAATATGAAGACTGTTCAGGCTTGTGGTATGCCACCGGTTGTCAAAGCGGATACACTGATTATTGCGACTATTGCGCAATGTAAGAAAACAAAGGAGAAAGAAGATGAAAAAATTACTCTATACAACAACAGCATTTGTTCTTTGTGGCGGCATTGTGCAAGCAAATGCGGCCTGTATCGCCACTCCAAGCTGTTATGATATGGGATACAGCAGTACAAGCTCTTGCGATAGTGGTCTCAAATGCCCTTTCGGGGATTATTGGTATTGCCCCAAAGACGGAGAATGTGCAGAATTTCCTTATACATGCTTCGGCCGTGGATATGTTGAAGCTGCCGGAATTGGTGCTGATTGTAATGGTAAATATGTAAAATGTGAATGTTATGAAGGATTTGAATGGAAAGACGGGAAAGGTTGTGTCGAAAGTTCAACAGAATGTAAAATAGGAAGTATATTATATAGTGATATGAGTTGTTCTTCATCAGGCTATGATAATGACTATGGAATAAAAACGGCTATCGGCGTGGTAGTCTATATAGGAGATGACGGAAAAAGATGGGCGCTAGCGCTGGAATCGATAGGAAGTTATGATTGGGGAAGATATAATACGATAGGCCAGACAGAGGATATCTCAGGCTTGACAAACTATACATCAGAAACATCAGCCTCAAAAGATTATGCAAGTTGTGAAAATAGTGAGAAGATAAGAGCGCATGGCAATAACGAGATCCATGCGGCAGCATGGGCGGCCTATAACTATAGTACGGAAGGAACAAAGGCCGGAGATTGGTGCTTGCCAGCAGCAGGAATATTTACCTCGATATACAATAATCATAGTACCATAAACACAGGATTCAATCGAGCCGGTGGGATACTATACACAGAAAATAGTGACGCTTGGTCGTCGTCCGAGCGCAGCTACGAATACGCATGGATGTCAACCTTTAACAACCGATACGGTGTGCAGGTTCATTCTAAGAATTTTGCCCACAATGTATACCCGGTGCTCGAATTTTAACCCCTCTGCAACCCCACAAAAAAAATTCCTGCCGCAAAGCAGGAATTTTTCTTAAATCGAGGCCTACACACACTTTCACACCACCTCATTCACTGAGCATTATAGCATAAAAAACATATAGCCGCAAGTCATAAACTTTTCAAGATAGGAAAAAAGTCTAATTGACTAATCGCGGGAAAAACCATTTTTCTTCAAAGGATTAATCTTTCTTGGTTTGCCGGATTTTGTTGTTTTAACATGTTCGGCGCCCAAACCGTCAACAAAGCTCATGATTTCAGCTTCTTTACGGCTGTTGCGTTTATGCATATCTGCTTTTTTCTTAAGGCGAGCTGCTTTTTCCTCATCGCTAAATGCTTTTTTCTCTTTTCGAGACATTTTGACTTTGCGTTCACGATTAGTTTCTTTTCGTTCAAATTCAGCAGTGTCGTCAAATAATTCAGCATGGTTGGCATAGTAGTCATCATCTCCGGGGTTAGATTTTTTAATCAAACTGGTGTCCAAAATCGGTTTGTCTTGCAATGGTTGATAATGCTTATCGACAAGCCAAAATTCAAGTTTTCCTTCCGCCGGAACAAATTCTTCGGGCTTAAGCGGATTATAAAACACGCGTTTTACGGCAATCCAATTATAATCCCGTGGCTTATCGGAAGCAACCGGCTCAGCCTTTCCTTTTGCAACGGCAATTACATCCGAGTTCAACGCCATAACGGCTTGACCACCGGCTTCTCGCACAATATCTGCGGTATTTTTGCACTGTTCGGGATTACCATGAATTGGAATATACACCGCCTCAGGTGCAAGTTTCAGATTTGCCGCCAACATCGCGCGAAAAGCATCACCGTTTAAGTGACCGGAATCTTGCATCTGGACTTCTTCAAAATTAGCAATTTTTTTGCCACCTGGCGTCACAACAACCTTCGCGCCTTGAGAGGCAAAGAGTTGTAACATTTCAGGACCGGTTTTGCCATTAATTTCATCAATAATTCTCTGACGCGCCGGCACCAAAAAATCTGATGTAATTTTTATATCTTTGTGCAGTCCGAGCGCCATTTTGGTTGCCGCCGCCATCGGAATATTGTTCAGACCGCCGGTTTCACGGTTTTGACGATATTCTTGCAGACCTTGGGCAAAAGCACCGGTACAAACAATATATTTTTTAGAAATTTTCTTGTCTTCTAAAAACTTTTTCAATCCGCCTTTATAGATAACATCATCAAAATCATCATACCCGCTGATTTGCATGGCTTTATAAACCAAGTTCAGCCAAGCACCGTCTAAACAAACTTTTGTTCCGAGCTTGCGAGCGGCTTCAATATCAATGGCAATATTTTGAAAACTGCGCGAAATCACCGGAGAAACAATTGTATGACGGTCCGGATTGCGATTAATCACATCAACGGTATTTTCCACCGCCTTGTCAAAACCGATTCGCTGTTTTGATTTTGGTGAAATTGAGGTTGAATCAATCAAAAAAGTGGTTGTCAGCTTGCGTTTAAGCAAATCTTCAATATCATTTTTGTTATAAGACGCGCCGAGCGGCATATTTTCTTCAGTCAAAAAGTCACCGAAATTCATAATACCGGCATGAGGCTTGTCATTCACAAAGGTTAGGGTATGAAATCCGATTGGCTCCAAAATCGAGTGACTGACCACAAAAGGCTCAACCACCACATCATCGCCGATACGAATATTTGCCCCTGGCTTAACTTTTTCCATCTCGGGAGCTTTAAGACCATTTTGCGTAAATACGATATTAATAAGATTTTTTGTAAAACGGCTGGTTTTGATTGGCGGGAGCTGATACCCCATCCGAACATAACTGGCCAAAGCCCCGATATGATCTTCATGCGCATGCGTAATAAAAAGAGCATCTACCGGCTTTTTTGCTTTGGTAACTTCACCACTTACAGGATTAATGCGGTCAAAATAATCTTCCAGATTAGGATAAGCGGCTTCAAACCCTGATTCATAGGGCGCAAACATTGCCCCCATATCATACATAACGCGCGTCACTTTGCCGTTTTCGTTCGTATGTTCAATAACCGAGCAGTTTCCGCCGATACGGTCATCATTCACCCCGCCGATAAACTCTATTTTTGTACCGGCTTCAAACTTCTTTTTAGCCATTTCAGACTCCCCAAAATATAAATTTTGCCTGATTAAAACATATATTTTGACAAAAATCAAGCATTTTCTTAAAAAATTTTGTCAGAATAAAAGCATTGCATTTTAGCGTGAGGAAGAATATCTTAAATATCACATACATTGATAAAGGACAATTCGCCATGGTCAAAAAAATCACCGATACAAAAAAATATATCATGATAGCCTATATTCTTTCCTTCACCGGATTAGTATTTTTTTATTCCAAAATGTTTATCATGAACGGTATCAATAATTGGTTTGAGTTTGTTTACCACCCGTTTATTGTCCCCGGAGCCGCCTTTTTCCCGATATTTTGGATGATATATGATATTTTGCTCGGTGCCTCATTTATCATAATCATTCTGCGGCTGGATTCAATTGAATTTCCCAAATACAATTATCCGTTCATCAGCCACATGGTTTTGCAGTTTTTATGGTGTTATGCCGTTTTTCAACAACAGCTTCTCGGCTGGGGCTTAGTCATTATCGTACCCTACACGATTTTAGCCTTCCGCACCATTCTCACCTACAAAACCGGCGACCCCACATCCGGCAAGCTTAATTACGCTGCCTTTGCCTTCATTCTCTACATGGCATTTGTAAATCTGGCCTTAGTCAGTGAACACGGCTTATCTGCCACGGTTTACATGTAAACAAAATCTTTTAAAACAAAGAGAAGGAAAGAGCCCAAAATCCTTCTCTTTTTTATTGACTCAAAATAAAAATTAGCTTATTAAATGAAAGGTTTAATAACAATAAATTTTTGGGAAGTAAAAAACAATGACAGTCACATTAAAAGACATAAGAAGAACCTATCTGGACTTCTTTGCAAAACACGGACACAAAATCATTCCGTCATCATCACTTGTACCGGACAATGACCCAACCCTGATGTTCACCAACTCAGGCATGGTTCAGTTCAAAAACATTTTCACCGGCAACGAAACACGTGACTACACCCGAGCCACAACTTCCCAAAAATCGGTTCGAGCCGGAGGAAAACACAACGATCTGGACAACGTTGGATATACCGTCAGACACCACACATTTTTTGAAATGCTGGGCAACTTTTCATTCGGCGATTACTTCAAAGATGACGCCATTAACTGGGCTTGGGAATTAGTCACCAAAGAGTTTGACTTGCCCAAAGACCGCTTAGCCGTCACCGTATATTATAATGACGATGAAGCGTGGAATATCTGGAAAAAAGTTTCCGGCCTGCCGGATGACAGAATTATCCGCATTGCCACTAAAGACAATTTCTGGCAAATGGGAGACACCGGTCCTTGCGGCCCCTGCTCTGAGATTTTTTATGACCACGGCCCCGAGGTTTGGGGCGGTTTACCGGGAACACCGGAAGAAGACGGCGACCGTTGGATAGAGATTTGGAACCTGGTTTTTGACCAGTTTGAAGACTTACCCGACGGCAGCAGAATTCCCTTAAAGAAAAAATGCATCGATACCGGCATGGGTCTGGAGCGTATCTCAGCTATTTTGCAAGGCGTTCACTCCAATTATGATATTGACTTGTTCCGCAATTTGATTAACGACATTTCAAAACTCGCCCCCAAGGAAGACCCCAAAGGCCCATTCAAAGCATCATTCAATGTTTTGGCCGACCACTTGCGCTCAACCGCCTTCTTGATTGCCGACGGCGTTTTGCCTTCGAACGAAGGCCGCGGCTATGTTTTGCGCCGCATTATGAGAAGAGCGATGAGACACGCTTATATGCTCGGCGTTAGAGAACCGATGATGTATAAGTTGCTTCCGTCTCTGCAAAGAGAAATGGGCGAAGCTTATCCGGAACTATATCGTGCTGAGGCTCTGATTACCGAAACCATTAAGGCTGAAGAAACCCGTTTCTTACGCACCTTGGATAAAGGCATTCGCTTGCTGGACGAGGCTTCTGCCGAATTAAAAGAAGGCGATACCTTGGCCGGAGAAACCGCCTTCAAGCTTTATGACACATACGGCTTCCCGCTTGACTTAACCCAAGACGCTTTGCGCACCAAAGGCATCAATGTTGATACCAAAGGCTTTGACGCCGCCATGGAAAAACAACGTGCCGAAGCCAGAAAGAACTGGGCGGGTTCAGGCGATGCCGGCACGGAAAAAGTTTGGTTTGATGTTCAAGAAAAAGTCGGCACTACCGAATTTTTAGGCTACAATACATTGAAAGCCGACGCTCAAGTTACTGCCTTGGTCAAAGACAATCAGATGATAAATATGGTCTCCGGCGGCGAATTTTACCTTGTTGCTAATCAGACGCCGTTTTATGCCGAAATGGGCGGTCAAGTCGGTGATACCGGTCTGTTGCAAAATCAAGACACCACCATTCAGGTAACCGATACCAAACACAAGCTGGACGGGGTTTCGGTTCATTGCTGCAAATTGTTAAAAGGTTCGGTCAAAGTCGGTGATACCTTAACCTTCCAGGTACAGGAAGAACGCCGTAAAGACATCTGCGCCAACCACTCGGTCACCCACTTGGCACATAAGGCTTTGAGAGAAGTTTTGGGCGAACACGTCACCCAAAAAGGCTCATTGGTTACACCGGACAGAATGCGCTTTGATATTTCGCACCACAAACAAATCACGGCCGAAGAGTTAAGACAAGTTGAAAATATTGTCAATCAGGCCATTCGTAAAAATTATAAAGTCACCACGGTTTTGATGACGCAGGAAGAAGCAATCAAGACCGGCGCCATGGCTTTGTTTGGTGAAAAATATGGTGATGAAGTTCGCGTCGTCTCTATGGGCGATGAAAACGGCACCTTCTCTCGTGAGCTTTGCGGTGGTACCCACGTCAGCAACACTGGAGAGATTGGTTACTTTAACATTGTGTCCGAGAGTGCAGTTGCTGCTGGTGTAAGACGTATTGAATGCGTCACCGGCCGCGGTGCGGAAGAATATGTCCAACACATGGAAGACAAGCTCCACGCCGTCGGACAGATTTTGAAGTCAGACACCAACACGCTGGAAGAAAGAGTAAAACAGCTTCTTGAAGACAAGAAAAAACTTGAAGCCGACATCTTCAACCTCAAAAAAGCTTTTGCAAATGCCAAGGCCACGGACAATCAAGATAAGATTGAAACGGTTAATGGCGTAAAATTTGTTGCCCGAACCATTCCGAACGTCCACCCGAAGGAATTAAAGGCCTTTATTGACGAGATTAATAAGAGCTTGGGTTCGGGAATTGTTGTTTTGGGAACGGATAAAGACAGCAAGGCTTCAATTGTTGTCGGCGTCACACCGGATTTAACCAACAAATATTCAGCGATTGATTTGGTTAAGTTAGCCTCTCAAGCTGTCGGCGGCGCCGGCGGCGGCGGCAGACCGGACATGGCCCAAGCCGGCGGCCCGAATGCCAATAAGCTCAATGACGCATATAACGCCGTCAAAGAAGCAATATAGAACACAAAAAAGCGTTGCTCTTTCCGAACAACGCTTTTTTTTAATTCATCTAACTTTCAACACATAATGCCTTCTGATAAGAATCAAAATATTGCAGATAATCAAAAGTAATGTTAGCAAGGATCTCCAAGAAACAAAAAGACCAAAGATTAGTGAAAGAAGGGTAATAACGCCTCCAACAACCAACATAATTTTTGCTGTTCCCCAAAAAGGATCTTCCGTAAAGGCAAGACCAAGACCAGAAACCACAAACCATACAGCTAAGAACATAAGACCAAAACAATGCCACCAAAAAATATTCTTAAAATGATTTAAGTTATCGTACCTATATTGCGCCCAATCTAAATCATTTTTGGCATCATCCTTTTTAATATTGTTCTTTGTCACTTGTATCAAATCGCCAGATTGCTTGGCTTTCTCCAAATTTTTAACAATTTTTTGATACTCGGCCTGAGCTTTATCAAGCTTTTCCTTTCGATTTTTAATAAAGCGCTCAAGGTTGGCATCATAGCTAAAATAATAAAAAAGACCTTTGTTGGCACCTTCTTCAATATTTTCAGCTTTGTATGCTTGAACCACACTCCAAACGCCGCAACCTAAAATCGCAATCACCACAAGGACAATACCCATACATTTCCATTTTGTATTCATAATTATAAATTTTTTAATTAAGTTAATAATAATAATTTTCTGCCGTTACTTTAATCTCTTTTTGTCTTTTGTCAAGTTTTTTTAATAACAAGCTTTGAAAAGAACATTGCATTCCGCAAAAAAGCGCATAATATTAAAATATCATATAAGGAATAACAAATGCGCAAAACATCTATCAAAACCATAATCGCCTTAGCCTTAAGTTCATCAGCCTTCGCAGCTGAACCTTTTAGCTTTGAAGGCACATGGTATTTTGACCGCTATAATCCGCTGAACGACGGCCTGCTGCAAATAAAAAATTGTAGCTATACTTCTTGCGGCATTGAGCTCCAAACCCTTTGGGGCAACAAAGGCTGCGCTCTCAGCGGAAAAATGGAGCTTATCACCAACGAAAAAGCTCAAATCATAAAAGAAAATTCCATAAACAGCCGCGGCGCCTGCCAAATTGACATCACCCACAGCGGCAATGGACAAATCACCATAACCAGCAAAAACTGCGAAACCTTATGTCAAAAGGGGGCGAGCTTTGATGGCAAATATGAAAATGCCGCCCTTCCCCTCGCCTATCCGACCGGCTTTGATTGCCGTGATGACCGCATCACCTATGCCGAAGCCACCATCTGCCAAGACAAAACCTTAAGCCTTGCCGAATTAGAAGTTAAAAAGCTCCAACCAAACAGCAAAATAGCACAAAAAAACATTAATGAATGGACGCGCCAAAGAAACATCTGCAAAACCGACAAGCAATGCCTTAATCAAAAATATATGGAATATATCAACGCTCTTTTGCATGAAGAAATCGGTGAAGGCGCCACGCTTCAAGATTATTACCGATTAACCCAAACCGGCTACGCCTCGCCGCTTGAGAGCTATATGTTAAGACATATCTTAGAGAGCAAACTCTCTGCAGAACAAATCAAAATGCTGGAAAAGCAAATGGCCATCCGCAATGATTATTCTGATAAAAATAAAATATTTTTGACTTACAGCCCCTTGGAAGAAGAAACAAAAGAAAAAACTTGCTTTTATCTTCAAGACAACAACCTCTGGCTCGGCCTTCTTGATAAAGATGAAAATAACCTGCCCCAAATCACACTATATGCGCCGCAAGGAATGTTATTATCCCAAACGCCGGAAGAAATATCAAACTGGCAACAAAAACTTTCTCCTGCACCAAATAATATAAAAATTAATTTCCAACCCATTCTTTAAAAAAACAAAAAATCCGCTCAACAATCGCCAAGCGGATTTTTTTTATGCAAGAAACAAGCTTACTTTTTAGCAGCGGCTTGCGGCTTAACCAAAGACAAAACAATCGCACCGAACAAGAGTGTAAATGTCACACTCAGCGAATGCCATGCCTCAAGCTTAAAGCCGAAATAAGGCGCAAATATCTTAAGTCCGATAAAGATTAAGATAATTGATAATGCCGGTTTAAGATAAGTAAATTTGTTGACCGCGGCTTCGAGCAAGAAGTAAAGCGCACGCAACCCCAAAATCGCAAAGATATTACTTGTATAAACAATAAAAATATCATCCGTGATTAAGAAGATTGCCGGAATACTGTCCAAAGCAAAAATCACATCCATGGTTTCAATCGTCAACAAGGCAAAAAACAGCGGTGTAATATAATGCTTACCGTTTTGCTTAACAAAGAAATGCTCGCCATGCAGCTTGCTGGTCACATGAAAATATTTATTAATAAACTTAAACAAGCGTGTTTCTTCAAAAGGCTTCTGCTCATGCTCTTTTGAAATAAGCATTTTTCCGCCGGTATAAATAAGAAACGCCGAAAAGATATAAAGCACCCAGTGGAAGTGTGAGATTAACGCCCCGCCCAAACCGATGAGCACTGCGCGCATAACCAGCGCTCCGAGAATACCCCAGAACAACACGCGATGTTGATACATTCTCGGCACATTCAAGCTGGTAAAAATTACGGAAATAATGAAAATATTATCCAAAGACAAGCTCTTTTCAACCAAAAATCCGGTAAAGAACAGCAAGCCCTTGTCAAACCCTTCTTCATACATCACAAACACACCGAACACACAAGCGGCCAGAATGTAAACAATGCACAAAATCAAGGTATGCATAAAATTCGGAACTTCATTTTTGCGGTTAAAAAACAACAAGTCCCAAAGCAAAAGGACAATAACCGCAACACCGAAAATCGCCCACAAAACACTTTCGGGCAAAATATAATGATTTGTAAATAAATCTTTTAGCTTTTCCATAGTCATATCCAAAATTAAAAACAAAAAGAAAACGCTTTCTTTTTAGCTTATTCGAAAGCGTCCGTCAATAATGGAAATCAAGCTATACCCAACAAGGCTTTAATCGCGCTTTTTTTTGAGCTTTTGCAACACGAAATTAAGATAAGCTTTTTCATTGTCCTCACGCAGACGAATAGCATCCATCTGCGGCCACTCCCCTTCGGGCAGATTAAGGAGGGAAAGGTTTGATTGCAAAGACAAAGAATGTTCATTTTTTGGCAGATTGCGCATAATCGGAATAAGCGTCATTCCGTTTTGTTCAATCAGCGGCGCGTCGGGAATACGAGCATAACCGTTTTTCTCCCAGCGATGCAACAACTCTTCCTTACAAATACCATAAACCTGTTCATAGCCTTTGGCGGTAGCATAATCAAAACCATATTTCATGATTTTATCGGCCATATCTGTTTTTCGAAACTCCGGCATTACCGCCATCCGCTCAAACTTCACAAAATCGGAAAAAAAGCGAATACGCATCGTGCCTTGTGGTTCACCATTCACCTTTGCCAAGACATGAGCCGCGCAATAATCATTACCGTCAAATTCCTTTTCTTCGGGAATATGCCCTTCCTCAACAAAAACGACGCGCCGGATTTTTTTCATGGCTTCAAAATCCGCCTCATTATGCACCAAAGCTATGTCAAATTTATCATTACGCATAAGTTAATTATACACTTGACAGGCGCGAACGGAGAATATACTACTTTAATAATAGTGATATATATTTTGAGTCACTAATTTAAGAGATTTTGAAAAATGTCATTAAAAAAACAACTGACCATAATAAAATATCTGCTGGCCCTAAACAGCACGGTCAAATACGGCAGCATTAACACCGCCGCCGAAAAAAACGGCATCAAGCCCTCAAACCTGAGCCGCCTGATTTCTGATTTTGAGGAGATTATCGGCGGCAAGTTGCTCAACCGCACAACCAAAGGCGTCACCCCGACGGCCTTAGGCACCAAAGTCTGTGCTCTGGCCGAACAAATCGAACAAGAACTGGAAAAAGCAGAAACAACAGAAAAAACACCTCACCAACAAATAAAAATTTTCCTAACACCGGAGTTGGAGTTTTCGAACTTTGAAAATTTTTTTGCCGCGTTTAATGAGGCCGAAATCATTTTGTCTCCCCGTCGCAATCAAGCCGATATTATCATCAGCGGTCAACCACCGCGCGGTGATACAAATTTTATTGAGATTGAACTTTCGGGAGAGTTAAAGCGCAAAATCTGGCTCATTAGCAAAACCGAAGAAGAACTGCCGCTGAAAGCCATTGACTTTATAATTGCGCGGTTGCTTCCTTAATATAATTAATCAGCGCCCTGATTTTTGGCTGATCTTTGGCATCAACGTGAGAAATAATCCAAAACGGATGAGAGAGAGAAAAATTAAGCTTGTCCAAATGCACCAAGTTTTGCTCTTTGGCCCCGATACTCATCGGATGAAGCGCAATTCCGATACCATCACGCGTCAAATGCATCAGCATGGAAGAAGAGTTTGTTGAAGCAACGATATGCTTGCTGCCGTCTTGCAGATTTTTCCACTTTTCCCAAACGGAAGAAAAATTATCCCGCACGCAAAGCTTATGGTTTTCTTGCAAATCTTGAAGATTTTTCGGATAACCGTTTCGCGAAAGATAATCCATTGAGGCAAACAGCCCAAATTTCAAATTATGCTTCATTAACACAACCGCCGAAGACTGCCTCGGCTCTTCAAACACGAGGGCTAAATCAACTTCATACAAAACTTTCGGCGGCTCAATAGAGGTCACAATATCAATATGCACATCGGGATAAAGATCATAAAAGCCTGGAAGACAATAAGAAAGATAAGCCGCCGCCAAAGCATCGCTGGTCCACAAACGAATTGAGCCTGAAAGCGTTGCCTTAGCCAAAGAAAATTCATCAACATCGGCAACGGCTTTATCAATATTGCAAGCAATTTCATAAACCTTTTTACCGGCATCGGTCATCACCATTCCGCGAGAGGTACGGGTCAATAAGCGGCATTGCGTTTTTTCTTCCAACTCGCGAATAGCGGCCGACATATTAGATTGTTTCAGACCGTTTTTAAGCGCGGCCTTTGAAACGGCCCCTTCTTTCGCCGTTTCCAAAAAGCAAAAAATCCGTCTTATTAAAATAAGCTTATCACCAATCCTCATGCCGCCTCGGTATATGAAACAAAATTCCTATAAGTTGCAAAACATGAAAGATATAATACACAAATTATAAAAATTGTATAGTAAAAAATTCAAGAAAATAAAGAAGAAATAAAATTATCCAAAATGGCGCACCGCCACATCAACCTGCTCGGAAATATAATCCAAAAGCTTGTCATCAATCAAGCGAATACGCTCAATCAAAAGGTTTTCTTCGGCAACACGAGCAAGCGTTTTCCGGCGCGAAATTTTAATATCGAGCAAGTCATCAAGCCCCACATCAAAACATTCGGCAATCCGGCAAAGCATAATCAAATCCGGCACCACCAAACCGCGCTCCAAATTAGAGATTGTGCGCCAGCTCACTTCACAAACCGCCGCCAACTCCTCTTGAGTAAGATGAGCATTTTCGCGCAAAGAGCGCACTTTCAGCCCCAAATATTTTTTAATATTCTCTTTCATAAGTAAACTATAACCTGAAATAAAATGTTTAACAATGTAACAAGATTCATATAAAAAAATATTCTAGGAAAGAAAATTCATATTCATCAAACAACGAAACAAAGGCTTGAAGCTAAAAAATAATGACTTTGATGAAGACGACTGCTGGGGCTAAATTCATTCTCAAAAAAAAGCGTTGTTCAAAAGAACAACGCTTTTTTTTGTTTAATAGAACAAAAACTGTTTACACAGAGCTTCAACCTGTTCCCGAATTTCGGGAACGACCTCATCGCCCCTGCCCTGCGCCATAGCATCAATAACATCGGCAATCCAATTTCCGACTTTCTTAAACTCCGCTTCCTTAAAGCCGCGCGTGGTTGCTGCCGGTGTTCCGAGCCGAATTCCGGATGTGACTTTCGGTGGCATCGGATCATTCGGAATCGCATTTTTATTACAAGTCATATGCGCGGCTTCCAAAGTTTGCGCCACGACATCACCGGTCAAGCCTTTGGAACGCAAATCAACCAACAACAAATGCGTATCCGTTCCGCCTGAAACCAAATTTATTCCTCGCGATTTTAAAGTGTCAGCTAAAACTTGAGCATTTTTAACCACCTGCGCGGCATAAGCCTTAAACTCTGGAGACAGAGCTTCTTTGAAGCAAACCGCTTTAGCCGCAATCACATGCATTAACGGCCCACCTTGCGCTCCGGGAAAAATGGCCGAGTCAATTTTTTTAGCAATATCCTCACGGTTAGTCAAAATCATACCGCCGCGCGGTCCCCGCAAAGTTTTGTGCGTCGTGGTGGTAACCACATCAGCCCAAAGCAACGGATTCGGATGAACCCCACCGGCTACAAGACCGGCAAAATGAGCCATATCGACCATCAAATAAGCCCCGACTTTATCGGCAATATCACGAAAACGTGCAAAATCAATCTGCCGCGGATAAGCCGAACCACCGGCAATAATCAGTTTTGGCCGATGAGCAAAGGCCAAAGTCTCCACTTGATCATAATCAATCAAACCACTGTCGGCACAAACTCCATATTGCACCGATTGAAACCACTTACCGGAAAGCGAAACTTTTGCCCCGTGAGTTAAATGTCCGCCGGCATCAAGCGACATCCCCATAAGCACATCATTGGGTTTAAGCAAAGCAAGATAAACCGCGGTGTTTGCCTGCGAACCGGAATGAGGCTGAACATTAACAAAGCCTGCGTTAAACAAAGCCTTTGCGCGTTCAATCGCCAGTGTCTCAACTTTATCAACAAATTCGCAACCGCCATAATAGCGTTTGGCCGGATAACCTTCGGCATATTTATTGGTCAGAAGAGAACCTTGCGCTTCGAGAACAGCCGGAGAGACAATATTTTCAGAAGCAATCAACTCTATTTGCAAGCGCTCGCGTTCGCCTTCTTCGGCAATGGCCGCAGCAATTTCGGGATCTTCACTTTGCAGATTCTGATTAAAGTCCAACATCTCAGCATCCTCCGTAAACGTCAATTTTTTCGATTCTGCGCTGATGACGTCCACCTTCAAATCCGGTATTAAGAAAGATATCAAGGCGCTTTTCCATATCATCGACAGACATCATTCGTCCACCAAATACCGCGATATTGGCATTATTATGCTGACGAGCCAGGGCTGCCGTTTCATCATTATAAAGCAGCGCGGCACGAATTCCGACATGACGATTAGCCGCAATGGAAATGCCGATTCCCGTTCCGCAAATCAAAACGCCGAAATCAGCTTTTTGCTGCAAAATTTCCTGACAAACCTTCTCGGCAAAGTCTGGATAATCGACCGATTCGGCCGAATTTGTTCCCATATCGGCAACAGCATAGCCTTTATTTTTAAGATAAGTAACGAGTTTTTCTTTGGCGTCAAAACCGCCGTGATCGGCACCGATAGCAACCTTCATAAGCTCCTCCTTTTCCCCTAACAAAAAAAAGACCTTTCCGAAGAAAGGTCTTTGTATGGCTCCGACTGTTGGGATCGAACCAACGACCAATCGGTTAACAGCCGATTGCTCTACCGCTGAGCTAAGTCGGAATAATAACTGGAGGCCGGTACCGGAATTGAACCGATATCAAAGGATTTGCAGTCCTCTGCATAACCATTCTGCCAACCGGCCAATCCATCAAGACCAAAGAAGCTCGTAAACAACTTCACCTCACGGTCACTCAACAAGGAATATATATACAAATTTTTTTGTTAAGGTCAAGAAAAAAATTTATAATTTTTGCATTAATTTTTGATTTTTTTGAAATATAAAGAAAAATCAAAAAGATGAGAGTTCTTGACGCAGTTTATTAATCCGCGCCAACCACTCCCAAAAATGTTCATAACCCTGATAAGGCAGAGTCTCAAGCTCTTTAGCCACCTCTGTTCCGCCCACCGGATAAACAGCAGAGAGATTACAAGATTCCGTTGCACATGAGCTCAAGCAACTCCCCGCGAGAAGCATTAGGCTGAGAATAAATCGCCGCTTTTTTCTTTTCCACATATTTCACCACCTCAACTTGTTCTTTAACAATTTTTAGCTCGCTATGACTGCGACCAAGAAAATAAGCTCCAAGCAAAGAAGAAATAAAAAGAACAACAACCACCGCATATCTCATCACACCCCCGCTACTATGAGCAAAAAAGCCCGAGCTACATTTTCAGCATATTCGGGCTTAAAAACAGAAACGGCGGCTAACACCACCGCCGTTAAAATAATCAATCCGAAACGCAGCTTGTTTTTCATGACAACATCACTCCCGCCAGTTTTAAGCCCTCAACCAATTGTTCGGTTGAATAAGGTTGTATGCCGTTTTCATGGCGAATAATAGCGCGCAACAAAACTAAGAGCACCGCCGGAGAAGACACATCAATCACCTCATCGGGCAATACCCCAAGCATACCGGCAACCGATTGAATATAAGATTCGGTTTCGTTTTCATTAGGCGGCGCATAACGCCCGATAATTTTTTTAACCGTATTAAGCTGATATTTTTTATAATAAGTCAGCAATACTTTTACCAGCGCCCTGATTCCATATTCTGGAGAAACAAAGACACAAAAAGAGCTATCAGTTTGTTTATCCGATAGCCCTTTCCAATTTTCGCCTTTGCGAATATTCCCAGGATTATGATTCCGAATACCCCGTGGCACCATGGCTCACCTTCCTTTCTTTTCGAGCATAAGTTCTATTTTGACCTTGAGCTCGGTTAAAATCTCATTATTTTCACGCAGAGCCTTATTAAGAACATCAAACTTTGTGAGCGTAATTGAAGAATCCCGTTCCAAAGCTGCAACTTTTGTTTCAATAATGCCCTGCCATTTTCCAAAGCGGATAAAATTAAACAACACACCGCATAAGGATAAAATGACACCAGCTGCTTCCCAGTCCATAGATTGCTACTCCCACTTAATTTCAGCCAGCGCCTCTTTGTTGTCACAGGCATCAATCTGTGCTTTGAGAGCCGTTGCCTTTTGATGGCAAGTATTAGACCATTGAGCCAAAGCCACAACAAGCCCCATAAGCTCTTGCGGATTAAGGTCTATTGTAGAGTTATCCTGACAAGTCCAAGTAATTGTCGGTGTTTCCTCACTCATGGCAACCATAGACATCGCCTGCGCTGCTGAAGAAATACGAATGCAACTCACTTGATCGGAATCAAAGATTTTTCCCATATATTCAAACCCACTTTGCTCAGCCGCATCACGAGCTTGATTTATTTCAGCGCGCTTAGCAAGTTTTAATTCATCTAAACTAGGACTAGGCAATTTTATAATTTTGTACCGTCCACCACTTAAATCTTGAATTGTTGTTCCTTCATTATTGCTAATAAATTCATAAGCTTCATCGTAATCACTTAAATAAAAAATATCGTTTATCTGCATATTTTATACTCCTAAACAAAATTCAAAGCATACCACCTGACATTTACGCCATCATATCCAATAGCAGTTACAGTAAAATTAGTTGTTGATACACTATTGGAACTAACTTCTCTTTCATGACAAGAGGCCGCTCTCGATGAAACAAAACCAAAACAAACCGTAGGAACACTCGTAAATGGTTTTAAAAATGTTACAGTACCTGAATATCCAGCATTTAATAAACCTCCTTGTTCATATCTTCCACTTTTCCATTTTCTATACCATTTGTCATTATTACCGCCCTTTTCAATAACATAATCAATATTGCTTACAACATTACTCAAACTTGTGTTAGCATAAGAACCGGCAGCCTGTTTTGAGTTCAACTGTGTTTGAATGGAACTTGTCACACCATCCAAATAACCTAACTCAGTGCTAGTAACAGCCGAAACGGCAACCTTTCCGCTTCCGTTTGAAATTAAGGCTCGGTTAGCTGTCAAATTTGCAGAAGCAATCGTAGTCGCCGCACCGGTTATAGTGTTTTGCTTAGCGTTAAACTTGGCAGCCCCCACAGAGGATAAGTTATCTAAATCGACATTAGCCTTTCCGCCCGAAGCGCTGGACGCTTGCTCAGCAAATTCTTGGGCCTGAGAGGCGCTCGTTGCTGCACTATTTTGTGCCGCGACTGCCGATAATGAACTTTGTTCCGCCGCCGAGGCAAAAGCCTGCGCATTTTCTGCCAAAGAAGCCGACTCATTTTTTGCCGCAATAGCTGCTTCAGCTTGCTCTGTTGCTAAATTTGCTTGCTCCTGAGCAGAAGAGACATAAGCCTGAAGTTCCGGCTTTTTAGCTTCCACAAAAGCATCAAGCTCAGGCTTGCTTGTTTTCGTTACATAGTTATCAATCAGCGGCGTCACAACCCGCGATGATACATCAATCACAATCGGCTCTGCCTGTGTGTCAAGATAAGCATCAATCTCCGGCTTGGAAACATCATCAACATAAGATTGTATCTCTGCCTGCCCTGATTTTATATACATCAAATTCAAGTCAAGGTTGAGATTAACCTCATCTTGCCATAGGACATCAAAAACCGCCCCGTCTTGACAATAAATTTCAACATCCGCATCAGAAATAGTTACGTCTATAACATCACTCATGGGTCACCTGCTCCGTAATTCTAAAAATTGCCACCTTATTAACATCGGCAGGAAATATCGTGTTAATCTGCCCGTCTGCGGTCGAAAGTTGAATATCCGTTTTATAAGACCCCACATCAATACTTGTTTCCACAGGAGAAAGCAAAAGCGCAAACTCTCCTTTTTGAATATCTATCGGCTCTGCCGCCAAATCAAATTTCAAATCATTGCCTTCTATATTGCGCACTTGCATATTAACTTTAGCACCGGTCAAATCAAAATCTTTCTCTCCTTTATGGATTTTGAGCTTAATAGTAAAACTATCGCCCTGCCGAACCTCAATAATATTTGCATAAGGTAAAATACGACCTGTCATATTTAAGCCTCCTCTTTAACTTTAATAAAGTAGTTCACTGCTTGGTTTATCGGCGTAACGTGAGATGACGCTCCATAAATTTTAGAACTTCTTGAAGCATCGAACTTAATAGCTTTAACCAAAGGTGTATCCCCTCCCGTTCCTTCAGCATTAAAAGAACTATTTTCTGCATAAAAAGCCCCATCAGTAATAAGTGTTTGAGCATTTCTATACTGCAAAACATTTCCGCTGATATTCGGCAAACCTTCGGCTTGTGTTTTATAAATATCACTGGCAGAATCTCCCCCCAAGCCACGCAAGAATTTGCCTCGATAATCCGGCAGATTAAAAGTTGACGTCCCGTCACCCGTTCCAAACTTAGTTCCGATAAGGGCAAACAAGTCAGCATAAGTCACACGACTGATGGCCTGACCATTGCACAAAAACCAGTTGTCATGATTAGCATTTTTGACCGAAGCCTTAATATCACCGATTTTAAAACCTTGGTTAATATTGGCCAGCAAAGTCTTTTTCAAAGAAGCAATCTGATCATTCAGTTGGGTCAAATTCACCGCATCCGAGCTGATAGAACCGGCCTTGAGATTTTTAATCTGAAAATTTCCGGCATTAAAATTAGCTTCCATCGCCGCGCGCCCGTCACGCAACAAACATTGCGAAAGACCGGAAGCAAAATTATCGTCTTCTTCATCATGATGATCTGTCACGATTTCAATATTATTCTGGCGATCATCTTCCCAGTTATGAATTCGCGAAAAAATTCCTTGACTATCAAACGGCATAATACATCTCCCGAAAAGAATTAAAACAAACCAAACAAGGCACCGGCAGCATTACCCAACAACTGATTACCGGCATTAAATTGCGCCTGAGAATTATAGGCTTTGTTTTGGTTAATACGATTTTCCGCCTGATTTTGAATCGAATAAATATTCATATTGTTCTCGTAAGCACTGGGCGAATTTTTCATCAAAGAATAAATTTCATTAATCGGCAGCTGACGAGCAGAATTGGTAAATCCGGCAGAAGAAATTGCGTCGCGCAAAGAATTGGAAAACGAGTTTTGCCCTGCATTAACAGCCGTATAAGCCGCCTGATTCAGCGCCGAATTTTGAGAATCTTGCAAATCAGACATCGCACGCTGATAAGCCTCTGACCCAACCGACAATCCCTGGTTGGCCAAACGCGTCTGCAAATCCGAAGTCTGCTGCTCAAATTGCGGCGTCAGCTTGTCAACATAAGAGTTATAAACCGCGTTTTCCATACGTTGACGCGCTTCATCTGACCCATCAACCGAATAAATATAATCCGGACGATTATTAAGCGTTTGACTAAGATCATAACCATATTGCGCAAAATTATCATAAGTTTTATCCGCCATAGAAGTATCAATATTTTTCAAATAATTGAGCACATCATTTTCTGCTTGATTATAAGAAGTGCTGGCCCCGCCGGCACCCAAAAGTTTTCCGATAGATTTACTCATAACATTAACTCCATAAAGATTCAGAATTTAAGATAGAAAGAACAAAAGCGTCCTCGCCGTTTTCACGAAAAGCACGAAGACGCCCCTCAATTTTAAAACCCAGCCTTTTCACCAAGTTCAGACAGGCTTGGTTCGAAACACTCACCAAAAGGCTAATTCTTCGACATTTCAACACATTAAACGCCATATCAAAGATAAAACGTAAAACTTTTCGGCAGCACCAACGCTTGTCATTGGTATAGATTGTCCACCAAACATCATGATTGGGGCGATAATTATTAAAAATAAGCCCGCCGACAAGCTTTCCGCCTTCAACAAAACCAATGGTATAATTTTCACCGACCCAAGCATCACTTTCGCCCAAAGAAGAACAAACCCAATGGGCAATCAGCCCGCAGGAATCTTGAATAATTTCCATATATACCTCCCAAAAAACATCAAAGGAAACCGGAACCTTGCTCAAAACGACAGTCTGTTCCATACCACTCAATGGCATTTCCTTTGGTCTTTGTTTTGAATACAAGACTAAATTTCAGCCCCGTTGCCGAAGTTCCTATCCATTGGCTGCGAATAACACCTTTGAGCACCGCCCATTTGGTCCCTGAAGGTGCAGACAAAGAACTCCATTTGGCCTCATTCCAAAAAGTTCGATCCGTTGAATCATTGCCGATATTCTCCACAAAAGGCTGAGAATCATCAGCAAAATCAGCATTTGCATAAAGCGTTAATGCAAAGGGATTAAAGGCCTTTGTACGCGGATTAAGCAGTTGTAGCTTTTTCATCGCCGTTATGCCGAGAGAAGAATAAGCCTGCTCAATATGCCCCTCAATAGGATTAAGCTCATCAGCATAACTTTCATCAAACAACATAATTCCGTCATGCATTCCGAAATAAGCCCGATTCTGATACAGCCCCCAACAAAGCGCCGGAATATTTGTAAAGCGGCACCATGCACCGGTATTAAGATTCACCACATGTTGCTCAAAGCTCTGATTAATCGGAACATTAAACAAAGCATAGCCACCGCGATTATAGATAAACGGCTGCCACCCGAATTTATCCTGAGACAAAGCCGTCCGCTCCAAAACCAAACCTCTTATTTTATCCGAAAAAGAAATCTGCGAGTTATTGGCACTGTTTAACGGCAAAGCCTTTGACAGAGGCAAATAACCGTCAACCGAAACCAGCACCACATCCCCCTGATATTGCAAAATACAACGATACCCGATTGGCCGTCCGACCCGATAAACCCCGCGCAACTTCCAATCTTCGGCAGAATTAGGATTGGCACCGCTGTATACCAATGCCTCTCCTTCTGAGGTAATAAAAACGGTTAAGTCATCTATGCCCATTCCGCCGTCTTGGGTCCAAGAAGCAATCGCCACCAAAGACCCGCCATCACGCGCTATCGTCGACATATCAAAGCACAACAATTTTCCTTGCACTTCCGCCGCATTTTCGGAATACCAGGCTTTCATACTGTTTTTTTCAACAAACCACAAACGCTGTTTGGAAGAAGTGACATTAACCAAAGACGCCGGAATAAGACCGTCACCGGTAAATTCAGCATTTTTCCAAACACCTTCACCACTATCCTCAATCACATAAGTTTGAGGCACATCGGCACCGTTAACGGCAAACAAACGATTTTTAAATTGCACCGTCTGCCACTTGTCATTAGTAAAATTATCCGCTAATTTTTCAGGAGAAGACTTGGAAGTAACATCCCACAACTCATTATCACAAAAAGCAAAAAAACGGTTTAATCCGCTTTCGGCCTTATGCTCTACCAAAGTATGAACCGGCTTTCCGGTAACCACATAGCGCACATACCCTTTGCGCAAAGAAACCTTTGTCTCCCCCGGAAAATAATTATCCATAACAATAGCATCGCTTTCCTTCATCTGGCCTAAGCTGTCACGCATATTTAACCCGCCGATAGGACAAGGCAGCGTATAGTTTAAGGAACGATTCTGACGATTAACTTTTCGACGTTGCATAAACAATCACCCCCTCATTAAGCACCTTCGGACAATTTTCGGCCAAAGCAATATCCTTGGTTGCCAAACCTGAAGCAAAAGCTTTTTTCACTTCGGTTTGATACTCGTTAAACTCTTCTTCATAAGGCATACCGTTTCGTTTATACCAGCGCCAAATAATGCCGAGCTTAACCAAATAAGGATCAAAAAGCGGCACATCGGTATTTTTGGTAATTTCTGTTTTTTCCGGATTACCATAAAGCTCCAACTCCGGATCATAACAAACATTAGCCGAACGATAATTAAACACGATTTTAAGACCGGCGGGCGGCTCGGTTAAAAACACAAAACGCCCCTGCTGAATTTTGAATTTTATGCCGATATCGGAAAAAGAAAAATAACGCTCACGCATATATTGTTCGGGCGAAAGCGCACCGATAACTTTTTCCGAATGATCTTTCACATAAACCGTATTATTCAGCAAACAATAAAAATCAGGGCAAAAATCCTGAATATAATAAACCAGTCTGGACGGCTGCGTTCTAAGCTCACCTTCTTTGGTCAGCTCTTGCCAGTTGCCATAACGCTGAAGACTGTTCAGCGTAGACTTGGCAATACTCAAAAAAATAGCCTCTTGCTGAGAGTTTGAATCAAAAAGCCCCTGCGGCGCTTGCGTCGCCAACAAACTGGCCGCTTCCTGACAAATCTGCAAAATAGTCGCCATAACACCTCCGAAAAAATAAAAAAGTTATTTTTTTGCGCGATTATTCAAACGGCGCAATTTTTCAATTTGGCTTTTAAGAAAATCAATTTCCGCCAGATAACGCTCTTCGCGTTTTTGGGCTTCGATTAAAGCTTTGTGCCCCTTTGCCTGCTGCAAAAAAAGTTTCGCCGCCTTATTTTCCGACGAAACACCGATAAGCCGTGCTTTTTCCTCATCAAGCTCAGCCAAAGCCTCAACCGTAAAAATACCGCGAAATTTAAGCGTTTCGATTTCTGCGGCCGTCAGAAAAGCAAATTGATCCAAAGGAGCTCCTTTTTCGACTTGCTTTTTCGCCAGCAAATAGCGGTTATATTCGGTAGGAAAACGTTGAATTTTATCAGCATCGGCTGGCTGGTCAAACACATCGTGACAATCGCGCATTCTGATTTCCACAAAACAAACCGTATCAAACACGGGCAAACCGTTTTCATCAAGCTTGTCCGATTTTATCAAACGGTCATAAAAACGCGCGGCCACCGTATTATCAGACTTATTTTTAGCACTGTCCAACAACTGCTGAAACATATCAAAATCCATATCCATAGAAATAACTCCCGAAAAATTAAATAAAAAGAACTCCTAAGGCATCAAAAAAGGCGGAGCCTTGAAGCGCTCCGCCTCCAAGCCGCTATGCGTTAATCAAAACACCCTGCAAAGAAGCATTAGACATGGTCAGATTACCGGCCCAACCGACGATTTTGTATAAAGCATCTTGGTTGACCGACATTCTGTCACCACCGATAACCTTCATATTGCGGTCTTTGTGAGAACGCAGATAGAGATAACCGGTATTAAGAAAATACATGTGCTTTTCAGGGCAAAAGCCGCCTTGCCCACCATCACAAACCACATCGGCACCTTTGAAACGCAATGTAGCAAAACCGCTGTCAGCCGCTTTAGGATCGGTATAACGCTGTAACGGGGTTAAAGAATCTTCATAAAGCGAATACATATCATCACCGGTCACGATTAAGTCCGGCTTGTCGGTACCGCGACACAAAGAGTGATACATACTGTGCATTGCCTTGCCGATGGTTTCAGAAGTCAAAGCTTCTTCGGCGGTTGTGGCTTTATTACGCCAAAATTCATTGCCGGAAGTCGCACGATTAATACCGCCGACCGTACCGGTAGCCGGAGAATCAGCTACCAAGAAGCGCAATCCGCCGATTTCCTTACCGGAAGAACCCGTACCATCGCTGTAAATTGCCTTAGACATCTGGTTGCTCATGGTTTTCATGGCATTTTCAACTCTTTTTTCAAAGAGGTCGACAATTTTTTCTTTACCGGAGTTTTTGAGCAAATCTTCACCGGAAATAGCAACCGGAACGGCACAAAGTTTCAAAGCATATTCAGCCGCGGTAAAGAGCTGTTTGTTGGTATAAGAAATAGTATCATAACCACTATACCAAATCATATCGCCTTCGCCATATTCCAGTTCTTCCAAAATAGAAGAACCGCCGGAGATTTCGCGAATATTTCCTTTTTCCTGCAAACGTTTAAGCAAGGCATTGTTTTTGCTGACATTATCAGCAAGTTGCTTACTGCGATGAGCAAGAGAAGTTGTAAGTGCGTCATTATAATTAGAGTTAGCCATCATAAAATCCTTTACGAAAGTTTAGTTTTCATTAATAACACGTTCCAAGATTTGGCGTGTCGTCAGCTGGTCTTCAGCCGGACGAAGCGCCCTACCTTTTGCCTCAAAAGCGGCCTGCTGAGCCTTTTGAGCATCAGCGGCTTTTTTCTTGAGAGCATCACTGAGCTGAGCCTCGATTAATTCTTGGCGAACCTCGGGGCTAAGCCACAAAGCCTGAGCATAAGCGTCTTCATAATTTCCGGCGAGATTATGACTCAGGAGCGCCGCCATAATCGGCCGCACTTTATAAAAATATTTATGCTTGGGAGAACCGTCTTCATTTTTCTCACCCATAAAGCGATCAAACAAAGAGCGAAACATCTGACGTTCTTTAGCATCAACTTGCGATTTCAGCTGTTGATACTGAGCTTCAAGCGCAGCCACTTTTGACTGCAAAGAAGTCACCGGCTGAGAGGCCGGCGCAAAAGCCACCCCATAAGCCTCTGCCAAAAAGCGCACGCCTTGAGACGGATTTTCTTCCAGCAAATCCTCAACCTTAGCCAGATATTCCAACCACATCTGAGGAGAAGAAAGCCCATATTTGTTAATGCGCTCGGCATGAGCTTTAACAAAATCGTCAACCCACTTCAATCGCTCGACTTGAGCTGACAAAGCAGAAATTTTGTCTTCGGTTTCAGCATTTTTTTCGCACAAAAATTTGCGCCACTTTAAGGGTAGCAGCACAAAATCCTCAGCAAGCTCAGCCTCAAGGCCGGCCGGCGGCTCCGAAAAAGTATTTTCTTCTTCGGCCGGCACCACCAACAGAGCTTCTTCGTCGGGCAGAATGTCGCTGTTTGAAGGACCAGAAGCTTTTTCAAGCTCCTGCTCAATAATTTTTCGTGTTTCAGTTTTATTCATTCCAAATTAACCTCTTATACTGTTGCAAAAAAGCTGCAAAATTTTCATCTCGCAGCTTTTTTTCTTGTTGATAGCGGACTGACTTTCGAAAGTCGTCCGAATAATCGCTGGCCATTGCCAAATTATTCCGGCGCAGGTAGCGTTCAATATCATGAACCGAAGACGCATAAGACCCATCGGGCAATAGCAAATCTTCGCTCCACTCTCTTGAAAAATGAGCCATATTCCCTCCTTAGACTCAAGCCTTGGACGGAGCTGACTTTTGCGCTTCGGCTTGCAGTTTAAGCGCCTCTGCACGAAAATCTTTATCCGCCAAAATAAGCTTCACATTCTCAGATTTTTCCTTAAGGGCAAGTTCTCTGGCTTTAAGAGCATTTTGCTCTTTTTCAAGCTCATAAGTATTGCGCAGCTCCATAAGCTTTAGCTGATCGGAAAAACTCGGCTGTTGCGACGAGGCTGCCTGAGGCTTTGACGCCGGAGATGATGAATTGGAAGAAGACGCCTCCGGTTGAGCCAAATCGCGTGCAACATCATCAAACACCTTTGACAACACCGATTCAAAGGAGCGCGATTTTGGCATAGAAGCAGTCAAAGCCTCAGCCATAAGCTGATAAAGCGGCAACAACGCCGGTTGCGCCGACACAATCTGAAAAGCATCTTGAATAAGCTGAGAAACCGACTTAACCGCCGCACTAATCTGAGAAGCCTCGGCCTCTTGGTCAAACACGGCATCGGTCTCAATCGAAAGCACCATATTGCGCATTTTATCGGTTTTCAGCAAAGCAACCGCGGCCTGAACCAGAGCAGCATCATTTTTTTCTTCAGGAGATACAAAGGAAAGAACATGTTCAGGCGCAAACTGCTCACAAATAATTTCGGCTTTCAACGCATATAAGTCACATAAGAACCGCTGCATATCATTTTGACGGTCTTGGTTGCGCAGTGTTCCGAAATTTGTTTTTTGTTTGACCGCGGTTGCTGTTTCGGACTGAGAGGAAGTCCCTCGCATAATGTCCGAAATTCCGGTAATACGATAAATATTCTCAATAATATCATCACGGCGCAAAGCCAAAGCCTGCAAAGCAGAAATATATTGCTCAACCGGCATAAAGTCGACAATCCCTTTCAGCCCGCCGGCTGATTTAAGTTTGTCAAAATCTTGCACCGCCACAAGGGAAACATCTTTGTTCAAAATATCGGCCAAATGAGGAAACGAGCTGTCATAAGCACCGGTCACTTTGAGCGCCTTCATGGTCAGGCTCATACGGTCGATAACGCCGGACAGCTCTTCCAAATCGGCTTTAATCATACAAAAATCCGGAACCGGAATGATTGAATCATTGGATTGTGTCGCAAACACCGGCTTCGGACAAGGGAAAAAGTTTTCCAACCCGAGCGGATCATCAACCTCTCGCAAAAAGGCATCGGGAAAATCCTTGCACCACCAACGAACTTTCTTGTCTTCTTTGTCCCAAATTTCATAAACACAATATTCTTTATAACAATCATCATCGGCAACCGGCACCGTCAACAACACCGGAGAAGAAGCAAAAGCCTCAAGCAAAGCCTTGGCGCTGAGAAAATGCTTGCGTGCCACCCAAGTCACGTCTTCCCAAATTCCGACATGGTCGGTATCGGCCAAAAAGTTTTTCGGATCCACATATTCAGACACGACTTTTTCACCGGTTTTAACCAAAACCTCATGATTTTGCTCATCAAGCACAGTTGTAAATTCGGGCTTATAGCTTTCCCACAAAATTCCGCAACCCGAGATTAAAAAGTCATTCCGCGCATATTTTGCGACCGAATCAAAATCAAACCGCGACAAATCCCAAGCCAATAATCGCTCCATCAAGCGACAGGCCAAGGCCTCCGCCGGAGAATAATTTTTATTAATCCTATCAACACAGGGCTTTGGCTGTTTGAAATAAAGAAACGGCTTTTGCGTCTCGATTCCCGACCAAAAAATGCTGCACGCACTTCCGACCTTAAGCGTCGAACTCAGCCCTGACGCGGCCAGCTTATAGCTCTCGCGCGTTTCATCTATTAAGTTATAATAAGATTGATAAGCCGCCTCTGCCGCACTGATTTTTTCTGCCCAAAGAGCCGGCTTTGACTCAAAAACTTTTTTTGACATTCAGAAAACTCCTAAAATTTAAACAACAAGCTTTTATCACGTATCACAACAATATCGCCGTCCCAAACCGGCAGCTCGTCAAAACAGTGAAACATCACTCTGTCCCCAACGGCCACATCGGCTTTAACCTCGGGACCGATTGCCAAAACCGTTGCCACATTGCGCACGGCATAAGTATCATCGGCAAGGATAAGTCCGCCGGCGGTTTCCGAATTTTTTGGTTCAAGTTTTAAGACCAAACGATCGGTCACCGGCACAAAGTTCGGACAAGCTTCTACCATTTGTCATCTCCTTGATTATACGAGTTAAACACATCTTCCCATAAGAGCTGCTTGGGGCGATACATCTGCAGCGCCAGATTATCAAAAACCCGCTCGGCAAAAGTCAAAGCAAGCGCATCAGCCTTGTCCGGCGAACGTCCGAGCCTTTTTTTGATTTCATCTTTTTCTTCAAGCAGCAAGCGCCCGCGGCGGTCATATTTTTTGTTGACGCAACAAAGATCGGTCAGCAAATCCTCATCATAAAACAAAGCCACCTGTGGCTCGGAGATAAGCCAATCATGCAGATTGTCCCACATCTCGGCACGCCGATTGGCATAACGCTCGGAAAGCAAGGCGCGCTCGCCAAAATTAACGGCTTTCACCACCTCGCCTAAGCCTCTGTCTTTAAGAATGTCATAAACACCGGCCCCCACGCCGCCAATATCAACAAACATCCGCTTGGGCTGATTTTCTCTGATAAAAAAAGTGGCCTGATTAGCCACTTCCACCACATCAAGCCCCGAAAAACTTTCTATTCGAAAACAACTTCGCCCCCGCCGAAAACAAAACACGGTTTTGTCATCACCAAAGCGCGCCACATCCACCCCGATAATCAAAGGCGAAGACGGCATCGGCAGCTGCTGTTGAAAAGCGCGCCGCACATCTGTAGCCGAAATCAGCTTGGTATTTCCCTGCCGCCTTGGCTCACCGAGCCAAATATGCTCGTAATCTTCGGGAGAAGAAACCTTGCATTTTTCGGCCTGAAGCCTGATTTCTTCGGGACAAAAAGGATTATCGTAATAATTGACTTTAACCACCAAAGTGCGTGCATCCGGATTCGCCGCCACCAAAACCCACAAAGGGTCGTTTTCCTCTTCTCTGTTCATGGAAATCCAGATTTGCGACCCGTCTTTACGAATAGTCGGCTCCAAAATTTCCCAGCTTTTGCGCGTAATGGCCTGTGCTTCTTCAATCCAAGCGATATCAACGCCTTCAAGTGATTTTATTTTTTGACTGTCCTGATTACGCAAGCCTTTAAAAACAAAGCGCGAACCGGTTATTTTGTTTTCGATTTTAGAATCCGAAACCGCATAATCATCAAGCCCATAAAAAGAGATTCGGTCGCATAAAAGCTTATAAACCGAATCTTTCATGCTGTTTTGAATCTCGCGCAGACAAGCAATAAACAGCCTTTTTTGCCGCCCCAAAAGAAGCAGACTATCGGCAAAGGCATAAGATTTTCCGCCGGCACGCCCGCCATAAAAAAATTTGTTACGATAATCAGATGTCAAAAGCGGCGCAAAAATTTTAGGAATTTGCACTTCAACCTGTTTCACAAGACCTCCGCTTTATTCAACAAATTTAACCAACACCTGAGGAACATCACTTTCTTTTTCTTCCTCATGTTCTTTTTGGGGCTTATCCAAACCAAGCAGCTTAGCCTTCCCCATTGAAGCCGAGACGGCAGCGGCAGCCATTTCTTTATCAATGGCCACCTGTCGCGCCTCTTCCAGTTCTTCCAGCAGCTTTTCCAACGAGAGTTGAGCCCGCTGCATGGCTTTTTGTCGCAGACTATCGAGCTTTAATTTTATCTTAGGATTTTTCTTAAGGCGGGCGGCAGCTTTTTGCGGGCAGGAATAACCGGCAAGCCGAGCCGCTTGAGCACCGACGCCACACTTGATAAATTCCTCCACAAATCGTAATTGTCGAAAAGTTAAATCAGACATAACACCAACAAACCTCAAAGAAAAAGGAGAGAAGCAAAAACTTCTCTCCGGAAAAGTAATGAACATTATATGGAATACAAATCACCGCTAGGTATTTACCACAAGACTGCTGAACACAACTTCGTCCAGCATATAACAAGATATATCAAAAAAAAGCATTTTTGTCTTCTCCAAAAATGTCCCGACAAATTAAAACGCTCAAAATCCCCGTAAATATTGAAGAATCAATGTGTAAAAAAATCAAAAAAAACCAAAAATTTTGTAGGACGATGCGATAAGATATTGAAAATACTTAACAAAAAAAATTTTTGAACTATTATTTAAAAATTAAAATTTAGGCTTATATCCTATAAAGGACTTGAAACGAAAGGATTAATGATTATGGATAAAAGCTTTTATAACCTTCTGGTACAAAGACGTTCGATATATGCGATTGACCACAAAATTTCCCAGTCCGAAGAAGAAGTTAAGGACTTAATCAAACAAGCTTTGAAATATTGTCCCACGGCTTTTAATTCACAGTCCGGACGAATCCTTGCTTTATTTAACGATAGCAATCAAAAATTCTGGAATCTGACTTATGCAGAACTAACCAAAGTCGCACCGATCGCCAAACACGCCGAGTTAAAAGCCAAGATAAATTCCTTTGCATCCGGATTCGGCACGGTTCTGTTTTTTGAAGATGAAGACGTTGTCCACGGGCTTGAAAAACAATATCCGGCCTATAAAGAACGATTCGCCGACTGGTCGCTTCAATCAAGCGGCATGCTCCAATTTGCTTTGTGGTGCTTATTTGCCGACAACAATATTGGCGCCAGCTTGCAACACTATTCACCTTTGGTCGAAAATTTTATCTATGATGAATTCAAGCTTCCCTTAAGCTGGAAACTCAACGCCCAAATGCCCTTTGGCCGAATTGTATCACCGGCCGATGAAAAAACATTTGTCAGCCTCGATTCGCGCTTCAAAACCGCCGATTAAAGCCCCTCTTTCCAACGAAAAAGCATTGTTTCATACAAAATTATCCCGTCGAAGGCAATCGGCGGGATTTGTGAAGCAAGGATGAAAGGAACTATTTTGTCGCAGACATAGGCTGAGAAACTAAAGAAATGCTTTTAACATCAATTTCGGGCTCACCGAACCAATGCTTATCGACCTTCCCTCTGATATCAACCATATCTTGAGGCGTAACGGTCATACCGTCCCATTTCTTTTTATCAATTTCGACTTTTATTGTTCCGGTAGAATCTTTAAACATATAGTCTTCATCACCCATACTGCTGATAATATTTCCCTGCAGCATAACGCGAGCATCATCCGACAAATTTTTAACTTCGGCAACCGTCGTGGGCGAATATTGCGTTTCCGGCCCGACAAAACCGCCATAATGCTTTTTTGCCTGAGCAGAAGCCGCAGAAAGCCCTGCCGCCAAAAGAGCCAGCGCCAAAAAATATTTTTTCATAAGGCATCTCCATAAATTAAATTAATACCATCCAAGATATAATTCCCCCAAAAGCAAAAACAAGTTTCGCACCGCAAAAGAAATCTAATTTTAGACAATGCTAATCTCTTGAAGCGCTAATATAAAAGATTACATAAAGCTAAACGCAACAAAGGAGCAAAAAAATGGAAGCACCAATGTCTATTTACGAGCGACTTGACAAACTAAAATCCGGCATCATCTATCGCAAAAATCAAGAAGACAGAATCCAACTTGCCTTTGATTTAATCTATTCCAAAATAGAAGAGATTGATTGCATCATCTGGATCAGCCGTGAACATATTATTCATTCCAAAACTTATAAAAAATATTTAGACAAATACTCCGAGGGCTTTCGCAGCAAGTTATTTGTCTTTCCGATAGAATGCGCCTCTTTTTCAACGCTAACGCTCTTACAAATACATGATTTAGTCGCCAACAAAAGAGCCTTTTGCGTTGTTGACAACTGCTTGATTATAAAAAATTCAAAATCAAAAAGAACCAAAGAGCTGATAAAACTCGGTCCTTTGTTCAAATATCGACTGATTTTAACCGAACTTCCGGTTTCCGGCGGTTTGGTCGATTTTTACGCTCAACTGCAATTTATCAATCCCCAAATTTTAAACATGACCAAAATTCAGTTTAATCACGCCTACCTAAAAAAGCTAAAAAGCGCGTTTCAACAAGCCAAAAGATGGTCCTACCCCGAACAAGAAGTCTCCTTGATAGAAAAAATCAGACCCTATATTTTTGAAAACGAAACCGAATATCACGAATGTTTCAAAAATTATGACATTTACTGTGACCTCACGCCCAAAGAAGCCCGCTGTTATCAAGAAGAAAAAAATTTATATCTTGAGCGCCGCGCCAAAGCTCCGTTTATTGAAATAATCCACCGATTCCAACATATGTATACCATCTGCCAAAACAAAGTTGAAAAACTTTTTGAACTCGTGAGTGATATCAAACTAAAAAAAGAAAAAGTCGTCATTTATGTAAAATTCAGAGATGAAATCAACTTTTTTGAAGAATGCGGCTGGTTCAAACCGGGAGAATATTCCGTTTTAGCCGGAAAAATAAATAAAAATCGCGCCTTGAAAGAGTTCGAAAAAAAAACTAATATATTATTTAGCACATATGGTGTGGATAATTCGGGGTTAGATATGCAGAATTGTAATAATGTGATATTCTTTTCCCAAACCTTTGATTATAAGTTCAAGCATCAGGCCTTGAAGAATCTTCCGCAGCATGACCGGCAGCATGAGATAAAAATATATAATCTGTGGGTAAAAACAGGACTGGATGAAATGATGCGACAGAGCCTGCTGATGAAAGAAAACGTCGTCAGTAACTTGTGCAGCATGATTTCCAAAGAGGAGGCACTAAGATTATGAAAAAATACCTCGATAAGAGTGTATATGAAGCAACAAATGAGAGAATAAAATATATATTTGATAATTTTGACAATATATATGTTTCTTTTTCCGGTGGTAAAGACAGCGGATTGTTGCTAAATCTGGTATTAGACTATAAGCGCCGCAACAATATCAAAAGAAAGATAGGCGTTTTTCATCAAGATTTTGAGGCACAATACAAACAAACCACCGAGTTTGTCACCCGCATGTTTGAAAACAATCTGGCTGACATAGATCCTTATTGGGTCTGCCTGCCGATGGGCTCACGCTGTGCGGTCAGCAACTATCAAATGTATTGGTACACTTGGGATCCGGATGAAAAAGACAAATGGGTCAGAGAAATGCCCAGCATGCCTTATATTATCAACCTCAATAATAACCCGTTTGATTTTTACAAATACAAAATGGTTCAAGAAGACCTTTATGCCGACTTTGCAGACTGGTTTTCTCGCCAACATAAAGGCAAATCAATCTGCCTGCTGGGCATAAGAGCCGACGAGTCGCTCAACCGATTCCGTGCTTATGCCAACGCGCGCAAAGACTTAATTGATAACAAACAGTGGACCACCAAGATGGGCAAAAACTGGTATAACGCCTACCCGCTTTATGACTGGACCACCAAAGATGTCTGGATCGCCAACGGCAAATTCGGATTCGATTATAACAAAATTTATGACTTGTTCTATAAAGCCGGCTTGTCTATTCACCAAATGAGGGTTGCCAGCCCGTTTCATGAGGCTGCCAAAGAAGGCTTAAACTTATACCGCGTATTAGAGCCTGATACTTGGGTCAGAGTTGTCGGCCGCGTACAAGGCGCAAACTTCGGCGCCATGTATGGTAACACAAAATTACTCGGCAGCCGCCGCATCACTTTGCCCAAAGGGCATACCTGGAGATCTTACGTCAAATTTTTGCTGGCCACTTTGCCGGATGAAATGAGAAGAAATTATATTGAAAAGTTCAAAACCTCAATCAAATTCTGGTGGCGCAAAGGCGGCGTTGTCGATGAAAAAGCCATTCAGGAGCTTGAAGCCTGCAACTATAACATTCGCCGCAACGGCCCCAGCCCTTATCACAGCGTCAAAGAACAAGTTCGTTTTTTAGGCACACCGGACAGCACCGATGACATCAAGTCAACCATTGACATTCCGTCATGGAAGCGCATGGCCGTCTGCATTCTGAAAAATGACCACTTGTGCAAACACATGGGCTTTGCTCAGACCAAAAAACAGTCTGAAAGAGAAAAAGAATTACTCAACAAATATCGTAACTTATAAGGCAAACAAGATGACAGAAAAAAAATCCACCACCGCCGACAAAACAACCACCGACAAAAATTTCGTCAGTCCGGTTTATAATGTTAAGGCCGTCCCGCTTGAGAAAATAAAAGCCAATGACTACAACCCGAACAGAGTAGCCCCGCCGGAGATGAAATTGCTTGAAACATCCATCTGGGAAGATGGCTTTACCCAGCCGATTGTCTGCTATCATGACAAAGAAAAAGACGAATATATTATCGTTGACGGCTTCCACCGTTATACAACCATGATGATATCCGACCGCATCCGCGAAAGAGAGCACGGCAAAATTCCGGTTGTTGTAATTGATAAAGACTTAGGCGAAAGAATAGCCTCAACGATTCGTCACAACCGCGCCCGCGGTAGCCACAATGTTGACCTGATGAGCAACATTGTTAAGGAACTGCTTGAGCTTGAGAAGAGCGACGCTTGGATTGCCCGCAATATCGGCATGTCTGCGGATGAAATTTTGCGTTTGAAACAAATCACCGGCTTAGCCGCCTTGTTCAAGAACGAAGAATTCTCCCGCAGCTGGGAATTATAAGATATAATCAGAAAGACCTTTTTATAAGGTCTTTCTGATTATTTACTAACACACCGACGAGCACTATAATCATAATAATACCCATATTCACAGGCACAGCCTTTATATTTCCCATGACAAGAAGAACCCGTTGGCTCCATAAACAGAGAACAACTCTCGATTGTATATCCATCACAGCTTTCCGCATAATTTTCATTATATGACTTTATCGGAAATTCCAAAACAGGATAAACATCAAAGACACTTGATTTTGGATAGTTTAGAATAGTTGGACTCGTATTATATCCGTTATCAATAGAATTTTTACTATAATCATAGAACCAAGCATATTGTTCATTATATTCAGTTGAAGACCATACATTACTGTTTTTAGCCGGCATAACACCAGCAGTCCTACTAAAAGCACTATTTATTGCAGCCTGATTACTTACATAAGAATATAAAATTCCTGCTGCAGGTAAACACCAATCACCGGCATTTGTGCCTTCAGTGCTGTATTCATGTGCAGCCCACGCTGCAGGGTAAATAGATTTATCTCCATTATCTAATATTTTCTTTGTATTAAGACAACTACTAAAATCTTTTCGAGCATCTTCAGCATCTAAATTATCTAATACAGCACGATCTTCATTTCCTCCCCAAGAATTCCCCCAAGCATAAGTTCCGATAGATTTTAATGCAAGGGCCTGCCCACCACCTGTTTCATCTGCATAAACAACAATACCAATCGGTTCTTTTCCTACCAACATTGATATAGAGCAACTCATATCAGAATACAAAATACTTCCTATAGCACAGCTCTCTTTTTGTTGCTGTTCAATAGTATTTTTAAGTTCCGTAATCTCTGTTTTTATATCGTTAATACTGCAATTCCATGCTTCACCAAACGGGCATTTTATACCATTGGTGCAGCTTGATGAACTGGTATAGCCCATTGCCGTACAGCTCGGGGTGGCGATGCAGGCCGCATTTGCTTGCACAATGCCGCCACAAAGAACAAATGCTGTTGTTGTATAGAGTAATGTTTTCATCTTCTTTCTCCTTTGTTTTTTACATTGCGCAATAGTCGCAATAATCGGTATAACCGCTTTTGCAGCCGGTGGCATACCACAAGCCCGAACAATCCTCATATTCGCAATTCATGCCTTGCGGGCAAGTTTCATATTTCCCCTGGTTCGGGCAAGGTTTGCAGTTGTCATATTTGGTGGCCGTTCCCGACATACAAGTTGCCGCACCGGCTTCACCGCCCATTGAGCCGCAGTCTTGAAAACCGTCGCAAGGGTTGATTTTGACTTTATATTTTGTTTGACCGTCACAATCGAGACAGGCTTCGCCGTCTTGAATATAGCCTTCGGGAATAGTCGTGTTGTCATATCCGGCGCCGCAAGGGGTGCAGGTGCAAGACGCGTATTTTCCGTCGCAAGGCTCCCCGACGCCGATATGCGGTTCTTCACAAGTGACGTAATCACTCGGGCAAGAAGCCACGCATTCCGAATAATACGGACCATACGGACATTTCTTGCCGCCGAGTTCATACCACTCTGGACAAGAAGCATAAATAAAACCTTCATTAAAACAGCGTTCAGCGGGATTAAGATCAAAGCTTGGGACATCAACACTTGTTCCGCCGCTAAACAAACTATCGGCACAAGCCGAAGCATCGTTAATAAAACAGACCGCCGCGGTTTTAATCTCATCAGAAGAAGGCAAACTTGATGACCAAGCATAAAGGTGTGTGTGAAGTGTGTAGACAAGCTGCTCGTCACTTTTGATAACAGAATTATCAGCTCTCGCGCCGGTCGGTGAAATTCCTACCGCCAAACATAGCGCCGCGGTTATAACCGCCTTTTGCCGTGAGATAAACATAATACTTCTCCTATCTCGTTTGCCTTCACGACTCGATTATAGCATAATTTTGTTAAGCTTGCAAGATGATTTTCAAAATAAAATAGAATTATTGCGAAAAAAAGGCCTCTAGCTTATAAGCTAAAGGCCTTATAAATAACTAAAAAAATAAATCTTACCATTTTTCCCAATGGACGCGCTCTTCTTTGTGGCGCTCTGGCTGTTTAGGCTCTTCTGCCGGATAACCGAGTACAACGATTGAAAAAGGTCTGACATTTTCCGGCAATTCAAAATATTCTTTAATGGCATGAATCGGACCAAGCATCGGCGCTGCACCGCACCAACAAGCCCCAAGCCCCAAAGCATGAGCTGCAAGCAAAATATTCATTGTCGCAGCCGATCCGTCAATGTCAATATAACTCCAGCCTTCTTTTTCTCTGTGAAAAGCGACATCTTCACGGCAACAAACCAAAACCACCGCCGCCGCATTTTCAGCAAACAAAGCCGAACGCTGCAACACTCTGAAATGTTTGAGCTTTTCTTTGTCTTGGATAATCAAAAACTCCCACGGCTGAGTATTATGCGCCGACGGAGCAAACTCTCCAGCCTCAACAACTTTTTCTAACAATTCTTTCGGAATAGGTTTATCCTGAAATTTTCGAACCGAACGTCTGGTTAAAAGACCTTCCATAAGCTCCATAATTTTTCTCCTTTTAATTTACAACGCGTTTAAGGGACTCAATACGCGGCAGTACCGAATTTTCAATCAAAAATGCGATTGCTTTTTCCACCATTTTATCACTATGCTGAACAACCGGCAAAATAGCATCTAAACTGTCGCCGATTTCTAGCTTTTTGCACAAACTGGCGTAAACACCGGCCAAATCGCTCAAAGAATCAACCAACTCCGCCAGATAAGACGCAAGCTTTAAGTCTTCCTTGCCGCCCCAAAATCCTTCTAAAAAACCCGATTCGAGCATATCAAAGCGCAAACGACAAGCAGCGCACAACTCTTCTTTATTTTCAGCCTTTAGTGATGGGAGCTTGACCTGATTTTTTGCCACTTGCTCAAACAAAGCGTCCCATAATCCCATAAAAAACTTAAAAAACAGCTCAGCCTCGTTTTTGGTTTCAAGACGCGGCGCCTGCCCTTTGGGCCAAAAAGATGAAATCACATCAGACGGCCTAAGTTCCAAATTTGGCGAGCAAATAGAGCCGATAAACCGCATTTTAACAACCTCGAGCGGCATGTCGCAATGATAATGCTGCAACATTTTTACAAAATTATCATCACCGATATATTCATTTTTGCTTTTCATTTTAAAAATCTTCATATATAAAGAAACAGATGAATATAATTTAGCGGAGATTTTAAAATTGGCAAGAGTAAAAATAACAATAAGCGCCATAATAATGCTTGGATTAAGCGCCTGCAGCATTTTTGACCCCTATGTTGACCGACGACGAAACGCCGGCGCACCTCCGCAATATCTTTATGTCGGGCGCTCTTCCCCGACCAATCCGTCAATTTGCTATAACGGCCTGATAACCGATGAACAAACCGTCCAGCAGATGGCCGACGACGAATGCAAAAAGTATAAAACCGGAGATCACGCCGAATTTTTGAGCGAGGATATCGTCAGTTGCAAACTCCTCCTCCCCAATCGAAAAACTTTTACTTGTGTAACAACAACAGAGAATAAAGATGACTCAAACACTGGAACAGAAAATAAATAAAAAATTAGAACAAACCTTTGAAAAATTAAATCTTAATCCTCAATACGCAACCGTAAAAACATCTGACCGCCCTGACTTAAGCGACTTTCAGTGCAACGGAGCTCTGGCTTTGGCCAAGTCTGAAAGAAAAAATCCACGAGAAATTGCTTCTCAAATTGCGGCAGAACTTGAACAAGATTCTTCTTTCAGCAAAATCTCGGTTGATGGCCCCGGCTTTATAAACCTCAGCGTTAGCGACAAACTCTTAAGCGATGTCATGGAAGACATGAGTCAAGACGAGCGCCTTGGTTGCGAAAAAACAAACACCCCAAAAACCGTTGTTTTGGACTTTGGCGCCCCGAATGTTGCCAAGGATATGCACGTCGGACACTTGCGCTCTGCAGTTATCGGAGAATCGATCCAAAGATTAGAACGTTTTATCGGCAATAAGGTAATATCAGACACCCACTTAGGTGACTGGGGCACCCCGATGGGCATGATAATTTCAGAAATCATGCGAGCACACCCTGATTGGCCGTTTTTTGATGATAAAAAAACAGACGGTTTTCCGGACAGCATTCCTTATACGGTCGAAGATTTAACCGAAATTTATAAGGCAGCCAATGCACGTTGCAAAGAAGACGAAGCCGCCAGACAACAAGCAAGAATCATCACCGCCAAATTCCAAGACGGCCACCCCGGATATCGTGCTTTGTGGCAGCATTTGCGCCGCATTTCGGTTGATGCGGTCAAAAAAAACTTTGACGCACTTGATGTCCATTTTGATTTATGGCTGGGAGAAAGCGACGCCCACGAAACTTGCTATAAGATTATGGAATTAGCCCAAGAAAAAGGCATTTCGGAAAAAGACGACGGCGCCGTAATCATCCGCCTTGGCGAGAGCAACAAGCCCAAACCACCGGTCATTTTACAAAAGACCGACGGCGGCTTCACTTATCATATTACCGATATCGCCACCATAAAGATGAGAGTTGATGACCTGCATGCCGATGAAATCATTTACTTCACCGACAAACGCCAAGCCCTTCACTTTGAACAAGTCTTTGAAGCCGCAGAAAAATTAGGCCTTGTTAATGACGTAAAATTACAACACATCGGTTTTGGCACGGTCAACGGCCCTGACGGCAAACCTTTCAAAACCCGTGACGGCGGCGTCATGAAGCTTGAAGCCTTAATTGACTTGTCAAAAGAAAAGGTTAAAGAATCTGTTCCGTCTGCCGAAGATGTTGCAAAAGACTTTGGCTCTGTGGAAGAAGCGCAAAAATATATAGATAATCTGGTTGACGAGATTGCGATTGCCGCCATAAAATTCCAAGACTTAAAAAACAACACCGCTTCGGGTTATATTTTTGAGGTTGATGATTTTGCAAAATTTGACGGCAAAACAGGGCCATATATTCAATATGCAATCGCGCGTATTAACTCTATCATGCGCAAAGCCGCTGCCGCAAACATTAAAGAAGGCCCCATCACTATCACAACCAAAGAAGAACGTGACTTAGCCTTAAAATTAGCACAACTAAATACCATCATCTGGCGCACGCATAATGATAAAGAACCCAGCATCATTTCAGATTATGCTTATACTTTGGCACAAACTTTCAGCACTTTCTATAACGCCGCTTCGATTATGAATGCACAAAGTCCTGAAATTGCCTCATCACGCTTGCGCTTAGCGCGCTTAACCAGAGATGTCTTAAAACTCCTGCTTTATCTCTTGGGCATCAAAGCCCCCGAGGTCATGCTGAAAAAATAGCTGCAAAAAATCCGCTGAACCAATCAGCGGATTTTTTTTACATTATTTAATTTAGAAACGATAATTAAAACCTAAACCAAACAGGTGAATATTTCCCTTATATTTGGCAGACAACTCATTACCTTTGTCTTGAAGATTAACTTTATTCTTTTCGGCGCGAATATAAGAATATCCGGCATTCAGAACTAAGTCATCATTGAGCTTATACTCAAATCCGGTTGAAAACCACAAGCGATCAGAATCAGGAATACGCGGTGTACGAGTATAATCATTAACCGGTGTATTATCATAAGCAATACCGAAACGCAGCTTCAACTGGTTATTAACTTTATAAGATGTTCCAACGGAATAGAACCACACATTTTTCCAATTTTCATTAGTCGTAGAAGTAAAACCATTGGTACCATTAATCACCAGCTTGTCAAACGATGACCAATAAGTTTTCTGAATTTCGGCCATAACCGACCACTTGGTGTTCAAGTCATGATACGCACCAAAGGTCAAAAGTGCCGGCGTTTCAAGCTCAGCGGTAATATCCTGATTAACCAAATTAGCTCCGGGAATCGGTAGCGACATTTGCTGCCCAAATCTGATTTTACCTTTAAGCTTATGGCTTACTTCGCTGCGATAAGACACCCCAAAACGCGTGCGCGGAGAATATTCATACAAGGCCCCGAGGATATAACCGACATCGGTATCATCGCCCGACATTTTTGAGTTAGTACTCGGCAAACCATAGAAATTATTATGCAACACACCGTTTTTAAGGGTTGCATCAACATATTGAATAACCACACCGGCACCGAGTGTCAAATTACAGGTAGCACGATAAGCAGCCATTGGGGTAATATCATAAGTCGTCAAATCAGATAATGTACCATGATTAGCTCCGGCCCAATCGCGAGTATAATCTGTCACAAGGCCAAACGGCGCACTTAAAGACAAACCGACACTCATCCGAGAATTAAGCGCATGCGTAAAAACCGCCGACGGCAAAACCGACTTGTCCACCACATGGTCCATTTGTCTGGTATAACTTCCTTTTGGGCCATGAGCGTCATAACCTTTGGCATCACCGACAATCGCCGTTGCACTGATTGAAGCTTGCGTTCCCATCTGGCGAATAATTCCTGCCGGATTATAAAAAGCATAAGTTCCGTCTTCCGCACCTGCGGTTGCACCGGCAAAAGCATTTCCCATGCCGGCCACAGATTGTTCACGCAGCAAAAAACCGGCAGAATACGCAGAAGAAGAAGCAAGTAAAATTGAGGCAAAAGCCGTAAGGGGTAAAAATTTTTTCATAAGATAGTCACTTTTTTTGTTAATACACGAAAAGAAGCCACAAACAAACTCAAGCCGCCCCACCGGCTGCATGACTTCACAAATAAAATGATTATACAAATTTTTCGAAATAACAAGTAAAAATTATCCCATTGTGGACAATAAGAAAAATCAATAAATTTCAATCAGATAGCAACATGAAGACACAACAGTAAAATTTTACTCTTTACAAAAGACAAAAATGCGGCTTTAATTTTTTTAATTTTAGAACTTCGGAGTTATAGGACTTTGCGTAACTTTATCAGATTTTGCTTAAGAATATTTTTCACAATATTCAAAACCAGATGCCACCTTGAATTTGACGAAAATGAACTCCCCGCAAAAGGTGTCTATGTTTCAAACCATGTATCATTTCTTGATCCGATATTGCTGTTTGCTTTTCTCCCCGGCAACCCGATTTTTGCCCTAAACGGACATTTATACCGCCGGCCTTTAATTCGCTTTTTAATGAAATCAGCCGAAATAATGCCGTTTAACCCGATTGAGCCGGGAGATATCAAAGAATTAATCAGCAAAGTCAACACCGGACGCCTATGCGTCATTTTTGCCGAAGGCCGAGTAACCGAAAACGGCGGTTTGATGAAGATTTACGAAGCCCCCGGATTGGTTGCAGACAAAGCGCAAGCACCGATAATTCCGGTTTGGATAAGCGGACCGCAGTATGGTTATTTTTCTAAAACCAAAGGCAAGTTGCCGCATCGCCCCTTACCTAAAATGAAAATCACGGTTGGAAAACCCAGAGCATTCAAGCTCAAAGACGCGCTCCGCCGCCAAAGAGATCACATCAGCAACGAAGTTTACATGATTTTGCGAGAAATGTGCTTTGAGGTCAATTATAATCCCAATATTTCGCTTTTTGCCCAACTGATGAAAACCGCCAAAGTCCATTCCAAAAAAGGCTTGTTCAAACGTCCGAAATTCATTGAAGACATTAACCGCCAACCAAATTCTTATAAAGATATCATTATCAAGTCTTTTGTTTTAGGACGATATTTTAAGAAAAAAAGCGGTCACGAAGAGCCGATAGGCCTGCTGTTGCCAAATTCAATCGCCACTTTGTGCACCTTTTTCGGACTCTCGGCTTATGAGCGCATTCCGGTCATGCTAAATTTCTCGGTCGGCGCACAAAATATGCTCTCAATGTGCAAAACCGCACAAGTCAAAAAGGTCATCAGCTCCATAAAGTTTATTAAAACCGCCAAAATGGAGAACGTGGTTGAAATCTTAAAGCTTAATGGCATTGAGGTGATATATTTTGAAAGCCTGGCTAAAAAAATCTCACTCTGGGATAAAATCGGCGCTTATTTAAGATATAAAATAAAACGCGTGCCGCACCGCACCGGCGGCAACAAAAAGGCCGTAATTTTGTTCACTTCCGGCTCGGAAGGCGCCCCAAAAGCCGTTGTTTTATCACATGCCAATATCATGTCAAACATAAAACAAATGTCGGCAATTGAGACCATAAATATAACAGATACGGTATTTAATGCTTTGCCTATGTTTCATAGCTTTGGCCTAACGGTCGGAACTTTATTCCCGATTCTCGAAGGCTCAAAACTGTTTTTATATCCCTCGCCGCTTCATTATCGTATTATTAATGAGCTGGTTTACGAAATCGGCGCCACAATTATGTTTGGAACCGACACCTTCTTCAGAGGCTACGGAAAATTAGCGCATCCTTTTGATTTTCATAACATTCGCTTTATGTTCGGCGGCGCCGAAGCCATCAAGCCCGACACCCGCAATATGTGGATGGAACGTTTGGGCATCCGTGTCTTAGAGGCTTATGGTTCAACTGAATGTTCACCGGTTGTATCGGCCAACAACCGCATTTTCAACCGCTTTGGTTCAATCGGCAAACTTCTTCCGGCCATTCAGTATAAAATCGAACCGGTTGACGGCATTGACAAAGGCGGCGAGCTGGTCATCAAAGGGCCTAACATCATGATGGGCTATATTATGCCGGATAACCCCGGAGTTTTGGTCAAACCCGAAGGCGGCTGGTATCATACCGGCGATGTGGTTGATATTGATGAGATTGGCTTTGTTTACATCAAAGACCGCATTAAGCGCTTTGCCAAGATTGGCGGCGAAATGGTATCCTTAAACGCCGTACAGGAAATGGTTTGCAAAGCCTATGAATGGATGGGAGCAGATTTTCACTATGGCGTGGTTGCCATTCCGCATGAAAGCAAAGGCGAGCAGATTGTTTTGGTAACCAACAACAATCAGGTCAAACAAGAGGTTTTGCACGATTATATCAAAAACAACGGCATGTCAGAGTTATTCTTGCCTCGAATAATTTTATTCAAAGACACGCTGCCGATTTTTGCCACCGGCAAAATGGATAACGTCACCTTAAAGAAACAGGTGCTGGAAGAACTAAGCCAAGCCGCGGCAGCACAATAAACAGCTTCCGCAAGACCTGCAATATCCATAAAAAAACGGGGAAAACCCCGTTTTTTTATGCAAGCTTCTGCAAAATTTTTTGCGCAATATCCATATAGGCTTGGGTATAAGGACTATCCGGCTCGGCAAAAACAATCGGTGTACCATTATCTGAGTTTTCACGAATGGCATAATGCAGCGGAATTTCGCCTAAAAAAGTTTCGCCCATTTGTTCGGCCGTTTTTTTAGCCCCTTCGTGACCGAAAATATCAGCCCGATGACCGCATTTTTCGCAAATATAATAACTCATGTTTTCAACCAAGCCGAGAATGGGAACATTAACTTTTTTAAACATATTAATCCCTTTAACCGCATCAATTAAAGCAATATCTTGCGGTGTCGAAACAATAACCGCGCCGTCGGTTTTAAGCTTTTGAGCTAAGGTAATTTGAATATCACCTGTCCCCGGAGGCATATCTAGCACCATAATGTCAATGTCGCCCCAGTTAGTATCGCACAAAAGCTGTTGCAAAGCACCGCTGGCTTTTGCACCGCGCCAAATCAACGGTTGAGATTTATCAATCAGCGTTCCGACCGACATTGAGGCCAAACCGAAATTCATAAACGGCTCAAAGGTTTTGCCATCCATTGATGACGGCGGCACCCCGTCATATCCCAACATCGTCGGCAAGGACGGCCCATAAATATCGGCATCAAAAATAGCTGTTTTCTGGCCCAAATTTGAAAGCGCCAACGCGAGATTAACCGCGGTGGTCGATTTTCCGACCCCGCCTTTCCCCGAAGCAACAGCAATAATTTTTTTCACACCTCTAACCTGCCACATTTCCTCAGGTGTTTTAAGTCCGGTAAAACCTTTGGCTGCGGTAAAAATAATGGTTGCCTTCAACACGCCGTCAAGTGAGGCGATTTTTTGCTTAAGGCTTTCTGTCTTTTCGGGAGAATCAACCGCATTCATCAAAGTAACGATAACGCGCCCGTTCAAAATTTTAAGACTGTCAATAACCGCGGTCGGATAAACCTCGACCACAAACTGTTTAATTTGCTCTTCCATGTTAATATATTCTCTTCTACAATTGCCAATGACTAGGGTTTATATTATAAAGAAAAATAATGCAACAAAAATAAACTTTGGGAGTATAAATATGACCGACATACAAAACCCGTGGGAAGACAGCGATAACACGGGCAAAACCCAACGCTCTGCACGAGAAGAAGTGCAAAAAATCATCAGTATCAACACCACCAAAACCGCCACCGGAGACGAAAATTTTGAGTTTAAATTCGGATGGCTGATTGCTTTGGCGATTCTCTTATGGTGCTTAAGCGGCTTTTATCAGGTCCAACCGCACGAGCAAGGCGTTATTCTTCGCTTCGGAAAATATACCGAAACCACAGACGCCGGCTTGCACTACCACCTTCCCTACCCGATTGAAGAAGTCTATAAAGTCAGCATGACTCAAGAACGCAGCATCAATCTCGGCGAAAACGAGGCTTATAACGCCTCCAATGTTGCCGGCATTAACGGGACCAATAAGCTAAAAGCTTTCACCGAAAGCCATATGCTGACCGGCGATGAAAATATTGTAGACATTAACTTAACCGTTGTCTGGAAAGTTAAAAACGCCAAAGATTATTTGTTTAACGTCCGCAATCCGGAAGGCACGGTCAGAGTCGCCGCTCAGTCCGTATTAAGAGAGATTGTCGGCCAGTCGGAAATGCAACCGATTATCACCGGCGACCGCGGCAAAGTAGAAGACGACACCAAGGAAGAACTGCAAAAATTGTTGGATGAATTTGGCTCCGGTGTTGAGATTGTCCGTGTTAAATTGCAAAAAGCCGATCCTCCGAAACAAGTTGTCGATGCATTTAACGAAGTTCAGCGCGCCAAGGCAGACTTAGAGCGCTTTAAGAACGAGGCCGAGGCTTACCGCAACGAAGTTTTGCCTAAAGCACGAGGCGAAGCCGCTCAGCTCTTACAAGATGCTGAAGCTTATAAAGCAGCCGTTGTTAATAAGGCACAAGGTGACGCCGCTCGTTATTTGTCTGTTTACAACGCTTATAAAAGCGGTAAAGATGTCACAATCAAAAGAATGTATCTTGAAACCATGGAAAACGTTTTGAGCAAAGCTCAGAAAGTCATTTTAGACCCTTCATCAAAAGGGAGCAACGTTTTGCCCTATCTGCCGCTTAACTCGGCAAAATCACAAGTAAAGGAGGGACAATAAAATGAGCAAATTAAAAATATTTTTAATCGGCATTATAGCTATTGCGGCTTTTGTCTTAGCCAACACCTTATATGTGGTTAATCAGGCCGAACAAGCAATTGTCCTCCAGTTTGGTGAGCCGGTACGTTTGGTTAAAGACCCTGGGCTTAAAATGAAAGTTCCGTTCATTCAAAACGTTGTGTTTTATGACACTCGCTTGTTGGATTTAGACCCGCCTGCACAAGAAGTCGTTTTGAACGATAAAAAACGTCTAGATGTTGATAGCTTCACCCGTTATCGGATTGTAGACCCATTGAAGTTTTATCAAACGGTTCGCTATGAATTTCAGGCCGAAAGCAAATTAAAAGAGATTGTCAACTCTTCGGTTCGCAAAATCTTAGGCCGCATAACCTTGCAAGAATTGCTCTCAAAGAAAAGAACCCAGATTATGAAAGACATCAGCGATGCGGTCAAAAAAGACGCCCAGCAAATTGGTGTCAGCGTAGCCGACGTCCGCATCCGCCGCGCCGACTTGCCGATAGAAGTCTTGCAGGCCATTAACGCCAGAATGAAGACCGAGCGTGAAAGAGACGCCAAGGAGTTCCGCGCCGAAGGTCAGCAACAAGCCCAGCAAATTCGCGCAACGGCAGACAAAGAAAGCACCATCATCAAAGCCGAAGCCAACAAAAAAGCACAAATTATCCGTGGTGAAGGCGATCAGCAAGCCATTGATATTTGGAACAATGCTGTCGGCCAAGATATCGAGTTCTACGGTTTCTACCGCTCGCTCGAAGCCTACCGTAATGCTTTGGGCCAAGGCGACGCTTCAATGATTTTGTCGCCGGAAAGCGAGTTCTTTGAATATTTTTCTGCGCCGCTAAAGCAAGGAAAAAACCGTTAAAGGACAAAAGCAAATATGAGCGTTAAAAAGATGATAAAACAAACTTTGGCAGTTGCAATGGCGGCTTTTCTGACCGGAGAAGTCGCTGCCGCCGAACCGATAATAAATCAAGGCCTCCCGAGTTTTGCCGATTTGGTCGAAGAACTTTCGCCATCGGTGGTCAATATCTCAACAACGACTAAGCCCGACGATAACGGACTTGAGCCTGAAGAAGATATGATGGAAACCGCCGCACCGGAATTCCGCCACTTTTTTGAAAACGGCAAAAAGCAAGAGGCTTTAGGCTCGGGCTTTATCATTGATAAAGAGGGTTTTATCATCACCAACGCTCATGTCATTAACGACGCCGAAAGCATTGACGTCACATTAAGCGACGAAACAGTACATGAGGCTAAGATTATCGGCAAAGACAACTTAACAGATATTGCCTTAATCAAAATAAACACCCAAAAAGAACTAAAACCGGTACGTTTTGGCGATTCGGACAAGGCGCGCGTCGGCGATTGGATTTTAGCCATCGGTAATCCGTTCGGCTTGGGCGGCAGCGTCACCGCCGGCATTATCTCGGCTAAATCAAGAGATATTGAATCTGGGCAATATGACAACTTCATTCAAACCGACGCCTCTATTAATCAAGGCAGCTCCGGCGGCCCGATGTTTAACATGGCCGGAGAAGTCATTGGAATTAACAGCGTCATTTTTTCCACCAACGGTGCCAGCATGGGCATCGGCTTTGCCATACCGATAAATTTGGCCGATTGGGTGGTCAAACAGCTTAAAGCCGACGGCACGGTTCACCGCGGTTGGATTGGCATAAAGATTCAGCCCAACAGTCCGGAAACAGCCTTAGCCTTTGGGTTAGAAAAAACAGACGGCGTTGTTGTGTCTGATGTCACAATTGACGGACCGGCACAAAAAGCCGGATTAGAAGCCGGAGATATTATCAGCAGTTTTAATCAAGAAGACATCACCTCACCCAAAGATTTTTCAACCCGCGTTGCTGAGGCCAAAATCGGCAGCACCGCTGAGGTCAAAATTATCCGCAATGGCAAGCCCCAAAGCGTTAAAATTAAAATTGAGGAATTAAAAGCAGAAAAGCCCCTTCCCTCAACGCCTAAAACCGCTGAAATCAAACAATTAAATGAAGACGAGTTCTTGGTTGAAGAATTAGGCTTCAAACTAAAACCGATAACCGAAGAAACCATAAAACAATATCACTTGTTGCCTAACACCAAAGGCATGATTATCAGCGAGGTTTTAGCAGGCAGCGACGGAGCTGAAAAAGGCTTAAAGGCTGGCAATGTTATCGTTAAAATGGATAAACAAGACATTATCGACATCGATTCGGTCAAAAATTGCTTAAACGAAGCAAAAATGGAAAACAACCGCCCGATTCTGCTTCTGCTCCAAAATGGAGAAAGCATAAACTTTGTCGCCGTAAAATTAGCCACGGAGAATAAATAATGGCGCAAATTGACTTTTACCATTTGCAAAAACAAACACTGGAGGCTGTTTTGCCCAAACTGCTGGAAAAAGCCTATGGCACGGGAAAAAAAATAAAAGTAAAAATCGGCAACCCAGAACGCGTAGAGTTTATAAACAGTATCTTATGGACCTATGAAGATGAATCATTTTTGCCCCACGGCAGTAAAAAAGACGGCTCAGCCGAAGATCAACCGATATGGCTGACTTCAGGCGAAGATAATCCCAACAGCGCCGAATTTTTATTTTTGGTTGACGGAGCGGATATCAGTGCGGAAGAAGAAACATCTTTTGAGCGGGTATTCAACATTTTTGACGGCAATGACGCCACGGCGGTTGACCACGCCCGCAAGATGTGGAAAGACTTAAAAACCAAAGGCCACCAACTCCGCTATTGGCAGCAAGAAGACAACGGCCGCTGGAAACAAGCGGCATAAAAAAAGCGCCCCGAAAGGCGCAATTTTTTAGAGCTGAATATTGATTTCTGGATAATACCTTCTTAAGCAATAATCGACCAGAAAATCTATTTGACTGGCAAACATTTTCTGAATTGCTTCATCTTCCCAATAAGCTCCTGAAGCTAAAACTGTCCGCATCAATTTTTCTGAAATTATTCCCTTCAAAAAAGCATCAACCAACGAACACTTCAAAGAACATTCTCTTGGCTTTGAAAAAATATAGAGAAGCAAATCTTCTGAAATCCTCCGATTAATGGTTAATTGAATAAATTCAGGTAAATACGCGTTAAGACACAAAGGCCCATGAAGAGAAGTCAACCTATCAAGAGCATCAACAATAAAAAACATTGTTTCATCCTTGATTTGCTCAGCCGCATACCGAACAGCTATAACATGAACCACCTCAGAAGAAAGCAAATACACTCGCAAAGTTGTGCCATACAAATGTGCCCACACTTCGTCCGAAAGTTTTTTCTGAACAATTGCTTCAATAACAGAAATCGTATCATTTGAGTTCTTTAACACATCATCTTCGCAATCAAGCAGTTGAATAACTTCCTTTTCTTTACCGGCTTGGGCATAAAAAGGCAAAGCATTTCGTGCCTGTTCAAATTCCCATTGTCTTTTGGCTCGTAGTTCTTCAGCTTTTTCAACGGCTTTACGAATCTTAGCCATTTTTTTATCTGATATTCTTTCCATAATAAAAAAATATTTAATAGTTTGACATAATTTTTACGTTAACAGCCCTTTTATATCACACAAAACAAAATATTACAAGCGTTTTTGTCAATTTTGATAAAAATCATAAAAAAAGCGCCCCGAAGGACGCATTTTTTTAGAGCTGAATATTGATTTCCGGATAATTATGTTCCAAATAGGCCTGAACCAAAAAGTCATAGCCGCTATCAAACATTTTTTTCTGAAGATGCCCTTCAAGGTCAAAATCAAAGTCATTGAGAACGAGATTCCGCAAGATATCTTCTGAAATCCGACCATCAACCGTTGCATCAAAAATGGCTGACACTAAATCTGAAGTAAAGACATATTTTCGTTCAACCATAGCCCGTAGCAGCTTTTCAGAAATTTTACCCTCTCTAAGACCACACGCCAGCAAATCGTCGTTATCTGCACTAAAAGCATAACCGGCCTTAACCAAAACAATCAGAATATCCTCTGAATTTTTATAGTTTGCATCGGAATCAATAACAGATTTAATAACATCAACTTCATAAGAACCAAAGTCAAAGCCGTTGCAAACAATCTTTGAGATAATTTCTTTCGGAAGTTTTCCCTCGATGTAGGCTGAAGCCAACAACTCGGCCTCATCACTCAAAGAATAATTATTATTGTTTTGCAAAAGGGGCAAAACCTCCATGGGTAACGCCTCTCTTAAAACCGCCCGAACAACCTTGTGATAAAAATGTTTCGGAATAAAGATATCCACACATCTCACAAACAAATCATAAGATATTTTCTTATCACAAACGGCTATCAAAAACATTTTCCAAACGCCATCCGGACAACTGCACTGACAAAATTTAACGAAATTAAAGAACTGATCATCCGAGATTTTTTTAGCAATGAGCAGATTAACCGCCGTATAACAGTGCTCATCAAGAACAAAGCCTCCATCCCGAATACTACGAACAAGTTTGTCTCCGGCAGAAGCATCTCCCTCCCATAACTGGTAAAAAATTTTTTGAAGCCTTATTGCAAAGACATAATCATCTCTGCAATCATCAGGTCTTGAGGCATCGACGTTTAGAATTGCCTGGCAAATTTCAGCCATTTTTTCATTGGATAATTTTTTCATAATAAAAAGTATTAATAGTTTGACATAATGATAATTAATTATCTTTCACTTAACACACAAAACCAAATATTGCAAGCTTTTTTGTCAATTTTAATAAAAAAAGTATAAAAAAAGCGCCCCGAAGGACGCAATTTTTTAAAGTTTAGCAACAAGTTCGGGATAAAATTTTTGCAGATAAGCCCGAACCAGAAAGTCAACACCGGACTGAAAGAATTTTTTCCAAACCTCTTCACCAATTGTGATAGCTTGATCTTCCACCACATAGGCCAAAATTTCTTCAGGAATTTTCTTGGCCTCAACTGCATCATACAAAGTATCAAGAGCCGCATTTGCCCATGGATAATGATAATCAACTTGTTGCCACAGCAAATGAAGCGGAATTTTTCCATCAGCAACCGCATTGATGAACATGCACTGAGAAGACGCCATCAAACGATTATTTTTCTCAAATAACGGAACCAAAATAAAATCCGAATTTTGTCCATCAACGACCGAAGAAATAATAAGCTGTTCTTCTTTAGCCGTAAATCTTTCGCCTTTTGCATACATTTTTCGCAAATCAGTTGCCGAGAATAGACCTTCTATATAAGCTTTGGCAATCAACGGCCGCACCGAATAGAAGCTATAACGATTTAACAACACCGAAAAAACACTTGTCGGAATTTTTTTATCCAACACCGCCTGCACAATTTCTTCCAAAATCGCTTCAAAGAAATATACGCCAAGCTGTATCAAATCAAAGAACAGAGCCAAAGAAATTTTTCCATCACATACAGCCTGCAAAATACGCAGAAGCTGCACCCGATCCAAAGGACAACCATAAATACGCATGGCCTCCAAAAAATCTTTTTCAGACAATCGCCGAGCAAGCAAAGCATCAACAAGGAGTTTTTCGTCATCACAATCAAGAGTATACCCCTCGTTAAAAAAGGCTATCAAATCTCTACTGGCTTCAGGATAATCAAAAGCCAAAATCTTTTGAATCCGCATTTCAAAAGCGTAAATAGCAGCATTCTGCTTCATAAGCATTTCATCATCTGCCTGCTGTATGGCCTCTTTCAATTCCAGCATTTTTTCATCAGATAATTTTCTCATAAAAATAAAATATTAATAGTTAAACATAATAAGGATTAATCACGGCATAACTAGCATAAAAAATTAAACATTGCAAGTTTTTTTGGTCAATTTCAATAAAAAAAGCGTCCTAAAGGACGCAATTTTTTAGAGTTTTGATAAAAGCTCCGGATAAAACTTTCGCAAATAATGCTCAACACAAATGTGATTTCCGGTACTAAAAAGTTTTTCCCAAACATCCTCACGAATATCGGCATTCACGTCTTCGAGAATATTTTGTAAAATACTCTCCTCAAATTTACCGGCATTAACAGCTTCACTTATTGGAACAACCAAATAATTACACCAATCAGAGTATAAAGCCGCTTGTTGCAAAAGTGGATATAAAGACAGTTTTCCTTCAATAAGCGCATTTTTAATCAACTCACAGGCTTTTTCCTTAAACTGATAGCTGTTTCTAAAAAACGGCAACAGAATTTCCTGAGTTTTTTTACCATCAATAACCGCAGTAATTATTTTTATTTCACCGGAGGAAAAGAAAACGAGCCCCTTTTTAATCAATAAATCCATATCGCTAAGCGAAAATTTACCAGCTAGATACTTGTTTACAATCAAGTATAAATCTTTGCGCAGCAGCACCCCGTTCATCAACAAGATTAGCAAAACTGTCAACGGTAATTTTTTTCTTGCAACAGCAAGAATAATTGGTTTAAAAGAAGCATGATTAACAAGACATGAAAGAGACAACTCTTTATAAAAAAAGTCTAAAGAAAGCGAGCCGTTGGCAACTGAGTTTATAATTTCATCGTTAAGCCTCTCTCCAAAATCAATCCTATAATGTCCGGTTATTCTGATGAAATCACCTTCTGATAATTTTTTATCAAGAAGAGCCCGTACAATAATTTCTAACTCCGTACTGGAAAAAATCCAATTTTCTTTTCGAGCAAAGCTAACCAAATCGCTTATGGCATCAGGAGAGCGAAAGGTCAAAATTTTCTCCAATCTTCTGACCGGCTTTTCTCTCATTTTTTTAATTTCAGCTTTATCAATTGCAAGAATGTCATTTACCAGTTCTTGCATTTTTTCTTCGGATAATTTTTTCATAATAAAGATATTTAATAGTTTCATAATTATAATTAATTATCTTTCTCTTATCACACAAAATCAAAGATTGCAAGCATTTTTTGTCAAATTCAACAAAAGAGTACAAAAAAAAAGCGCCCTGCAGGGCGCCTTAAATAAAACAAAAGCTTAGGATTTCAAATCAATCGCCACCGATGTCATCTCATTCGCCACGGTAAAAGCATTTGAATTAAGATTATAAGCACGCTGCACCTGAATAAGCTCTGAAAATTCTTGCTCCAAATTAACATTAGAACCTTCCAACGACTGCGTACGAAGCAGATTATTTCCGACGGTATCCGGCCCGATAACATAGCTGGTATTACCGACATCACTATAAGCTTCAAACAAAGTTCCTGAAACCGGCACCAAATTTTCGGGTGCTTGAAAACTAACGACGGCCAGCTTTGCCACATTCAGAGTACGATTATTTGTATATTCGGCTTTTAAGATACCATCGCTGTCAATATAGCTTCCGACCAAATCGCCACCCTGAGCACCGTCTTGAGAAACATAAACCTCGCCGTTACTGCCGTCATATTGCGTCATATTCGAAACATCAATAGCAATAGTGTTTGAGGTTCCGTCTTCCCAATTAACGGTCACATTCATCACCTGCGGAGAAACAAGTTTTCCGTCAGTGGAAAATTTTGCCTCTATCGGCTCAGCAACAACTTCCGCCCCATCAATGGCAAAACTGACATTCCATGTATTAACGGCGTCCTGACTTTTGTTAAAAATCATATTCATCGTCGCTTCATTATCTTCCGCGCCATAAACCGTAATACCATAAGTACTGGTATCGACACCTGTTGCCGGCACATTAGCCGTAATCTCCACATCTGTTGTCGGAACAGAAGGCATATGATCATCAAAGGCTAAGATAATATCAGAAGGTGTCTGCGCAAAAGTTCCGTCCTCTTGTACCTGAAACCCTTGTACCGCATAGCCATTGTGATTAACCAGCGCTGTCTGCCCGTTAATTGGCAAAGTGTCAAAATCACCGGCACGAGTATAATAAGTCTGCCCATATTCATCTGTCACCATAAAAAAGGCATTACCATCTTCAAGCGCCACATCATAAACATTACCGGTACTGCTGATTTCACCGGCTTGCAAAATATTATATCTTGTATAAGTGCCGACACCTGAAATATCTGCTCGAGAAGAACTCAACCCCGCAGCACTGTTTTTAGAAATCGGCTGTGACCCGAGTAAAGTATAAAAGAGCGTATCGGCGGCCTTATAACCTGTGGTCCGCATATTGGCAATATTATCACTAACCGAGCCCAGAGCAACACTTTGCGCATCAAGACCGGTAACGGATGGAAAGAAAATACTTAAAGCCATGTCAAGCTCCATAAAAAAACAATCTTTACAAACAATATGCAAATATCGTGCCATTTTTGTATAATTGCGATTCGCCTAAAAAATTACAAAAATCTGTGCAAAAAAGCGCAAAAAACGGCATTTTTAGGCTTTTTTGAACAAGAATTGCAGATTTTTGTTGTTTTAAATACAAATAGGAAGTAAAAGAAGAAATGAATTTTGTACTAATAATAAAGAGAGATAAATAATGTCAAACCCATTGGATACGAAAATCATCGGCCGTCTGGCTGAAATTTTAGATAAAACCAATCTGACCGGCATCGAATACGAAGACGAATCTTGCCGCATTAAATTAAGCCGTGAAGTCAGCGGAGCCACAGTCATAGCCGCACCGGCAGCCCCCATTGCGCCGACAGCCCCTCTTCCGCCAGTAGCACCGGCGGCAGCAGCTCCGACAGCACCGGCACAACCGACCAGTAATGCACCGGAAGATTACAGCAAACATCCTGGAGCCGTTAAATCACCGATGGTTGGCGTTGTCTATCTTTCAAGCGACCCCAACAGCCCGAACTATGTTAAAGTCGGCGACACCGTTGCCGAAGGCGACACCGTCTGCTTGATTGAGGCCATGAAAACCTACAATCCGGTTAAAGCGCACAAAGGCGGCCGCGTCAGCAAAATTTTGGTTGAAAGCGGTGATCCGGTAGAATACGGCGAACCTCTGGTCATTATTGAATAAAGCAAGCACCAAACAATCAGGAAGTTATCTATATGTTTGAAAAAGTTTTAATTGCAAACCGTGGAGAAGTCGCACTGAGAATCCACCGTGCCTGCCGAGAAATGGGCATCAGAACCGTTGCCGTACACTCTGAGGCAGACGCCAACGCCATGCACGTTCGTCTGGCTGATGAGGCCGTTTGCATCGGACCGGCGCGCTCCTCTGACTCATATTTAAATAAGTCAGCCATCATCTCTGCAGCTTTAATCACCGGCGCAGATGCCATTCACCCCGGATTTGGCTTTTTGTCAGAAAACGCTGACTTTGCCGAAATGGTTGAAGAACACGGCATCACCTTTATCGGCCCAACCGCAGAACAAATGCGTTTGATGGGAGATAAAATTACGGCGCGTCAAGCCGCCATCAAAGCCGGCATTCCGGTCACACCTGGATCACCGGCACTTGAAAGTGTTGAACACGCAATTGAATGGGCACACAAAATCGGCTATCCGGTCATTGTCAAGGCCAAAGACGGCGGTGGCGGAAAAGGCATGAAAACCGCCTTTAATGACGAGGAAATGCGCGAAGCTTATACCATGGCCAAAGCCGAGGCCAAAGCCTCTTTTCCGAGCGATGTGGTTTACATGGAAAAATATTTGCAAAAACCGCGTCATATTGAAATGCAGATTTTAGCCGACAAATACGGCCATGTTGTTCATCTGGGTGAAAGAGATTGCTCTATCCAAAGAAAAAACCAAAAAGTCATTGAGGAGAGCCCTTCTCCGGCCTTAAACCAACAACAACGTCAAGAGATTGGCGAAATCGTCCGCAAAGCGATTGAACAGATTGGATACACCAATGCCGGAACGCTTGAGTTTTTGTATGAAGACGGCAAGTTTTATTTTCTTGAGATGAACACCCGCTTGCAGGTTGAACATCCGATTACCGAAGCCGTAACCGGTATTGACATTGTCCGTGAGCAGATTCGCATTGCCAGCGGTGCAGAGCTCGGCTACACCCAGTCAGACATCAAATTCAACGGCCACGCCATTGAATGCCGCATCAATGCCGAAAATCCGGAAACTTTCACACCTTGCCCCGGAAAAATCACCGAATGGCATGCTCCTGGGGGATTAGGCGTCCGTGTTGATTCGGAAATTTATTCCGGTTACAGCATTCCGCCGTTTTATGACAGCATGATTGCTAAACTGATTGTCCATGGCAAGACCAGAAACGCTGCTTTAATGAGATTACGCCGTGCACTGGAAGAATTTGTGATTGATGGTGTCCAAACCACCATTCCTCTGCATCAGGAAATCATTTCACAACCGGAATTTATTGACGGACAATATAATATTCACTGGCTTGAACATTATATGGAAAGTCGCAAAAAATAATCCGCCAACAACCCTGCCGACAAGTAGGGTTGTTTTTTTTCAAGCTGTTAAAAAAATAAAAAGCCTTTGCAAAAGCAGGGAAAGTGTTTTATACCTGAAAAGAGAAAATAAGGATGACGAAAATGAGCAAAGACCCTGTCAGCGAAAACAATTTAGGAAATAACATAAACATAGAATTATCCGTAACCCTCGGAACAGCAAGCTTGCGCATCAATCAGTTGCTGAAACTCGGTCGCGGAGCCGTTGTCGAACTCGACCGCGGCGTTAATGATTATGTTGACATCTATGCCAATGACATCCTCATCGGTCATGGCGAAGTCATTATCACCAATGACGAAACAATAGGCATCTCAATCACCGACATTGTAGGCAAAAATGGCTAAAGGAATCAAAAAAGTTACCCGCAAATTACTCAAGTCCAAATTTGCCTCGGCAATAATGGGCTACATTGTGTATTTATATACCAAGCTCGTCGGCCTGACAACCCTCTGGAAAAAAGACTCATTACAAGAATTTTATAAAGTCTGGGAAAAAGAAAAAAGCATTATTATCATCATCTGGCACGGCCGCGCCACCATGATACCTTATTTCTGGAACAAGAAGCGCCCATTGAATGCACTGGTTTCAATGCACAATGACGGCATGCTCATGGCCCGCTTATTAAAACACTATGGCCTCGGCATTATCGGAGGCTCAACCACCTCAAACGCCGCCCAAGCCGCGATTGGCCTTATGAAAAAAATCAAATACGACAATGAAACCATTGCCATCATCCCCGACGGACCGATAGGCCCCTCAATGAGCATGAACATGAGCCCGCTCTATTTTGCCCAAAAAAGCGGCAAACCCATAATCGGCATTACATACAGCACCAAAAGGGCCAAGATTTTTCACAAAAGCTGGGACGAGATGATGTTTCCTTATCCATTCAACCGCGGTGTGATAAACTTTACACAGCCTTTTTACATCAAAGAAGACCTAACTGCGGAAGAACTTGAGGCCGAACGCAAAAAAATAGAAGCCGCCATGCGAGAGCTTAGCATTGAGGCGGACAAATCTCTCGGCCGAAAGCCCATCCTCCCCGGAACCAGAGTCAAAAAGAAAAAACCCGCCGCATAGAAAACAGGAACCCCAAAATGTTTATCAAAATATATAACGCCTTAATTTATCTCCTCTACCCTTTGGTCATCCGCGGATATATTAATAAAAGAAAAGAAAAAGGCAAAGAAGACCTAAAACGCTTTAACGAAAGAATTGGTCGCCCAAAGCTAAAACGTCCGGAAGGCAAATTAATCTGGTTTCACGGCGCCTCGGTTGGCGAATCAATTTCCATGCTGCCGCTGATAAACAAACTGCTTGAGGCGCACCCAGATGCGCATGTCATGGTCACCACCGGCACCACAACTTCTGCCGAAATCATGGGCAAAAGACTGCCGGAAAGAGCCTTTCATCAATATATCCCGATAGACAATCCGGCCTTTGCCAAACGTTTTTTAAAACATTGGCAACCGGACCTGATTTTGTGGTTTGAATCCGACTTTTGGCCGGCCATGCTTTCGAATATCAAAAAAAGAAACATCCCGCTGATTTTGGTAAACGGACGCATTTCTAATAAATCATTCAAGCGCTGGCAGCAATTTGACTTCATCAGCAAAGAGCTTTTGGGCTGCTTTAGCTTTTGCCTTGGCCAGTCTGAAGAAGACGCTTATCGCCTGCGCGTTTTAGGCGCCAAAGACGCCGCCTGCCTCGGCAATCTGAAATACGCCGGTCTTCCCATGCCGATTGATGAAAAAGAAAAAAACGAGATTGAAAAAGAAATCGGCTCACGTCCGGTTTGGCTTTATGGCTCGACTCATAGCGACGAAGAAATCAAGCTCGGCCGCTTTCTGAAAGAAATAGAGCAAGCCATTCCGAATATTTTAACCATAATTGTTCCCCGCCATCCGCAAAGAGGAACAGAAATAAATCAAGCGCTGAAAGACTTAGGTCTAAAGACGGCACTGCGCTCTGCCAAAGAAAAGATAACCGATAAAACACAGGTTTATATTGCCGATACCATTGGCGAAATGGGACTATGGTATTCAATCTGCCCGTTGGTATTTGTCGGCGGCTCGCTCATTCCGCACGGCGGCCAAAACTTTATTGAGCCCTCCAGAATGAGAGACGCGGTAATTGTCGGTCCTCATATGCACAATTTCACCGACGCCATGAACCGCGCCAAAAAAGCCGATGCCATCATTCAAGTCAATGATATTGTTGAGTTAAAAGACACCGTCATTCAGCTCATGAGCAACAAAGAATTGCTTGAAGCCAAAAGAAGCTTAGCCTATAACTGGGCCACTGCCGAAAACAAAGTCCTTGACGGCATTCTCGCAAAAATAAAAGGATATATACAGGAATGAAAACCCCGCGTTTCTGGAAGAGCAAAAACCTCATTTCGACCACCCTGTTGCCTTTGGGCTGGATATATTCCGGCCTAACCGCCGCGCGCCTAAAATTCAAAAAAAGCGGCAAAGTAAACATTCCTGTCATCTGCCTCGGCAACATCACGGCAGGCGGCAGCGGCAAAACCCCGACCGCGGTAACTTTAGCCAAGCTTTTACAAAAAAAAGGCTATCATCCTTATTTTGTATCCCGCGGCTATGGCGGAAAATTATCCGATATTATTTTAACCAAAGACAGCACCTACACCGCAGCTGAAGTTGGAGACGAACCACTGATATTAAGCCGCACGGCACCGGTTTCGATTAACCCCGACCGCTACCAAGCCGCCCTAAAAGCCCAAGAACAAGGCGCTGACATAATCATCATGGACGATGGCTTTCAAAATCCGTCACTAAAAAAAGATATTTCGATTCTGATAATTGACGGCGGCTTTGGCTTTGGCAACCTGCGCCCTCTGCCCGCCGGCCCGTTAAGAGAAAATTTGCAAAGCGGCTTAAAAAGAGCCAACGCCGCCCTGATTATCGGAGCAGATAAAACCAACTGCGCCCAAGAGATGAAAAATCTGCCGCTTTTTTATGGCAAAATTAAAGAAATCGAGCCACCAACCAAACCGACAAATGTCATAGCTTTTGCCGGCATCGGCCGCCCCGCAAAATTTTATCAGTCTTTAGAAAATTGCGGAATAAACATCATCAGCCGCCACGATTTTCCCGACCATCATTTTTATACCGAAAAAGAGCTCCGGAGCTTATTAAATGAAGCCCAAGAAAAAAAGGCCGAGCTTTACACCACGGCAAAAGATATTGTAAAAATTCCCCTGCCCCTGCGCCCGAAATTTAAGGTTTTGGAAATCGAAATAGAAATCGAGAAAGAACAAGAACTTATATCATTTATTTTATCAAGATTATGAGGAAAAGAAATGGAAGAATACGAAAATCAGGTTTTAGAATGTCATAAAGCCATGGAAGTTGCCGTCAATGAACCTTACAGCGTTGAACTGCTTAAATTAAGACAAAAGCTCCTGCACGAAGAAATGAGCGAACTTGATGCCGAGATTAACAGCCTCATCAGCGAGATAGAAAACCAAGGCCAAACCACCAAAACCACGCGTATAAAAATGCTAAAAGAATTGGCGGATTTGCAATATGTTTTAAGCGGCACGGTCGTTGCCTTTAACCTACCGATGCAAGAGGCTTTTCACCGTGTTCACCAAAGCAATATGTCCAAGCTTGTTAATGGCAAAGCCCTAAAGCGTGAAGACGGAAAATTCTTAAAAGGCCCGAATTACAAGCCGCCGTTTTTAGATGATTTGGCTTAAAGATTTATTCATAGCGCAAAGCATTAATCGGATTCAGCAAAGAGGCTTTATAAGCCGGATAGAAGCCGAAGAAAAGCCCGACAAACCCCGCAAATGAAAACGGCAGCAAAACATAAAGCGGAGAAATCATCGGCGTCAACGAGGTGAAATGCGCGACTAATTCAACGCCGATAAATCCTAAAATAATGCCGACAATGCCACCGATTAAAGACAGCACCAGCGCCTCGGTCAAAAACTGCCAGCGAATATCCCAAGACTTTGCGCCGATAGCCATACGAATACCGATTTCACGCGTGCGCTCGGTAACCGACACCAGCATAATGTTCATAATACCGATACCGCCGACCAAAAGAGAGATTGAAGCGATTGAACCGAGCAAAATCGTCATAACTTGCGTAGAGCTTTCCATCATCTCCATCATCTGTGTCATGTTGCGGATAACAAAATCGTCTTCCTTATAGCGGCCGAGATTATGGCGTTGGCGTAAAAGCTGGCGGATTTCCTCTTGCGCGGTATAAGTACTTTGCGCATCAACCGCTTGCAGGATAACCATTTTCACCTGGTCAGGAAATTGAATACCCATAACTTTTTTCTGCGCGGTCGTAATAGGGATAAACACGACATCATCTTGATCCATTCCCATACTGTTTTGCCCACGCTCATCCATCACGCCGATAACCTTAAACGGTTGTCCTTTAATACGAATGGTATGATTAAGCGGATCAACATCACCAAACAATTCATTAACCACGGTTTGACCGAGAATAGCCACTTTGGCCGCATTTTTAATATCAGCATCGCTGAAATTTCGCCCATAACCGATATCCCACTCTTTAATCAAAAAATTACGATTATCCGTACCGGTAATTCCGGTTGACCAGTTAGCGTTGCCATAAACGACTTGAGCGGTTTCTTCCAAGATAGGCGCGGCTAAAGATATGGCAGAAATTTTTTCCTGAATGGCATCACCGTCGCCTTTTTTCATGGTTGGCTGAGAACCATGCCCACCGCGCGCTCCGCTGGAAGTTGCCACACCGGAGCGAATAATAATCAGATTCGAGCCCATGGATTGCATATCGTTTTTAATAGAGATTTGCGCCCCATGTCCAACGGCCAGCATGATAATAACCGCTGCCACACCGATAATAATACCGAGGCTGGTCAAAATCGAGCGCATTTTATTGGCTTTAATAGCCCGAAAGGCAATGCTTGAAATCATCGGAATATTAATCATCTCATTCACCTCCCGAACTACGGTTTAAGACCGGCTCATCAGATTGAATTTCCCCATCCACAACTTTAATAATACGCTTGCTGTAAAGGGCAATATCCTCTTCATGGGTCACAAGAATGATTGTTTTTCCGGTTTCTTCATTAAGCTTGGTAAAAAGCTTCATAATCTCGATACTCATTTTCGTATCCAAATTTCCGGTTGGCTCATCGGCAAAAATAATCGGCGCATCATTCACCACCGCACGCGCAATCGCCACACGTTGCTGTTGCCCGCCGGAAAGCTGGTTAGGCAAATGATCCATACGTTCTTTCAACCCGACCTTTTCCAAAGCCTTTTTCGCACGCTGAAAACGCTCTTCGGCAGGTATACCGGCATAAACCATCGGCAGCTCCACATTTTCCAAAGCCGAGGTTCGGGAAAGCAGATTAAATCCCTGAAAAACAAAGCCTATTTTTTTATTACGGATTTCGGCTAATTGATCAGGCTTCATCTTGCTGACATCAATACCGTCAAGCAGATATTTGCCCGAAGACGGAATATCCAAACAACCGAGAATATTCATCAAGGTCGATTTTCCCGACCCGGAAGGTCCCATAATCGCCACAAACTCACCGGCCTCAACCGACAGATTAATCCCCTTAAGAATATTAAGGTTCAAATCACCGAGAGGATAGCTTTTTTTAATATTTTTAACATCAATCAGGGACATTAAAGCCTCATCCTCATTTTAGATTTTTTATCATCACCGACATTATTTTTTTCAAGAATAACGGCGGTATTTTCATTAATTTCGGGAGAAGAGACCTCGGTCTGATCATCATCGGCCACACCGGTTGAAATAGAAATGCGTTGCGGCTGCCCGTTTTTCAAGATCCACAGCCCTTTGTCTTTATAGCGCTTTACTTCGCCGTTTTCATCTTGAATAAACACGCGCAAGGCTTTGTTCGGAACTAAAAACACGCCCTGCTTTTCGGCGGTAATAATCTGAACATTGGCTGTCATACCGGGCTTAAGCTTAAGGTCATGATTATCAATTTCAATAATCACTTCATAAGTCACAACATTTGAGGTCGTAATCGCTTCATTGCGCACTTGGGTTACGATACCATAAAAAATTTCATCAGGATAACTGTCAACAGAAAATTCAACGGTCTGCCCTTCTTTAACCTTGGCAATATCGGCCTCAACGACAGATGTTTCGATTTGCATTTTAGTCAAATCTTCCGCCACATTAAAGAGGGTTGGCGTTTGAAAGCTCGCCGCCACGGTCTGTCCGACTTCCACTTCTTTGGAAACGACAATACCATCAACCGGAGAAACAATCTTGGTATATTTCAAATCAATTTCAGCAGAATCGAGTGCCGCTTGAGCTTGCTGAACTTCGGCTTCGCGCAGTTTTTTCTGCACTACGGCATTATCATAATCACGTTGTGCCGATTCGAGCTCGGAGTCGGCCGAATATTTTGAGGTATTGAGTTTTTTAATACGGGACAAATGTTTTTTGTAATAAACAATATCATTATCAACCACATTGACTTGTGCCTTGGCAATATCAAGAGCCGCCCGTCGCTGTGCGACGGTGGCTTCGAACAAGGCCGGATCAATCTGTGCCAAGAGCTGTCCCTTGGTAACTTTCGTGTTATAATCAACCAAGATTTCGGAGATTGTACCGGAAACCTGTGTACCGATATTAACGGTCGAGATAGGATTAATCGTACCTGTTGCGGTAATTTTTTCGGTAATATCGCCTTTAGCAACCTTTTGCGTCACATAAACATCAACTTGCTTATCCGGCTTAAGCGCCCAATAAGAGACTCCGACCAACAAAACACCAACCGCCGCAACTTTAAAAATACTTTTCATTTTTCAGCCAATTCAACAGGTTAATCCAAATAAAAGAAAAAAAAACGACTTTTTAGAAAAAAGTCCTTGCCACAAACCGTTTTTTTGTCTATAATCCATATGATAACGTATAATTCTTAAAAATTTTATAATTATGAAAGAAAAAAAATCACAGACAGAGTTGCAACATGAAAAAGAAATTCAGGAAAAGAAGAAATATCTTTTTGAATTAAACTCAAAACTGAGTTTAGCTCTAAAAGATTATAAGCTTCTGACACCGGAATTGATTTCTCAAGTAACGGAAGCCCTAAAAATTGATGACTATGAAGAATGCCGCGATGCCTACCTTCATGTTATCAACACTTGCTTCCAGTTCGAAGCAACCAAAATTAAGGCCTCAGTTGGCATCAACAAAGACGAAAGAATTGACAACATCATCAAGACAACCGCAGGATTTTTCTTGATTGATGTCATCAAAACATTAAAAATCGTCGAATTCGGCCTGATTTTATCAATAACGACCACCGGACAATACATCAGCAACACAATGCTGAATGTACTGGAACAAGTTGCCGATGAAATCAAGAGCAAAGGCTACAATGAGATAATAGCTCGAGAACTCAAGCATTATCTCGAAATTGGCGGCATGATTCAGCCGGGTGATAAGGAAATGACACCTTTTACCCCGCAGAAAAAAGAAAGGCTCAAAAAGCTGGTAAAACTCTACTCCTCCGAATTTGACGGACGCTTGTTATCCGACATGAGTGGAGAAGAAGTCTAAAGCACAAAAAACCTTGACCTTTGACACAACAAAGCTCAAGGTTTTTTGTATTTAAATTTTGTTTGCAAAAAGCACCAAAACATGCTAAAAAAGAAAAAGCTAAATATTAAAAATATATAATTATGGAAAAAACATTAAAGTTAAAAAACGTAACGCGAAGAATATTCCGTTATCTGGAGTTAGAAAAAAACTATACGCCGGATGAATTGTTCAGCTTTTTGCTGGAAGCAGACAACAAAGAAAAAACAATTATTAACGAGATTAAGACTCGCCTGAGCAAAGTAAAGCTTTATAAACGCGTGCAGGATATGACCCAAAGAATTGGCTCTGAAGCTCCCGAGATTTTAGTGCACGCCGCCAAAGAACAGTGGAAAAAAATTGTCAACAATACGGAAACCATCCCCAGCAATAAAGCAATTAAAACCTCGGCCGACTTTCACTTGTTAATAAAGGCGCTAAGCTCTTATGAAACTTTGTTTCCGCGAATGCTGAACAGGCTCTACCAAGATGTAGACTTTGAGGCCGCCCTGCATGAAATGGATAAAACCATACTTGTAGGCAGGATATATGACGAACGGCGTCTTTATCTGCAACAAACCATCAAGCATCTGCAATTCATCCAAAAGCACAAGCTCAATCTGCGCTATGACCATTTGCTACAGTTAAAACTGGCACTTAATCCGGAATTTTCGGATGAGATTGAGATTTTTCAAGCCCAGACGGATTTGCTCATCGGCACCTACGGCGCAAGTAATGACCCGCGAATAACCACCGCTTCAAAAGATATTTGCTACAAATTCATTGAAGCCATATTCAACAAACATAACTTGCTCTCAGGAAAACTGATTATCTTCCCGTTTTTAGGCGGATGGATAAGCTTGGAAACGCATGACTTGTTGATTCATAACAAAGCGGCGCTAACCAAATACGGTTTGAACGAACTTGTCTTTTACCAGACTCTACCTTTGTATAAAGGGGTAGAAAAAAAGATTGCTCAAGGAAAAGAGCTTTCATCATCCGACAAATACGTTCTTTCGCTTTACAAACACTTCCGCAAGGATTAAACAAAAAAAGAGCTCAGTTTTTGAAACTGAGCTCTTTTTTTTCACCACACTTTCACCTTTCTTAAAAATGCCTGTTGCAAGTAAATTGAATTTATGATATATTAGATTCGTGAAGACAAGCTAAGAAAGGTGATATTATGTTAAATTCGCGGAATTATGCGGTTTTGACCGTAATGCTGTCGGCGGCGGGATTGTTGCCGATGAGCGCAATGGCTAATATTTCTTTTGCCGAGGGTGGAGAACGACTTATCAACACACTTCACACACACCTCTATTCTCCGTCCTTGGGCTTGTCTTCTTCTGATGAGATTAAATTAGCGGCAGTCTGTTTTATTAATGATACGGCGGCTTGTTCTGATGCGATGTTCGGCGGCAACGGCAATGTCAATGATATGCCGAATTTTAATATGAATCCCCAAGAGCGTTGTTTTAATGAAGGTTTTACCGTCAGCGAATGTCCTGAGTGGTATGCCCCTAGGGGAAAGAAATGTCCATACGGTCCTTATTATTCAGATTGTATTTCAACTTGCCCAAGCAGTTATGTAACTTGCGAAGAACCTTATGTCGGTGTTGGTGAGGCTTGTGACGGCAGATATGCGTCTTGCACCTGCACCCCTTGCGGCTCGGAATATACCGAAACCGAGATTCCTGCCGGATATGAACAACTTGGCGAGCCTTGTTTGGATTGTGACGGACAAACCAAATATCAGGTTGTGGCGGCAGCTTGCGAGGGCTTCCAAATTTGCGGAGATTTAGGACCAACCACGGGGACGGAAACTTGTTTGTCCGGCACTACAACCCTTTATAAAGAATGTAAAACTTGCGACAACAACGGCACATTATCAAGCTGCCCCGAAGGCTATGATTGCGCCTTTGAGGACTGTTCGGGTAAATGGTATATCACCGGCTGTGCGGTGAATTATGACAATTATTGCACTGCCCCGATAACTGATTGCGCGACATTGGGCTATAAGTCGACGAGTTGCAGCGGCAGAGCTTTGAAATGTCCATATAACAGCGCGTTTATGCTGTGCTTATAACAAGAAGGAGGAGAAAATGAGAAAATTAATCTTAATGACAAGCGCGGCAGTTATTGCGCCGATAAGCGCCATTGCCCAAACCCCGACTTGTACCGCCACACCGGATTGCGCAAGCCTTGGCTATACCGAAGCTTCTTGCCCAAACGGCGGCGTTAAATGCCCTTGGGGAAACACGTGGTTTTGTTCCTCAAGTGAAACAGAAATCTGTTCAAAATATGGATTTAAATACACCTGCACCGGCAACGGCTATTCCGGCGGCACTGGGGGAGCTTGTATGGGCAAATATGCTTCTTGTACTTGTGCCGACGGATATGAATGGAAAAATGGAAGCTGCAGCGAACTGCAGTGGGGGAAGTGTACCGGACTAGCTGCTAACTGCTCGCTTGGAGATATCTTATTCAGCGACGGTACTTGCAGCGCGAATAAAGTATCGGGCAAGACGCCGATAGCGGTTGTGGTTTATAAATCCGGCAAATGCGGACAGGCGATGGCATTAAATCCGGTCTATGGCGGCACGTGGTATCAGTGGTCAACGGAATATGTCAATATCTCGAGCTTGACGGACTATACATCAGAAACAGAGGCATCACAAGACTTTGCAAGTTGTGAGAATAGTGCAAAGATAAGAGCACAAGGAGATAGCAGTACCTATCCGGCAGTATGGGCAGCGTATAATTATACAACAACAGGAACGAAGGTCGGAGTTTGGTGCTTACCGGCGGCAGGAATATTGACCTCAATAAAGAATAACCAAAGCACTATAAACACGGGATTCAGCCGAGCCGGTGGGATACAATTCACATCTATCTCACCCGAAACCTACGCTTGGTCGTCGTCTGAGTACAGCTCTTACACCGCGTGGTACTCACATTTTGGCGATAGCTACGGTTTGGGCACTAGCTATAAGAGCATTGAACAGGTGGTCCGCCCCGTAATTGAGTTTTAGGTTTTAATCTCGTTTGACGAAACAAAGAACCTCCGTTGGAATAATCCAACGGAGGCTCTTTCACTTAAACAAAAACTTTATTGCAGTTCAAACATATCTTTGCCGACACCGCACAATGGGCAGAGCCAGTCTTCCGGCAGTTCCTCAAACGGAACATCGCCGTCATAAACATAACCGCACACCGTGCAGACCCATTTTTTTCCAGCATTATCAGCCATTTTGCTTCTCCTTTTCTTGCTGTTGACGATAATTGTTAAAACTTTTCATAACCTCATCTTTGAAATAAGCACGATATTCGCCATAAGTCAGCGGCTCACCGATTTCGCATTTTTGACAATCTTCAACCTCCGCCAAAAACAAAGTATTACTTTCATAAACCTTTGTTTCAATCACGCGCGCTTTTACCTCGGCCAAATTCCCTTTCAGATAAGGCAAACCATCTTTTGCAATATAATCAACCAAAGCCCATTTATCAACCGTTCGACTGGTCTGAAAACCAAAATCAGCCACCACAAAAGGGTCAACATTTTTGCTGATGACCGAGATTGAAAATTCTTTGGTCTTTTCGATACATTCTTTGGTATAACTGCGATTATGACAAGACAAAGCAATAATCAGCGGCTTATTGGCAACCTGCATAACCCCGTCGACAATACTGCCGCAAAACCGATTCTGCGCCTCATCTTTCGCGCCCAAAACATAAATCCCGTGGGTTAAGCAGAATAACGCTGTCTCATCCATTGTCTTCCTCCTTTTGATAGATTAATAATGCGGCGGCGGAGTTTCTTCGCTCAAAGGCTTGACCGTATCTTGCGCCATGCTTTCAAGCATAAGCTTAAGCTGACGACAAAGAGCATCAATCTCCTTCCCCTGAGCGATGACAACTTGATTCAAGTCATCAAGCTCTTTTTCCTGACAAGCAAGAGCCGATTCAATATTTATCAGCCGCTCTTCTAATTCTTCTTTAATCATAAAAAAAACCTGTTATAATCAGTTCATCAATGTTTTTTAATATAATATATGATTTTAGATTTTACAACAAAATATGACTTCGGAAATTGAAATAACGCCTGAATTTCAGCAAGCACTTGATATCATTAACAAAACCGACAAGCACTTGTTCATAACCGGAAAAGCCGGCAGCGGAAAGTCAACTCTTTTAGACTATTGCTACAAGCATTGCCCCAAAGATTTGGTTTTGCTGGCACCGACCGGCGTTGCCGCTCTGAATATCAAGGGCCAAACAATTCACCGCTTTTTTAATTTTCCGATAAACGTGACGGTAGAAAAAATTCAAAGCCTTGAGGTAAAACCCCGCAGCTTAGGAATCTTCCGCAATCTGGATACGATTTTTATTGATGAAGTTTCCATGCTGCGCGCCGACTTGCTGGATTGTATTGACGCTTTTTTACAAATCTATGGCCCCAAGCCCGAAAGCACCTTTGGCGGCGTGCAAATGGTTTTTGTCGGAGACATGTTTCAGCTACCTCCGGTTGTAACCAATGACGAACAAACTTTATTTGCCAGCCGTTACCGCTCGCCTTATTTTTTTGACGCCAAGGTGTTTCAACAAATTGAACCCGAGATTGTCGAGCTCAAACACATCTACCGCCAAAAAGATACGGAATTTATCACTTTGCTCAACCGCATCCGCAACAATTTGGCAGACAGCACCGACCTCGCCCGACTAAACCAACAAACATCAGCCTCGCTAAACGACGACATTTTTTCAATCCACTTAACCACCACCAATGCCCAAGCTGATGAAATTAATCAAACACGGCTTGACGCCCTGCCCAGTCCGCAGCATACAGCAAAAGCCAATATTGAAGGAACATTCGGCAAAGAATATTTTCCGACGGCAGAAGATTTGACTTTCAAAATCGGCGCTCAAATCATGTTTTTGAATAACGACGCCAAAAACCGCTGGGTCAATGGCTCTGTCGGCCATATTGAGGATATAAAAACCGATTCGGAAGGCAACACAACGCTCAAAGTCCGCCTGAAAGAAAATGCCAAATCCGTACGCGTCCAGCCCTATACCTGGGAGATTTTTCAATACAAAAAAGATGGCGACCGCATTATATCGGAATCTGTCGGCTCTTTCACACAGTTTCCGTTTCGCTTGGCTTGGGCGATTACCATTCACAAAAGCCAAGGAAAAACCTTTGACCATGTTGAAATCGACATGGGGCGCGGTGCATTTTCTGCCGGACAACTTTATGTCGCCTTAAGCCGTTGCACTTCCTTAAACGGTATAAGGCTGACCCGCCCGATAAAACCGCAAGACATTTTCACAGACTTCCGCATTTTAGAATTTATCAACCGCTATACACCGCTGGAACAACAAGAACCATTATCCGCCTACAACAAACACCAAATGCTGGAAGACGCCATTCGCACCCGCCAAAAACTTGAGGTATTATACCAGCGCGCCGACGGCAACAAAACCCGACGCGTTATTGTTCCGCTGCATATAAGAGGAGAGCTTCTGTTAGCTTATTGCACCGAGCGCGGCGCACAGCGGTCGTTTATGATTGACCGCCTGCTTGCCTTACGCCCGAATAATGAAGCAATCCCTGCGGAAGCAATTAAGCTTTGAGCCTGATTTTATCACCGTAAATTGCGGCAAATCCGCCAACCGGAAGGGTCAAAAGCGGAGTAGAATGCCCGAAATCGACATTGGCAACGGCCGGCAGTTTTGACAACGGAGCAACATTCTTCAAAATATATTCTAATTGATCGCGCGTTACCTTTGAGCCTTTCTGAAAACGCCCGATAATTAAGCCCTTAACATTTTTGAAATCCGGCTGATAGCTCAAGGCAGTTAAATTACGCATAAAGGTAAAAATGCTAGCCTCAGACGTATCTTCAACAAACAAAATCGTATCTTGTTCAAAAGCCGGACGATACTCTGTTCCAAGCAAAAGATTAAATGTTCCGAGGTTGCCGCCAAGCAATGTTCCTTCGGCTTTGCCTTCGTTCAACACCCAATAGCCCTCATTTTTAATAAATTCGCGCTTTTCTTGGTCAATAAACCACAAATCATCGCTCCATTCGGCAGACGGCACAACCTCATTCTGCCCGTCTTTCATCAGCATTTTAACCATATTTTCAATCGTGTATTCACAACCTTTGAGCATACCGATAGAGCTCAAATGCGGCCCTGAAAATGTGACCAGTCCGGTCTTTGCATAAATCGCATCAAGCAAAGCCGTAATATCAGAAAAACCGCAAAAGATTTTCGGATTCTGCTTAATCACCTCAAAATCCAGATAAGGCAAAATCTGATTGCTGTTAAACCCGCCGATCATGGTAAAAATCGCTTTAACCTTGTTATCTTTGAAAGCTTCCATAATATCGGCAGCTCTTTTTTCGGGAGAGGTTGTTCCGAGCATATCAAAATTTTCATCTATGGCATTCGTTGCATAAGTAACTTTAAGCCCCAAATCGGCAAAACGCTTTTCAGCAATTTCGCGCACATCTTTTCCAATAATTTTAATACCGCGTGACGGCGCCACGATTCTAATTTCATCTCCGGCCTTCAGTCTCTCGGGAACAATTTTTTGCATAACTTTCTCCTCCGATTTATAAAAAACTTTTTTAACGCTTGCAATTTTTCAGAATGAAGATATTATAAGAACAAAACAAGAACCTTGTCAAGGAGAATTTGCAATGTCCTTCGGCTCTCCAGCTGAAAATTATGCCGAGGCGGCGCTTGACCTCAACCGCCTTCTGATTAAGCATCCGTCCGGCACCTACTTTTTGCGAATGGAAGGCAACGCCATGGAAAAAGAAGGCATTTTTGACGGCGATATCTTGATTGTCGATCGCGCCCTTGACGCCGGCCACAACAAGATTATTATCGGCGAGCTTAATAATTCCCTAACAATCCGCAAGTTTTTAATCAAAGACGGCAAAAGTTATTTGACAAACGGCGATACCCCACCCCAGCTCATCAAACCAAACGATAACTTTTCGCTTTGGGGCGTGGTAACTTATACGATTCGGAGCTTTGAAAAATAATGCACCGCTTTCTGCTGTTTGATTGTGATAATTTTTTTGTATCTTGCGAAAGGGCCTTTAATCCGTCACTTAAAAACCGCCCGGTGGTCGTCTTGTCAAACAATGACGGTTGTGTGGTTGCACGCTCTAATGAGGCTAAGGCTGAAGGCATTGCCATGTGCGCGCCGTTTTTCAAAATCGCCGACAAATTTAAGGCACTGGGCGGCGTGGCCCTTTCTTCCAATTATGAGCTTTATGCCGATATGTCAAACCGCGTTATGGCGCTTCTGAGAAACGCTTTTGATGAAATTGAAATTTATTCGATTGATGAGGCTTTTGCCCATTCGGATAGCGAAAATTTGTTTGAAAAAGGACTAAGCGTCCGCAATACCATTTTGCGTCAGACCGGAATTTCGGTTTCGGTAGGAATAGCCCCGAGCAAAACGCTTTGTAAAATTGCCGGCGAAACCGCCAAAAAATTTCCTTCCGATAAAGTGCTGGAAATTAAAAACGCCGCAGACGCCCTCCCCTTATTGCAAAAAATTGATATCAATGATGTCTGGGGCGTCGGGCGAAGTATTACACCAAAGCTGAATTATCTCGGCATTTTTACCGCAGCCGAACTTGCCACCATGCCCCGTTCGTTAGCCCGCAGCAAATTCGGGATTAATCTTGAAAAAACAATTTTGGAATTAAACGGCTTTCCCTGTTTGGAAGGAGATTCGCACAGCTGCCAACAAAGCCTGATTTGTTCCCGCAGCTTTGAGCACGAAATTTATCAGTTTTCAGAACTAAAAACAATTCTTTCCGAATTCACTGACAAAGCCTGCCAAAGGCTAAGGGCACAACAAGCAACTGCCTCAGGAATTGCCACCATGGTTGAGACCAATCGCTTTAAAGACGCGCGCTTTTATCAAAACTCTTGTTTGATAAGCCTAGCGGAAAATTCAACCAACACCGCCCGCTTTATTAAAGCCATGAATCAAGGATTAGAGCGCATTTTTCGCGCCGGATTAGGCTATAAGCGCGCCGGCATCACCCTTGTCGGCATAACCCCACTCAGCGAAAGCCAAAACTCTTTGTTTTCAAATGCTCAAACCAGCGAAAAAGAACAAAAACTCATGACTGCCTTTGATGAAATTAATAAAAAACTCGGCAGCAAAACGCTCTACTTCGGCGCTCAAGCCGCCGGCATCAATCATTACATTCGCCGCGCCCGCAAATCTTGTGCCTATACCACCAACTGGAACGATTTGCTCAAAATCTCCTAAATATCTCTTTAAAATTTTTTCAAATAGACTAGATTAATAAAAAAACATAAGGAGAATACCATGGACAATAAACTGCAAGATGAAAGCATAAAGTTCAAAAATATATTTCCGCGGAGTTTTAATATCTGCATTTTCATCAGCCTGATTATTTTATCGGCGCATCACCGCGTATTGGTAACCAAACTTTCCGCTTTTCTTGATCCATGGAAAACATATTTAATTATTCCCCTCACCAACGGCATCTTAACCGGCATTGTCTTTGTTATTCTGAATTACTACTTTTCAAAATATCGCTATACGGCTCACAGCTTTTCCAAAGAAAACAAAACCGCCCTGTTTGCCACCGGTGTTATTGCCGGATTTTGCAGTATCTACATTGCCTTAGACGAATGGGCAACTTATACCGTCAGTTTGCTGATTTTATACGCCACCTTCAAACAGGTAAAAAACTTTTTATCAAAACTCTCGGGATTATTACGGCCAAGCACCCGCGCCACAACCGGAGATTTGGCAGAATTTGCGGTTTTCTTCATTAATTTAGTTGTGGCTTTTACGGTGATTAATATTTCGCTAAACACGATTCACCGCAGCCTAAATACCGATATCGCTTTCAATTTTGGCACAGACATTGAAGGCATTTTAGACGCTATCTACTTTGTGCTGATTACCATGACCACGGTTGGTTACGGCGATATCTTTCCGCATACGCCTTTGGCCAGAATTGTGGTTGGTTTAGAATGTTTAACCAGCTATATTTTGCTTGGTATCATGATCGGCATTATCAGCCGCGGCGTAAAATTTCCGCCCATCAAAGACTAGGCTAAGCTTCCTTCAAAAGTCATTCCGCGCAAAAGCTCATCAATCGGCATGGCTTTTTTGCCTTGCCGTTGGATTTCCAAAACTCTTAGCGCCCCTTGCCCGCAAGCGATAATCAGATTTTTTTCGCCTTCCAAAATTTTTCCGGCCGGAGCAGATTGGGCCAAGCTCTCGGCTCTAAAAACCTTAAACCGCTCACCGTTATATTCAAAATACATCGCCGGATAAGGATTAAAAGCTCTGATTTTGCGTTCCAAAGTTTCTGCCGGAAGAGAAAAATCAATTTTGCTTTCCGCCTTATCGATTTTTGCCGCATAGCATGAAAGTGAATCATCTTGCTTTTGCGGCGGAAAACTCTCGGGATTATCCAAATATTGCACAATCAATTCTGCCCCGATTTCAGCCAAAGCATCATGCAGACTTCCGCCGGTTGTGTCCTTGGTAATTGCAACTTCGCCTTTGAGCAGCATATCGCCGGTATCAAGCCCTTCATCCATTTTCATAATCGTGATTCCGGCAGAAGCATCTCCGGCCTCAACCGCACGCTGGATAGGAGCCGCACCGCGCCACCGCGGCAAAAGAGAAGCATGAATATTAATACACCCCATCGGAAAGGCCTCTAAAATCGGCTTAGGCAAAATCAACCCATAAGCCGCCACCACCGCCACGTCAGCATTGAGAGCTGCAAATTCCGCCTGTGCTTCGGCCGAACGCAAGGTCTTAGGCGTCCGAACTAAAAGCTGCTTTTTTTCGGCAAAAATCTGAACCGGTGACTTTGTGAGCTTTTTGCCTCTTCCGGCTTCTTTCGGAGCCTGAGTATAAACGCAAACAACCTCATGTTTTTCAGCCAAGCGGCTTAAGGCCGAAACGGCAAAATCCGGCGTTCCCATAAAAACAATTTTCATAAAACTCTTCTCCTTCATAAATTTTGCACCCAGTTTATCCTTTTTTTACAAATAGGCAAGATATAATAACAGTTGCGAGAATTTCAAAAAAAGGCTATACTTTAGCTTATAGAAGCAAAAGCGGAGACAGAAAATGCAAATCGTAAAAATCGGCAATGTTTATCTGGCAGTCAAACAAGGCACCAAACTCACACCGGAGCAAATCAAAGCTTATCAAAACAAACCTGAACCGGATCTGACTTTAGCCATATGGAGTGACTTTCCCGATTTTGCCCCTGAACTGTCTCGCGAATTAAACAAACTCAGAAAACAAACTTATACCCCCAAACAAGGCGCTCTGCAAAATGAGCTTTCTAATAATAAAAAACTCAGCGCCGAAATTACCGCCCGCAAACAAAAAGACAATAAAAAATATGTTGTGGCCGATTACACAATTCCCGATTCGGAAATTCCTGCTGATTTGCAAAATGCCGGTATTGTCATCAAAAGAGATATCGAGTTTTACGAACTCAAATATGATGAAAAGAATAAAAAAGCTTATTGGGCCGATGAAAATGGCAATAAAAAAAGATTCAACAACACACGCGCCGAATGCGACAAGGGCGAAATAACCATTTTTGACTCAGTCTTGGTGCTCGATAAAGAAATGTCAGATATTATCAAAAACATTGAAGCCAGCTTGAAGAGAATTTACAAAAGAGAAGACATCAAAAAGTTTTTTGATAATTTGCCTGAAAAAGAAAAAACAATTTATAGCGAATATCACTACCGCCGTGATAACTTTCAGTCCGGCAACCAAAAACATTTTTCTCTTGCGCATGAATTAAAGCATATCCGCAATAAAGACGCCCTCAAACACAAAGCGCCGCATTTAAGCCTTGAAAGCCGCTTAAAACTCATGGAGCATGACGAAAAATCTGCCCATATTGAAGAAGCTCTGCGCGCAATCGAAGTTTTTTATAAGAAAGACCGCAACTTAAAAGTTTTTCCTAAGAAATGCGACTGGCTTGTGCAAGAAATCAAAAAACTCAAAAAAGATGAGCAAGACAAACTCTTGCAAGATCTGGAACATATCATCAACGGCGTTTCCCAAAATTGGGATAATGAATTCGGCAAAGGCTACCGCAAAAAAGGAAAACAATTTAACCTGCAAATTCAAGATATGGCCTATGATATTCCTTTGCCAGAACTACAAAACAGCGATGAAGATTATAAATCTATGCTGTCGGAATATTATCGCTTTGAGGTCTATAATCCCCAAACCGGAAAAACCGAAAGCAAAGACTTATCCTCTTTGATACACAAAGATGTTGAGATAACGAACGAACAAAGAAACAACTACCTTAACCTTGCAGAAAAAACCGTTTCCGCCCGTCAGAAAAGATTCAAGACCGCCGGCTTGTCAGATGAAAATGTCGAGGCTATTTATAACGGCACCTTGCCCGAGGTATATGAAACCAAAGAAACCCAAGTTGTGACGGAAAACACACCGGCGCCGGTAAAAACCGAAGACCAAAGCTTCAAAGACGCTTATCGAACATATTATCAAGACATCGCTAAAAGAGATAAATCCAAATTTATTGAAGATAAAAAGGCCGAAAACTTTTCTGCGGCGCTGATTAGAGAAAACGGTGATAGATTAGAGATTAATGCTTCGGCCGATAATCATGTTTCTCTAGGCGCCAAAGACCGCCAGAAAAACACCAAACTTCCGGACTATAAAGATTTTGATGATTTGGTAAAACTCTTCAAATCACAGGGAAAAACCATTTCCTTTGGCAATATCCGCACACCGGAATACAAAGCAAGATTAATGCTGGCGTGTATTAAGGCCAAAGCCGATGTTGAAAATATGCCTGACTTTGAAAAAATGGAAGGAATAGAACCAGAAACCCTAAAACGTTTGAAAATAGAAAAAAACAAACAAGATAACGGCAACCGCCCCACCCCACCACGATATTTCAATCAAAACGGCGGCAGATAACAAGTATATTACAATTTGCAAATAAATATATGTAAATCTGTATATGTTTCCATTATACAAACTTTTTCTTGCAATCTCTTTTGTTGCTGTCTATACTGAAACTGTCGGTTAGAGGTAACCGACGGTGCCTCAAAAACACCTTTTACACAATAAATTCCTCCGCTTGTATTGGGCGGAGTACCGCTAATATATTGAATAACGGTGACTGTGTGTAAACAGTTTTTGAGCTCCGCCTGCCTAAATTTAAGGCAGGTATTTTTTATAAACTATAACAAAAATAAAAGGAGCTGAAAAAATGGGAATAAAAAAAAGAACAAATCATTTATTTAGAAGACAACCGTGCCGAAGTTGGGAAGAGATTGTATGAACTTCGACAAGAACATAAATTAAGCATCGATGATATATCAAAAATAAGCGGATTATCACGCCGCCGGATTAAAAATGTCGAACAAGGTCGCTCTTTCGGACTAAGACGTGTCGCCGTCATCGCCGCTATTTATAACTATAAACTAAAATTTGAACTCGTCAAAACTTCTTAAACAAAAAAAGAGAGATTGTAAAAACAATCTCCCGTTATACGAGTTTCAAAAAAAATTCAGATAGTGAGCCAAATAGAGTAATTTCTAGGATGGCAAAAAATTTTAGTGTACATAGCAGTACATGAATTTTTCGAGACAGCGTAAAATGCCTCTAGATGTGCTGTTATACACAGTTTTACCTTTTTTCAAAAAGCTCGGAGAACGCGGCAAGTAATAAGATTTTAGGGCGACGACACCGCAGCGTACAAAACAGTACGTGAGGATGGCGGAGACCCGCTAAATCTGTATTAGTTGCCCGTTATACGAGCTTTTTTGCGGAGCGCTATCTTCAACACTTCAGCCACTTCCTCCACCGGAATGATTTTCATACCTTCGGTAACGATTGAAGGAATTTCGGCTAAGTCCTTCTCGTTGTCTTTCGGAATGATAACGGTTTTAATTCCGGCACGCAGAGCGGAAAGCAGCTTTTCCTTGAGCCCGCCGATTGGCAGAACGCGCCCTTGCAAGGTGATTTCACCGGTCATGGCCACATCTTTGCGTACAGGGGTTTTGGTAAAGACCGAAACCAAGGTCGTATACATGGCAATTCCGGCAGAAGGCCCGTCTTTCGGCGTTGCACCTTCCGGCACGTGAACGTGAACATCTGTCTTTTCAAAAACCTCAGGATCAATACCCAAGTCTTTTGAATGAGCCCGAACAACGGAAAAAGCAGTCTCAATAGATTCTTTCATCACATCGCCAAGCTTACCGGTCTGAATAACTTTTCCTTTACCCGGCATATCCACCGCTTCAATAAAGAGGATATCACCACCAACTTCGGTCCAAGCCAAACCGGTTGTAACCCCGATATGATCTTTTTCCTCAGCCTCACCATAACGAAAACGTATCACACCAAGATAATCCGACAGACTTTTCGGTGTTACCTCAACTGCTTTTTTCTTGGCAGACTTTTTCTTTTCCTTAGTCAAGATAATGTCTTTAACCGCCTTACGCGCCACCTTTGAAAGCTCGCGTTCAAGATTACGCACACCGGCCTCTCGCGTATAATAACGAATAATATCACGAATGGCGGCATCAGTAATTTTGAGTTCGCCTTTTTTCAAAGCGTTTTCTTCAAAAATCTTTGGCACCAGATGACGCTTAGCAATTTCGATTTTTTCTTCTTCGGTATAACCCGACAGGCGAATAATCTCCATACGATCGAGCAGCGGCCGCGGCATATCCAACGAGTTTGCGGTTGTAATAAACATCACATCCGACAAATCATAATCAACTTCCAGATAATGGTCATTGAAGGTTGAATTCTGCTCCGGATCAAGCACTTCGAGCAAAGCCGAGCTTGGATCACCGCGCCAATCATTGCCGAGCTTGTCGATTTCATCAAGCAAGAACAGCGGATTTGAGGTGCCGGCCTTTTTCATGCCTTTGATAATTTTTCCCGGCATAGACCCGATATAAGTACGACGGTGCCCTCTGATTTCGGCTTCATCGCGCATTCCGCCCAAAGAGGCACGCACAAACTTACGTCCGGTTGCCTCGGCAATCGAGCGCCCCAAAGAGGTTTTACCAACGCCCGGAGGCCCGACTAAACACAGAATAGGACCTTTAACCTTATCCGCACGAGATTGCACGGCCAAATATTCCAAAATGCGCTCTTTAACCTTGTCCAAACCATAGTGATCTTTATCCAAAATCTCTTTGGCTTTTTCCAAGTCTTTATTAACCTTAGACGGTGCCTTCCAAGGAATATCCAGCAACCAGTCAAGATAATTGCGCACAACCGTTGCCTCGCTGGACATCACACTCATGGTCTTAAGCTTTTTGGCCTCAGCAACGGCTTTTTCTTTGGCTTCTTTCGAGAGTTTTACCTTCTCGATTTTTTTCATATAATTGGCATATTCTTCTTGCTCATCATCGCCGAGCTCTTTCTGAATAGCCTTCATCTGTTCATTGAGGTAATATTCTTTTTGGCTTTTTTCCATTTGCTTTTTAACGCGTGATTTGATTTTATTTTCAACCTCAAGCACGGTCATTTCAGCATTCATAAAGCCCAAAATTTTTTCAAAACGAGTTTTAAGCGTTTGCGCCTCAAGCAGCTCTTGTTTTTCCGAAACCTTCAAAGACAAATGAGAAGCAATGGTATCGGCCAACTTGCCATAATCTTCAATCTGATTAATCGAGACCAGAACCTCGGGCGGAGTCTTACGAGAAAGCTTAACATATTCTTCAAACTGAGAAACAACGGCACGCGCCAAAGCCTCTTGTTCCATAGACTTAATATCGCTTTCGGGCAAAAGCTCGACTGCAGCCTCCATATAGGCGTCATTATCAACAAAGTTGCTGACCTTAACCCGACGAATTCCCTCAATCAAAACCTTAAGCGTTCCGTCCGGCAGCTTTAACATCTGCAAAACCGTGGCCAGTGTTCCCACATGATAAACATCATCGCTTTTCGGATCTTCTACCGAAGCATCTTTCTGCGTGAGCAAGATGATATTATCATCAGTATCGACCACTTCCTGCAACGCACTGATTGACTTACTTCTTCCGACAAACAAAGGAACAATCATTTTCGGATAAACGACAATATCGCGTAACGGAAGCACCGGATGAATTTCTTTTTTAGCAGCCATAATACCCTCGATTCTGAGATGAAACGAACCATAATGATTATATAAGCCCTCCCCTCATATGATGCAAGAGGGCAAGACACAGAATGGCACAGAAGAAAGATTCGGGCAAACGTCAAAACCATTTAATCCACAGTCATAAAAAAAGATTAAGTTTTATTGACAAACGACTGCATTTTTAACAAAGCCTGTTGATATCTTTGATACAAGGTTGAACGATGATGCTTAAACCTAACGCACAATAACTTCCAAGAAACATTGCACGAGCGCTTCCACACCAACTTGGTTTCAAAAGCATTAAGGCACTGATACCAATCCAAAATTTTTTCCATACGCGAGATTTCTTCCGGCGTCGGCCGATAATAATAAGATTGCAGCTTTTGCGCCGAAACCTCTTCCGCCGTATAGATTAATCGCGGCCAAGAAGATCGACATTTTTGCACTCGCACCGGCGGCAAAAAACGCATAACAAATGCCGCAAAGGCCAAGTCCTTTTTCAAACTTTCCAAACTTTTACGCATAACAAAAAAATCCTCAGCTTAAAACATTTAACTTTGAAAGTTTTGCCACCATTTTATCAATCCGGCGCAAAATATCAGAACTCAAATTTCGCTTTAACACGGCAGAATAAAAATGCGGTGTCTGAAGCACTTTCAGAGCCACCGCAATCAAAGCCTTACGCTGCCAAAAGCGATAATCAAATCCGGTCAAATCGCACCACCGCACAAAATCTCTGTAGTTTTTGCTTTTTTTATCAAAAAAGAAATGATAAGCCCCCAGCCGACAATATTTATAATAAATATCGTTCTTAGTTTTTTCCCACGGAAAAACATCCATCACAATGTCTAAAGTCAAATCATCGATTAAACGTTCAAAAATCGCATGAACCAAGTTCAAATACGGACAAGTATAAACCATCAAATTGCGGTTATCATCATCATCCGGTTCTTTTTTCTTTCTACCCATAGCAACTCACCTAAATAAATCAGTTAAGATTTAAAGTCCAAGTCGAAAAAAAGTCCGTGATAGTCAAAAAAATTATCTGATAGCTCTTTAAAATTCAAAAAGAAGCAATAAATAAGAAGAATAAAAAATTCAGATAACGAATAAATATTATTCTGAATTTAAATTTAAGTCAACGCCGCAATCAGAGTTATCCTCAAGAAAAATTATTATTTGACAAGAAGATATCTCTAAAATAACTTAAAACAAACAACAAACTGTCGAGAAAAAAACATGAATAATATTCGCCGCCTAAGAGAAAAAAAACACCTCACTGCCAAAGAGCTTGGCCAAGCAATCGGAAAGTCACAACCCACCATCTGCAAATGGGAAAAAGCACCATCTTTGCGCTATGAACACGCCAAGCTGATTGCAGATTATTTTAAGGTTCCTATCTATGAAGTCATAGGCGAAAAGCCGGAGCAATATCTTGAAGACATAAGACAAGACATGGTCTCTATTGACATCATAAACCTTCAAAAAGGCAGCTCAAAAATTCTCGGCAGACAGCTCATGCCGGCTACTGTCTTAAAAGAATATACCACCACTGCCCCCGAAAGCATAAAAATCATAAAAATAGATAGCGAAGCCATGAAGCCTACCATCAGCCCCAATGACATGGTTTGGGTTGACACCGCATGCAAATCCCCCGACGGTGACGGCATTTATCTGTTAAATATCGGTGATAAACCCACGCTTAAAAGAATACAAATCAAACCTCTGGAAAATTCTGCCGTCATAAAATCTGACAACCCGCAATACGGCAGCTTTGACTATGATGACTACCGTCGCATAAAAGTATTGGGCAAAGTTATTTTTCATATTCAAAAACTCTAATCCTGTGGATAAGGGAATTGATTTTAATTCCTAAAATTGGTACGATTTATTCGTTTTCTGAATATTTGAAAAGGACGCGAATATGAATAAGATTTCGACGGACTATTTTGCTTTTCCGGCCGTAAACAGCCTAAAAAAAGCTTACAAAGAATATATCAATAAAAACAACAATCCCTATCTCGAACATTTTATGCCTGAAGACGAAGAATTACTCATTGATGAAGAACGAAAAATCGTTATTCCGCTCAGCAAAGAAGACCAACACCGCGAAGCCGAAATGGAACTCTTATATGATAACGACGGCTGGTTTGATGAACTCGTGCACGACAGCCCGCTAAGAGAAGACGTTACAGAAGTCATCCGAACAATATTAAAAGACTTTAGCTGCCATTAAAAAAAAATCGGCTCTCAGAGCCGATTTTCTTTTGATACTCTTACTTGGAAGAAAGAGCAAACTCATCAATAATAACTTTGTAATAATCTTTAATTTCATCTGTCGCTGCTTTTTCATAACATTGCTTAGCCTCTTCAAGCGTCATATCGTCATAAGCATGAACAATCTCTGAATCAACACGGCAAACATCTTGTGCAATATCCGCCACCCCGCCATGCACAAAAAAACGACGAACAATATGATCATCAGCATCCAGAGCTTTTACCAGACCATTGCGTAACAAAAGATAGGTCGGTGCTCTGTCAGGCAAAACCGTCAAATCACCGGCCGCTGCCGGAACAATAATCTTCGCGGCCTTAACTTCCGGAAATTCCGACACCGGACGAGAAATCTTCAACACAACAGTCATCAATCAAACTCCTACAAAAGCGGCGCATCTCAGCTTTGTTATCCTCCCCGAGACACGCCGACAAAATCTCAGATTAAGCCGCTTTTTCAGACTCTTTCATCTTTTTAGCTTTTTCCAAAACATCTTCTATGGTTCCAACCATATAGAAAGCCTGCTCCGGAATATCATCATATTTGCCTTCCAAAATACCCTTAAAGCCTTTGATGGTATCTTCGAGTTTAACAAATACCCCCGGCGTACCGGTAAAGACTTCAGCCACATGGAACGGCTGAGAAAGGAATTTCTGAATCTTACGAGCACGAGCCACGGTCAGCTTATCTTCTTCAGAGAGCTCATCCATACCTAAGATGGCAATAATATCTTGCAAAGATTTATACTTTTGCAAAACCTCTTGAACCGAACGAGCAACCTGATAATGCTCCTCACCAACCACATCAGGAGAAAGCACACGACTGGTTGAATCAAGCGGATCAACTGCCGGATAAATACCAAGCTCTGCAATCTGACGAGAAAGCACCGTTGTTGCATCAAGGTGAGCAAAGGTTGTTGCCGGCGCCGGGTCGGTCAAGTCATCGGCCGGCACATAAACCGCCTGAACAGAGGTAATAGAACCGTTTTTCGTAGAGGTAATACGCTCCTGCATGGCACCCATATCCGTACCCAAAGTCGGCTGATAACCAACGGCGGAAGGAATACGTCCGAGCAAAGCAGACACCTCAGAACCGGCTTGCGTAAAACGGAAGATGTTATCAATAAAGAGCAACACGTCTTGATGTTCTTCATCACGGAAGTATTCAGCTTGAGTTAAGCCGGTCAAAGCCACACGCGCACGAGCTCCGGGAGGTTCATTCATCTGTCCATAAACCAGCACGGTTTTTGACTTATCGCCTTTAAGGTCAATAACGCCGGAATCAATCATTTCATGATAAAGGTCGTTTCCTTCACGAGTGCGTTCACCCACACCGGCAAAAACGGAATAACCACCATGTCCCATACCGATATTGGTAATCAACTCTTGAATCAAAACCGTTTTACCAACACCGGCACCACCGAACAAACCGATTTTACCACCTTTGGCATAAGGCTCAAGCAAATCGATAACTTTAATACCGGTTGTCAAAATCTCTGTCTCGGTTGATTGATCGGTAAAGGAAGGCGCATCACGGTGAATCGGCAACTCCATTTTAGCCTTCAACGGCCCGCGATTATCAACCGGCTCACCGATAACATTGATAATACGACCTAACATTTCCGGTCCGACAGGAACTCTAATCGGGCTGCCGGTATTAACCACAGGCAAACCGCGTACCAAACCATCTGTTGTATCCATAGCAATGCAACGAACAACGCCTTCACCCAAGTGTTGAGCAACTTCCAACACCAACTTATTTCCGTGGTTGTCACATTCCAAAGCCGTTAAAATATTTGGCAGTTCATCAACATTTTCAAATTTAACGTCAACAACCGCACCGGTAACCTGAGATACATGTCCCAAAGCATGAGCATCCTCAAGCTTAACAACCTTAGCGGTTGTTTTTTTAGGAGCCACGGCTTTAGCCTTTGCCTCTTTAGCGGCCGTTGTTTTTTTAGCCGATGATTTTAGAGTTTTTTTCTCTGTCATAAACATTCTCCAAACATTAAAAACCGATTATAATAATTCACTAAAACTAAATCGCCTCTGCACCGGAAATAATCTCGGTCAACTCGGTCGTAATCGCCGATTGACGAATACCATTGTAACGAAGCGTCAATTTTGAAATCATATCCGAAGCATTGCGTGTTGCATTGTCCATCGAAGCCATACGCGCACCCTGCTCTGAGGCTTGTGCCTGAACCAAAGCATTAAACATCTGGGCTTTAACCATCATAATCAACAAAGCATCAAGCAAAACCGTCTTTTCTGGCTCATAATCATAGAAAGCATCTCCGGCCATATTAATCGGCATCTGAACCTCTTGAGCAGAAACTTCCGGAAACACGGCAGGCAAAAACGGACGAGACTTTGTTTCGCGACTGATTGCGGAGATAAAAGAGCTGCTGACGATTTCAATTTTATCATATTCACCGGCTTCAAAAGCTTTAAGAATAGGATGCAAAATTTCTACTGCTTCATCAAAATCAGCACCTTTGCGCGCAATACCTTCATAAGATTGTACGATAAGCTCAGCATAACGACTTTTAAGAATATCGCGTGCTTTTTTACCGATACAAATAAGCTTAACTGCTTTTCCCTCAGCCTCAAGCTCCTTAATGCGCTGACCGGCAGCTCGTGCAACATGAGCATTATAGCTGCCGCACAACCCTTTATCAGAAGAGATAACGATTAACAAATAGTTCTTATCTTCTCCTGTTTCTGTTAACAAAGCCGGAACATCAAAAGTAATACCTTTTGTCAGTTCGTCTTGCTTCAAATCAAAGGCAACGCGTTGCGCACCACGAAGCAAAGATTCGTAGTACGCAGAGCTTTTACCGATAAGACCTTGGGCACGACGCAAACCGGCTGCAGCCACCATCTTCATTGCTGAAGTAATTTTTTTGGTAGACTTAATCGCCTCAATGCGTGTCCTTAATTCTTTCAAGCCGGCCATGATTATTCCTTACGCTGCTTGTTTTTGGCTAGCAAATTCCTGAGTAAACTTTTCAAAGAAAGCAGTCAACTTCTTGTCAAGCTCATCAGAAATCACCTTGGTGTTGCGAATTTCTTCCAAAAACTCTGGATAGTTTGCTTTGATATTAGACAAAGCCTGAGTTTCAAAAGCTTTAACATCAGCCACAGCTATCGAATCAAGGAAGCCGCGCACACCGGCAAAAATAGAAACGACCTGATCTTCAACACTCATCGGATGATAAACCGGTTGCTTCAACAACTCAGTCAAACGCTCACCACGAGCCAAGAGCTGCTTTGTTGCCGGATCCAAATCGGAAGCAAACTGAGCAAAGGCCGCCATCTCACGATATTGAGCCAAGTCAAGTTTGATTTTACCGGCCACCTGCTTCATTGCTTTAATCTGAGCGGCAGAACCAACACGGCTAACGGAAATACCCACATTAACCGCCGGACGTACACCTTGATAAAACAGTGAGCTCTCCAAAAAGATTTGACCATCCGTAATTGAAATAACATTTGTCGGAATATAGGCCGAAACGTCACCGGCTTGGGTTTCAATAACCGGCAAAGCGGTCAAAGAACCGGCCCCGAGCTCATCACTCATCTTAGCGGCACGTTCCAACAAACGAGAGTGCAAATAGAACACGTCTCCCGGATAAGCCTCACGCCCTGGCGGACGACGAAGAAGCAAAGACATCTGACGATAAGCCGTCGCTTGCTTCGATAAGTCATCATAAAAGATGGTTGCATGCATTCCGTTGTCACGGAAATACTCACCCATAGCACAACCTGAATAAGGCGCAATATACTGCATCGGTGCCGGATCAGAAGCCGTTGCAGCAACCACAATGGTATAATCCATTGCACCATAGTCTTTTAAGGTTTGAACAACACGAGCCACGGTTGAGCGCTTTTGCCCAACGGCAACATAGATGCAATACATTTTATCTTTTTCAGACTTTGCGGCATCATTAATTTTTTTCTGATTAATAATGGTGTCTACGATAATAGAGGTTTTACCTGTCTGACGGTCACCGATGATTAATTCACGTTGCCCTCTTCCGATAGGAATAAGCGAGTCAACGATTTTCAAACCGGTCTGAACAGGTTCATGAACACTACGGCGAGCAACAATACCCGGAGCTTTAATTTCAGAGTTGCTATACTCTTTTGCTTTAATGGCACCTTTGCCGTCTATGGACTCACCCAAAGCATCGACCACACGCCCCAAGAGCTCTTTTCCGACCGGAACGCTCACGATTTTATCGGTACGTCTGACCGTATCGCCCTCTTTAATATCCTCATCGGAACCAAAGATAACGACACCGACATTATCCTCTTCCAAGTTAAGAGCCATACCTTTAACGCCGGATTCAAATTCGACCAATTCATTGGCCTGAACTTTATCCAAACCATAGACATGGGCAATTCCGTCACCAACGGACAAAACCTTTCCTACCTCAGCCACATCAAGCGTCACTTTGGCATTAGTGATTCTATCCTTAATGATGGAAGAAATTTCGCTGGCAACTACAGACATTATTGTCCACCTTTCATTATTGATTCCAAACGATTTAATTTTCCTTTGAGTGAATCATCGATCATATCCGAGCCGAAAGACACGGTCAGACCACCCAAAATTTCGGGCTTAATGACATAATTCACCAGGACATCTTTTTTAAGAAAAGTCTTAAGATTTTCTCTCAGAGCTTTATCCTGAGCATCAGAAAGTTTTTTCACGGTTTCAACCGCAACTTCCACAATATTATGCTTTTGTAAATAAAGGCTGCGATAAGCTTTCAAAATGAGTTCAAACTCGGAAAAACGATTATTTTCGGCCATAACATTAAGGCAACGCAATGTTTCGGGTGCCAGTTTCAGCTTTCCGGCCACTTCTTTAAGCGCCGCTTTTTTATCATCGATTCCCCATAACGGGTTCGCGAGCATAACGATGGCCTGACGATACCCTGAGGCCTGATCCAGCAACAAATCAATGTCGCGAATAACGGCCTTTGCATCACCGTCTTGCAAAGCTCCTTGAAAAAGAGCTTCGGCATAAGTTGTAGCAATTTTAATTTTAGATTCTTTTTTCACGAGCAAACTCTGAATACTGATTAGGTTAAATCTGCAAAGACTATAACCTGAAATTATTTCTATTTTATTAAGATTCATAAAATCGAAAATCGAAATTTCAACTTACGCACAAGAAAACATCATGTTTCAATAAAAATCATAATGTTAGAATAAAAAGAAAAGAATAAAATTTAACTTTTATGCTACATAAAAGAGTAAGGGTCAATATCCACCTCAATCCGCACCCGCGGAGAATGCGGCACGCGCGAAAGCCATGTCCGAATAACCTCTTGGATATTAATGGTTCGCGCGGTTTTAAGCAACAAGCGAAAACGATATTTTCCGCGCAGCATAAAGATTGGCGCCGGAGCCGGCCCAAGCGTGGTAATCATATCGGTATTTGGCGCACATTTTCCAAGAGAAACGGCTGTTTTTTCAACCATATCCTGATTATCACCGGAAACGATCAGCGCCGCTAATTTTCCAAAAGGAGGCAGCTTGAGCAACCGCCGGCTCTGTTTTTCAAGCTCAATAAAAGCAGCACGATTATTGTCTAATAAGGCTTTTAAGACCGCATTTTCAGGATAAAGCGTTTGCAAATAAACCACACCTTTTTTATCCCCGCGACCGGCACGACCAGATACCTGAGAAAGCAACTGATAAGTCCGCTCCGAGGCGCGCAAGTCACTCCCCATCAGCCCCAAATCCGCATCAATGATTCCCACCACGGTCAAGCTCGGAAAATGATGCCCTTTAGCCAGAATTTGCGTTCCGATAAGAATGTCAATTTCATGATTTTCCATCTTGCGAATAACTTCCGAAACCTCGGAAAGAGTAGAGGTAATATCGCTGGACAAGATGCCGATTCGAGCCATCGGAAAACGCTTTGAAACTTCTTCGGCAATTCGCTCCACCCCGGGGCCGCAAGCCGTAAGTCCCTCTTCCGAACCACAAGACGGACAGCGAGAAGGAATAGATGTTGTATAACCGCAATGATGACAAATCAACGACTTTGTTTTACGATGCTCGGTCAGCCAAGAAGTACAGTTCGGACATTGGATTCGGTGGCCGCAATCGCGACAGATTGTCAAAGGTGCATACCCGCGCCGATTCAAAAACAGCATAGACTGCCCGCCGATTTCAAGATTATCGGCCAAGGCTTTAACCAAAGTCGGGGATAACCACGCCACTGACATTTGCCCTTTTTCGTTCGGAAATTTTTGCGGCTTATCTTTTTTAAGGTCAATAATTTTTACTGTCGGCAAAACCGCCTCGGCAAAACGAGAAGTCAATTTAACGCTGTCATATTTTCCCGATTCGACATTACAAATTGTTTCCAAATCCGGTGTTGCGGTCGATGAAATCAGCGGAATTTGCTCCATTTTGGCACGCACCACCGCCATATCGCGCCCTTGATAATTCACCACATCTTCTTGCTTGAACGACGCATCATGGCTTTCATCAATCACTATCAACCCCAAATCGGCATAAGGCAAAAATAAAGACGAGCGTGCCCCGACCACAACCTTAGCCCGATTCTCAATAATTCCTTTCCATGTATCGATTCTCTCGCGTGTTCCTAGGGCCGAATGCCAGCAAGCCGGTCTAACACCGAACCTCTTTTCAAAACGACCGAGCCATTGCGTGGTTAAAGAGATTTCAGGCACCATGATTAAAACCTGCTTACCTTGCGCCAAGGCATCGGCCACAGCTTCAAAATAAACCTCGGTCTTACCCGAACCGGTCACCCCGTCAAGTAAAGTCACCGAAAACCCCTGCCCGACTTTTGAACAAAGAAAATCAGCGGCATTTTGCTGTTCAGAGGTCAAATTCACTTTTGAAAAATCAGGATTCGGAGTACCAAAATCACGTTTCAGAGCCACCACTTCCGGCACCAAGACACCAGCCTCAATCATGGTTTTAATCACCGCTTGCCCAACACCGGCACCTTTGGCAATTTCCGCACGCGTGTAAGGATAATGCCGCAGCAAATCCATCACTCTCCAGCGCGCATCAGAGTTTTTAAGCTTCGCCTCGGCTAAAGTCTTGCCCGAAAGTTTGTAAAGCGTCGTTGTTTTGTCATCATCAAACACGGCTTTAACACTCAGCACCATTTTTAGCACCAAGCCCAAATAAGCCATATTATAGCTTGCCACAAAGGTCACAAATTTCATTAACGCGGCAGACAATGGCGGCATATCAATTTTGGAGATAATCGGCTTGATTTTAGCCGGTGGCAAATCCGAATTTTTACCAAGCTTCCAGACCACGCCGACCAAGACCTCACGCCCAAACGACACACGAACCATCTCGCCGAGAGCCACATCACCCTCAACTTGATAGTCAAACACATCATTAAACGGCAGCGGAAGTAAAACGCCGACAATCATAAAAAACCTCGCAAAAAATTTATCAAAGTATAAAACAAAAGAACCAAAGAACCAAGCGTAATCTCACTTTTCCGCAAACACTTTTTTAACCAAAACGAGATAGAATAAACTCATGAAACAGGAAATAAAATACAATACCGACAACGAGTTAAAAGCCAAAATTGAGAAATGGCTTGAAGAATTGAGCTCGGAACGCCGCTATTCACCGCACACGATAGATGCCTACGCGCGCGATTTGTCATTCTTTACCGAATTTTTTGAAACACCGCTAAGCTTAAAAAAACTAAGCCGACTTGATGTCAAAGACTTCAGAGCTTATATCAGCCGTCGTGCGGCCAAACATTTAAGCAAAAGCTCTCTGGCGCGAGAAATTTCAACTCTAAGAAGTTTTTTTCGTTGGCTGGATAAAAATGATATTGTTAAAAACACCGCCATTGATGTGATTAACTCCCCAAGGCAAGACAAGATACTTCCGCGCGCCTTAGATGTTTCACAAGCTTTTGAATTGTTGAATGAATCGCCAAACTTTTCAAAAAAGAGCTGGACAGGCCTCCGTGACCGCGCCATTTTCACATTACTTTACGGCTGCGGCCTACGAATATCAGAGGCCTTGTCCCTAAATTTTGGTGATATTGAACCAAACACTCAGCTTTTAAGAATTACCGGTAAAGGCAATAAAACAAGATTAGTTCCGATACTTTCTGAGGTTATTGACACTATCACCGCCTATATCAACGAATGCCCTTATAATTTTAACCAAGGAGATGCATTGTTTTTGGGCACGCGCGGCGAACGTCTAAGTCCGCGCATAATACAGCGCCAAATGCAAAAGATAAGAGCTTATCTCGGTTTACCGGACAATTTAACGCCCCATGCCTTAAGGCATTCCTTTGCCACACATTTGCTGGCCGAAGGCACTGACCTGCGCTCAATTCAAGAGCTTTTGGGTCATGCCTCACTAACCACCACCCAGCGCTATACGGATGTTGAAATTGAAACCTTGCAAAAAGAATATCGCAAAGCACGGCTTCTTGATGACGAATAACCTTCTTTATAAAAAAAATCCTAACCGGACAGCTAAGGTATAAATACAAAAAAAAGCCGGTGGAAAACATTTTCTCCACCGACACTTTTCTTCACGAAAAAACAAACGAGAAATTACTTTAACTTTTTCTCAACGAACTCTTCATGCTTTTTAGACTTCTTGTCATATTTTTTCAAAGTCAGTTTTTCAGGATGAGTTCTTGGATTTTTTTCAGCCAGATAAAAAGTGCCTGTACCGGCGGTGCTTTCCAATTTAACTTTAACTTTAACTGCTTTAGCCATTTTCAATACTCTTTTCTAAAAGATTACAAAACAAACATTTGAGCGTAATATACATAAAATTAGATGATTGTCAACCCTAATTTTGCAAAAAAGGCTATTTTGCGTTCAGATTCGTCAAAAGAAAGCTTTTGGCAAGGTCAATATCAATACGTCTGTCACCGCGAACCTCTTTCGGACAAACCGAAAACTCTTGCATCACATCATCAAGCTTTGCCGAGTCTTTAGCGCGATACAAACAAACATCGGGCAAAATGCCAACGCCGTTTATCTCCTTTCCCGAGGGCGAATAAACATAAGCATTGGTCAAAAGCATTTTGTTATCATCGGGCAAAGAAATAATATTTTGCACGGTTCCTTTTCCATAGGTCTGCGTACCCCAAACGGTTGCCAAAGCATTTTCCTGCATGGCGGAGGCAAACACCTCGGCCGAAGAAGCCGTTGCCGCATCAACCAAAATCACCATCGGCACACCGGCAATCACGCCGCTTTCATCCGCCATAAAGACGGCTTTTTCCGACTGATTACGCGCCTGTGTTGCCGCAATCACGCCATAATTCATAAACAACTTAGCCGTATCAATCGCCGCGGCCAAAGCTCCCCCCTTGCAGTCGCGCAAATCTATAATAATTGCCTTAAGCAAAAACTGATTTTGCATCAGCGCGGTTTTTACATTCTGCGGTGTAATTTTGGTAAATGCTTTAATTTTTATATAGAGAACATCGCCGTCCAGCATTCTCGCGGCAAAGTCGCGAGAAAAGCGCAATTTCTCATCATCGGGAAACAGCGCGGATAAATACTTTGAATTCTCATCAAGGGAAGAAACCGCTTTTTTGAGCATAACATCCATAAGCTCAAAGTCTTTGCTTTTAATCACGGGCGATGCCGCTTTTGCCGCATCAACTGATTTCAGCACCAAGCGCACCCAAGCGTTGACATCATATTGTTTCTGTCCGGAAGGTTTTTGAATACTGCGAAAAACTTTTGAGTTATAATAAATCGTTACGCGAGATTTATCATCTGCCACAATAAGATTGGGATCAATCTGGGTCAACCCCTGCAGAGCGGCAATTGAAAAAGAATCATACTCTGTCTGCCCCAAAAAAGAATCATGCACTTCTTGCATAACCTCTGTCAGCAACGCGCGACTGTCCGCCCTCGCTTCGACGGAAAACAACAAAGAACCCAAACTCAAAACTAAGAAACAGAGCAGTCGCATATTGCCTCAACAAACAGATATATCTTTATCTTATGTAGCGGATAAGCGCCAAAGACGCAAGCACGGAAAGCAAACAATCCACCGCTCATTTAAAAACGGCAACCAGCGGCGCATGATCTGAAGGTTTATCGCCACTGCGGGTCTGTCGGTCAACATAACAAGCTTCCAGAGCATCAACCGCCCTCGCCGACAGAAGCAAATAATCGATTCGCATTCCCTGATCCATTGCCAAAGCACTTCCGGCATAATCCCAATAAGTATAGCCGACCTCCGTCGGATGAAGGCAACGATAAGCATCATAATATCCAAGATATTCAATGGCTTTGAGCCGCTGCTTAACTTCCTCTCTAAACAAAGCATTATTGCGAAACATCTCGGGATTATAAACATCAAAATCAGTCAAAATCACATTATAATCCCCACCCAGAATAACTTTTTTGCCGCTTTCCAACAACTGTGCCGCCCGCGCATAAAAAGCATTCATCCAGTTGAGCTTATACACAAACTTCGATTCGTCATCAGGATTATTATAAGGGGGATTTCCATTGGGCAAATACAGCGACGCCACCCGAACCACATCGCCCTCAACCACAACATCGGCTTCAATATAGCGCGCGTTTTCATCTTCAAACTTCGGCAACCCTTCAATCACATTCAAAATCTTGTACGGACTGAGTATCGCCACGCCGTTATAGCTTTTCTGTCCGATAAATTTGACATTATATCCGGCAGAGTTTAGCTCAAACAACGGAAAATCATTAAAACTACATTTGATTTCCTGCAACATCAGGATATCCGGCTTTTCACGCGCTAAAAACGCAAGCAGATTCGGCAACCGCGCATTGATAGAATTAACGTTATAGGTAGCAACTTTCATATCTTAACCTTTAATAAATGATAATTGAGTATAAAACAAATAAAGCAAAAGGAAAGGAAAAAAAGCGATGAAGTTAGCAACTTATGCCACCAAGGCCGAAAACAGCAAAGGAAGAATGTATCCGGACTTCCCGATTGTCAACCGCTCTCCTTTTCAAAGAGACAGAGACCGACTAATCCACTCGGCTTCTTTCAGAAGACTTGACGGTAAGACTCAAGTATTTGCCTACCACGAAGGCCGCAACTATCGCACACGCCTGACCCACAGCATCGAAGTTTCGCAAATCACCCGCACTTTATGCAAAAGCCTTAACTTAAATGAAGAATTAGGTGAAGCCATTGCTCTGGCCCATGATTTGGGACACTCTCCTTTCGGCCATGCCGGCGAAAGAGCCTTGCAAAACGCCATGAAAAACTTCGGCGGATTTGATCATAACATCAACTCACTCAAAATTATCACAAAGCTGGAAGAACGCTATCCCGAATTTCCGGGGCTGAATCTGACATGGGAAACCATCGAAGCCACGGTCAAACACCACGGCCCGATGAAAAAAATAGAGTCTCAATACTTAAAAGACTTCAACAAAAAATTTGATTTGGATTTAAAGAATTATCCGTCACTGGAAGGACAGGTCGGTGCCATAGCCGATGACATTGCTTATAACAATCATGACATTGATGACGGTTTCCGCGCCGGATTTTTCACGCTGGAACAATTAAGGGAGCTCCCTTTTATTGATAAAATTGTCACTGCATTCAATAAAAAATATCCGAATGTCACCAATCCCGAAATCAAAATTTATGGCGTTACCAGAAACCTTATCGCACAAATGATATTTGATGTTATGGACAATGCCAAAAACAACATAAAAACTTATAACATCAACACACCGGAAGACGCGCGCAAACAAAAACTTTTTATCATCGACTTTTCAGATTCGATGAAACAAAACATCAAAGAACTCCGAAGTTTTCTTAAAGAAAATTTTTACACCACCACGCCGATTGCCCGCATGGATATGAAATCTCAGCGCTTGGTCGAAGAACTATTCGGATTATTTATGAGCAACCCCAAACTTCTGCCTATGGATATCAGAAAAAAACTTTCCGCCAATTACAAAGACAAAGACCTGGCCGAAACAATTTGCGATTACATTGCCAACATGACCGACATCATGGCCATAGAAGAACATACCCGCCTTTTTGATCCCAATACACGATTTTAAACGGCGTTAAGGTATTATAAATGATTCGACAATATACTATAACAAAATAATTTTTTAAGGAAGAGGGATAGCAACCATGTTTCAAGAATTTCCTGAAGACAACACAACAGATAATTATCTAAACGAACGTCGCCAAAAGATTGCCGAAGAAGGCTTCATGAATTATGAAGAGCAGCGCAATGACCTAAAACGTTCACGCAGTGTTTTTATCGGCGCCGTTTCAGGACTGGCACTGGCTGCCGTTGTCGGCTGGTTTGCCCTTTCACCGCGTTATGCTGTTGAAAACGCTACTCAGATTCCGACCATACGCCGCCCACAAACAGCCGTAAAAGTAAAACCGGAAAACCCCGGCGGCATGGAAATTTTAAATCAAGACAAAACCGTCTATGATATTATAGAAAAAGAACCGCAAAAGGCTGAGGTTGAGAGCGTTCTTCCGCCTCCGGAACAACCCATACTCCCGACCATAAACGCCGAAACCATTCAGGCTCAGGCAGAAGCCGCTACGCCGCAAGCAGACACAACGGCCGAACTTCCGCCGGTTGTTGAAAGCAAAACCGTTGAAACGGCTAATGTCAAAACAATCGCTGAACCTAAAGCCGTTGTAAACGAAGTTGCAGAACAAAAATTGCCAACCATCAAAGAAGCTTCGATTGCCCAAAATGAATCCAAAGAAATCAAAGCACCGACAGCGCCCAAAGAAATAAAAGCGGCGGCCCAACCGATTGCGGCCAAACCAACCGAAGCTGTTTCAAAATCAACCGCCAGCATCTTGGAAAATATCGCACAAAACAAGACCGCTGAACCGGCAGCACAAACTGCGACCAAAGGCGGTGACTGGCAAGTACAGTTAATGTCTTCGCCGAATCAAAAAGCTGTTAACGGCGCATGGAGTGGATTAGTCAAAAAACATCCGCAACTTGCATCTGAACCTTATGAGGTTGAAACAGCTGACTTAGGCGCCAAAGGAACCTACTATCGCCTCAAAGCCGGTGCGTTCTCAAGCCGTGACGGCGCAGATAAATTGTGCAATTCAATCAAGGCTCAAGGCGGCAGCTGCATTATAAAGAAAAAATAAAATGAACTTACTGATACAAACAGGCGTTACTTTCATTCCCGCACTTATGGCCATCATAGCCCATGAAGTTGCACATGGCTGGATGGCCGATAAGCTCGGGGATGACACCGCCAGACGAGCCGGAAGATTATCCCTCAATCCGATAAATCATATAGATGCCGTCGGCACAATCATTCTTCCCATAATTTTGATAATGGCACACACCGGATTAATTTTTGGCTGGGCGCGTCCGGTTCCGATTGACTATCGCAATTTTTCAAAGCCCAAAAGAGATATCATCTTGGTTGCCTCTGCCGGAATCATGATGAACATATATTTGGCAATCATCGGCGCCTTGATGAGCTACCTCTGCTCATTTATCCCCTCGCCCAACATCCAGCTTTTCTGTGCAATATTTTTTATTAATTTTATGATATTTAACATCATTTTGGCCGTATTTAACGCCATTCCGATTCCGCCGCTGGACGGCTCAAAAATTCTGTTTGGCTGGGTAGAAAAAGACTGGGCGCAAAAATATGTTAATGCCGAAAGAGAAGGCATGATAGCCATTATCGCGCTGATTTTTATCATTCCGCTGTTGTTGCAAAGTTTTGGCATCAATTTTGACCTGTTCGGCTGGTATATCAGAAACGTAACCCGAACCATAAGTTCACTATTGTTACAAGGATAATCATGACAAAAGAAATCGGAGCGGCTTTATTATCACTTTCCGGCCTTGAGTTAACCCTGGCGGAAAAAGAGCTCATAAAAGCAGCCAATCCGCTCGGATTTTGCTTTTTTGGCAGAAACATCAAAGACAGAGAACAGCTCTGCCGTTTTACTGCCGAAATTTCCAACCTTTTACAAAGAGACGATGTCATCTTTGCCATAGACCAAGAAGGCGGACGCGTCAGACGCCTCCATGAACCTGAATTCAACGCTTATGCCAGCCAACAAACCATCGGCCGACTTTATACGGAAACCTCACCGGAGGCCGCTAAAAAAGCCGCTCAGCTTCATGCTGAATTGATTAGCCAAGATTTAAAAGATTGCGGCATAAACATGAACTTAGCACCGGTTTTAGATATCGGACATAAAGAAACCACGCCTGCCGTTGCCAGTCGTTGCTTTTCATCTTCGGCCGTAATTGTTTCCGAGCTCGGAAAAATTATGGTAGAAGAATACATCAAAAACGGCATAATCCCTTGCATCAAGCACCTCCCCGGCCATGGCCGCGCCGCCGTTGACCCTCATTTGGCACTTCCGGTTATATCTCAACCTCTCAAAAAATTAGAAGAGGATTTTACCCCGTTCAAAAAACTAAATAATTGTCCTTGCGGAATGACCGCCCATGTTATCGTAAAAGAAATTGATTCTGAAAATCCAATAACCTTGAGCCCTACCGGAATAAAAGAGTTGATTAGAAAGCATATCGGATTTAATGGCTTTCTGTTTTCTGATGCCATTGAAATGCATGCCTTGAGCGGTAGCTTAAGCAGCCGCGGACAAAAAAGCTTAGACTCAGGCTGTGACGCTTATTGCTACAGCCGTGGAGAGATTAGCGAGCTCAAAGAACTTTGCGCCAACCTTCCGCCATTAAGAAAAAACAGCAAAGCTCGATTTGATACCATGAAAAAAATCCTAAAAAACAAATCCGAAAATATAGATAAAACCATTCGTCACGATTATGAATCCCTGCTAAACAACATCACCCCTTATGAAGAAAGCTACGATTCGACCTTGGTCTTGATGCAAATGAACAAATAATAAATTATTTCAATAATATATACCATTTTTTTATAGCATTTTATAAAAAAACGTGATAAGATGATAAAAGAAAATCAGAAACACGGAGAGTGCTATGAATATATCCGCTACCAGAAGAGTATCCGGTTCATCAAGCACCAGAAAGGCCTCAAGCTCCCGTGCCAGTAAGAGTACGGGCTCTTTCAATGCTAATGAACAGAATGTTGAAATGATAGACGTCTCAAACAAAGTGCAGGTTAATGCTGACACTTATGATGATGAGCGCGGTCAAAAGAATAAAGAAAAATCACCTAAAGAAAAGACTGATAAAAACTTAATCAGTCAAAACACTTATGTCCCCGGCGCGGTTGAAGCCTTGACCGCAAATGGTGTTTATGATGGTTCAAGCGCCGCCGGCCGTAGCCAAAATCAAAAAGTCGGCGTCTATAATACCAACCAAAATATTTATGATCGCGAAGAAAACGCCGAGCTTGACCGCTATTATAACGAAAATTACGTTAAGCACCTTTACGAAAAAAACGAACCCTTGGAAGAAATCGACGAGCTTGTATAGCAAAAGCGCCTCAAACGAGGCGCTTTAACTTTAGATCGCGGATTAGATTTCCGGTGACCGAGCAAGAGGCCAAGGCCTCGCCGCGAGAGCCGAACTCACTGAGTTCGAGCCTTATCGTTCGCATAAAAAAAGGATAGCCACAAGCTATCCTTAACACCTGGGGCGAACGATGCTGGAGTAGATAAACAGCCTGTGATGGCTGTTTATCGCCGACAGAGACGGAAATATTATTCGCTTTGAGCGGCAATCGCCGAGATAAAGCGGATTAGATTTCCGGTGACCGAGCAAGAGGCTAAGGCCTCGCCGCGAGAGCCGAACTCACTGAGTTCGAGCCTTATCGTTCGCATAAAAAAAGGATAGCCACAAGCTAT
>CALXTE010000003.1 GCA_944391345.1 uncultured Alphaproteobacteria bacterium
AAAGCTTGTCCGTCGGGTTATATCACTTGCGAAGCGCCTTATTATGGCGTTGGCGAAGCTTGCGGCGGCAAATATGCTTCTTGCGATTGTACCCCTTGCGGCGCCGGATATGATTATACCACAATCCCCGAAGGTTATGTCCAAGACGGCGAAGCTTGTTTAGACTGTGATGGTATTCAAAAATATAAAGTCAAACCCAATCCCTGTGACGGCTTTCAAGATTGCGGCTCAATGGGCGGAGAAGCAGGCGCAGAAACTTGCCAATCCGGTAATACAATCAAATATGACAACTGCAAACCTTGCCCGAATTTAGGAAAATACACGACTTGCCCGCAAGGCATGAATTGCGAATATGAGGAATGTTCGGGCTTGTGGTATATGACCACTTGCCAAAACAACTATACTTATTATTGCGGCTTTTGCCCAGCTTATTAAAATAAGGAGAAATACAATGAAAAGAATATTCTACTACACCACGACAGCCCTTGTCTTAAGTTGCGGCATAACTCAAGCCCAAACCTGTGTTCCAACCCCGACTTGTAACTCGCTCGGTTATACCAGCAGCACCGCTTGCGACGGCGGCCTCAAATGCCCGTTTGGCAATTATTGGTATTGTCCGAGCGGCAGCTCACAGGATATGACGGAGCTTTGTTCCTTAATGGGCTATACACAGACCTGCACAGGCAGTAATCAAACCGGCGGTAGTGGTCAATCTTGCAGCGGACTATATAAAGATTGTACTTGTGACCGCACTTCTAACTGGGATGGTTCAAGTTGTGTGTGTAAAAGCGCTTATCAATATTCTTGTACAAGTGGAGCATATGTTACTGGCGGGAGTGGTACTGCTTGTGGCGGAAAATATACTGAATGCTCATGTTCATGGCCTTATGGATGGAACAGTTCAAGTGGTAGTTGTATATGCAAAGCAGCATATACATGCACCAGAGAGCATGAAATTGGCCCTGGAAAAGATAGCGAAACATGTAATGGAAAATATACAAGCTGTGAGTGTGAAGATGGTTATTCATGGAATTCTTCTTGTGCTAAATGTTATCCATTGTCAGGCGCTATTACACCATGTTTTGGCTAAAATGCATTAAGCTGTTGACTATTATGCTTAATGTCATAAACTCATTTTATGATGAAAAAGGTTTTTAATATTCCTGCGAGTGCGGCGTTTGTGGACGTGGTGGCGCAGAGGTTTTTAGATGAGTATTCGGCGGCGCCATTGGGCTTGTCAGAAGTGTTGTTTCTGCTGCCTAATCGGCGTGCTTGTCAAAACTTGAAAGAGGCTTTTGTGCGTGCACAAGGGCTTAAGCCCACACTTTTGCCGCAGATGATGCCTTTGGGTGATGTGGAAGAAGATGAGCTGTTTGTTTCAGGCTTTGATTTTTCTGAAGAGCTTAAAAATTTGCCGGCGGCGGTGCCGTCTTTTAGGCGTTTGTTGTGGTTTACAAAACAAATTATGCAGGAAGCACCGTCCTTTGGTTTGGATAAATTTTCGGCGCAGCAGGCTTGCTCTTTGGCGCAATCTTTGTGTCAGCTCATTGATAATGTGCATAATGAACAGCTTTCTTTTGATAATTTGAAAAATCTTGTTCCCGAAGAATATGCTCAGCATTGGCTTGATACGCTTCGCTTTTTGGAAATCGTGACACAGAAATGGCCGGCTTATTTGAAAGAAAATAATTTGGTCGATCCGGCGGAAAGGCGCAATATTTTGCTTGATTTGCAATGTCGCTTTTGGCAAAAGCATCCGCCTTCGAAGCGAATCGTGGTGGCCGGAACAACCGCAACTTATCCGATGATGCGGCGTTTGGTGAAAACGGTTCTTGATTTGCCAAATGGTGAACTTATTCTTTATGGCGTGGATAAAAATCTCGATACTCAAAGCTATGACAAGCTTGATGAATCTCATCCGCAATTTGAAATCAAGCAACTATTGGACTTTATCGGTGTTAATCGTTTTGAGGTGGCTGATTTTTGCTCCGTGGTTAATCCGCAGCGGGAAAAAATGGTTTCCGAACTTATGCGGCCGGCCTCTACTACCGATAAATGGCGTGGTTTGGCTACAGAAAAAATTATGCCACAGGCCGCACAAGGGCTTTCGGTTATTGATTGTCCGGATTTGCGGCAAGAGGCAGTGGCTGTTTCTTTATTGATGAGAGAGGTTTTGGAAAAGCCTGAAAAGACGGCGGCTTTGGTTACAACCGATAGAAATTTGGCGCGTCGGGTTGCGGCAGAGCTGGAGCGCTGGGATATTAAGGTTGATGATTCTGCCGGAAAACCGCTTTCTCTTTCTCCGGTCGGGGCTTTTTTGCGGCTTATTATTCAGGCTTGTTTGGAAGATTTTGCACCGGTGCCGCTGTTGGCTTTGATGAAGCATCCGTTTTTTGCTAATGGCGAGGATTATTCTGCGGTTCGGCGAAAAGTGCGTGATTTTGAAAAATTGGTTTTGCGAGCCGATGTGCCGTCAGAGAATCCGGATATTGTCGGAATTTTTGATTCCTTAAAACAGCAGCTCGAGCCTTTGCGTGATTTGCTTGCTTCTGCCGATAATCTTAAAAATTTGTTGGAAGCGCATATTCTGGCGGCGGAAAAGCTGGCGTCTATGCCGGAAAAAAGCGGTGCAGCCGTTTTGTGGCGTGGCGATGACGGCGAATCGGCAGCGGGATTTTTATCTTCTCTTTACGATGAAGCTGCTATGCTTGATAAGCTTAACGGCAACGAATACCTTGATTTGCTCGAATCGCTTATGGTCGGGGTTACGGTGCGTCCGCGCTATGGAACACATCCTCGCTTAAAGATTTTGGGACCGATAGAGGCCAGACTTTGTCATTTTGACTTATTGATTATCGGTGAAGTTAATGAAGGGGCTTGGCCAAAAGCCGCAGATGCTGATCCATGGATGTCGCGCCCGATGAAAAAAAGTTTTGGCTTGCCGTTGCCGGAAAAAGCCGTTGGTATTTTAGCAAAAGATTTTGCAGATTTTCTTTGTGGTGAAAATGTTGTTTTAACTCGTGCCGCAAAGGTTCAAAGTACGCCGATGTCTTATTCTCGTTGGTGGTTGCGTTTGCAGACTGTATTGGCGGCTTTGGGGAGTAGTATTAAAAATCTTTATGCTTTTGAATATTTGACTTTGGGTGAATTGTTGGATAAACCCAGTGCGCCGGTGCCGTTCTTTCCGCCGGCTCCTAAGCCTCCGCTTGAGGCTCGGCCGCGAAAGCTGTCGGCCAGTACGGTCGAGGTGCTTATGCGTGATCCGTATCAGATTTTTGCACGCCATATTCTTAAGCTTTATCCGCTTAATGATTTGAATCGTGAGCTCGATTTTAGTGATTATGGGACGCTTGTTCATAAGGTTTTGGAAGTGTTTAATCGTCGTTATCCGACAGATTATCCTAACAATGCCGAAGAGATTTTACTAAAACTCGGGGAAGAATATTTTGCCGAGAATGAGGTTGATTTGGAAAAACGGGCTTTTTGGTGGCCAAGTTTTGTGAAGAGTGTTCATTGGTTGGTGCAGACCGAATCAGAATATCGCAAAGATATTGCCAGAATTCACTGTGAAGTTTCGGGCTCCATTGTTTTTAGAGCTGCTGGCGGAGATTTTGAGATAACCGCAAAAGCAGATCGAATCGATGAAACAAATGACGGGAAATATATTATTCTTGATTATAAAACCGGAAGTGCGCGTTCGGCCGCGGAAATTGCGAAAGGTTATGCGCCGCAGCTGCCGATTGAAGGATTGATTGCGTCTAATGGCGGTTTTAGTGGCTTGCCGGCAAAGAAAACTGCCGGATTGGTTTATTGGCAACTCGGTAAAAAAGAAACATTTTTATCTAAAAATATTGATGATGTTTTGAAGAAAAACCAAGAGAATTTGCTCGTTTTGATTAATACTTTTGATAAACCTGACACCCCTTATTATTGTCAGCCGAATCCTTCTTATGCGCCGAAATATTCTGATTATCTTAATTTGGCTCGGGTGCCGGAGTGGAAAGTTAAGGGAGATGCCGATGATGAATAACGGAGGCGTGCTATGATGACCGAATGTGTCGATATTCGTAAAAACCGCGGGGAGCTGGCCAGTGGGCAGCAAAGACGTGCGTCAAATCCGTTAAAGTCGGTTTGGGTAGAGGCTTCTGCCGGAACCGGAAAAACGAAGGTGTTGTCGGATAGAGTGTTGCGCTTGCTCTTAAATAATGTGAATCCGGCTAAAATTCTTTGTCTTACATACACAAAAGCTGCGGCTGTTGAGATGAATGACCGTATTGCCAAGCGGTTGAGCGAATGGGCGGTGGCCAGTGATGAAACATTGCATAAAGAGCTTTATAAGTTGCTCGGAAGTTTACCGGAATCGGCCAAAGAATATGCCTTGCTGGAAGCAAAAGCGCGCCAACTTTTTGCTTTGTTGCTTGATACGCCTGGGGGGATGAAAATCCAGACCATTCACAGCTTTTGTCAGGAAGTGTTAAAGCGATTTCCGCTGGAGGCTCAGGTTTCGCCATATTTTTCAGTGATGGATGACCGCATGGCGGCCGAAGCTCTTGATGAGGTAAAAACTCATTTATTGCAAAAAATTGAACAATCTCCCGATAGCGAAGCGGCAAAAGCGATTGTTTATTTAACGCAAAATATCAGCGAATCGAGATTTCCTAAAGTATTTAAGGCGATTGCCGAAAATCGAAACAAATTGGTACGCTTTCTTTCGATATATCATTCTATGGAGGAAATTCTTGCTGCTTTGGCGCAGAGGCTTGGTGTTTCTCCTGATGATACGGAAAAAACAGTAATTGCCGCGTTTTTGAACAAAGAGCGTTTGGCAGATATGCAAAGGATTATTTTAGCCCTTGAGCAAGGCTCAAAAACCGATGTTGATCGCTCTTTGCTAATTGCAAAATTTTGGGAGGGTGATGCAAGCGTTTCTTTTGAAGATTATGCCGCTTGTTTTGTAAAAAAAGATGATATGCCTAAGTTAGCAACTAAAAGCGCACGTGTATTTGATGCAGGTGTTGATGCCTTGATCGTGGAAGAGGCTCATCGTGTTCTCGATTTGAAAAAAAAGATGGTGTCTTTGCGCGTGTTTACGTCAACAAAAGCGGTGTTGCTTTTGTCAGAAGAGCTTATCAAGGGGTATAATGCTTATAAAGCTCTGCATTCAAAGATGGACTATGAAGACCTTATTGTTCTGACACGGCATTTGTTGGAAAATCAGGCTGTTGCGCAATGGGTGATGTATAAGCTTGATGGTGGCATAGACAGTGTTTTGATTGATGAAGCGCAAGATACTTCTCCTGACCAATGGGCAATCGTTAAGGCTTTGACCGAAGAGTTTTTTGCCGGAATTGGGGCTGATGATATTATTCGGACGGTTTTTGCCGTTGGGGACCGTAAGCAATCTATTTATAGTTTTCAAGGGGCCGATCCGGAAGAGTTTGAAAATATGCGGCGCTATTTTCATGAGGTTTCAGACAACTTTGAAGAAGTTAAGCTTGATGTTTCTTTTCGTTCAACCGCGGCGGTTTTGGATACGGTAAACAGTGTGTTTGGTGATGAAACTGCCAAAAAAGGGGTGGCTTTGCCGGAGCAAGATATTACGCATGTGCCCTTCCGTGTGGGTGATGCCGGAAAAGTTGAGCTTTGGCCGCTGGTTGAGCCTTTGCCTAATGATAATCCGGATGAGTGGTTACCGCCGATTGAAAAAACAAGTGCGACTTCAACCAGCTCGCGCTTGGCTGAGGATATTGCAAAGAAAATTAAGTCTATGGTCGATAAAGGCGAAATCCTTAAATCTAAGAATCGGCCGGTCAGATATGGTGATTTTTTGGTTTTGGTTCAGCGTCGTAATGCTTTTGTGGAAGAATTTGTCAGAGCCTGCAAGAAAATTGGGGTGGAAGTAGCCGGTGTTGATAAAATCAAGCTCTTGGAGCAGATGGCGATTCAAGACCTAATCGGAATCGGAAAGTTTTTGCTGTTACCGACTGATGATTTGACACTTGCCGAAATCTTGAAGTCGCCTTTGTGGGGGCTTGATGATATGGATTTGTTTGAGCTTTGTTATAAGCGCGAAGGTGCTCCTTTGCTGACAAGGCTTTCTAAAAGCGAAAAATTTGCTGCGGTATATGCAGAGTTGCAACAGCTTTTGAACAAGGTGGATTATGTTCGTCCGTTTGAGCTTTATTCTTTTATTCTGAACAAACTTTCGGGGCGAAAAAAGTTTGTGGCTCGGATGGGAAAAGAGGTTGAAGACGGTATTGATGAATTTATGAATCTGACTGTTGCTTTTGAACAGGATCATGTCCCGAGTTTGCAATCTTTTATTGATTGGATTACGCAAGACGAGGTTGAAATTAAGCGCGAGCAAGAGCAAGCCTCGCAAAATCTTGTTCGCTTGATGACGGTGCATGGTTCTAAAGGTTTGCAGGCGCCAATCGTGATTTTGCCGGATACGGTACGCGTTGCTTCGGAAAAGAAAGAAGCCGCGATGTTGTGGGACGAGCTGATGTACTTTCCGCTTAAGTCAGCAGATTATGATGATATTTGTCTTAAAATTAATCAAAGGCAGAATCAAAAAGCTTTGGAAGAATATCGTCGTTTGCTCTATGTGGCTTTGACTCGTGCCGAAGACAGGCTTTGTATTTGTGGGTATAAGAGTAAAAACGCCATTAAGGGCGACTGCTGGTATGATGTTTGTCGGCGTAACTTTGCTGAAAATGCCAAGGAAGAAGATGATGGTTGCTTGTTTGTGGAAACAGAGCAAGAGTTTGTTGAGTCGGATGAAAAAAAGAAACAAAAAGTCGATGTGGCCGGAAACAAAAGTTTAGAAGTTCCCGAGTGGTTGTTTGAGCCTGCTCCCGAAGAGGATTTGTTAGCAAAGCCTTATACGCCGTCGCGTCCTGATGAAGAAGATGAACTTTCAGAATCGGCCTTGGTTTCTCCTATTTTTAAAGAAGATGAGCATCGTTTTCGTCGCGGGCGGGTTATTCATAAGCTATTACAATTTTTACCAGATGTTAAGCAGGGAGATTTGCGTTCCGTTATTTTGGACTTTTTGAGTGCTAATGCCGCGGATCTGCCAACAAAACAGCATGAAATTATTTTGCATGAGGTTTTGCATTTGTTGGAAAATCCGGCTTTTGAAAAAGTTTTTGGCGTTGGTTCAAAAGCGGAAGTGCCGCTGATGGGGCAGGTTGACGGAAAGATTGTTTCGGCGCAAATTGACCGCCTTGTGGTGCGAGATGATGAGGTTTTGATTATTGATTTCAAAACAAATCGTCCGGCAGCCAAAACGATTGACGATGTTCCGCAGATTTATAAAAAGCAATTGGCAGCTTATAAACAGTTGGTTGAAAAAATCTATCCGCAAAAGGCCGTGCATTGCTTTATTTTGTGGACGGATACCGCCTTTTTAATGCCGCTTGATTAATTTTTATAAGAAAAGTCTTTTATTCTTGGATTTTATACCCTATATTAAGTTACAACAGTTTTTTTATGAAAGGGAGATTCTATGTTAGCAATTAATGATTCTCAGTTTGATGCCGAAGTTTTGAATGCAAAAGGTTTGGTATTGGTTGATTTTTGGGCTGAATGGTGCGGTCCGTGCCGTCAGATGATTCCGATTTTGGAAGAGATTTCTAAGGAGATGGGCGATAAAGTAAAAATCTGCAAAATGAATGTTGATGAATCTCCGAACAAAGCTTCCGAGCTTGGAATCAGAAGTATTCCTTCAATCTTTTTGTTCAAAGACGGAAAACAAATTGATGTTAAAGTCGGACTTAATCCGAAGTCTACAATGGTTTCTTGGATTGAGGCTAATCTGTAGTTTTTAGTTTTTTTGGTTATGAGAGGGCATTGAGCCCTCTTTTTTTTTTTATAAAAATTTTTATCTTTTCTCTTGTCTTTTAAAAAATCATGATTATCTTCTAGGGACACATTTGAGTGTTTTTGCGAAATTATCGTGGAAATGTGGACTCGGACTTTTTTGAACGTGCCTATTTCCCTCCAGCTCTTGGCCTTGGGCAGAGTTTTGTTGTTTGATTGGAGGATTTTTGATGACTGATTTGGTTTCCTGTGTTTTTTCTGATGATGATTTTGTGCTTGCAACTTTGCAAGCGCAGATGCTAGCTAAAGTTAGCCGATTGGTTGAGGCTTCCTCTTTGTCAAAAGAAGAAATTTCAAAAAAATCCGGTATTGAACCGGCTCGGCTTGATGCGCTTCTTGAGGGAAAAGAAAAAATTTCGCCGTTTGATTTGACTAAGATTATTGATGCGGTTGCATATTTTAATCAGGAAAGTTAAATTACTATCTCAGACAAAATGTGATTCATGAGCGGAAAGCCTTTTTTTGTTAGGCGGACGGTGTTTTGATTGTCTTGTATGAAACCAAGTTTTTCGAGCTCTGTGATTTTTTGCGAATCGGTTATATTTGAAAAGTCTTTTCCGCAAAGTTCTTTAAAGTTTTTCTTGTTGATTCCCTTATCAAGGCGGAGGCCCATTAGCAATAATTCTTCGGCGCGCTCTTCTTGAGTTAGTTCTTCAAGTTGGCAGCGGTAGGTCGTGGCGTAAATTTTGTTTTCCGTGGTTTTTATTCGGCCGTGTGCGCCTTGGCCGATGCCTATGTAGTTATCCCCTTGCCAATAAAGCAAATTGTGGCGGCACTGGTATTGTGGTGTGGCAAAGTTTGAAACTTCGTAACGCGGGTAGCCGTGCTCAGCTAAAAAATCGGTGGTGAAGTCGTACATTTTGGCAGCGGTGTTTTCTTCCAAAGCCTTAATACCGCGTTTGGCAAAGTTGGTGCCTTCTTCAATCGTCAGTTGGTAAAGGGACAAGTGCTTAAAACCGAATCCGATGGCTTGCGATAGTTCTTGTTGCCATGCATCTAGTTTTTGTTCGGGGCGGGCGTAAATTAAGTCCATGGAGTGATTGTTAAAAGTTTTAAGAACTTTCTCGATGGCGGTTTGGGCTTGGGCGGCATTGTGTGTGCGGCCTAAAAACTTCAAATCCTTATCGTTTAGGGCTTGAACGCCAAGTGACAAGCGATTGATTCCGGCTGATTTTAAGTCGGAAAATAATGTCGGGCTGTCGGTGTTGGGGTTGGCTTCAAGTGAGATTTCAATATCTGCTCGTAAGCTCCATTTTTTTTCGATTTCTTCAATTAAGCGCGCAATCAGTTGGGGCTTGATTAGCGACGGTGTGCCACCGCCGAAAAAAATGCTGCTGACTTGTTCTGTTGAAGTTAAGTTATGGTAGAAATCAAGCTCTTGGATATAGTCTTCGATGATTTTTTCTTGCGGAATGTCTTTTTTGACTTGCGAAAAAAAGTCGCAATAAGGGCATTTACTGCGGCAAAAGGGCCAATGAATGTAAATGCCGAAATTGCGACGGTTCATCTTTTGCACTCGCCTTATAAAATGAATTTTGAAAGGTCGGTTGCTTTGGTGAATTTTTGAAGTTTGTCTTCAACCATTTGAGCGGTTATGGTTTCGGTTTGGCCGCTGCGGTCCGAGGCGTTGAAGCTGATGTCTTCAAGCAAAATCTCTAAAACCGTGTGCAGGCGGCGGGCGCCGATGTTTTCAACATTTTCGTTAATCGCAACCGCTATGTCGGCGATTTTTTCAATCGCTTCATCTTCAAATTTGAGAGTGAAGTTTTCTGTTCCCAAAAGGGCGATATATTGCTCGATCAGGTTAGCCTCCGGCTCCTTCAAGATTTTGATGAAGTCTTCTTTGCTTAAAGCCTTTAACTCAACGCGAATCGGCAGGCGGCCTTGTAATTCCGGCAGTAAATCTGACGGTTTGGACACGTGAAAAGCACCCGAGCAAATGAACAAAATATGGTCGGTTTTGACTGCACCGTATTTGGTGTTGACGATTGTGCCTTCAATCAATGGCAAGAGGTCGCGCTGGACGCCTTCTCTGGAGACATCGCCACCGCGGCGCTCGTCTTTGGCGCAGATTTTATCAATTTCATCAATGAAGACAATGCCGTCGTTTTCAACCGATTTAATAGCTTGGACGGTGATGTTGTCGTTATCCAAAAGTTTGTCGCTTTCTTCATCAATGATGATTTTGCGGGCGTCTGCGACTTTGAGTTTGCGGGTTTTGTATTTGTCGCCAAAAGGTTTGCCCAGTAAATCGCCCAGGCTTATCATGCCCATTTGGGCGCCAGGCATTCCGGGGATGTCGATTGTTGGCATGCTGGCATTGCCGTTGTCGATAATATCAATCTCAATCTCGTTATTATCCAAAGAACCGGAGCGCAGCATTTCTCTGAATTTTTGGCGGGTTTCTTCGCCCGAATCTTTACCGACCAAGGCTTTTAACAGGCGTTCCTCGGCGGCGGCCTCCGCCTTAACCCGAACGGATTTGCGTTGTTCAAGCTTGGTGGTATTTATGGCGGTTTCAACCAAGTCGCGAATGATAGATTCAACATCGCGGCCGACGTAGCCTATTTCGGTAAATTTAGTGGCCTCAACTTTAACAAACGGGGCTTTTACCAATTTGGCCAGGCGGCGCGAAATTTCGGTTTTACCGACACCGGTCGGGCCGACCATCAAAATGTTTTTCGGGACAATTTCTTCTTTTAATTGTTCCGGCAGTTGCATACGACGCCAGCGGTTTCTTAAGGCTATGGCTACGGCTTTTTTGGCTTCTTCTTGGCCGACAATAAAGCGGTCGAGTTCCGAGACAATCTCTCTCGGGCTGAAATTTGCGGTCATCTTATTTGCTCTCTATTTTTTCTATGATTACGTTGTGGTTGGTATAAACATCAATGTCGCCGGCGATTTTTAAGGCTTTTTTTGCGATTTCTTCGGCGCTGAAGTCATTGACTTCCGCTAATGCCTTGGCGGCGGCCATGGCATAATTTCCACCAGAACCGATGCCGATGATGCCGTCGTCAGGTTCCATGACTTCTCCGGTGCCGGAAATGACCAATGAAATGTCTTTGTCGGCAACAATCATCACGGCTTGGAGCTGTCTTAAATACTTGTCCATGCGCCAATCTTTTGCCAAAGATACAGCGGCGCGTTTTAACTGATAAGCGTTTTGTTCAAGCTTTTCTTCCAGCCGCTCGATTAAGGTAATGCCATCTGCGGCGGCGCCGGCGAATCCGGCAATGATGCTGCCGTTGCCGATGCGTCTGACTTTTACCGAGGTTGATTTGAATATGGTTGATTCTCCTAACGTGGCTTGTCCGTCTCCGGCCATGGCTACCGTGCCGTTTTTGCGGACGCAGAGTATGGTTGTCATGCTTTTCCTTTCGTTATTTTTCAGTTCTTTTGTTTTTATTTAGGATGTCGGGGCGAAAAATGCAAGGCTTGTCTTGTCTTCTTTAGTCTTTTTTAAGCTTGTTGGGCTAAGCTGAAAGCCAATTTTAGAGGAAATGTTATGTTAAACAGATGGCTTCGTGCGCTTCAAATTTATGCTGACCGTCGGATGGCGGTTATGGTCGGGCTTGGTTTTTCAAGCGGGCTTCCCCTTATGTTGGTGGGAGGAACGCTTAGCTTATGGCTTGATGCGGCCGAGGTGTCTTATGCGCTTATCGGGGTGTTTTCTTTAGTTAAAACGCCATACAGTTTTAAATGGCTTTGGGCGCCGTTGATTGACCGTTTGCGTCTTCCGGTTTTGGGGCGCATGGGGCGGCGACGGAGCTGGGCTTTGTTGACGCAGATTGTTTTGCTGGTTTCTTTAGCCCTTATGGCGTTGATTAATCCTGCCGAAAATCCGTTGCTTTTGGCAATAGTTGCGGTGGTGGTTGTTCTGGCGTCGGCCTCGCAAGATGTGGTGCTTGATGCTTTTCGAATCGAATCTTTTGATGACGAAGAGCAAGGAGCGGCCGCGGCTATCTTTGTTTTGGGCTATCGTTTGGGAATGTTGTTTTCCGGTGCGGTAGCCTTATGGCTGGCCTCATTCTTATCTTGGCAAGAGGTTTATTTGATTATGGCCGGTGGTGCGTTGGTTGGAATCTTTACGATATTGCTGGCTAAAGAACCATGCAAAGACGCAGAATTTCATGAGATTAAGGTTATCGGGTCGCGGCGTGAGCGCTTTATTGCTTTTATGCAAAAAGCGGTTATAGCGCCTTTTGCCGATTTTATGAGGCGGTCGGACTGGAAGCTTATTTTGCTCTTTGTTTTTCTTTATAAAATGAGTGATGCCTATATGGGGCCGATGGCCAATGTGTTTTACAAAGCCATGGGATTTTCGATGATAGAGATTGCTTCGGTGTCAAAGTTTTTTGGTATGGGCGCAACAATTTTGGGCGGAATTATCGGCGGTATTGTGGTTAGTCGGTGCGGGTTGTTTCGCTCTTTGTGGATTTGCGGAATTTTGCAAGGGGTGACGACGCTGGTCTTTGTGGCGCAGGCTTATGCCGGGCATAATATTTGGATGTTGGCCGGTTGTATTACCCTTGATAATATTTCCGGTGGTATGAGTGTGGCCGCTTTTGTGGCTTATCTCTCGTCTTTATGCAGCGTGGCTTATACCGCAACGCAATATGCGTTGTTGTCTTCCCTAATGAGTTTGGCACGCGACGCAGTGGCGGCAACCTCGGGAAAAATGGTCGAACTAGTCGGTTGGCCGATGTTTTTTTCCATTACCTCGTTGATGGTTGTTCCGGGGTTGTTGGTGCTTTATCTTTTGCAAAAACGTGCGGTCAAAAATCCTGATAAATCTTAAGCCTTATAGGGGAGTTTGGCATAGATAAAGTCGCTGATGCAGTTTGGCAGAATCGATCCAAACCATGCGGCAAAACGCAACGGAAACGGGAAAGAAATAATCGCTTTATCTTGTTTGATGCCTTCGGCGATGGCTTTGGCTGCTTCCGGTGCTTCCATGAAAAACGGCATGGGGCAAGTATTTTGGTCGGTAATGCGTGAACGAACGAATCCGGGGCAGACGACATTGACATTAATACCTTCGGGTTTGAGCTTGACCCTCAAAGCTTCGCCATAAGCTTTAACAGCGGCTTTGCTGGCGCTGTATGAGGGGCAGGTGGCCAAGCCATGATAACCGGCAATAGAGCTGAGCAATACAATGGTTGGGCGGCGAGAAGCTGAAGTCAACGGATTTTGACGATAGATTTCAACGGTTGGCAAAATTGTGTTTAAAACGCCAAACAAATTAATGTTAAAGGTGTTGTATATCGAATCCGGTGTTTCATTAACCGTGCCGACGCCGGCGTTAGCAATAACGATGTTTAACGGTGATTTTTGATTGCAGCTTTCAATCCAGTTTTTCATTTCTTCTCTGTTTGTTACATCAAGAATTTTGCTTTCGACCTCGGCGCCGAGTTCTTTGCATTTGCGGGCGACTTCTTCCAATCTTTCTTGATTGCGGCCGCAAATATATAGGTTTTGGGCGCTGGTTTTGGCGTAATGCATTGCTAATGCTTCGCCGATGCCGCTGCTGGCGCCGGTGATGAGGATATTATCTTGTCTTGATGTGTCAGTCATTTTTGAAATTCCTTATTGAAATATTTTTTATTCAGTTTAATCTATAATTCTGAAAAATGAAATCTTAGGAGAGCGGTTTTGCACATTGCTAGTATGACAGGGTTTGCCCGTGTTGAGGGAAAGGCCGATATTGCAAATCTTAAATATGACTGGGCTTTTGAAATAAAAAGCGTGAATGGTAAAAATTTGGATATCAAGTTTAAGTTGCCGGCCTTTTTAGATAGTTTATCTTTGGAGCTTAAAGAAATTGCGGCAGGGTATTTTTCTCGCGGGAGCGTCAGTGTTTTTTTAGAGCTGAATTCGCAGCTTTTGGAAAAACAGCTGCAGGTGAATGTTGACTTGCTTAATCAGCTGGCAGAGGCGGCTGATGCAGTAGCTGCTCGATATGGCGATAAGTTTCGGGCGCCGTCTTTGGGCGAGCTTTTGGCTTTGCCTCAGGTGATTGATTTTGCCGACAAACGTCTTGATGACAATCAGATAGAAGAATTGAAAAAGGCTCTTAAAGACAGCTTTGTGAAAGCTTGTGAAAAGCTTAAAGAAGCACGTTTTGCCGAAGGTGAAAAAATTAAGGGGGCGTTGCTTGAAATCGGCGCGAAGATTAATAAAATTGTTGGGCAGATAGAAGTTTTGTTTGAGAAACTGCCTCAGAAAATTAAAGAAGGGTTGCAAAGTCGTGTGGCTGAGCTTAGCGGTGACTTGCCGGCCGTGTCCGAAGAGCGTTTGGCTCAAGAAATTGTTCTTTATGTAACGCGTGCTGATATAAGAGAAGAAATTGATCGCCTTAAAGCGCATATGAAGACTTTTGCCGAGTTGTTAGAATCGTCGCAGCCGGCCGGAAGACGGCTTGATTTTCTTTGTCAGGAGCTTAATCGTGAGGCAAACACAACTTGCTCAAAGTCAATGGATATAACACTTACGAATTTTGGTATGGAGCTTAAGGCTTTGATTGAACAACTGCGCGAACAAGTGCAAAATATGGAGTAAAAACTATGGCTGATGTTATTGATTATCTTAAAAAAGTTCGCCGCGGTGCGATGTTTATTATCGAAGGACCTTCCGGTGCCGGCAAAGGAGCTGTTTGCAAAGAAGTTTTGGCGCAAGACCCGCATATTAAGTTTTCGGTTTCCGCAACAACGCGTGCCAAGCGTGAAGGTGAGGTCGACGGTGTTGATTACTACTTCTTAAGTGATGAGGAATATGACAAGCTGATTGCCGAAGATGCTTTTTATGAGCATGTTGATTCTCAATATGGGCATCGTTATGGAACGCTTCGCCGTGAAGTGGACAGCTTTATTAATGTCGGGGAAGATGTGTTGTTTGATATGGACTGGGTCGGTGCGCGTCAGATGAAGAAAAAAGCCCCCGATGATGTGGTCACGATTTATATTTTGCCGCCTTCGGTTGAGGAATTGCGCCGGCGTTTGGTGGGGCGAGGAACAGATTCTGCTGAGGTTATTGCTAAAAGAATGGCGCAGTTTGACGATAAAGTCAGCCATTGGGATGAGTTTGACTATGTGATTGTGAACGTTAATTTGAACGAAACCGTCTTAAAAGTGCAAAAAATTATTTCGGGCGAGAGAATGAAGCGGGTGCGTCAGACTGGTTTGAAAGAATTTGTTGAAGCTTTGCGCAGAGAAGCAAAAAATGGATGATTCTTTGATTTTTTTCGATCGTCACGGACGCGAGCATTATTGTGAGGCGGCGATTCCCTCTGAAAAAGAAGGTTTTTTTGCTTTGTTGGTGAAAGACGGCTGCCTTTTGCTGACTTATCCGCCTCATTATGATGTTGCGGAATTTCCGGGCGGAAGTTGTCGAAGAAAAGAAAATGTGCGCGACTGTTTGTTCAGAAAGCTTTATGAAGAAACAGGGATCGAAATTATGCTCGGCCATTATGAAAAAGATTTTGAACAGGTGGTGCGGTATTTTGCCGATGATGAACCTCCGGAAGGGACTTTTTATATTTATAAGCAAAAGTTTATGCTTTATGATGTTTCATCTTTTCGGTTTGATGTGGCACAGGAAAAGTGGAAAACACCGGAGAACGGCTTTGCTCAATGGGTGGCGATTGATGATGTGTTGCAGCAAAAAGTAAAGCTTAATTTTATTCATAAAATGGCGCTGAAGGCTTTAGCCGAATGATGTTTAATTTTTTTGAGATGTGTTGAGCTTGGCGCGCTGGTCGGGGGTCATAACCTTATAGACTTTTATAGCGTTGTCTTTTGCATTGGGAACATTGAGTTGTTCTGCTTTGCGATATAGTTTGAAGGCTTTTACAAGGTTCATTTTAACACCGATGCCGCGTGCATACATAAAAGCTAAAATTTCGGTGGCCGTTGGGTCAGAGGCTTCTTCTCTTATCTCAATTTCATGAAGGTCAATCGGTGTGACATTGTTCTTTTTTACCGCGTCTATGGCTTTGAGCCAGCGTTGTGTTTTAGCTTTTTCTGCTTGTTCTCTTTTTAGGCGGTAGTCCTCAAAGTCTATTACCATGTTTTTTTGCGGCTCGGCCACAACAGGCGGAACATCTTGGGCTTCTTTGAGCTTTTCTTCATCAAGCAAAAATTGCGGCGCATTGCGGTTTTTTACATATATCGGGAGGTAGCCGCTGTTATCTGAGCGAATAACGTCGCGATATATCTCATCAAGGCTTGTTCCTTGGGCGGTCGGGCTTAGGAGCAAAGCTATGGCGGTTAATGCTATTTTTGCTTTGAATTTTATCATTTATTTAGTATTTTCCTTTATAGTGTTCTTATCATAACAAAAAGCGTCGATAAAAGAAGTTTATTTTGCGCTTTATGAACAAATTAGAGGAAACTATGCATAAAATTTATAATTCCGTGGCGGAAATGGTTGGTCATACGCCGATGCTGAAAATGAACCGGTTGATGAAACATTTTAATCTTAAAGCTAATATTTTGGCAAAATGTGAGGCTTATAATCCGGCTTTTTCAATCAAAGACCGTGCCGCTCTTAACATGATTGAAGAGGCGGAAAAATCCGGTCTGGTTCATGAAAATTCGGTTTTTGTTGAAGCAACTTCCGGAAATATGGGTATCGGATTGGCGGCTTTGTGTGCAGCGAAAGGGTATAAACTGGTTATTACCATGCCCGAAAATATGTCCGCCGAAAGAATTGGGCTGATGAAACTGTTTGGGGCAGAAGTTATTTTGACGCCGAAAGAAGACGGAATGACCGGCGCTATTAACAAAGCTGCCATTCTTGCCGAGAAAAATCCGAATGTGATTTTGCTTAAGCAATTTGAAAATGAGGCTAATCCGAATGCTCATCGTTTGGGTACCAGTATGGAAATTATGGAACAAACCGGTGGAAATGTCGATGCGATTGTCAGTGCGGTCGGAACCGCCGGCACAATAGCCGGTATTGCCTCAGCGCTAAAAAGTTGTAATCCTGATTTGTATGTGGCGGCGGTAGAGCCATTGTCTAGTCCGGTTTTGAACGGAGGTCAAGCCGGAGCTCATAAAATTTTGGGAATCGGTGCCGGCTTTGTGCCAAAGTTTTATAATCCGGAGCTGGTTGATGAGGTTTTTGACGTGAGCGATGAAGAGGCTGTTGAAATGCTCAAATTAGCGGCGCGGCTTGAGGGGCTTTCTATCGGGATTTCTGCCGGTGCGGCTTTGTGTACAGCGGTTAAATTAGCAGAGCGCCCAGTCTTTAAGCATAAAAATATTGTGGTTATTTTACCGGATGCTTTTGAGCGCTATCTTTCCATGAATTTGCTTTAGCTGTTATTTTTTGATTGCGAAGATTTTTCTTTTTGTTTATCTTAGCAACAATTAATGATGATTTTGTAAGGCGTAGTTTTATGAACCCAAACTCAATTCTCGGTCGCTATTTGATGAAGCAGATAATATGGAACTTTCTGTCCGTATTGCTGATGGTCATCGGTATTGTGTTTATGTTTGAGATGATTGATATGCTGCGTCGTGTGGCTGATCGGCCGGATATTTCTGCCGGTTTTGTTATTCAACTGGTGATTATGAAGCTGCCAAAGACCTTGGAAATGGTGTTTCCGTTTGTGATGATGATTGCGGCGATGGCTACTTTTTGGCGTTTGAGCAAAAACAGCGAATTTGTGATTGTGCGGGCGGCCGGTGTTTCCGTTTGGGGCTTTTTGGCGCCGGTGCTGTTTGCCGTGTTTATGGTCGGGGTTATTAATGTGGCGGTGATTAATCCGGTGGCCTCTTATATGAATGAGATTTTTGAAACTCTTGATTATCGTTTGAAAACAAAAAATCCGAAAGCAGTTCTTTTTTCGAACAAAGGTTTGTGGATCAGAGAAGCGGTTGATGAAAACAGGGTGCTCGTTTTGGAGGCAAAGTCAGTCCATCAACAAGATGAAGATACACTTTATCTTTATGATGTGGATATTTTGGAGCTTGATCGGGATTCTCAAATCTTGCGCCAGCTTAATTCTTTTATGGCGGTGCTGAAAGATCAGAAGTTTGAGCTCAGAGATGTTAAGGTTTTTGAAACCGGAAAACCGCGTATTGACTTGAACAAAGTTTCTTATAAAACATCAATAAATCTGGATAGAATAAAAGAAAATTTTGTGGATCCGGAGGCAATTTCTTTTTGGGATTTGCCGGATACTATCCGGTTCTATGAAAAGTCAGGCTTCTCGGCCGTTAAGCACAAAATGCGCTATTTGTCGTTGTTGGCGTCACCGTTTATGCTTTGTGCGATGGTTCTTGTGGCCGCGGTTTTTGCTCTGCGTCCGAATATGCGCAAAGGCGGTGTCTTGTTTCTTATTGTCGGAGGTATTGTATCCGGCTTTGTGGTTTATTTTGCGTCGCAGGTTATTTATGCCTTTGGGCTTAATTCTTATCTGCCGCCGTTTATGGCTGTGTGGACGCCGATTTTGATTACGGCGTTGGTCAGTGTTTCTGTTTTATTACGATTGGAAGATGGATAATCTTTTTTTGTTGACTTTTGTCTAATCCTGCTTTATATCCCAAATTAGCGATTTGTATTTTTTTATTTATAATTCTTAAATTTTATTTTTATGGATAATGATAATATTCAATTTCCGTTGCCGGTTCTTTATCAAAATGGGTGTCAATCATTGGCACCTTTGAAAAATGGTCTTAGGCCTGTTGCTATTGTTGTCGGTGAGTTTGCTTTTATGGATGCGGCATCAAAAAGGATGCTCTTATCGTCGGCTCGACGGCATTGCAAGTCTTTGCGCTTTAAATCTTTTTGTATTTCTATGGGGAGTAAGCGTGCTTGGAATGCTTTGTTAGAAAGGTCATTGGAAGATTTTAACAAGACGGCCGCGCTAATTGGCTTTAAGCCGATCGTTTTTGACGCGCCTTATTGGTTTGATCAAAAAGAAAGAGCCGAATATAGTATGGGGATTGTTGGTTTTCACCGTGTGCGCAGTATGCCTTCTGATACACTTTTGTTTTATAAGGTGCGGCCGGTTATAAAACTGAAATGAGTTTTTAGAGCTCTGCTTTGTGCAGGGCTTTTTTTATTTTGTGCTTGATTTTTTAAAAATTTATGGTATAAGGTTGACATAGTTGGGAATATTAGTTTGAAAGTGGGGTCAAAAAACCCCGCTTTTTTGTTAACTTAGTTAAAAGGAATCGCCCTTATGCAGGAACATCCGCTTTATTCTTTAATTGAGCCCGTTGTTGAAAAAGAAGGCTATGAGCTTATTCGGGTTTTGACGGTAGGCGCTAAAAATCCGACTTTGCAGGTTATGATTGATCGCAAAGACGGGAAAAATATTACGGTTGATGATTGTGCCAAAGTTAGTCGTGCCTTGTCTGATGTGCTCGATGATAAAGATCCTATCGAAAGTCAATATTCTTTAGAGGTCAGTTCTCCGGGAATTGATCGCCCATTGACTAAGCCGGAACATTTTAAGCGTTTTGTCGGATATGAGGCGAAAATCGAAACCTCTTGCGAAATTGAGAAGAGAAAGCGCTTTAAGGGTAAAATTATTTCTATTGATAATAAAGGTGTTATCTCTTTTGAAATGGATGACAAAGTTTATGCCATTCCTTTTGCTGATGTGGCAAAGGCCAAAATTTTAATTACCGATGCGTTGTTGCAAGAATTTGCCGATGCACAAGAAAATTCTGATTTACAATAACTTTTACAAATAATGAGGATTTAATAATGGAAAATATGGAAAGCATGCCGAGACCGGAAATTATCTTAGTTGCCGATACTGTGGCTCGTGAAAAAAATATTGACCGCGAAGATGTGTTTACGGCAATGGAAGTTGCCATTCAAAAAGGTGCTCGCTCTAAATATGGTGCAGAGCATGATATTCGCGCTAAAATTGACCGCAAAACCGGTGCTATTGCTTTGTCTCGTTATCGTGAAGTTGTGGCTGATGATGCCATTATCGAAAATGAAGCGGCTCAGTTGCCTTTGAAATTGGCAAAAAATTATAAAGCTGATGCTAAAGTCGGTGATTTTTTGGTTGATGCTCTTCCGCCGATTGATTTTGGTCGTATTGCCGCTCAAACCGCAAAACAGGTTATCGTACAAAAAGTTCGTGAAGCTGAACGCAATAAGCAGTTTGAAGAATATAAAGAAAAAATCGGTACAATTGTTAACGGTACGGTTAAGAGAATCGAGTTTGGCAATGTTATTCTTGATATTGGTAAAACCGAGGCTATTTTGCGTCGTGATGAAATTATTCCGAGAGAAAAGTTTAAGAATGGCGACCGTATTCGTGCGTATGTTCTTGACGTTCGTCGCGAAAACAAAGGTCCGCAAATCTTTTTATCTCGTACTTGCCCAGAATTTATGGCTAAGCTCTTTACCCAAGAAGTTCCGGAAATTTATGACGGGATTGTTAAAATTATGGGGGTTGCCCGTGATCCGGGATCAAAGGCTAAGATTGCCGTTAAGGCAGATGATATGACGGTTGATGCCGTCGGCGCTTGTGTCGGATTGCGCGGTATCAGAGTTCAAGCGGTGGTTAATGAACTCCAAGGTGAAAAAATCGACGTTGTTCCTTATTCTGAAGACAAGGCACAGTATATTGTCAGCGCTTTAGCTCCGGCAGAAGTTACAAAAGTTGTTCTTGATGAGGAAAATAATCGTATTGAAGCGGTTGTGGCTCAAGACCAGTTCTCTATTGCTATCGGTCGTCGCGGTCAGAATGTAAAGCTTGCTTCTCAGCTTTTGGGTTGCGATATTGATGTTTTGACCGAAGAACAAGAGCAAGAGCGTCGTTCTAATGAAAACAAGGTTCGTTCTCAGCGCTTTATGGAGGCTTTGGATGTTGATGAGATGATTGCGCATCTCTTGATTGCCGAAGGCTTTTCTACCGTTGATGAGATTGCTTTGGTTGATTTGTCAGAGCTTTCTGAAATCGAAGGTTTTGATGAAGATGTGGCTAAAGAATTGCAGAATCGTGCAAAAGAATTTGTGGCTAAGCGCGATGCCGAATTTGCCGATAAGAAAAAGTCTCTCGGTATTGACGATCAGCTTATGGGTATCAATGGTTTGGACCAAGATATGATTTTGACCCTTGCTGAAAAAGGTGTTAAAACTCTTGATGATCTGGGTGATTTGGCGGCCGATGAGCTTATTGAAATGCTCGGTGAAAATGTTATTTCTCAAACCGAGGCCAATAAAATCATCATGGAAGCCCGTGAGCACTGGTTTACTGATGAGGAAAATGCTTCTGACGGAGAAAAGCTGTAATGGCTTTTCTCCGCTTTGGCGGCTTTTGAGGTGAAACATAATGGAAAAAGATATTCTTAGAAAATGTATTGCCAGCGGCGAGATAAAGTCTAAGACCGATATGCTCCGTTTTGTGTTGGTTAACGGCAATACGGTGGTGCCCGATTTTTATAAAAAACTGGCAGGTAAGGGTATCTATGTTTCTAATTCAAAAAAACTGCTCGAAACAGCCGTAAATAAGCATCTTTTTGCTAAAGTCACAAAGGGAAAAGCTCATGAGGAAGATGCTCTTGTTCAAATGGTTGAGGCTTTGTTGAAGAAAAAATGCTTTGATATGCTGAATTTGGCTCGTAAAGCCGGACAATTTGTTGCCGGTTTTGAAAAAGTTAAAGAGGCGATTGTGAAAAATAAAGCGGCTTTTTTGTTAGAGGCAGGTGATGCCGGCGATGATGGTCATCAAAAGATTTTGGCCGTTGCCGGTGATTTGGAAATTTTTGATTTATTTACTGTTGAGGAGTTGGACAAGGCACTGGATAAGGTTAATACAGTTCATGCCGCTTTGCTTAAAGGCGATATGGCAAAGGCTGTTTATAGAGAACTAAAACGTTATGAGCAGTTTATAAATGCATAAATTAAAAAGACGATATGGAGAAAGATATTAATGACAGAAGATAGTGCAAAAAGCAGATTGACATTATCAGGGAAGTCTACCCTTACCCTTAAAAATGTGGGTGATGGCGCTAAAAGCCATAATGACGGCAAAAAGGTCGTTCAGGTTGAGGTGCGCAAAAAAAGAATTATTTCTGCCGCAAAAAAAGAAGAACCAAAAGTGCAGATTGATGATGCTACCGCTGCTAAGCTTAAACTGATTGCCGAAGCAAAAGAGCATGAGGCAAAACGTCGTCTTGAAGAAGAAGAAAAAGAACGTCAACGCCAGTTGCGTCGCGAGCAAGAAGAGGCTCTTAAAGCTCAAAAACAAGCTGAAGAACAAGAAAAAGAAAAGGCTCAGAGCCAGCAAAAAGCTGAAAACAAACCGGTCCAACAGCTTGAGCCTCAGGCTGAGATTAATCCTGAAAAATCGGCTGTGGCGGAAGAACGTGCGGTTGCAAAGGCTAAAGACAAAAAAACTCGTGATTTTGACGATGAAGAAGATAGTGATGATGAGGGCGCTTATCGTTCTCAAAAAGGCGGAAAATCTTTAAGCAAAGAAGAGGTTTTTGAACAAGAACGCAAGAAAATTATGAAGCGCAGCTTTGAACCGCAACGCCGCGGCGGCAAAGTTAATCTTCATAATGTTATGGGCGCAATGGATGATGATGACGATGATTATGGCTACGGAGCACCTCGTCGTCGTTTTAAGAAAAAACAGCCCAAGCCCCAACAAGCGCCGCAACAGCCGGCTGAAAAAATTGTAAAAGAAGTTGTTATTCCTGAAATTATTACTGTTCAGGAACTGGCTAACCGTATGGCAGAAAAGAGTGCCGAAGTTATTAAAAAACTGATGGCTCTCGGGGTTATGGCAACGATTAATCAGCCGATTGATGCTGATACGGCTCAAATTGTGGTTGAAGAATTTGGACACAAGGTTAAACGTGTGGCAGATAGTGATGTGGAGCAAGGTTTGACCGGACCGGAAGACAAGGCTGAAGATTTGCAGCCCAGAGCACCGGTGGTTACGGTTATGGGACACGTTGACCATGGTAAAACATCTCTGCTTGATGCTTTGCGCGAAACCAATGTGGCCGCCCGTGAAGCCGGTGGTATTACCCAGCATATCGGTGCTTATCAGATTGAAGTTGCCGGTGGTAAAAAAATTACCTTTATTGATACGCCGGGGCATGAAGCATTTTCCGAAATGCGTGCTCGCGGTGCAAAAGTTACGGATATCGTTGTGTTAGTTGTGGCTGCTAATGATGGTATTATGCCGCAGACCGTCGAGGCTATTCGTCATGCTCAGGCCGCCGAGGTTCCGATTGTGGTGGCAATTAATAAAATTGATTTGCCCGGTGCAGATCCGATGAAAGTTAAAACAGCTTTGCTGCAGCACGGAATTGCCGTTGAAGAAATGGGCGGTGATAGTTTGTGCGCCGAGGTTTCTGCCAAAAAGAGAATTAATATCGACAAGTTGGTCGAAGCAATTTTGCTGCAGGCTGAAATCCTTGATTTGAAAGCTAATCCAAACCGTTTGGCACAAGGAGCGGTTATTGAAGCTAAAATGGAAAAAGGTCGTGGTTCTGTGGCTACGGTTTTGGTTCAAAACGGCACGCTTCGTGTCGGCGATATTTGTATTGCCGGAAAAGAATGGGGCCATATTCGCGCTATGTTTAATGAAAACGGCAAAAAAGTTACCGAAGCCGGTCCGGCAACACCGGTCGAAATTCTTGGTTTGCAAGGAACACCGGCCGCCGGTGATGATTTTGTTATTGTTAAAGATGAGGCCCAAGCCAAAGAAGTTACCAATTATCGTATTCGCAAAGAGCGCGATGCAAAGCTGGTTAAGAGCGCAAAATCAGCTATGGAGCAAATGCTTGATAAGATTAAGTCCGGTGAAGTTAAACATCTTCCGGTTATTATCAAAGCTGATGTTCAAGGCTCTATCGAAGCGATTGAAGGTACCATCAAAAAACTCTCTAATGATGAAGTCAGTGTTCAGATTTTGCACTCTGCCGTAGGTCCGATTTCGGATTCAGATGTTACCTTGGCAAAGGCTTCAAATGCCTTTATTATCGGATTTAACGTTCGTGCTATTCCGCATGCGCGTGATCTTGCTCGTCAAGACGGCGTTGATATTCGTTATTATTCCATTATCTATGATGTGGTTGATGATATTAAGAAAGCGCTGGAAGGAATGTTAACCCCCGAACTTAAAGAAAAGATTATCGGTTATGCCGAAATTCGTAATGTCTTTAATATTACCGGTGTTGGTAAAGTCGGTGGTTGTATGGTTACCGAAGGTTATGTTAAACGTGGCGCAAAAGTTCGCCTGTTGCGTGATAACGTTGTTATTCACGATGGTGCTCTTGCGCAGCTCAAACGTTTCAAAGAAGACGTCCGTGAAGTAAAATCCGGTTATGAATGCGGTATGAGTTTTGAAAACTACAACGACATTCAAGTTGGTGATTTTATTGAGTGTTATGAGGTGGAGGAGATAGCTCCAACCCTTTAAAAGTTTACTCTGTGGTCGACTAATACAGATTTTGCGGATAGGAAAAATGCTCATGTACTACTGTGTACACTGCGCTTTTTCCTTCCTTAAATCTTATTACTCGACTCATTCTCCAAACTTTTTGAAAAGTCATCTAGAGGTATTTTACGCTGTCTCGAAAAATTCATGTACTATTTGTGTACACTAAAATTTTTCTCGCAGCTAGAAATGCCTCTATCTGTACTATTATCCCCAGTTTTAAGTTCGTATAATGGTCGACTAATACAGATTTGGATATCGTTTTTTTGTTGACTTTTGTCTAATAATATTTTAGTCTTTTTTTGTTTTTTTTATTATGATGTCAAATTTAATAATTATACTTATATGGAAAAAAAAGAAGTTTTAGATCGGATTTTTGCTCTCATGAAGGATGCAGATATATCTCCGGAAGAAGTTGCCCATTATTTTGGCGGATATTTTGTAAAAAAGGGTGGGCCTCGAGAACGTTTTTCGTTTGAAGTTATTTATGAGAATGATAAACGTTCATGGTTTCCTTTACAAGGCGTGCAGCCAAAGGCCTTGATTATTGCGGGAAAGGCTGTTTTTATTAACCATTCGACTGATCATTTAGATTGGTTTGAGTCCGGAAAATATTGCGAAGAACAAACTATTCTTGGTAAGAAATGTTCTTGCGGTGATCGGCATTTTTGGCTGGTTGAGGTTCGACCACGCTTGACGCAGATTAATATTCAGCGTGTAAGAATGGGGTTTGAACCACTTTGTCCTCATGATATTTTGTGGACAGACAACGAATGTGGACTCGGAAGAGGAGCCGGAATAGTTTATTTTTCCGGAAGTCCTGATAATCTTGAGGCCAGCGGAAAGCTTAATGCCTACTTTGCCTGTCCGGTTGCTTCTTTAGATTAAGAAAAAGCTCTGCTTATGCAGGGCTTTTTTTGGTTTTAAATCAGTTGACAGGGGGCGGTTTATCCTTTATCACCTTCGGTATAAGGTTTTAATGTTACGGAATTTTGGAATGAAACATAAGGGGCAAGACATAAACGGTTGGTTGATTATAGATAAACCTCGCGGAATGGGCTCAACCGAGGTTGTGCGCCGTACAAAACGTATTTTTAAGGCAAAGAAAAACGGGCATGCCGGAACACTTGATCCTTTTGCTACCGGAGTTTTGCCGATTGCTTTCGGTGAGGCGACAAAACTTTTGCCGTTTGTAACCGACGGGGTTAAAGAATACGAATTTGTGGTGCAGTGGGGGGCCGCGACTAATACCGATGATTCTGACGGTGAAATTATTAAGCGCTGTGATAAAATTCCGACGCAAGAAGAAATTCTTAATATTTTGCCAGCGTTTTTAGGCAAAATCATGCAGGTGCCGCCGGCTTATTCCGCTCTTAAAATAAACGGGCAGAGAGCCTATGATTTGGCGCGGAAAGGGGTTGACTTTTCTATTCCGCCGCGCGAGGTTGAAATTTTTGAGCTTGAACTTGTCGAAATTCTGCCGGCGAATCGGGCAAAGTTTCGCGTGGTTTGTTCAAAAGGAACTTATGTGCGCACTTTGGGACATGATATTGCTCAAAAACTCGGTACTTTGGGCTATTTGCAGGAGCTTCGGCGTTTAAAATGCGGGCAATTTGACCTTAGACATAAAATTTTACTGGAAAATTTAGAAAATATGGTGTATGGTGATGCCCTAAATGAAGTTTTGCTTCCGATAGAAACATTTCTGTGCGACATCACGGTTATTGCTGTTTCGGAAGTTGAGGCCGCTAAGCTTAAACTCGGGCAGGCGCTCTCGCCAAAGGCTTTTGATGTTCAAAAGCTTGTCGGGCAAGAGGCGGTTGCCGTTTGTGAGGGAAAGCCGGTGGCCGTGGTGCGAATCGAGGAGCGCAGAATTGCTCCCGTTCGTGTGTTTAATCTTTAAAATTAAAAAAAGGAAATATACAGATGTCGATTAGTCAAGATGAAGTTAAAGATATTGTCAGCAAATTTGGTTTGAATCCGAATGATACCGGTTCTCCGGAAGTTCAAATCGCTATTTGGACCGCTCGTATTAACAAACTTATTGAACATTTTAATGTTCATAACAAAGATTTGCACTCTCGTTTGGGCTTGATGAAGATGGTTAGCCGTCGTCGTCACTTGCTCGACTATCTTAAAGCTAAAAACAGCGACAGATATCAGAACATTATTAAAAAGCTGGATCTGCGTAAGTAAGAGACTTTTGGCGTTTGGAGGGAAGAGGCCGTTTTTCTTTTAGCGGCAAAGAAAGTTTTTAGCTTTTGGCTCTTTCTTCCAAGCGCTTTTTTGCCCCTCGGGGCTTTTGTTTTAATTATTATGCTTTATTAAAAATCCCGTGACTTTTATGACCAAGTCAGGGTGAGGTTTATAAAGATGTTAAAGATGTTATGAAAGGTGTTTGAAATATGGTCGAATTGAATATTTGCCGCAAAGAATTGGATTGGGGCGGCAGAAAATTGGTGTTGGAAACAGGTAAAGTTGCGAAGCAGGCTCTCGGTGCCGTTGAGGCTACTTATGGCGGAACAACGGTTTTGGCTACCGTTTGTGCTGCAAAAGAGGCTGCGCCCGATCAGGATTTCTTCCCTTTGACCGTTAACTATCAAGAAAAATATTATGCTACCGGTAAAATCCCCGGCGGATTTATGAAACGCGAAGGCAAGCCTTCCGAGCGCGAAGTGCTTATCTCTCGCTTGATTGACAGACCTATTCGTCCGCTGTTTCCGGATGCTTTTAAAAATGAAGTTCAAGTTATTTGTACCGTTCTTTCTCATGACCAGCAGACAGATTCCGACGTTGTGGCGATGATTGCCGCTTCCGCCGCTTTGGCAATTTCGGGTATTCCGTTCCTCGGGCCTATCGGTGCTGCTAAAATCGGTTATAAAAATGGTGAATATATCTTGAACCCGACAATTGAACAGCAAAAAGAATCTGAACTTGAGCTGGCAGTGGCCGGTACATCCGAAGGTGTGCTGATGGTTGAATCTGAGGCTCAGGAGTTGTCCGAAGAAACCATGCTTGGCGCGGTTATGTTCGGATTTGAAAACTTCCAGCCGGTTATTGCCATGATTAACGAAATGGTTAAAGAAGCCGGAAAGCCGCGTTGGGAAATGCCGAAATTCCCGCCGGAGTTTGATGAACTCTACAACAAGCTTGAAAAAGGCTTTATCTCTAAGTTTGAAGAAGCTTTCAAAGAAACCGATAAACTGAAACGCGGTGAGCTTGTTGCTCAGGCTTCTGAAGAGTTTAAGGCAACCCTTGATCCGGAAAATGAGTTTGAACAAAAGTTTGCTCAAGATGCTATCGAAAAATTGATGCACAAAGTTGTTCGTGAAAAAGTTTTGACAACCGGCAAACGTATTGACGGTCGTGATACCAAAACCGTTCGTCCGATTTGGTGCGAAGTTGATGTTTTGCCGATGGCTCATGGCTCAGCTATCTTTACTCGTGGTGAAACTCAGGCTTTGGTTGTTACAACCTTGGGTACGGGCGAAGATGCTCAAATTGTTGACGGTTTGATGGAAGAATATAAAGAAGACTTTATGCTGAACTATAACTTCCCGCCGTTCTCGGTTGGTGAATGTGGTCGTATCGGTAGCCCCGGACGTCGTGAAATTGGTCACGGAAAATTGGCTTGGCGTGCTATTCACCCGATGATGCCGAAAAATAAAGATACTTTCCCTTATACCGTTCGCGTTGTTTCTGAAATTTTGGAATCAAATGGTTCTTCTTCAATGGCAACGGTTTGCGGAACAACAATGTCTTTGATGTCGGCCGGTGTGCCAATGGCTAAACCAGTTGCCGGTATTGCTATGGGCTTGATTAAGGAAGATGACGGGCGTGTGGCTGTCTTGACCGATATTCTCGGTGATGAAGACCACCTCGGCGATATGGACTTCAAGGTTGCCGGTACAAAAGACGGTGTTACCGCTTTGCAGATGGATATTAAAATCACATCAATCACCAAAGATATTATGAAAACTGCTTTGGCTCAGGCTCATGAAGGTCGTATCCATATTTTGGGTGAGATGGCAAAGGCTATTTCTGAACCGCGTCCTCATGTTTCGGACAAAGCACCGCGTATTGTTGCAATTAAGATTCCGGTTGATAAAATTCGTGAAGTTATCGGTTCAGGCGGTAAGGTTATTCGTGAAATTACTGAAAAAACGCACTGCAAAATTGATATCAGTGACGACGGTGTTATCAAAATCGCTTCGCTCAAAAAAGAAGACGGTGATGCCGCTCTTGAATGGATTACCGGTATTGTTGCCGAGCCGGAAGAAGGCAAAATCTATCATGGTGTTATTACCAAGATTATGGATTTTGGCGCTTTTGTTCGCTTCCTTGGAACAACCGAAGGTCTGGTTCACATTTCTGAAGTCAAGAATGAGCGCATTGCTTCCGTTTCCGACTTCTACAAAGAAGGTGACTCAATTTGGGTAAAATGTCTTGGCACGGACAACCGCGGCAAGGTTAAGCTTTCTGCGAAGAGAGTTAATCAGGAGACTGGGGAAGACCTCGAATAAAAAAGTTCGTATAATGGTCGATTAATACAGATTTAGCGGATAGGAAAAATGCTCATGTACTTCTATGTACACTGCGCTTTTTTCTTCCTTAAATCTTATTACTCGACTCATTCTCCGAACTTTTTGAAAAGTTCGTGTTAAAAACAAAGAGATTGTTTTGCAATCTCTTTGTTTGTTTAAGATGCTTTGATGAGTTCAAATTTTAATTTATAATTATAAATGGCGGCGATGACGGCGACGCGTCTTAATCCAAAAGCTCGGCCTTGTTCGACATTTTTAATCCGGCGGCGTGACAATCCGCTTATTTTTGATATATTATCAATGCTTAATTGGTGTTCTTGTCTAAGTTCATATAATCTCTTTCCGACTTCGGCTCGATTATCTTCTAAATAAATGATTTGTTCTTTTTTTATTCCCATTTTTTCAGCTCCTTTTTTATTTTGTGGTAAAAACAAAGCCTGCCAAGAAGGCAGGCGGAGCTAAACAACTGTTTACACACAGTCACCGTTATTCAATATATTAGCGGTACTCCGCCCAAAAGCGGAGGATTTTATTATTATGTAGGTGTTGTTTAGGCACCGTCGGTTACCTCTAACCGACAATGTGAGTATAAATAATGGTGATAGAGTTTGCAAGGAAAAGTTTGTATAACGGGCAACTAATACAGATTTAGCGGGTCTCCTCCATCCTCACGTACTACTTTGTACGCTGCGGTGTCGTCGCCCTAAAATCTTATTATTTGCCTCGTTCTCCAAACTTTTACAAAGTTTATATAACGGGTAACTAATACAGATTTAGCGGGTCTCCTCCATCCTCACGTACTAGTTTGTACCAATTCCGACTAAACCTTTGTTGCGAAAGCTGTCGCATTCTAACAAAGGAAAGTCTCATTGCTTATCCTTAAAGAAAGCACATTCAAGTGCTTTCTTTTGCGGCAGTGATACTTTTGCCCTTGACGCCTACTACTCGACTCATTCTCCGAACTTTTTAAAAAACTCGTATAATGGCCGATTAATACAGATTTTGCGGATAGGAAAAATGCTCATGTACTTCTGTGTACACTGCGCTTTTTCCTTCCTTAAATCTTATTACTCGACTCATTCTCCAAACTTTTTGAAAAAACTCGTATAACGGGCAACTAATACAGTGTTATAAAGCTAGCAAATATTCTACGAATGTTGTTTTTGGCCGATGAGGTTGGAGTAAGCGGCCATGCCTTTTTCCAGTAAAGTCGGCAGGGTTTCGCTTATCATATCAATCTCGGCTAAAATGGTTTCTTTATCAGCTTTTGAAAAGCCGCCTAAAACATAATTTACAACTTCTTCGCCGTGTCCTTGCGGGTGGCCGACGCCAATGCGGATGCGGTTGTAATTCGGTGTAATTGCGGCGTCAATGGATTTTAGCCCGTTATGTCCGCCGGCGCCGCCGCCAAGCTTGGCTTTGAGTTTGCCGACCGGCAAGTCCATGTCGTCATGGATAACCACAATATTTTGCGGTAAAATCTTATAAAAAGAAGCGGTTTTAACGACAGAATTGCCGGATAGATTCATAAAAGTTTGCGGCTTTAGCAAATAAACCTTTTCATTGCCGATTTTTCCTTCGGCAATGAGGCCGTCAAACTTGTTTTTAAACGTTCCGAACGCATAGTTTTCATGCAGAGCATCAGCCGCCATAAATCCGACATTGTGGCGGGTGCCTGAATATTCTGCTCCGGGGTTTCCTAAACCGACAATCAAAAACATATTTTTTTACCTTCAAAAAAAACGGGAGCTTGGCTCCCGTTCTATGAGCAATTCATCATCGCAAAGCCCATCCGAGAGAAGCATAGTGGACGACTTTCACGATGAAAAATTTACTTTCTGAGAAAATCGACGTGAATAGCTTTGTCGCTAACCGGATGAAATTGAACATCCTGACATTTAACGGCATAGTTTTTACCGTCAACGTTAACGTCAATGTCAAAGCTGTATAAGCCAGCCATATCCAAAGCTTTTTCAACTTGAACAGGGTCAAGACTAATCATGACCGGAGCTTCTTTTCCACCATAAATTACGGCAGGAATACGGCCCTCACGACGACATGCGCGAGCTGCCCCCTTACCTGCTGTTTCACGCTTTTTAGCATTAAAAATAAAATCAGCCATTTTTAAAATTCCTTTATTAAAAAAACAAATTTTGTGCCTTAAAACCTCCAGGGGTGTTCTAAAGCAAATTCTGTTTACCGCTTATTTGTTTAAAATGCAAGAACTTTTTTGCAAAAATATTTGATTTCTCATAAAAAAATACAGAGCTGTTTGGGCTCTGTATTTTTTTGTTTTTATTCTTCTTTGGGAATTTGTTCTTCCAGCTTGTGTGATTCTGTGCCGATTTTTGTGCTGACGTAAAAGCTCAAAATTACCGGAAGAATGTACTTCATAAAGTTTTCAGTGACACCGGTTAAAATAAAGGTGTTTATAACAGAATAGTTTAATGCTAAAACAAATAAACTCCACATTTTTTCATTCAGATGTTTTAGTTTGGTAATTTTATTTTCGTTTTTTTCCTGTTTTTTTAAGATGTCGTTAAACTTACTTTTTAAATAGGAAAAATATGCAAAAGATAAAATCACCAGTAGAAACATAATAATCAGGTAGAGATTTTCTAATACGACTTCTTTCATAACATCAAATTTTTGTTGTTTATAATAAAAACACAAGCAGCATTTGTTTTCTATAGATTAAGCTGTTTCCGGTTCAACTTTTAGCCGATCACTGGTGCAGACGATGACCTTTACGGCCACTGTGTCACCGATTTTGTATTTTTGACGAGAAGCATTAACCAGCTCTGCCGGAAAACTCTCGTCTTTGTTGGCTATATTAAGTTCACCAAAAATTCGTCCGCTTTCTATTCTCTCTACTTTGAAAAAATGAGTTTCATTTTCCATAACGGCTTTAAACTCGTTTTCTACAAATGATAAAGAATATAGATTGGTTCCTAGTCCGAACACAATTGCCCCGTAAATCCAGCGACTGCTTAATACATCATGAAAATAACAAATGATGCTGAAAACAATCAAAAGGAAAAAACAAAATAAAACCCATAACTTCCATAAAAGTTGTTTGTCAAAGTTCCAAAAGGGGGTTTTGAACAGTGCATAAAAGAAATTTGCCAGATTTCCTAAAATGATAATCCACAAAAAAATTTCAAGCGTTTCCATAACAATAAGGTTTATAGATTAATAATCAAAATAATAGTTCTCTGATTTTCAAGTAGCATTTTAATTTTAAAGAGTCAAACAAAAAGGAGAGCCCAAAGCTCTCCTTTTTTTAATTTTCAGCAGGTTCAACAATGATTTCATTCGGATGGCACAGCAGAACTCTGACCGGAATAATTTCACCATAGTGATAATCGGCATAAAGCGGACATACGAGCCGCGCTTCAACAGTTTCTTTAGTGCTATGAATGGCTAATGTTCCTCGCACTTTATTGTTTTGCCACGATGTTAGGCGAAATAGATGAATTTCTCCATACATAACGGAGTTAAATTTTTCATCAAGAAGATGTCTGCTAATTAGCCCCATAATGACGGTAAGCACAATTATTGCCAAATACCATGCTTGTTGGGCATTTTCTTTTTGAAAATAAACATAGCTTAAAATGCCAAGTACTAAAATACACAAGCCATTAGCCGTTTTCCAAAAAGAACGTTTGTAGTCGTTCAGAAATGGTCGTTTGATAACGGCATAGATAAATTCCAATAGGAATAAGGTGCAAATAAGACCCATAAAAAATTCAAGTGCTGTCATAAAAATAAGGTTTTATAAATTAATAACTAAAATAATAATTCTCTGATTTTTAAGTAGCACCTTGTGACAAAAATGTCAAATAAAAGATTTATGCTTTGGTTCTTAGCCTTGAGGGAAGAGGTGGGTTTGGCGCAAGCCTTCACCCAAGACCATGGCCGCCGAAATCGCCATATTAATCGAACGAGCGTTTTTGTTCATCGGGATTAAAAGCCGTGCATCAACAGTTTCATGAACTTCTTGCGGAACGCCGGCGCTCTCTCTGCCCATTAAGATAATGTCGTTTTTTGCAAAACTGAACTCAGTATAAGGATTTGACGCATGAGTGGTCATTAAAACCAAGCGCCCGTATTCTTCGGGATGGCTTTGGCGAAAAGCTAAGAAATCTTGCCAAGAATTATGTCGGCGGTAGGATACTTGTTCCAGATAGTCCATACCGGCGCGGTGCATGGCTTTTTCATTAAAAATAAAGCCGCAAGGTTCAATGATATCCAGAGCAACGTCCAAACAAGCCCCAAGCCGCAGTAATGTGCCGGTATTTTGCGGAATGTCGGGTTGAAACAAAGCTAAGCGCATTTTTTTGCCTTACCATTTATACATTGAACAAGAAGAGTAAGACATCGCCGTCTTGGACGACATAGTCTTTGCCTTCGGAGCGGACTTTTCCGGCTTCTTTGCAGCCTTGTTCGCCGCCAAATTTGATGAAGTCATCAAAGGAAATGGTTTCGGCGCGGATGAAGCCTTTTTCAAAGTCAGAGTGGATGATTCCGGCGCATTGCGGGGCTTTTGAGCCTTTGATAAAAGTCCATGCCCGAACTTCCTTTGGTCCGCAAGTGAAGTAAGTTTGCAAGCCTAAAAGCTTGTAGCCGGCGCGGATAATCTTGGCTAAGCCGGTTTCTGACAAGCCTAAAGAGTCCAAAAATTCTTTTTTCTCTTCTTCATTATCAAGCTGGGCAACTTCGGATTCGATTTCGGCCGAGATAATGACCGCTTCGGTTCCTTCTTTTTTGGCACGTTCTTCAACTTGTTTAGAAAACTCATTGCCCTCAGCGGCGGAAGCTTCATCGACATTGCAAACGTATAAAACCGGTTTTGAGGTTAAAAGCTGGAGCATTTCGTATTGTTTATAAGCCTCTTTATCCGATTTATCCGGTGCGGCGGAACGTGCCGGTTTGCCGGCGCGAAGAGCTTCGATAATCGGTTCCATAACTTGGGCGCGGATTTTGGCCTCTTTGTCACCACCGGTTTGGGCTTTTTTCTTGGTTTGTTCAAAGCGTTTTTCCAAAGACTCTAAGTCGGCAATCATTAACTCGGTTTCGACAATGTCGGCGTCGCGAATGGGGTCTACCGAGCCTTCGACATGGGTGATGTTGTCGTCTTCAAAACAACGCAAAACGTGAATAATCGCGTCGACCTCACGGATGTTGGCCAAAAACTGGTTGCCTAAGCCTTCGCCTTTAGACGCACCTTTTACTAATCCGGCAATGTCAACAAATTCAAGTTGAGTCGGCGTGACCATGCGTGGTTTTACAATTTCGGTCAGCTGTTTTAATCTTTCGTCCGGAACGGCGACGCGGCCGGTGTTCGGCTCAATCGTGCAAAACGGAAAATTTGCCGCCTGTGCCGCAATCGTTTGTGTTAAAGCGTTAAACAACGTCGATTTTCCGACATTCGGCAAACCGACTATTCCGCAATTAAACCCCATTAAAAAAACTCCTTAAAAACAAAATCTTAAAAATTGATTTGGTTATAACCGAATTCAATTGAGATTGCAACCGCTTTTTTGAGGTGGTTTTTTTTGTTGACTTTTGTCTAATTGGTGGTATGTTAGGTTCAATTCACTTTATTATTAATTCTTAAAATATTATTTTTTTATGAAACAGTATCTTGATTTACTTAAAGACATTATTGAAAACGGTCATGACAAAGAAGACCGCACCGGTACAGGAACACGCTCGGTTTTTGGACGTAGTATGAGGTTTGATTTATCGCAAGGATTTCCACTACTGACAACAAAGCGGATGTTTCTGAAAGGTGTGATTTCCGAGCTGTTGTGGTTTGTCAAAGGGGACACAAATATTGAGTTCCTGCATGATAACGGTGTTCATATCTGGGATGAATGGGCTGATGAAAAAGGTGACCTCGGGCCTATCTATGGCGCGCAATGGCGCAACTGGGATAACCTTGGTATCGACCAATTGCAAAAGCTGGTGAAAGATATCAAAAACACGCCGGACAGTCGACGGCTTATTGTTTCGGCTTGGAATCCTACGCAGCTTGATGATATGGCTTTGCCGCCGTGCCATATGATGTATCAATGCTATGTGCAAGACGGGAAGCTGTCGCTTATGATGTATCAGCGTAGTGGTGATATGTTTCTCGGTGTGCCGTTCAACATTGCCTCTTATGCCTTGCTGACCATGATGTTAGCGCAAGTCTGTGGGCTTGAAGCCGGTGAGTATATTCATGTTTTGGGTGATGCTCATATCTACAAAAACCACTTTGCGCAGGTGAAAGAACAACTCTCTCGTGAGCCGTATCCTCTGCCAAAGATGATTTTGAACCACAAGGTTCATGAAATCGATGGCTTTACGCTTAAAGATTTTACGCTGGAAGGATATCAGTATCATCCGGCGATTAAGGGAAAAGTTTCGGTTTAAATTTTTTTCTTTGTTTCGGGGTTGCCTGCGGGCAGCCCTTTTTTTATTTTATCAGCAGGCGTTGTGTGCGGGCAATGCTGGAAGTTATTTTTCGGATATTCTCGGTTAATTCCATATTTTCGTATATATATAATGCATCATGAAAATATTCCATGGCTTCTTCAAAATGAGAATTGCCGCCGCCGTTTTGCCCCAGTTGATAATGAATGTTGCCGATGGCTTCTTGGATATGTGCCCAAGCCAGAGGATTGCGACGTTCGGTAACCACCTTTTGTTGGTTGCGGTAGCTGTTTATTGCTACTTCGGAAATCTCGGTGCTGTGGGTTATGCTGCCCAGTAAGGCGAGCATTTTTCCCAGTTGACCCTGAATCTCGGCCCAAAAGGTTGGAAATAGTGCAAAGGTATATATTTTTTCGGCTTCTCTTAGGTGAAAAACAGCGTCTCTTAAAGCCTGTAAATCCTCTTTTTGTTTCCAATAATTATAATACAAGTTTGACAGTTTGTAAGATATGTAGCCATAGTCATAAGCATAAGTGTATTTGCTTAAATATTTTTGGGCTTGGCGGTAATAGCTGATTGCGCCGCGGTAGTAATTAATCGGATTGCGGGTTGTGCATTGTGAAGCCGAATCGTATAATTGTCCAAAGTGGTAATATATGCAGCCCAGATGAATCGGATTGCTGATTAAATCTTGTTTTTTTAAGGCCGCATTCAAAAGCTGGTTAATGGTGCGGAAGTTTCTGCCGTCTTCTTCTTCATGGGCGTAGCTCAGATATATTATGCCTAAAAAATTTAATATATAAGGCAAGTATTCCTCAGGCATGTTTTTGGCCGAATCGTCTTTGCTCAGGTTGTAAATCGTTCGTTTTAAAAGGTAACGGCGGTAGATTCTTTGTTGTGCATCAAGAGGGCTGATGGCGCTGAGAATGGCGCCGTTTATCAAATTATGGATGGCCGGCGGAAACAAGGCCGGATTTTCTAAAAATGCGGCCGGAATATAAAGGCTGTCCAGTAAGCTGACAAAGGATTTGTCCTCGGTTTCATATTGTTTTCCGGTCTGAAAATTTAGCCTGATTTTATCGCCTTCTCTTTTGCCCCAGATGATGACATCGGCTTTGGTGCGATCAAGCAGAGATTGTCCTCTGTCTATTAGGTCAAATATGGTGCGGCTTTCAAGTGATAATATATTTTGCGGATAATCATATTCGTAATAAAAGCTTTTGAAGTAATCCGCTTCGCCAATCAGGCGCGCTAAAGTTTTGCCGGAATCATTTTCTACATTGTCGGCAAATTCAATAACTCCGACTGAAAAATAAATATGTTTGTAATCTGCAAGGTTTAAGGGTTTTTCTTTGGCCTTTTGCGGATGATGTATCAGACTGAAAAGCTTTTGGATTAAGTTCATGCGATTAGTCTTTCATTTTGTTTCCGCCAGTTAGGGTGCCGACATTGGTCTTGATGTCTTTAATAATCGTTGTATGAATTTCTTTTAATGTCGGAATGTTTTCTTTCCAATGCCAAAGGCGCTGGAAAAACCAGATGCAGCTGATGAGGCTGAATAAGGGTAAAGAATAGCCGTTGGGGGAAAAAGCTGCGAAGCCTCCCAAGATGATTAGCAGCAAGAGCAGTTTGCTTATGGCTGTTGTGATTTCGGCCGGGGATAGCTCACTTAGGCCAATTCGATAAAAATCGGTGTTTAGTGCGAGTTTTTCCTTGGTGGCACGGGTTATAAAATAGCGGCCGATGCAGATGATGATTTGGTAAATGAAAAACATATTAAAGCAGAGTATGCAACTGCCGGCGCCTTCGGTGGCGGCTTTTAGATTTAGCCATCCTAAAATGAAGCCGATGCTCCAGCTTTGGGCTTTGGATAATTTTAGTTTTGCCGGATAGTTGTCAAATATTTGCCAGGCGCAGAAGATACTTATGGCACAAAGGCTCATAATCCCTATAAATGTCGGTGCGGCGCCGATTAAGCTTAGGCCGCCGATGCCGATTAATGTTCCTAAACTTTGAATGCCGGTTATGCCGTTGGTGGTGGTTAGCCAGCTGAAACAATAAGCATAAACCGTCCAGAACAAAATTAACAAACCTCTATCGGCCCAAAAGTCTAATTCTTCGCCAAATATTATGCCATTGCTCGGAAGAGTAAAGCTTGCGATTTCGGCACCGAGGAAAATTATTAATAAACCGAGCTTGGGAAATTTTTTGAGCAAGACATAGAGAAGAGCGCTAATAACAGCTAAGGCGGGGAGCTCCCAGACATAAAGTGCGGAGATGAAGTCTGTTTGATGCGGCAGTGCAAAGTATAGTCCTATCCAACCGGCAAAAATTGTTCCCCATAACAACCAAAAAGTTCCTTTGCCGCTATGTGCAGAGATTTGTTTTAATCCAACAAAGCTGATTAAAAAGCTGAGAATTACGGCGATTGCGATTGCTGTTATGCTTTGTTCCATAAGCGCTTTTGCCCCAAGATAGTTTTTGTTCTTCTTATTTTATATTATGTTTTCTTTTTGGCTTCAACTATTACAATCAGGTTATGCTAAGGTATGTGTGATAAATCTTTTTCAGACCTTGAGCCAAATGCTCTACCGTGCAGTCGTTGCGTCGTGAATAGCGCAAAATATAGTCGCAGAAAAAGCTGTATTCGCCGCTGCGGTTTTGGCTTAGGCTTTCTACTAAGGCAAAAGTATAATTGGCCGGAACAGATTTTGCGCCTTCCAGCAGTTTTTCCGCCGAAATGTTGTTTTTTTCAACCGCAGAGATGCTGCTGATTTCTTTGAAATATTGTTCCAGAACGGCGGTGTCGCTTTTGTTTTTGAATATTTGATTTATGTTTTTGCCACAGACGGCGCTGGCCAGTGAACAGCCCATGTAGCAATAAAACTTTTCTTTTGATTCATTGGGATTGTCATTATTGAACTTTATTCCCGAAGGGGCGAAAAGCTTTTCAAGTTTGTATAATGTTGCTTTTTCGGGCAAAGTGTAAAATATCAGCTCCGGAATTTTGCCATAGGCAAAAAGGTGATTGCTTTTGCGGTTGACCCAGCCGTCAAACCAAACTTGTATGACATTGGTTTCCAGACTTCTTTTTACCAAGGTAATGTCTTCGCACAGAGAAACGCAAACCGTGGGGCAATGTGCCAGTTTTTCTTTTCCCAGTCGGAATATGTCAGCATTTATATCTTGGGGGTTGGAGGCAATGATGACAAGTTTGCCTTCCTCTTTGGTCCAGAAAGAGGTGGTGAATCTTATATCGCTTTTTTTGATGCCGGAATCTTCTTTTATGCTAAAGTCGGTTGCGCCTAAGTTGCCTTCATCGCGCTTGTCGGTTAAGACAATAACCCGTTCTCCTGCAAGTTGGAATTTTGAAGCCAGATATAGCCCCACGGCGTTTAGTCCAAGAATGTATATCGGTTTTTCCTTCGCAGAGGTGTCGTTTGCAATCATCTTTCTTTTACCTTTTGCAGTTTTGCAATAAAAAACGAATCCAGTCCGCCATATTCGGAGAGCATGTAGCTTAGCGTAGATACATAGCCTTCCGGCGTGATGGCTTCTTGCAGAGAGGCCGGCCCTTGATGTTTGATGTCGGCTTCTTGCAAGCTTATTAGCTGAAAGTTGTTGTCTTTTTCAAGAAAATGGCGGACTTGGCTTTTGCCTTCGGCTTTGGCCAGAGAACAGATGCAGTAGACTAAATAGCCGCCGGTCTTTAGGGCTTTGCCGCATTCTTGTAAAATCGAACGCTGTATTTCAGCCTGTTTTTTGATGTCGGATAAGCTTTTATGTTGCATAATCTCGGGATGGCGGCGAAATATGCCAGTTGCCGAGCAGGGGGCATCAAGTAAAATATGGTCGTATTTTTCGCCCTCATAATTTTGCAAAAAACTTACGGCATCTGCACACACAATTCCTTCAGTATTTAGATGTAATCTTTCTAAATTTTTTTTCAATGTTTCAAGTCTGGGCGCAGACGAATCGAGAGCCGTTACTTTGGCGCCGGCAGATATGAGCTGTGCCGTTTTTCCTCCGGGGGCAGCACAAAGGTCAAGAATCCGTTTGGTTTTGATATCACCCAGAGTTGATACGGCCAAAGTGGCGGCAAAGTCTTGTACCCACCATGCGCCTTCTTGATAACCTTCCAAACCGGTTATTGCCCCTTTTGAAAAAACAGCGATGCTGTTGTTAGCTATTGGTTTTCCACCTAATTTTTCGGCCCAAAGTTCGGGCGATTGCTTGGTTGTGATGTTTAGCGGCGGTTCGCCTTTTTGCGCGGCTGCTTCCATCTTTTTGATTTGTTCAGGCGTGTAGTCTTGCTTTAATATTTTTAAAAAGTTTTCAGGAAAAAAAGGCGCCGGTTTTAAGCTCTTAGTTTTGTGCTCAGCGACTTTTCTTAAAACGGCGTTGACCATGCCGCTTTGAAATTTTCCGCCATGTTTTTTGCAGAGTTCAACCCATTCGTTTATGGCGGCATAGGCCGGTGTTTGCATAAAGCGTAATTCTGCCGCGCCAAGCAATAAAATTGTTTTGGTCGTTTGTTCTTTGGGCGGAAGAGGCTTTTTTATATATTGTTTGAGAATCGACTCCAGTTCAACCCAATGGCGAAACAGGCTTTGTGACAGCATTTTGATAAAGCCGGAATCTTCTTCCTTGGCATCTATTTGCATAAGTGCTTTTTCTTCAAGGCATTTATTCACTGCTTTTAGGGTTTTTTCTCGTGCGTTTGTCATCTTTTTTCCTTCTTTTGAAATTTATTTTAGTTCTTTTAGGGTTAATTGCAAGTTAAACCCTTGAGTTTTTTCTATTTGCTTTCTATAATAGCAAAGAATTTTTTTATTGAGGATAGAGCTATGAAAAAATATTTGTGTTTGTTTGTCGGACTGTTGATGTTAAACGGATGTTCTTATCTGCGTGAGGTTTGGCCTTTCGGAGATGAAAAAACTGCGGAAAATCAAACTCAAGAAGCCGTTGTTGAGAAGGCTGATGCCCTGAAAGTTAATCCTTATTTGTGGCAGGCTGCTCTTGATAAACTTTCTTTTATGCCGTTGGCGTCATCTGATGCCGAAGGCGGTGTGATTGTTACTGACTGGAAGACGTTTTCTAATAATGAGCAGTTTAAGGTTGTGGTCCATATCTATTCTCAAAAATTGCAGGCGAACAGCCTTAAGGCAGAAGTTTATAAAAGACGACTTAAGAACGGAGCGTGGGTTGACGATACCGTCGATAACCGACTCTCCGCTGAAACCGAAAATGCTATCTTGATGCAGGCCAGAGAACTGTATCATCGTGATGTTATGACACGTTAATATTTAAGGAATTTTTAGTATGACAGGAAATGCACACTATAACGGTTGCGCCTCTTTTGAGGAATGGCAAAAACAATGGGATGTTGAAGACCGTTATAATTTTAGAACAATCGAATCGAAATGGCAGAAAATTTGGGATGATGAAAAGGCTTATAAGGTTGATATTGATAAGTCTAAAGAGAAGTTTTATGCTTTGGTTGAATTCCCTTATCCTTCCGGTGCCGGACTTCATGTCGGGCATCCGCGTTCTTATACCGCGCTTGATGTGATTGCGCGCAAGAAAAGAATGCAGGGCTTTAATGTTCTTTATCCGATGGGTTTTGATGCCTTTGGTTTGCCGGCAGAAAATTATGCCATTAAGACCGGGGTTCATCCGGCCGTTTCAACCAAGAAAAATATTGAAACTTTTACGCGTCAGCTGAAGTCGCTCGGTTTTAGCTTTGATTGGGACAGAAGTTTTGCCACTTGTGATCCGGAATATTATAAGTGGACACAATGGATGTTTATCAAGCTGTTTGAAAAAGGCTTAGCTTATAAAGATAAAATTGCCATTAACTGGTGCCCGTCTTGTAAAGTCGGATTGGCAAACGAAGAAGTGGTTAATGGATGTTGCGAGCGTTGCGGTGCTCAGGTTGTGCGCCGTGATAAAGAACAGTGGATGGTGGCTATTACCAAATATGCTGATCGTTTGATTAATGATTTAGATGATTTGGATTTTATCGATCGGGTTAAGTCTCAGCAAGTTAATTGGATTGGTCGTTCCGAAGGGGCTGAGCTTGATTTTGAGCTGTGTCTTGATGACGGAACACCGCTGGAAGGTAAAAAGCTTAAGGTCTTTACAACGCGTCCGGATACTGCTTTCGGTGTGACCTATATGGTTATGGCGCCGGAGCATGAATTTGTTGCGGAGTTGATGCCGCGTTTTGCTAATCAGGAAGATATTAAAAACTATGTTGCCGAGACGGCTAAGAAGTCTGATTTGCAACGTACGGCCGATGATTCTAAAACCGGTGTTGAACTCAAAGGAATTAAGGCTAAAAACCCATATAACGGGGCGCTGATTCCGGTCTTTATTTCCGATTATGTTTTAACCGGCTACGGAACAGGTGCGATTATGGCGGTGCCGGCGCATGATCAACGCGACTATGATTTTGCCAAGAAGTTTAATCTGCCGATTATTCAAGTTTTGGAAGGCGGCGATATTTCTGAAAAAGCATGGGAAGAAGACGGTGCCCATATTAATTCCGGCTTTTTGAACGGAATGAACAAAGAAGACGGTATTCGCGCCGCTATTGATTTTGCCGCTAAAAATAATTTTGGTAATGCCAAAGTGAACTATAAGCTGCGTGACTGGGTTTTCTCTCGTCAGCGTTATTGGGGTGAGCCTATTCCGATGGTTTATTGTGAGCATTGCGGTTGGCAGCCAATTCCGGAAGATCAGCTGCCGTTGACCTTGCCGGAAGTGCCGGATTATTTGCCTAATGATGAAGGCGAATCGCCTTTGTCAAAAGCAGGGGCTTGGCTTGAAACAACTTGTCCGAAATGCGGCGGTAAGGCACGTCGTGAAACCGATACCATGCCAAACTGGGCCGGCTCGTCTTGGTATTTCTTACGCTATTGTGATCCACACAACGACAAAGAATTTGCCTCTAAAGAAGCATTGGAATATTGGATGCCGGTTGATTGGTATAATGGCGGTATGGAACATACAACCTTGCACTTGCTCTATTCTCGTTTTTGGCACAAGTTTTTGTATGATTGCGGACTTGTTCCGACCAAAGAACCTTATAAAAAACGTACGTCACATGGTATGATTTTGGCTTCGAACGGCGAAAAAATGTCAAAGTCACGCGGCAATGTTATTAATCCTGATGATATTGTTGATGCTTATGGTGCCGATACCTTCCGTTTGTATGAAATGTTTATCGGGCCGTTTGACCAAACCGCAATGTGGTCTGATGAAAGTTTGATGGGCGTTTATCGTTTTGTAAACAAAGTTTATGGCTTGTTCAAAAAGGTAAATAAGTCTGCCGTTGCTTCCGAAAAAGATTTGCGTGCAATGCACAAGTGTATTAAAGAAGTGACCGAGAGAATCGACCAGATGAAGTTTAACACCGCCGTTTCTTCTTTGATGACTTATACAAATTATTTGTCAGATAAGGCTGAAATTGCACCTGAACTTTATGAGAATCTGATTGTATTGCTCTGTCCGTTTACGCCGCATTTGTCTGAAGAAATGTGGGCGCGCCTCGGACATGAGGGGCTGGCGGTTATGGCTGCTTGGCCGAAGTTTGATAAGAACTTGGCTGAAGACAGCGTTGTGACAATTGCCGTTCAGCTTAACGGTAAAATGCGCGGTACAATCGAAATGCCGAAAGATACGCCTCAGAACGAGGTTGAAGCAGCGGCACTCAATTTGGATAATATTCAGCGCCAAACTGCTGGGAAGACAATTCGTAAAGTGATTGTCGTTCCGAATAAAATTGTTAATATTGTGGCGGCTTAGTCAGGAGATGAGAATGCGGAAATCGGCTCTGATTTTAATCTTGTTCCTTATTACCGGATGTGGTTTTTCTCCGCTGTATGTGGAGCGCGAATCCGAAAGTAAGTGGTATTATAATGCAAATTTCAATCCCTCTATTGTTGAGGAAATGCAGCAGATTAAGGTCGAGCCGATTGCCGATCGTTTCGGGCAACAGCTGCGCAACAATCTTCTGGATTCTTTGACTCCGAAAGGAACGCCTAAGAATCCTAAATATCGTTTGTTTGTTAAACTGACAAGCAAGCGTTCTTATGACCAAGCTCTTCGTCAAGATATTACTGCTACTCGTCGTATGGTGGTCTTTAAGGTTACATATTATATGATGGAAGGGACGAAAAAGCTCTTTACCAGTAACAGCATCGCCTATACCAGCTATGATATTTTGAAAAATCCTTATTCAACAACCGTGGCGGAGCAAAAGGCAGATACCGATGCTGCAAAAATTATCGGTGATGATATTGCTCTGCGCATAGGCGCTTATTTCCACTCGGTTATTACAAAACAGGGGTCAACCAGTGATATTTAAGTCTCCGCAGATAGACCGCTATTTGAAAAAGCCGGACAATGCTGTTAAGTTTTGGCTGGTGTATGGCTCAAATGAAGGCTTGATGTCGGAATATGTGCGTAATCTGACAAAGGCTATCAGCCCCGATATTTATGATCCGTTTCAGGTGGTGTATCTTAACGGAGAAGATGTGAACGCTGATGCCGGTTTGCTTATCGGCGAATTTAATGCACAATCTCTGATGGGAGGACGTCGGGTTATTGTGATTAAAAATGCCGACAATAACCTTACTAAAATTCTTAAGTCTTTATTTGATGATGCAAAGTCGGACACGCTTTTAATTATTTATTCGGCGTCTTTGAACAAGAAGTCTTCTTTGGTGAAGTTTGCCGAAGATGCTGAGTTTGCCGGTGTTATTGCTTGTTATGAAGACCGTGATGAAGATGTTTTTTCAACCGTCAGAACCTTTTTGAGCGAAAACGGCGTGTCTGTCGGAAATGAGGCGCTGCAGCTTTTATGTGCGCGGCTTTCTAATGACCGAAAAAGCAATTTGGGCGAGCTGGAAAAGCTGGTGACTTATCTCGGCGATAAGAAAACGGTTTTGCCCGAAGATGTGCGCGCGGTGGTTAGTGATACGGCGTCTTCTTCGACCGATGATGTTTGTTTTTTTGCTGCCGGTGGTTTGAAAGATAAAACGCTTCAAGCTTATCAACGTTTGTTGAATGAAGGGACTGATCCGGCGCAAGTGGTGCGTTCTTTGTTTTATCATTTTCAGAAGATTTTGGTTTGTCTTGGGTCTATGGAAAATGGTGACACGATAGACACAGCGGTGAAAAAGCTGGTGCCGAGGATTATTTTTTTCCGCGAATCGAGCTTTAAGAAACAGCTTAGTATTTGGAATCGTGATCGCGTTTTTAGTGTTTTGGAACTGCTCTATAACTGCGAAAGAGATACGCGTAATGCGGCTATGCCGGTTGAGGAGATGGTCAGTTATTTGTTGATGCAGATTTCTTCGGCCGCGGCTAATGCTGCCGCAAAACTCAGCCGAGGTTATTAGGCAATATTTTTTGTAGCTGTTTTTGAGAAATCTGCCCTTGGATGTGAAATAGTTTATATCCCTTTTTTATTAGGCTGCGTCCATAGAGGCGATTGTAGTAAAAGCCTAAGATAGGTGATGCAGCGCCTAAGGTGCAGAGCCACAAGGTTAAAAACAAGAGGCTCTGTTTCAAATTGCGGTGGTACAGCGGAACCAAAAAGCAAAACAGCAATACGCTCCAAGAGTAACCGGTTGATACGGTTTTTAACTTCTCGGTGCGGGGGTTTTTTAAGATAAGTTCAGCTTTTTTCATTTAAAGTTCCTTGCTGATTTTCGTGCTTGCTTTCTTTATAGACTTTATTTATAAAAAAATAAAGCAAAATAAGAGGGTTAAATTTTTTATTGTGGAATTTTGTGATGTATAGCGAAAAGTTTAAAAAATTTATTGATATGTGGCGGGTGGATTTTGCCATCGAGCGCACGATTGATGAAAAAGTTTGTGTCGATCGCGACGGCAAGCCGCTGCCGTGGTATACTTATCCGGCAATAGAATATTTGTCGCAATTTGATTATAGCGATAAAAAAATTTTTGAATTTGGTTGCGGAAATTCATCTTTGTTCTGGGCGGCGCGCGCCAAAAATGTGGTGAGTATTGAAGATAATCCAAAGTGGTTTGATAAGTGGCAACACGAATTTAATGAAGAGAATTTGGATGTTCGCTGGCGTGATGAAGGCGAAATTTATGAGAATGCCATATTTGAAGATGATTGCCGCTATGATGTGATTGTGGTTGATGGTAAAAGGCGTGCCGAATGTGCTAAAGCCGCAGTTAATGCCCTTGCTGACGGCGGGCTGATTATTTTAGATGACAGCGACCGTATCAACACCAGCCAAGAATACAAAGATGCGGTTGCGGCTTTGAAAGCGGCCAATTTGCTGCAAGTCGATTTTTATGGTTTTTGCCCGATGAATAATTATACTAAAACAACGTCTTTGTTCTTTTCTCGAAATTTTGATTTTAAGTCAAAATATGAGGTTCAGCCGATTAACGGTTGGGGAAATTTGTGGAGTTTGTCACGCCGCGAGCGCAAAGAACGTTATAAGGAAAGCTAAAAAAATAACCTTAGAGTTTGGTGCTCTAAGGTTATTTTTTTAGTCCTCTAGGTAAAGACTGCTATGTTTGTAATTTTCAATGGCGTGGCGAATCAGGACGCCGATAATGGCCGCTAAAGGAACGGCAATCATCAAGCCTAAAAAGCCCAGTAAAACACCGCCGGCCAGTAAGGCAAACATTATCCATACCGGATGAAGGCCAACGCTGTCGCCGACTAATTTCGGGGTTAGGAAGTTGCCTTCTAAAAATTGGCCGACGACAAATACGCCGACAACTTGAGCAATCGGTCCTAAGCTGTCAAACTGAGCAAAAGCGACGCCTAAGCTGACCAAAAAGCCGGTGATGCTGCCAACATAAGGAATGAAAGAGATGACGCCGGCGATAAAGCCAATTAAAACACCAAGTTCTAGGCCGACAAAGTAAAGTCCGGCGGAATAAAAAGCACCGAGCAAAATGCAGACGCTTAATTGTCCGCGGATGAAGCCGGCTAAAGTACGGTCGATTTCTTTGGCTTGAATACGAATCGATTTTTTTGATTTGCGTGGCAATAAGCTATCAATCTTTTTGATGAAGCCATCCCAGTCACGTAACATATAAAAGGCAACAACCGGCGTAATAAGCAGCAGAGAAATAATGTTCATCAGAGCGAATCCGCTGGTGATGACGCCTTGTAAAACTTTGCCAAAGAGTTTTAAGTTATTGGCCATATTGCTCTTTAGGTAACTTTTGACTTTGTCAGCATCCAGAGCAGGGATATTTTTTTGCAAGTCATTAATCCATGGTTCAAGTTTTTTGGTTAATGAGGCCAAATATTCCGGTACAACAGAGATAAAGCGCGTGATTTGATCGTTGATTACACCAAGGAGCAAAATGACGGACGGTACAATGATGAGCACTAAAGCCAGCAAAACGAGAAAGGTGGCTAAAGTGCGGTTCATGCCCCATTTATTTATTTTTCTGACCCATGGGTCAAGCAGATATCCGATGATGATGCCGGCGACAAATGGCAATAAAACCGAGCGCAAAATGTATAGTCCATAGCAAAAGAGGATGAATAGAGCGAGCCAAAACATCCAGTTGCGATTAGTGGTTAAGGGTTTGTCGGCGGTCATCATGTTTTATGCTCCCGTGCTGAGGTTATAATATCCGTTCATATCCTGAAGGTTTAAGCGATAAGCCTTTAAGGCGGTTATCAAGTCATAAATTTGACCGATGTATTCCAGACGGAATTGGACTTTGCCTTTGCCCATGGCTTCAATTTTTACACTGCTTATCTGGGGAATGTTTTTGAGCTGATTTTCGGTTTTAATCCAATCAGATAATTTTTGATAGCTGAACATTCCGATTAATTCCTGTCGGCTTGTGTCAGAAGCAATGTTTTGTTCCTGAATGGTGCTGTCGATATAAGCAGCGACCTCGGGAATCGCTTTTTGGAAAAGCTCAGGGCTTCTTTCTCCGCTGATGTCTATGGTTTTTGATGGTTGGCCGTTGTAGGGCATGATGTTTATTCTTAATCCTTCAATGCCGTTATAAACCGCATCTAAAACATAGATGTTGCGGGTATTAAGGTGGCTGGCAACAAGATCTAATGCTTGGCCGTTGAGTTGGAGCGCTTTGTTGCCGTCTAAAACAGAGTAAACCATGCTGTCGGCCGGAACAGATATATAATTGTTCTCGCTGCCGGTTTTAGGCGATTGTTCCCAAGCTTTGCGCCACTCATTGCGGCTTTCCCACAGCAGAGGAGAATCGCCCGAAAATTCACGAAATACGGGAACAACAATGATGTTTGAAGCTGTGCGGATAACGTAATTTATCCCTTGTTCTTCCATATAAGTTTTTAGCAGGTCATTATTTATGCGGACTTTAAGCGTGGCGATATAGCGCACGTTTGAGGCTTTTTCCGAGATGACCTCAGCTTCTTGAATGAAGTTTACCAGTTGATCGTCGGTTAAGCCTGACAGACGCGCTAATCCCTCGCTGTCAGTAGACTTTCCGGCAACGGTCAAAAAAGCTTTGCGATAAGCTTCTTTCATGCCTTTTTCTCGGGCGGAGGCTGCATCTTGGGCTGTGATGTCTATGCTGACTTCTGCAACATATTTTTCACTGCTTTCTGCGCTGGCCGTGTGTATGATGCCAAAGCTCATCAATAGGGCTAAAATTATTTTGTACAAGGTGATGCTCCTTATCCGACAATTTCTGTTTCGCTGAAGAAAAATCCAACTTCTCTTTTGGCTGATTCAGGCGAATCTGAACCATGTACCGAATTTTTTTCTATTGAAAGGGCAAAGGTTTTGCGAATCGTTCCTTCTTCTGCAACGGCAGGATTGGTGGCGCCCATAATTTCACGGTAGTGCGCAATCGCGTTTTCTCCTTCCAGTACCTGAACAACAACCGGACCTGATATCATTTGTTGGACCATGCTGTCAAAAAAGACTTTATCTTTTAATTCATGATAAAATTCTTCGGCTTGGCTTTGAGTTAAGCGAATCCGCTTTTGGGCAACAATGCGTAAGTCTGAGGCTTCTATCATTGTGTTGATTTGGCCGGTGATGTTGCGAGCGGTGGCGTCCGGTTTGATGATTGAAAGTGTTCTTTCCATGGTTTTTATCTACCCTTCCTATGCGGTTAAAATAATCGTGCTCCAAAAATTTATTTGATGTTATTCTATTTACATTAAAAAATCAAAAGTTTTTTGTGGACAATTTGCTTGAAGCATTGTTTATTAGTTTTAGCAAAATTTTTTATATATGTTTTTTTAAGGATAATGTCATGGCTTATAGTAAATATTTGCGCGGCTTGATGGATAAAGCAAAGCTGTTGCATAAGACTATTGTTTTACCTGAGGGTGAAGATTTGCGCATTTTGGAGGCAGCTCATATTATTGCTTCTGAAAAAGTGGCAAAAATTATTATTCTCGGTAATGAAGATGAAATCAAAAATCATTTTGCTTCCAAAGGCTGGGGTTTAGATGATATTTCTATTGTTAAGCCGGAAAACTCTCCGCATTTGCAGGAATATACCAATTTGTTGTATGAACTGCGCAAGGACAAAGGTTTAACGCAAGAAGATGCCGCTAAACTTGCTCTTAATTATAACTATTTTGGAACACTGATGATTAAAGCCGGTCATGCTGACGGTATGGTTTCGGGGGCTAATCATTCAACTGCTGATACCGTTCGTCCGGCTTTGCAGATTATTAAATCTGCCAAAAAAGGTCGCTCTGTTTCTTCTTGTTTGATTATGGTTTCAAACGACAAGCCTTATCTGTTTTCGGACTGTGCAATCGTGATTAATCCGACAGACCGCGAAATGGCAGATATTGCCCTTGATGCTGCAGAAAGTGCTTTGAAGTTTGGAATCGAGGCTAATGTGGCTATGTTGTCTTATTCGACTTATGGATCCGGCAAAGGTGATGCGGTTGATAAAGTTAAGCGTGCAACCGAGTTAGCTAAAGCTGATTTGAAGAGTGATGAATATAAAGATTTGCCTATTCGAATCGATGGAGAAATGCAAGCTGATGCTGCCCTTGATGAAGTTGTTGCTAAGAAAAAAGCTTCTGCCAGTGAAGTTGCCGGTAAAGCCCGTGTTTTAATCTTTCCGTCACTTGAGGCCGGAAATATCGGTTATAAACTTTTGCAACGTCTTGGCGGTTGTGAGGCTTATGGTCCTATGCTTCAAGGGTTGAATGCTCCGGTTAATGATTTGTCTCGCGGGGCTTTGGTTGATGATATTGTCGGTGTTATTGCCATTACGGCTTTGCAGGCACAAAAGTAACGGGAGGTTTTGATGAAAAAAATTTTGGTTCTTAACTCGGGGTCGTCTTCGCTTAAATATCAGCTTTTTGATGTTGAGGGTGATAATTATACCGTTGTGGCAAAAGGTAATGCCGAGAGAATCGGTATTTATGGTTCTTTTGTCAGCATTAAAGCCGGTGATAATGATAAGGTTATTAAAGAAGTGGCTCTGCCTTCTCATAACGAGGCTATCCGCGAAGTTTTGAATCTTTTGCTGGGCAGTGTTTTGAAAAGTCTTGATGAACTTGATGGTGTTGGTCACCGTGTGGTTCAAGGCGGAAGCTATTTTGACCGCTCAGTTTTGGTTGATGATGAAGTTTTGCAAAAAATTGATGATCTATCAACTTTAGCGCCGCTGCATAATCCGGCTGCCGTTCTTGGTATTAAGGCAGTTAAAAATGCATTGCCGAATGTGCCGCAAGTTGTGGCTTTTGATACGGCTTTTCATCAGACAATGCCGCGTGCCGCTTATTTGTATCCGTTGCCTTATGAACAATATAGCGAACATCAAATTCGTCGCTATGGTGCTCATGGAACGTCTCATAAGTATGTTTCCGAAGTTGCGGCCAAGCTTATGGGCAAAACCGGAAAATTTGTGACTTGTCACCTTGGTAACGGAGCTTCAATCTCTGCTGTGGTTGATGGCAAGTGTGTTGATACTTCTATGGGATTTACGCCTTTGGCCGGTATTATGATGGGAACTCGTTGCGGTGATATTGATCCGTATATTCCGCTTCATATTATGAAATATCAGCGTAAAACCGTTGATGAGGTTAATGATATGCTGAACAAACAAAGTGGTATGCTTGGTTTGTGCGGTTATTCTGATAATCGTGATGTTGAACAAAAGTGCAAGGAAGGTGATGAAAAAGCTCTTGCCGCTATGGAAGTTTATGTTCATACGATTATTCGTTTTATCGGGTCATATATCGCAGTTATGGGCGGTGTTGATGCGATTATCTTTACGGCGGGAATCGGCGAAAATGCGCCTTCTTTACGTAAGGAAATTTGTAAGCGCTTGGCTTATCTCGGAATTGGGCTTAATGAAGAGAAAAATGCTTTGAAAGGTGAAACGGTCGAGATTTCGACTCCGGATTCTAAAGTTAAGGTCTTTGTTATTCCGACAAACGAAGAGCTTATGATTGCCAAAGATACGGTCAATTTGGTAAAATAATTTGTTTTTTGAAAAAGGGCAGGACTTTTTAAGTCATTGCCCTTTTTTTAATATAATTACGGATTATATTTTTTCTGACCGTTAAAAAAATTTTTTTCAGGAGGAACTTATGAATAAATTTTCTTTTGCTTTGATTGCCGCTCTTTTGGCTAGCGGAAGCGCTATGGCAGAAATGTCTGCTGAGGTGCAAAATGCCCCTTCTTCAAACCAACAAGAAGTGGAAGTTTTTGGTGAAGCCGAAAATGCTAATGGAACAGAAAATGTTATGTTTTTAGAGCAAAGCAACAGTAACGAAAATCCTCTTGGAAATCCGATTGTTGAGCAACCTGCCGATAATTCATCAAATGCATCAGCAGGAATGACACCGGATGCTTCGACTCCGGATGTTTCGGTGGCTCCGGTAGCGGCTCCGGTACCGTCTAATGTTGTTTCAGAGTCTGAGCCTCAAGATCCGACTATTGCTCAAGAGCCGAATCCGGCACAGGTTAATAATCAGATTCAAAACACCCTTTATGAGTCTGGTGGTAGAATTTATGATGTTCAATCTTATCCGGACACGGATGTTGAGCGGATTCAGGCTGAACCTCAACCAACCATTACGGATTACCCAACATATTAATATATTGAAAATTCAGAAAAATCTCACTTTTTAGCAAAAAAGTGAGATTTTTTGTCAAAAAAATTAATTTTAGGGCTAGCATTGTCTTTAAAAATGTGATATATTGTGCGCGTCAAAGGGCGAGAGTGCTCTCGCATTAATCATTTTATAATAGGTTTGAAGGAGTGATGATGAATAAAAAACTTTCTTCGGGTATTGCTTTTAATTCAGGGGATTTTGTTGTATATCCAGCTCATGGTGTCGGTAAAGTTTCTGATATTTCTAAGCAGAAAATTGCCGGTTCGGAATTGGAATTGATTGTGGTTAATTTTGATAAAGATAAAATGACACTTCGTATTCCTATGGCAAAAGCAGATACCGTCGGGTTGCGTAAAATTTCTGAAGCGTCGACTATGGATGATGCCGTTAATGTTCTTAAAGGTAAGGCGAAGGTTAAAAAGATTATGTGGTCGCGCCGTGCTCAGGAATATGAAAACAAAATTAATTCCGGCAATCCGATTGCCATTGCCGAAGTTGTTCGCGATTTGTATCGTCAGGATAATTTGGCTGAGCAGTCTTATAGCGAACGTCAGATTTATGAGCAAGCTCTTGGTCGTCTTGCTAATGAATATGCCGTTTGTCACAATATTTCTTCAGACGAGGCTACTCAGAAATTGATAGAGGTTTTGGCTAAGTAAAAAATCTTTTATCTTCCATGGTTGGAGGGGCTGTTGCCCCTCTTTTTTTGTTATCGAATCGAAAAATTTATATTTTTTAAAATCAATAGTTTTTTTTGCTCTTGCAAATATGTGTGGATAATGCTGTGAACAAGTTGTTATCCGGTTGCTTCATTATTTTTCAAAATTTAAAATTTACTTGTAATTGTTTCTTTTCAAGGATTTTTTTTGAAATGATAAATGAAGAAAATTTTGTAACTTCGACAACAGATGATATTGTTATTTCAGCTTGCACCGTTGAGTTGGAGCAAGATGAGAAAGACTTTGAAAACAAAGATAAGTTTGTTTACGGTTACTATTTGTGTATTGAAAATAATTCTTCAGAAAAAATTCAGCTGGTCGGTAAAAACTGGAATATTACCGACGCAAAGGGAAATAATTTTCGTGATGATTCTTTAGGCTTTAAGGGTGAGATTCCGACACTGGAGCCCGGAGAATATTATGAATTTACAAGTGTGGCGCCTTTATCAACGCCAAGCGCCGTTTTTTACGGAAGCTGCAAGGTGCTTAAGGAAGGTCGCGGCGTTACCGAAGATGTTAAGGTTCCGACATTTTTGCTGGGGAATCGTTCTGCTGTTTCGAAAACACCGCAGGTATTGAACTAGGTTCTTTTTATTTGTTTTTAATCAACTGATTATATTCTGCTTTTTTATGCGCCAGCATTTGGCCGTTTTCGCCTGTAAGCGGAGCAAACTTGCGGGCAATCGTATATTGCGGCAAGCGTTGTTTGATGTCTGCAATATCCTGATTCCAAGCGGTTGGGTGAATGCGGATTTTTTTGCTTTGTCCGGCGGAAACGCGCGGCGTGATTTCGCCGCTGTCGGCGTCTTCAAATTCGGATAATTTTAATTTGATATTTTCCAGACTATTTGGTGCTAAAAACTCAATTTCCTCATCGCTGTTGATGTAATTGCGAAGCTCAAAAACGGCGTCATCGCCTTGCCATTCAACAATCGAGCCGGCAAATAACCAGTCGCCTAATGTGCGGGTGTATTCGTAGTTTTGGCTGATGTTGGTGAGCTTTCCGTCGTGGAATCCGAGGCAGTAGCCGCGGTTTTGAAGGGTTTCTAATTCACCCATGTATTTTGTATAATCCCATTCTTGCGGATTGTTATACCAGTCGTCAATTGCCTTACGATAGGTGCGGGCAACAATGCCGGCGTAGTATTCGGTTTTGTTGCGGCCTTCGACTTTGAGCGAATCCATGCCGATGCTCAATAAATCCGGTAGACGCGGCAGCAAGCACATATCTTTTGAGTTCAAAATATAACCGCCGTGTTCATCCTCGACAACCTCATAATATTCTCCGGGGCGGAATTCTTCTTCCAGCAAAAATTCAAAGCTGTCTTTATTGTGGTCATCAATAACCAATTCTTTAATCGTGCCGTCTTTGAGGCGGAGGTGAAGTTTGTAATGCCAACGGCAGCAATGAGCGCATTTGCCTTGATTGGCGCTGCGGTCAGCCAAATAGTTGGAAATCAGGCAGCGCCCCGAATAAGACATACACATGGCCCCATGCATAAAGCATTCGAGCAAAATATCGGGGCAGTCTTTGCGAATTTGTTTCATCTCCTCAAAAGTGACTTCACGCCCTAAAACGCAGAGTTTGGCGCCCTGTTGCTGCCAAAATTTTACGGCCAAAGATGAGCAGATATTGGCCTGTGTTGAAACAAATAAATTTAGTTCCGGTGCGTGTTCTTTGACATACATAAAAACCCCAGGGTCGGCAATCAGAACGCCATCGGGTTTTAATTGGCGCAGGGTGTCTACAAAGGTCGGAAGTTTTTCAACGTCGCGGTTGTGCATGAACAAGTTTAAGGTCAGGTATATTTTTTTGCCACGTTCATGAGCAAAGGCAATGCCTTCTTGTAAATCTTCCATGGTCATTTTTGATTGTGCGCGCAGGCACATATCAGGCGTGCCGGCGTAAACGGCATCGGCACCGTATAAAATTGCGGTTTTTAATTTTGTCAGCGAACCGGCCGGCAAGAGTAATTCAGCTTTTTCCAGCATTTTTTTGTTCCCAGTTAGTCTTTCCTTAAATCTTTTGTTCGCATACTAACATAAAAATTTATATTTTAAAGGATTTAATGCGATGAAAAAAGTTATGGTTCTGATGGGCGGTTTTTCGGCCGAACGTGAGGTTAGCCTTGTCAGCGGAAAAGGTGTGGCCGAAGCGTTGCATCACAAAGGCTGTGAGGTTTTGGAATATGATTTGCGTGATGCGTGGAATCTGATTGAAGTTTTGCGTCGTGAAAAGCCTGATGTCGTGTTTAATGCTTTGCACGGAAACTGGGGTGAAGACGGTGAAATTCAAGGGCTGTTGGATTTGTTGCAGATTCCTTATACGCATTCCGGTCTTAAGGCCTCTGCCGTTGGAATGGATAAAGCACTTACCAAGCTGGTGGCGGCTGATTGCGGAATCAAAGTTGCCGAATCCGAGAAAATGACTTTTGCCGAATTTAAGAAACACGGAACAAAAATTCCTCTGCCTTATGTGGTTAAGCCGGTGGCTGACGGTTCAAGCGTCGGCGTGTTTATTGTAAAGATGCAAAAAGATGTGACTCAGGTTGTTTATCCTGATGAACAGGCTCTTATTCTTGTTGAAAAATATATTGCCGGACGCGAATTGACTTGTGCCGTGTTTGATAATCGCGCCTTGGCGGTTACCGAGCTTTGTCCGCAGACAGATTTTTATGATTATCAGGCAAAATACACAGCCGGAATGACAAAGCATGTTTTGCCGGCAGATTTGCCCCAAGCGGTTGAAGATAAAGTCAAAGACTATGCTTTGCGCTTGCATCAGGCTTTGGGATGTAATATGCTGTCACGTAGTGATTTTCGTTATAATGAAGAAGACGGTGTTGTCCTTTTGGAAGTTAACACAAACCCCGGAATGACGCCGCTTTCTTTGGTGCCGGAGCAAGCAAAATATTGCGGAATTTCGTATGAAGACTTGTGCTATCGTTTGGTAACGGAAGGAGCAAAGGTGCGAAAGTTTTAAGGGGATAAAGAGCCATGAAAAATGTTATCGTTGTTATTGCCGGACCGACGGCTTCGGGAAAATCAGGACTTGCTCTTGATGTCGCCAAGGCTTTGGATGGGGCGGTAGTTAATGCCGATTCAATGCAGGTTTATGCCGATACGCCTCTTCTTTCCGCTTGCCCAAGTGATGATGATAAAAAGCGCGTTCCTCACTATCTTTATCAGATGTGGCCGGCGGCAAAAAATGGTTCGGTCGTTGATTGGCTTAATGAAGCTGAAAAAGTTATCCGCCTCTTGTGGTTTCAGGAAAAAATTCCAGTTGTGGTTGGCGGAACAGGGCTTTATCTTGACAATTTGATTAACGGAACAACGCCTATTCCCGAAACATCTTCAGAAGTGCGGTTGAAAGTTGCTCAGATTTTGAATGAAAAAGGAGTTAATGGGCTTCATCAAATGCTGGCAGCTTATGATGAAGAAACAGCGCAGAGGCTTTCGCCGAATGATACAACGCGTGTTCGCCGAGCCATGGAAGTTTTTTATGATACAGGAAAGCCACTCTCTTATTGGCATAGCTTGCCAAAAATAAAAAGGCTTCCCGAGGCGCGTTTTTTTAGTGTTAAGCTGGTTCCATCTATTCGTGAATTGGAGGAAAATTGTTCCGTTCGGTTTGATAAGATGATTAATCAAGGTGCATTAGACGAGGTTAAAAAGCTTTCTGCCCTTCATTTAAATGAAAAATTGCCGGCTATGTGCGCACTCGGTGTGCCTGAACTTTTGCGTTTTGTGCGGCAAGAAATTTCTTTGCAAGAGGCGGTGGCTTTGGCAAAATTGCATACACGCCAATATGCTAAACGTCAACGTACTTGGTTTAATAATCAAATGTTGGCTGATATTTTGTTTGAGCATTGTTATCGCGGTGAAAATGAGCTTTTGGAAAATCTTATCGAAGGTGTGAAAAAACTGTTATAAATTCTTGCAAGTATTGTATTATCGTTATACATATAATAATCAATTTGTATTTAATTTTATGAACTTATCCGGAGATTTATATCATGTTATCAAAATTAATGGGGTGGCTGTCGGCTGATATGGCTATCGACTTGGGTACCGCAAATACGCTTGTCTATGTCAGAGGAAAAGGCGTTGTGCTTAATGAGCCTTCTGTGGTCGCAATCGAAGAATATCGCGGTAAAAAGCAAGTGCTGGCCGTTGGTAATGAAGCTAAGCTGATGCTCGGTCGTACTCCGGGGAATATTCATGCTATTCGTCCTTTGCGCGATGGTGTGATTGCTGATTTTGAAATTGCCGAAGAGATGATTAAGTATTTTATCCGTAAAGTTCATAATCGTCGTTCTTTTGCATCTCCGATGGTGATTGTTTGTGTTCCGTCCGGTTCAACAGCGGTTGAACGTCGTGCTATTCAGGAATCAGCCGAAGCAGCCGGTGCCCGTAAGGTATGGTTGATTGAGGAGCCAATGGCTGCTGCTATCGGTGCCGGTCTTCCGGTTACAGAACCGACAGGCAGCATGGTGGTTGATATTGGTGGTGGTACAACAGAAGTTGCTGTTCTTTCTCTTGGTGGTATTGTTTATGCCCGTTCCGTTCGTGTGGGCGGTGATAAAATGGATAGCGCCATTATTTCTTATATTCGCCGTAATCATAATCTTTTGGTCGGTGAAGGCAGTGCAGAAAAAATTAAAAAAGAAATTGGTTCTGCTTGTCCGCCGGAAAAAGGTGAGGGTCGTACCGTTGAAATTAAAGGTCGTGATTTGATGAACGGTGTTCCTAAGGAAATCGTTATTACCGAACGTCAAGTTGCCGAAAGTTTGGCCGAGCCGGTTGCTCAGATTGTAGAAGCCGTTAAGGTGGCTTTGGAAAATACGGCACCTGAGTTGGCTGCCGATATCGTTGACAAGGGTATTGTTCTGACCGGTGGTGGTGCATTGCTTACTAATTTGGATCAGGTTTTGCGCAATGCAACCGGACTTCCGGTTTCTATTGCCGAGAATCCGTTGGCTTGCGTTGTTAAAGGTACAGGAAAGGCTTTGGAAGATATTCATAAGCTGAAAAGTATTCTTTCTACAATGTACTAATTGTCTTAATCAGAGTCGATGAAAGAGGCGCTTGGCCTCTTTTGTCGGCTTTTTTACTTTTATCAGAGGTGTCATGAAACGCAGAAGAGTCTTGTTTATGCAATTAAGCCAAATTAGGCAGTTGCTTAAAAAGTTTGCTCTGGTGATTTTGTTTCTTATTGCGTTTGTGATGATGCTGCTTAATAAAACAGACACGGTTCTGATTGATAAAACATCTTCTGTGGCGACAGATATTGTTACGCCGGTGGTTGATGTGTTGATTTTGCCGGCGCGGTTGTTGGCAAATGCTTATGATTATCTTAAAGATTTGTCTTTGGCTCACAAGGAAAATCAGTTCCTTAAGGCCGAAAATCGTCGTTTGCGGCTTGTGAGTGAACGGGCTCGTTCTCTCGAGATTGAGAATCGGCTGTTGGCTAAGCTTTTGAATTATACACGTCCCGATGAGGAAAATTTGGTAACGGCTCGCGTTGTGGCTGAAGAAGGTGATGCTTTTTCTCATTCGCTTATTGCCTATACGGGCAAAGACACAACCGCACAAAAAGGACAGATTGTTTTGACCGAAAAAGGTGTGGTTGGTCGGCTTGATAAAGTCGGGCAGCTTTATAGCAAAATTCTTATGATTACCGATATTAACTCTCGTATTCCGGTGATGATTGAAAATACACGCGTTCGTGGAATTTTGGCCGGTGATAATGAGTTGAATCCAAAGCTTGTTTTTACGCCGTTGTCGGCAAATATTCAGGAAGGTGACAGAGTTGTTACTTCCGGTGTGGCCGGTGTTTTTCCCTCAGGGTTGCCGGTGGGTGTGGTTTCTCATGTGTCTAAACGTGAGATTAGGGTGTTGCCGTTTGCTGATTTGAACAAAGTTGAATATGTGAAAATTGTGTCTTTCCCGATTGAGGAGGCAGAAACTCCTTCCGAAAATAAAGCGGAGGAAAATGCCGATGAATGAGGATTGGGGTGAAACACTTAAACTTTCAATACAGAAAATATTGCCTTTATTGACTTCGGTGATTTGGGTGGCGCTTTCTTATATGCCGTTTGATGTTCTGTTGCCGACAAATATTCATGCTAATGTTGCGGTTATTTGTGCTTATTATTGGATTTTGCATCGGCCGGATGTGTTTAATTTGTTTTCGGTGTTTTTTCTGGGGTTGTTTGAGGATATATTGACCTCTGCTCCTTTGGGCTCAAGTATTTTTCAGCTTTTGCTTTTGTATGTGCTTGTGGGCTATATGGTTAAATATTTTAACGGAAAGTCTTTTGAACTTTTGTGGCTTGGGTTTTTGCCATTGGCTTTTGTGGTGATGTTTGCTCGGTGGTTTGTGGTTTCTATTTATTATGCAGATTTTTTGCCCTTTGCATTACTTATGTTTTCTTTCTTATTGGCGTCTGCCGTTTATCCTTTGGTGACACTGGTAAATGTTTGGATTCAGAATAAGCTTATGACGGACGAGGCGTGATATGAATCGTGATAATGATAAAGGTAAAGTTCTGTTAAAACGCTCGCTGATTATGGCTTGCGGCATGGTGTTTTTGTTGTTGTGCATTATCTTTAGACTATATTATTTACAGGTTTATCAGGCCGACAAATTTAAGATGTTGGCTGATGAAAACCGAATTTCAACACGTCTGTTGATTCCGCAGCGCGGGATTATTTATGACAGAAATGGGGTGGTGCTGGCTACTAATGAGCAAAATTTTCAGGCTCTTATTGTGGCAGAGCAAACCGCAGATGTTCAGCAGACACTTGATTCCTTCAAAAAAATTATGCCGCTTGAGGATTTTGAAGAAGAGCGGATTAAGCGAGATTTGAAGCGCAATAAGAGCTTTGTTCCGATTAAAGTTAAAGACAATTTGACTTGGGAAGAAGTGTCAAAAATCCAGTTGAATGCTTCAGATTTGCCGGGGATATTTATTGATGAAGGGCTGAACCGCTATTATCCTTATGGTGAAAAAATGGCACAGGTTCTTGGCTATGTGGCGGCTGTTTCCGATACGGATGTGAAAGATGATCCTTTGCTTGAAGTGCCGGGGTTTCAAATCGGAAAGTCCGGTATTGAAAAGTTTTTGGAGAAAAAATTGCGTGGAAAAGGCGGAATCCTCAAAATGGAAGTTAATGCCTATGGCCGCGTTATGAAAGAAATTGAGGAAACGGAAGGTGTTCCCGGCGAAAATATTACCCTTACGCTTGATGCCAGATTGCAGGAAAAAGCTTTTGATGCTTTTGGGGAAGAAAGCGGGGCTGCAATTTTGTTGGATGTGCATAGCGGTGAAATCTTAGCCTTTGTTTCAACTCCGGCCTTTGATCCTAATGCTTTTACGCGCGGATTGAGCCACCAAGAGTGGAATGATTTGCAGACTAATGAAAAGAAACCTCTTATTAACAAAGCTATCCAAGGGCAATATTCTCCGGGATCGGTCTTTAAGCCGATTGTGGCGCTGGCTGGATTGGAAGCGGGGGCCATAAAACCGGATACACGTTATTTTTGTGCCGGAAAAATGTTTTTGGGTGACCATCCGTTCCATTGTTGGAAGCGTGCCGGACATGGTTATTTGGGTGTCGTCGAGGCTTTAATGCATTCTTGTGATATTTATTTTTATGAAACGGCTCAACGTGTGGGAATTGATAAAATTGCCGAAGTGGCGCGTCGCTTTGGACTGGGCAGCAAAATAAATATCGGGCTTGAGCATGAAAAAGCCGGACTTATTCCGGATAAAGAATGGAAGTTGAAGCGTTTTGGTGAGCCGTGGCAGGTTGGCGAAAGTCTTATCTCTGGAATTGGGCAAGGGTATATTTTGGTAACGCCTTTGCAGCTGGCGACAATGACGGCTCGTCTGGTTAATGGCGGCTATGAGGTTGTTCCGACCTTTTTCCCGATTGATGACCTTAATTTGCTCAAAATTAAAAAAATTAATGTTTCTGATACTTATCTTGATGTGGTGAAACAAGGAATGTTTGATGTTGTCAACCATCTTCACGGAACGGCTTGGGCTTCGCGCTTTGATTATAAAGGCATGAAAATGGCCGGTAAAACAGGGTCGGTTCAGGTTCGGCGTATTACGCTGAAAGAGCGTCAGAGCGGTATTATTAAGCAAAAAGATTTGCCTTGGAAGTATCGTGATCATGCTATTTTTATCGGTTATGCGCCGGCAGACAACCCAAAATATGCGGTGGCGGTTGTGGTGGAGCATGGTGGTGGCGGATCTTCCGTAGCGGCGCCGATTGCCAGCAAAATTTTGTATGAGAGTTTGGTTTTGGATCCGGTTGATTATCGAAAGCACTAAGAGGAAAAAATGTATAAACCTTATGAAACAAGTTTTCGTGCACAGCGAATGTCAATTAAAGAAAAACTGATGAATATTAGTTTTTGGTATGTGTTTTTTATTTGTTTGTTAGCCGCTATCGGTGTGACGATGCTTTATTCGGCCGCTAACGGGAGTTGGTCTCCTTGGGCGATTAATCAGCTTATGCGTTTTGGGGTCGGCTTGGGCGTGATGATTGTTTTTGCGCTTATCGATATTCGCTTGTTTATGCGCTATGCTTATGTGTTTTACTTTTTTACGCTTATTCTTTTGTTTATTGTTGAAATTGGCGGGCATGTGGGAATGGGTGCGCAGCGTTGGATTAATTTTGGTTTTTTCAAGCTACAGCCATCCGAATTGATGAAAATAGCACTGGTTCTGGCTTTGGCTCGGTATTTTCATGCATCTTCTTTGCAAAGTATTGAAAGCGTGAAGGGAATGGTGCCGCCTTTGTTATTGGCTTTGGTTCCGGCCGGACTGGTTATTATTCAGCCTGATTTGGGAACCGGACTTATGCTGATTATGACGACAACTGCAATTTTCTTTTGTGTCGGTGTGCAGATATGGAAATTTGCGGTGCTGGGAGTGGGAGCTGTGATTATGGCGCCGATTGCTTGGCATTTTTTGCATGATTATCAAAAAAATCGTGTTCTTACTTTTCTTAACCCTGAGCGCGATCCTCTGGGCGCCGGATATCATATTATACAATCTAAAATCGCTTTGGGGTCGGGCGGTGTGTTTGGAAAAGGTTTTCTTAAAGGAACGCAGAGCCATCTTAACTTTTTGCCGGAAAAGCATACGGACTTTATTTATACCATGCTTTCGGAAGAATTTGGTATGATTGGTGCCGTTGCCGTTATTTTGATTAATTTTTGTATTATTGCTTATGGTTATTCTTTTGCTTTTAAAAGCAGCAGCTATTTTGGTAAAATTTTGGCCATTGGCTTAACAACAAACTACTTTTTGTATGTGTTTATTAACACGGCAATGGTATTGGGACTTATTCCGGTGGTGGGAATTCCGCTTCCGCTTATTTCTTATGGCGGAACAGTGATGCTTTCTATTATGGCAAGCTTTGGAATTTTACTGTCGGTTCATATTAATCGTAATATTTCTGTCGGAAAAGAATCGTCTTTTTAATAGCCGAGACGTTGTTCCAGTTCAATGAGGCTGTGCGCCGAAAGATATGGGTTGCACAGCTTTTCTTCTTTTAGGCTATAAGGGCCGGCGGGCAAGCCCTTTTTGAGGTTGGTTTGGGCTTGTTCAAGATATTTGATGACTTCCGGTGCGTTGTTGCTTATCCTTAGTGCATCTCTGGCGCCGTAAAGTGTGTATTCGTGTCCGGGGTAAAACTTTACGTCATCGGGTAATTTTTGAATTTTTTTGAGGGATGACCACATTTGTTCTATGGTTCCTTCAAAAATGCCGCCAATGCACAAGTTAAATAAGACATCTCCGGTAAAAAGGGCTTTGTCTTTGGCAAAATACCATAAGACGTGACCGATTGTGTGGCCATCGGCGCTGATGATTTGGGCCGGTGTTTCTCCCAGATTGAAAATTTCTCCTTCTTTTATTCCGATATCTATTCCGGGGATGCGGGCGGCATCTGCGGCATTGCCGACAATGCGAGCGTGGAACAAGGATTTTAGCTCGAGATTGCTGTCGGTGTGGTCAAAATGATGGTGGGTATTCAAAATATATTCGGGTTGAATATTTTGCTGGTTGCAAGCCTCAATTATCGGAGCTGATTCTGAAGGGTCAATAATTGCACTTATACCGCTTGCTTCGTCACTAATCAGGTAAGAATAATTATCCATTGTGCCGGCGCGGCAGAGAATCGATGTTATTTTCATTAGAAATAATCCTCCGGACGGACTTCATCTATTTGACTGGGTGAAATGTATTGTTCTGCATATTCTTTATATATTTCATTTTCTATGAAGACATGATACAAGTCAGGGTCGATGTGGCCGCTGTTTTTCATGTCTTTCATAATGCTCAGAACTTCACTTAATTTCTTGGGTTCTTTGTAGGGGCGATCACTTGCTGTCAGGGCTTCAAAAATATCAGCAATGGCCATGATTTTGGCCGGTACGGACATTTGTGCGCCGGTGAGCCCATTGGGGTAGCCTTTGCCGTCAACGCGTTCATGATGAGCGCCGGCATATTCTACAACTTTTGAAAGTTCTTTGGGGAAATGGATGGCTTTGAGCATGTCTATGGTGACGACAATATGTTCGTTTATTTTTTCTCTTTCCTCTTTATTGATGGTGCCCTTAGGAATTTCCAGATTGTAGAGCTCACCGTAGTTATAGCCTTTGCTGATTAAGTCCGGACGATTTTGCAGCAGAGATTCATAGCCGGGGTTTTTGTAGGCTTTCATGTCTTTGATATTTTCTTTTTCGCTCCAAGAAAGGCCCAAGGTACGGTCAAAGTATCTGACAAATTTTATGTCGGTGAGTTTTTCGAGGCGCAGAATGTCGGCTTCGGTGACTTCGGTATCGCCGGTATTGCAACGTGCAATGAAGCTGAAATCGTCTTCCAGTTGTTTGACCTTGCCGATGAATTCTTTTTGGAGTTCCTCTTTGCTTTCTGCATTTGCCAGACGTTTTTTGAGGTAGTCAATATGAGCGTCGCGGCGCAGAATTTCGAATCTGTCGCGGATTTCGTGAATGCGGTTGTATATGGTTTCAAGCTTGGTGGCTTTATCAACAATATATTCCGGGGTGGTGATTTTTCCGCAATCGTGCAGCCATGAGGCGATGTTTAGCGCATACCAATCATCGCGGCTCATTTCAAAATTCTTTAAGGGGCCGGTGGTTTGTTGTACGGCGGCTGTGGCCAACATTCGCGCAATGACGGGAACACGTTGACAATGGGCGCCGGTATAAGGTGATTTGGCGTCAATGGCGCGCGCGAGAACCTCTATGAAAGATTCCAAAAGCTGGTTGTAAGAGGCGCGCAGCTGTCGGTTTTCTATTGTTATGCCGGCCAAAGAAGTAATGGATTGAAGTTGTTTTTGCATTTCTTGATTATATGAAATGATTTTGCCATAATTGTCTTTGGCGTTGATAAATTGAATGACGGCAATTACGTGGCCTTTGCGGTTGATTATCGGCAAAGACAAACATGATACGACGGTGTAGTTTAAGTCTGTTTCAAAGCGTTTGAATAATTTATTGTCATAATCAATTGCAGAGAAAACATTGGCAGAATTTAGAATTTCTTTATTGTAAGCGCAACTTTCGGCCATGCTTTTTATTGGTTTATTCTTTAATTCCGGCAGATATATGGTGGCGTAAAGCGAGATGTTGTCACTGCCGATTTTTTTGATGTTTAAGCTTTCTATACGCGTTACTTCAAGACTGAAAAAATTGTCATCATTAAGAATATATGTAAAAATGCCGTCTGATTGGCTTATTTTTTGTGCGTAGCTCAAAATTTGGGACAAGACGATATCGTAATCTTTTTCTTTTAAGATTTTGTTGTTTAATTCCAGCAATTCGGACAACTGGTTTTCTGCTGATTCTGCCACACTTTTTCTCCTTCTTCAAAGAGTTGTTTGTTTTAATATAAGGTCTTTTCCTTAATTTTTAATCAACAAAATAAAAAAACCGAAGATGCTTCTTCGGTTTTTTAAGTTATGCCCCTAATTCTATAACTGTATTTATATGATTTTAGTGTGTTTTGGCTGCAGCTTCTCTCATTGCAGCGTTAACAGCGATTTCTTTTTCAGCTTTGCTGAGGATATTGGCAGCTTCTTTGGCGTCAAAATTTCTTTCTGCGTTGCTGGCCAGTGTTTTGGTTCCGCCTTTGGTGAAAAACTTTTTAGCTTCTCCGTTTCCGAAAATTTTTGCGGCGTTTTCTTTGGTAATATTTGACATAACTTTTCTCCTTAACATATTTTTATTATTTATTTTTGCCTCTCTCTTTTGTCTATTATCTCAATAATTTTAATCTTTGTCAAGAGGTTTCAACCAAAAAAGTGCAAAAATAATTATGTAATTGCTTTATTTATACACGATTATATACTTAATTCAATAATGAATCTTTAATTTTTCAAAAAAATCGGAGCTTTTTTATGTCTTTGTTTAAATCTGTGGCAACTTTTGGCGGTTTTACCCTTGTCAGCCGTGTGACCGGTTTTATCCGCGATATGGTGTTGGCAAATTTTTTGGGTGCCGGAAAAGTCGCAGATGCTTTTTTTGTGGCGTTTAAGCTGCCGAATCTGTTTCGCAGTCTTTTTGCCGAAGGCGCTTTTACTTCAGCTTTTGTGCCGATGTTGTCTTCAAAAATGGTGGCGGAAGGGCAAAATAAAGCGATTGTGTTTGCCTCTCAGGCTATTTCGGTTTTGACATTCTTTTTGCTGATTTTTACAATTATTATGGAATTTTTTATGCCGGAATTGATGCTGGTTTTGGCTCCGGGGTTTGCTGATGATCCTGAAAAACTTGAGTTAGCCACGGTTTTATCTCGATTGACTTTTCCGTTTTTGCTCTTTATTTCAATCGTTTCTTTTCAATCGGGGATTTTGAATGCTTTGAATAAGTTTGCTGCGCCTGCCGCTGCGCCGGTTATTCTGAATCTGATGATGATATTTTCAGTTTTTATTTTTGTGCCTTTGGGAACAACGCCGGCTCATGGAATCGCTTTTGGTGTTAGTTTTGCAGGTGTGTTGGAAATTTTGTGGCTGGCTTTTTTTCTTAAGCGTGCCGGTGTGGTTATTCGTCCGCAATGGAATATTCGTCGATTGATAAAACACGAAGATATTAAAATTTTGTTCAAGCGTATTGCTCCGGGGGTGTTGGGCGCCGGTGTTTATCAGATTAATATGATGGTGGATACAATCATTGTTTCTTTGGTAGGGACAGGGGCTATTTCTTGGCTTTATTATGCGAATCGGTTGCAGCAGCTTCCGCTTGGAGTGATTGGCGCTGCTATCAGTGTGGCTTTGTTGCCTATCTTGTCTAAAAGCATTAAAACCGGTGATGTGGAAGAAACGAATCGCCTTCAGTCGCGTGCGGTTGAATATGGGGCGTTGCTTTCTTTTCCGGCGGCAGTGGCGTTGATTGTTTTGGCCGAGCCGATTGTTAATATTTTATTTCAGCATGGAAAATTCGGTGCTCATGAAACGCAGATGACTGCTTATGCGGTGATGGCTTATTCGGTCGGGTTGCCGGTTTATGTGTTGGTCAAAGCCTTGACCCCTAATTTTTTTGCCAGAGGCGATACAAAGACGCCGGTTAAATATAGTATTGTCGTATTTGTTTGTAATATGGTGTTTTCTATTCTTTTGATGAAGCCGTTTGGGCATGTCGGAGTGGCTTTTGCGACAACTTTGGCGGCCTTTGTGTCTTTTTATCAATATAAAAGAGGGTTGAAAAAACGTGGCTATTGGAAGTTTAGCAAAGAACTGAATATCAAAATCTTTTATATATTGTTGTCTTCACTGATTATGGGGGGCGTGCTTTACGGCTGCTTGTTGGCTTTGAATCAAGCTTTTGGTGATTGGTTGGCCTTGGCTTATTGGAAAAAATGCGGACTTTTTGCAGTTTTGTGCATTTTGGGTGTTGCAAGTTTTGGGATTATGGCTAAACTAACTCATATATTTGATTTTAATGAGCTGCGCCGCTTGTTGCCGCATAAGGGAAAAGTTAATGCTGAAAAATAAGATTGCGGACTTTGGGAAAAATATTGTTTCTCGTTTAAAGAGATTTCGGACGACCGGCGATGGTTTGTTGCGCGGGTCTTCTTTGTTTGTGAAATCTTGGGGGCGCTTGCTGGCTGTGATTGCCGCGCTTATCTTTTGCTTGTATTATCCCATTGGGGCGTATTTGATTCATCATATTGATAAAAATGTTGATTATGATGTCAGGCCCGATAAGTCAACGCAATCTGCCAGTGTGGAGATGGCGGCTTCTATCATAAATCGTGAAGTTAATGAAAATATGTGGACGCCGAATCTGCCTTTTTTCTTTCCGTCTTATTTTTTGGATGATATGCCGAACTTTCAGTTGGGTGTGATTTCTGCCGTGCAGACTTCGATTAGTGCTTTAAGCCAGAAGATTTCTTCCGATAATGTTCCTGATGATAAAGATTATCCGCTAAAAACGGCGGCTGAGTTATTATCTTATCCGGGGACGGTTTGGCTGCTTGATCCTCAAAATAAAATTAAGCCGGTGCCGTCTTCGGCAAGGCAGTACCGAAAAGCAAGGCGCGAGCTTTTATTGTTTAATCAAAAATTAGCACAAGGTGAGGCTTTGTTTTATCGTAGTCCACAGGATTTAGCCTTTATATTAAAAAAGATGTCCGGGGTTTTGAAAAAATCGGAGCAAGATTTGGCGGATCAGGTTCGAGAATATAGCTCAACCTTTTGGGATATGAAGGCTGATGATATGTTCTTTTTTGTGCAGGGGCAGGCCTATGGATTTTTGCTGATGATGAAGGCTTTTGCTGTGGATTATCGTGAGCAGATTGTCGATTTGGGACTCTATGAAGAATGGACACATCTGCTTAAAGCTTTGGAGAACGGGGTCTTGATTTCTCCTTGGTGGGTCAGAAATGCCGATGAAAACAGTTCTTTTGCGCCGAACCATCTTGATTATTTGCGCCTTTATTTGCTAAAAGCTCAGATTTTGGCAGATAAGCTTCAGAGGCGGTTGTCTTAGTTTTTTAGGAATTTTGATTATGCTTATTGAAACTCAAATTACTCCCGATGCTGATGTGATGAACTTTTTTCCAAACCAACCCCTTTGGGAAAAAGGGCAGGCGGAGTTTGTTGATGCAAAGTCTTTACGCAAGTCTCCTTTGGCTGAGGCCTTGGTGGATTTGGGGCAAATTGTTTCGGTCTTTATTGCGCCGGATATGATCTCGGTTAAAAAAGAATCAACTGCTTCGTGGGAAGATTTGAAGCCGTTGGTTATGGCGGAGATTATGGATTTTTTAGCTACCGGTGAAAAAGTGGTTTTGTTTTCCGATGCTGATAAAGATGATGAGATTGTGGCTAAAATTAAAGGACTTTTGGACGCAAGAATCCGTCCGGCGGTTAAACAAGACGGCGGCGATATTGCCTTTTTGCGCTATGCGGACGGTATCGTGTATGTTGAAATGAAAGGGGCTTGCGCCGGTTGTCCTTATGCTGCGGTTACCCTTAAAGAAGGGGTGGAAAAAATTTTGAAGACTTATATTCCGGAGGTTAAAGCTGTCGAAAATTCTAAGGCATAGTTTATTCTTATTTTGTGTTTGTTCGCTTTTTTTCTTTTCATGTATGGAAAAAGCGATGGCCTTAGATGTGCCGAAAGTTTCAGCCGCTGAGCTTGAAAAAATTTTTAAGGAAAATGACTATAATAATTTTCTTTTGCCCAAAAATTGGCAATATCCGAGCATATTTGTTGAGACGCTGCCTTATGATTATACTTCCATAAAGTCTGAAATGGAGCAACGGCGCCTTTTTATTATGACTTTGATTCCTCTGGCGCTTAAACTCAATCAAGAAATTTTGTATGAGCGAAATGTAATCCTTTATATTAATTATAAATATCAAACAGAAACGCTTGATAAAACAGATATTGAAATTATTGAGAACTTTGCGCGTAAATATGATGTTTTTACGCCCGAAAAAGGAGAGGCCAGAATCAGCCTCTTGTTGCAAGAATTGTTGCGTCGGGTTGATGCTGTTCCTCCTTCGATTATGGTTGCGGCGGCGGCTCTTAATACAAATTGGGGTAATGCCAAGTTTTTGCCGGCGTCAAATGCTTTGTATCGCGAGTTGGTTTGGTATTCTGACGAAGGTTTAATTCCTGAAGACGAAACAGAAGAAACGGAGTATCGTATCAGAATCTTTCCGTCACTTTATGAGGCAATGAAGTCTTTTGCTTTGCGGCTTAATTCTTCGGTTGATTTTCCGGAGTTTCGGTGGCTCAGAAGTCGCCAGCGTTATGGTGGGCAGGTTCTGTCCGGAAAATTTTTGATTGCTTTTTTGGTCTTTGCTTCTGAAATAGAAAATTTTGTTGGCATGATGGATTATATTATTACGTTTTATCGGCTTAATGAGGTTGATCAGTTTGCCGTCTTAAAGGACTAGCTCTTTGATTAATCTTGTTACAAAAGTTTAATATTTTTTTATAAAAATTTGTTGTACAATGGTTTTAGGTGAATAGATTAGGTGTTGCGCTATGGCAAATAATAAAGAGCTTACACTGGAAGATGTTTCCCGCTTGGGGCATAATCCTTCCGTTGAAAACAAAATTATTACTGTAAACAAGCTTTCTTCTCTTTACAGTCAGCCGAATTTGACTTTGCGTGAAAGAAAGCTGGCTGAAGATATCTTTCGGATTATGGTGGAAGATGTTGAGGTTAAAGTACGACAGATTTTATCCGAATGTTTGAAAAACGCTAAAGATATTCCCAGTGATTTGGTGAAAAAACTGATTTCTGATGAGAACAGCGTTTCTATTCCATTCATTAAATATTATCAGGGGCTGAGTGATGCTGAACTGATAGATATTATTAATGCCCAAAATATTGATAAACAGAAGGCCGTTGCTCAACGTCGTAATCTGTCAAATGAGGTTTCGGGCTATATTGTTGATTATTGTCCGGAAGATGTTGTTGTTACACTGATTTCTAATAATTCAGCAAATATACTTGAGAATACTTTTCAAAAGATTATTACAAAATATGATCACAATGACACGATTAATCGTTGTTTGGTTTATCGCGAAGAGTTACCGGTTACCGTTATTGCCAAGATTTTGGATTCTTTGTCCGAAGATTTGAAAAAGCGCTTGATTTTGAAGCATAATCTTCCGGTTGACTTTGCAACTGATATTATTGAGCAAGTTAAAGAAAAAGTTACGCTTAAAGTGTCGGCCGAATATAGTACCGATAAGCAAGTAGAGGCTTTGGTGCACGAGCTTTATGCTTCTAACAAATTGACTCCTTCCTTGGTTGTGCGGTCAATTTGTATGGGTGATTTGAAATTTTTTGAATATGCTATTGTTTATCTTTCAAATACGCCGATTGTTGAGGTTCGCAAGATTTTGTTCAACACACAGCTTGATTTTGTGGTTCGTAATTTGCTTCGCAAGGCCTTTATCCCGAAAAATTTCTTTCCGGCCGTTTTCAGTGCCTTGAAAGTTATTAAGGAAATTCGCTTTGATTTGCGCAATAGCAGCAATCAGACTTTTACACATAAAGTTATTGAGCGAATCTTGTCTTATGCTAATGTTGATGAAGAGTTGGATAAAAAAGATATTGACTATCTTATCTCAAAAATTAATTGAAAGCACCGGCAGGCATCTTAGATGCTTGTCTTGAATATAAAAATAAGCTGCGGCGTTCATTTTTTGGGGACGCGGCAGCTTATTTTTTAGGCTTGGGAGGATAAAGAGTTTTTATAATGCGAGGCACGATATGTGGAAATACCTATAAGACACCATGCTCCAACATAAATTATTCCAGCCCAAAAGCTCCATGAGAACAAAAAAGCGCTGATTGTTGCAACTATTAAAACAAGCAGCAAAGTGTAAAAAAATGCTTTCATAATATATAAAATTATAGGTTTTAGGATTATAGAATACAGTGTTTTTGACAAAATACAAGCATTTTGTTTAAATTAATTTGTTTATTTCTGCGCGGAGTTCTTCCAGTCCGATGTTTTTTTCAGAGCTGGTGGCGATAATTTCATTATAAGCCGCGGCGTGATTCTTGATTTCATTCAATATGCCGGTTTCTTGATTTTTAAGTGCTTTGAGGCTGATTTTATCAATCTTGGTTAAAATGATTTGATAAGTCACGGCAGCTTTATCAAGCATTTCCATGACTTCTTTATCAACCTTTTTTAGGCCGTGACGCGAATCGATAAGCAAAAATACGCGTCTTAAATTTACTCGGCCTCTGAGATAATCAAATATGAGTTTTTGCCACTGTTTTACCAAACTTTCGGGCGCCTCGGCATAGCCATAACCGGGGAGGTCAACAACATGAATTTTATTGTTAAGATTAAAGTAATTCAGCTGTTGGGTTCTTCCGGGGGTGCTTGATGTTTTGGCTAGTTTTTTCTGGTTAAACAGGGCGTTTATCAGGCTTGATTTGCCGACATTAGAGCGGCCGGCAAAGGCGATTTCTTCAAGCTCGGATAAGGGAAGCTGCGACAGATTGGCAACGCTTAAGACAAAGCTTACGGGCTCTTTGAACAGAGCATTGCCGGCGGCTTTTTCTTCCGGTGTAAATCTGTCGTGTGCTTCTTCCATTTTAGACTCCATATTTTCTCATTATCAGTTTTTGCTGGATGATGGATAAGATATTGGTCAAGGTCCAATAGATAACCAATCCGGATGCAAAATGTCCGAGCATGAAGGTAAAGATTATCGGCAGCCATGTGAATACGCGGGCCTGATCTTTGTTCATCGGTGCCGGATTTAGTTTTTGTTGGATATACATGGTTAAGCCCATGATAATCGGCCAAACACCGATGTTCAGCAAGCTTGGAATCGGTAAATGCGACCAAACCGAAATTGTCAAAGGATCCGGTGCGGACAAGTCTTTTATCCAGCCGATGAACGGTGCATGGCGAATTTCAATAGCGATATTCAAAACTTTGTACAAAGAGAAGAATACCGGTATTTGTATTAACAGCGGCAAGCAACCGGCGGCCGGATTTATCTTTTCTTTGCGATAAAGCGCCATGGTTTCTTGCTGGAGTTTCATTTTGTCATCGCCATAGCGTTCTTGCAGGGTTTGAATCTTAGGCTGTAATTTCTTCATCTTTGACATGCTTTCATAAGATTTGCCGGCAATCGGGTACATGGCGACTCTCAGCAAGGCTGCAAATAGCAAGATTGCCCAGCCCATGTTGCCAATCAAATTGTATAAAAAGTCAAGAATGTAGAAAAACGGTTTGGTCAAGAAATAGTACCAGCCAAAGTCTACGGCTAAATCAAATTTTGGAATATTGTAGTGATTTTTGTATTCATCAAGCAGTTTAATCTCTTTAGCACCGGCAAAGAACTTAATGTTTTTGGTTGCGACAGCGCCCCGGGCGATTGTGGTTGCCTCACCAAGATAGTCAACTTGATATGATTTTTCGTTATTGCGGCGGGCTTTGACGGTATTTTTTTCGCTGCCGTCAAGAATAAAGGCACTGAACCAATAGTGGTCAGAAAAGCCGGCCCAGCCGTTGGCGGTGGTAAATTTTTCGCTTTCTCCGGGGTCAAGGTCTTTGAATTTTATTTCATGGAGGTTGTTATCCAAGACGCCGGTGATTCCTTGATGCACAACAGCGTTGGAGCCGCTTTCTTGGTCCGGACTATGGGTAATTAAGCCATAAGGATAGAGCGTTATATCTTTATTGGAGTTGTTTTCGACGCTGTCGGCAATCGTAAACATGTAATTTTTATCGAGGGTGATGGTACGAACAAATCTTAATCCTTGTCCATTGTTCCATTCCAAAACAATCGGGCTGTCTGGGGTGAGCTCTTTGCCTTTTACCTGCCAGATGGTTTTGCTGTTGGGGACGCGGACGCCGGCCTGTGTGCTTAACCAGCCGAATTCGGCAAAATAGGGGCTCTCAGTTTGGGCCGGTGTTAGTAATTCAACATCTGGGCTGTCCGGTGATAAGGTTTGTTTGTATTTATCAAGCATTAAATCATCAAAACGGGCACCTTCAACACGGATTGAGCCTTTAACCGCGGCGTTGCTGATTTTTATTCTTGGGTTTTGTTGCAAGACTTGTTCAACCGGATAAATTTCTTCTTCGGCAGAAGTTGCGGTTGCGGCGATTGGTTCCTGCTTTTCCGGCATGGGGGTACTTGTTTGTGTTTCTGTTGCGGGGAGTGGTTGTTCCGGCTGCGGAAATAGGTAGCGGCTGGCAATAATGACCAGAGCGCAGAGGATGGTCGCCAGTATTATCCCTTTGGTGTTATTTTCTTCATCGTACATTAAAATTGCTCCGTTTTGATGAATTTGTTATTCAAGAATCTGTTTTGAAATTTAATCTATATTTCTAAGAAACGCAAGGGTTTAATCTTGTTTTTGTTTTTTGGGTGGAACGGGGTCGTATCCTTGGCCGCCCCAAGGATGGCAGCGCAATATTCTTTTGGTGCCGAGCCATAGCCCTTTGATTATGCCATGAACTTGAATCGCCTCAATCATGTATTGTGAGCAGGTTGGACGATAGCGGCATACGCCGGGGAAAAACGGTGATATATATCTTTGATAAAGTTTAATCAGAATTATCAGAAGAAATTTCAGCAGTTGTGTCAGCAGATTTTTCAGAAAGATTAGTGGCGTTTTCTTCTTTGAGGCTGAGTTTTGCAAGTTTTTTTAATCCCCATTTTAAGTCTTGGCAGAGGTCTTTGTATGAACAATCGGCGGTGTTATAGCGTCCGATTAGTACATAGGTGTTATTTTTTTGAGCAGCTTGCGGAAATATCTCTCTTACGGCGGCTCTTAAGCGGCGGCGGGCGCGATTGCGAACATGGGCTTTGCCGATTTTTTTGGTGGTGGTGTAGCCAACAAAAACGTTTTGTTGTTCAGGTGATAAATTTTGAGCCGCCTGCAAGATGACCGTGGGTGTTACCACCCTTAGCCCCTTGTTGGCGACTCTGACGAAATCTTTACGTTTTTTTAGTGTTAAAATTTCCATTTGCTTGGCGATTGCTCTAAGCTGAAATTTTAGCACGTCCTCTAGCACGGCGCGCTGCTAATACTTTGCGTCCGTTTTTGGTGGCCATGCGTGCACGGAAGCCGTGACGGCGAGCTCTTACCAATTTACTTGGCTGATAGGTACGTTTCATTTCATTTCTCCGGTTAAATGCGAGGCTTGTGCCTCTGGTTGTTTATTTTTAGTTAAGCTCAGGTTCCTGAGCCTCGGAAACGCCTAATTTATAGCGGGCAATTGTTTGATTGTCAAGAAAAAACTCTTTGCAAAAATAAAGACCGGATTTCCGGTCTTTATTTGGTTCTTTATGTTATGTTTAGCGGCGGTCACCAAACAGGCGGAGCAACGCAATAAACATATTGATAAAGTCAAGGTAAAGCGCTAAGGCGCCGGCAATAGCCTTCTTGGTGTAGCTGTCTGACGAATCGCCTTCAAAATACATCTGGCGAATCTTTTGGGTGTCATAAGCGGTTAAGCCGGTGAAAGCGATAACGGCCAGAATTGACAAGGCATAAGACAAGCCGGGGCTTTGCATAAACAAGTTTACGATAGAGGCAATGACAATTCCCCAAACGCCCATAATCAAGAAAGAGCCCATTGCCGTCAAATCTTTTTTAGTGGTGTAGCCGTATAAGCTCATGGAGCCAAACATGGCGGCCGTAATTAAAAAGATGCGGGCAACGCTGGCGCCGGTGTAAATCATTAGGGTTGGTGCAAGAGAGATACCCATTACGGCAGAAAATCCCCAGAACAGTCCTTGAACCTGACGGCTGGTGCCTTTGACCAAAACCCAGTTAAACGCAAAAACCATAACCAGCGGGGCAAATAAGATTATCCAGCCTAATGCTGACATGCCGGTGGCATAGCCTTGGGCATTAAAGCTGAAAAATATTCTTAACAATGACGGCGAACTTAGTAATATATAAGAGGCCAAAGCGGTTACTGCCAGTCCTCCGGCCATGAAGTTATATACTTTAAGCATATAAGTCCGCAAGCCTTCGTCAATGACCGAACGGGCTTGGGTGTTGGTGTTTTCTATCATTAATATTTTCTCCTTTATAAAGGTGTTGTATGTTGTTTATTTTTAATATAGGGTGCTTTTTTGTTAAAATCAATAGTGCTTTATTCGTAGCCGTATAACTCTTTGCCATGCTCTTTCAGCCAGCGTTCGCCTTGTTCATAATCCGGACAAAGCTTGGCAACACACTGCCAAAAGCTGCCCGAATGATTTTGATGTTTGAGGTGGGCTACCTCGTGTACCATCAAGTAGTTTATGACAAAGTCAGGTGCTAAGGATATGCGCCAGTTGTAGTTCAGATTGTTTAGGCTGGAGCAGCTGCCCCAGCGTGACTTGGTGTCTTTTATGGTGATGTCGTGGATTTCTTCGCCCAATTTCTTGGCGTATTTTTTTGAACGTTTGTAAAATTCGTCTTTGGCCTTTTTTTTGATAAAATCTTTAATGCGGCGATGCATGAATTCTTCTTCGCCCGAAACAAGGAGGTTTCCTCCTTCTATTTTTACGCCCAAGCGTCTTTCCGGAGCATGTTTGATTTCAAGGGCTTGGCCAAATAAGCTTATTTTTTCGCCATTGAAAAACAGGCGACGTTCGGGGAGCTTTTGCAAGGTGGTTTTTACCCAGTCTTCATGGCTTTTGATAAACTCAAAGGCTTTTTTTTGACTGCAATAGCGCGGAAGTGTCAGAACGGCAATTCTTTCTTTGCTGTCTATTCTCAAGGTTAGTTTTTTGGCTCGGGCTGACTTGTTGACCTTTAGCGGAAAGTCAAATTCTTGCTCGAGGTTATAGGTCTTGCCAGTCAATAATGTAATTTTCATAGTCTTCTATTCCTGTTTCCGAAACCGTGTTGCGGTTGCGAATCGACATTCGTGCCTCATGAACGCTATCTGCTCGTCCGGTTAGCAAAGGGTGCCAGTCAGGGAGAGGGTGACCGTTGTCTAACAGCCAATAGGCGCAGGTCTTGGGTAGCCATCGCGGTTTTTCGCGAATCGCCGCAAGGTCTATGTCTCGGCAGTCCGAAACCTTTTCAAAGCGGTGTTCGTAGATTTTGCAGAGGCAGTTTTGGCAATCTAAAAAGCGGCAGCGGGTGTTGGTGAACTTGATTTTTCCCTTAATTTCGATTTTGTTCAAGCAGCATTTGCCGCAGCCGTCGCATAACAGCTCCCATTCTTCTTTGCTCATGTCTTCGAGTTTTTTCTTTTCCCAAAAGCGGGTGGCAATCAGTTGTTGATTGTTGAAGCGTGATTGCGGTGAAAAATGCTCTTCTTCAAGCGGGTAGTCTTTGTTGTTTGCCATTATAGGTCATCCCAATCAACAATATGGTCTTCAAGCTCGTTTTCAGAGACTTCCGTTTCAGATATGCAGCGGCTTTTGATGCTGCTGAAAGGTGCTGGTTCACGCCCTTCGGCCAAGCGGCGATAGGCACAACTATCCGGCATCCATCTGATGTTTTTGACATTGTCTTTGGTGAGTTTTAAACATTCGGGAACAAGCTCACAGCGGTTTTCGTAAACAGAGCAGCGTCCATGCTCTTGGTCATAATATTTACAGACAATGTCGGTATAAAAAATTTCTTCCGTTTCATCGTCTTGGAGTTTTAGCAAGCAGCATTTGCCGCAGTGGGTGCAGATGTTTTCCCATTCTTCTTCGGTATAGTCTTCAAGCTTTTTGGACAAGGTTTTTCTCGCTTTAATCTTTTTGTAAGTAACTTGCGCTATAATAGCATTGTTTTGGTAAAGGGGAAGAAAAATGTTTAAATGGCTGGCGAATTTAATTATTAAAACACCAATTCAAGGGACTTGCTCTTGTTGTGAAGGCAAAAAAGAACGCCTGCGGCAGATGCAAAAAGTTATTTTGAATGAAGAAAGTCCGAATCCGGAAATAGATGAAGTTTCTTCTTGCTCGGGCTGTTGTTCTTGTTCTTCGCCGGAAGCCAACCCTTATGAAGGGCTAAACCTTTCGTCTTCAATGCAAGGGCGATTTGAATTTAATCAAGAAAGCGGCACGTTTAAACGCACGATTAATTATTCGGCCGAACAGAATGATAAGCCCACCGACTAGCATGTAAAATACACGGAAAAACATCAACCCGAAGATAATCAGTGTATTTTTGATTTCTTTCATTTTTATGCTTATCCTATTTGGTCAGGCAGGTTTTCTTCGCGAACAAGATTGCCAAACTGGGCAAATTCGCCGTTCCAGAAAAGCTGAACCGTGCCGGTTGGGCCGTGACGCTGTTTTCCGATAATCACTTCACCAAGGTTTTCGGTTTTTCTTAGTCTGGTTTCCCATTCTTCTATACGGTTTTGGAAGTGTTCCGGTGTTTCTCCGGCGTGTTGTTTGGGCTCTTCGTTTTTAATATAATAGTTTTCACGGAAGACAAACATGACGATATCCGCATCTTGCTCAATAGAGCCGGATTCTCTTAAGTCAGACATGACCGGACGTTTGTCGTCGCGTTGCTCAACGCCACGGTTTAATTGTGACAAAGCTATGACAGGAACGTTTAATTCCTTAGCTAAAATCTTTAGACCGCGAGAAATCTCGGAAAGTTCTTGAACGCGGTTGCCTTCGCTTTTTTTATTGCCACTGCCGCTAATTAATTGGATATAGTCGATGACGATTAAGCCCAGCCCTTTATTGCGTTTTAGGCGGCGGGCACGGGTGCGAATCGTGTTGATGTTTACTCCGGGGGAATCATCAATGTATAACGGAATGTTTTCCAGCTCGCGGACGCCGGCGGCGACTCTGATAAACTCGGATTCTTCAAGTTGACCGGTTCTCATCTTGTGGCTGCTGGTTTGGGTGACGGTTGATAAAATACGGCTGGCCAACTGGTCTGCTGACATTTCCAGCGAGAAAAAAGCGACTCCGCGATTCTTGGGGTCGACTTCGCTTTCTTTGGCGCGGCTCATATATTCGGCAACGTTAAAGGCAATATTGGTCGCCAGTGCGGTTTTTCCCATGGCCGGACGACCGGCTAAGATGATTAAGTCGGAATTATTCAATCCGCCGGTTTTGGCGTCGAGCGCATCTAATCCGGTTGGTAAGCCTGATAATTTTCCTTCTTTCTGATAAGCTTGCTCTATCATACTTAGCGAACTGGTTAAGGCTTCTCCGAAAGACACGAATCCGCCGTTGATGTCTCCTTGGTTAGAGAGCTCAAATAAGCGTTTTTCGGCCTGTTCTATTTGGGCATTGGCGTCGTTATCCAAGTCTTCTTCCATGGCCGAATTGACGATGTCGTAGCCGGTGGCTATGAGCTCTCTTCTTAGGTATTTGTCATAAATAAATTGGCCGTAATATTCGACATTTGTTAAAGGAGAGGCACTGTCGGCTAATTTTAACAAGTATTTGTGGCCGCCGACTTCGTTTAAGCTGCCTTCTTGTTCAAAGTAGTTCTTTAGGGTGATGACGTCGGCAATGTGGCCTCTTTGTATTAGTTTTGAGATGACCTCAAATATCTTGGCGTGGATTGAATCGGCAAAGTGAAAGGGTTTTAAGTATTCGGAGACTTTTTCAAAAGCTTTGTTATTGACCAATATTGCACCGAGAAGAGCTTGTTCAGCTTCCAAGTTTTGCGGCAATACAGCGTTATCAGGTTTTGTCTCCATATTATTTTGTCCTTAGTTTTTTTTAGTTCTGTCGTATGATGGCAAAAAAATTTTTTCTTGGCAATGCTTATTTTGGCTTCCCTTTGTGGATTATGGGGATAAAAAATCCCGCTCTCTTGCGAAAGCGGGGCAAAACAACCTAACCTAATTGTTTTTGACTAAGCTTTGCTAATTTGCTTTTTGATTTTAACAGCCTCAGCAGAAAGTTTGCTGTTAGAGGTTGATTCCAAATAAGCGTCTAAGCCGCCATTGTGCTCAATAGAACGCAAGGTTTTAGAGCAAATTTTTAACTTAAATACTTTGCCAAGTTTTTCACTCAAAAGTGAAACAACTTGAAGATTCGGCAGAAAACGACGGCGGGTTCTGTTGTTTGCGTGGCTGACATTGTTGCCGCTCATTACGCCGGTGCCGCTGATTTCACATTTTTTTGACATGGTTTTTTCCTTAATTTTTCTTAACAAAACAAAAACTCGTTGCCTCTTAATAGACGCAAATTTGCTTAGAGTCAAGTGAAAAATTATTATTTCTTGTTGTTTTTGCAAAAAAACAGCGTATTTCCGCTTTGAGAAATACGCTGTTTGACGTTTTTAATCCGGTTGCTGACCGTTGATTTCTTTGATTATCTCAAACATTTGTTTGGCCGCAGGCGCATTTTTGGTCCCAAGGGTCTTAACGTTGAGGTCATGAAGCGCCGCTTGACTAATCTGATATTTTGCAGCGTAGTCTCTTAGGTTTTGTCTTATCTCTCGGCAAGTGTTTTGTGCATTTGGTTTGCAGAGGTTGCCGGCTGCTGTGTGACTGTGTCTTTGAAGATAACAACACATGCGGTAGAGCAAAACGGCTTCAGAATCGCTGCGCAGCTGATGTTCTTGCGTGTAGCTGTGAATTTTGTAGAAATTTTCGGTAGCAACAAGGCTCTGTTCGTCTTTTAATAATAATCTTTCCATAAGCGTATAAGATTTGGTGAATAATAATAGTTAATTCGGGCTGAACATAGCAAAGTTTATTGTGATTGTCCAGTATAATTATTGAAATTTTTGCTTGAGTCTTTTTTGTAAATGAATTATTACTGTCTTATTCGATGTATCCGTAGCTCAATTGGATAGAGTGTTGGCCTCCGACGCCAAAGGTTGTGGGTTCGATCCCCGCCGGATACGCCAGTCTTTAGCGCCTTTGATGAAGGCGCTTTGTCTTTTTTAGAACAAAGGATTGTAGGCCCATTGTAGGAGAGCTTGCCTTTGGCGCTTGCGGCAATCAATGTCACCGATATAGCAATTTTTTATGACTTGGGCTTTGTGGCGCTTAAAGGCTTTCCAGCGTTTGATTTGTATGATGTCTATTTCAGGAAGTCTACGACCGTAGTAGTAACGGCAATACCACTGAAACCAGCCCCTGACATCCGGGGCGATTATCCAGCCTCTTTTTTGCCATTCGCTTAAAGGCAGGCGAGATTTTATTTGAAAATAATTTTGCTTGATGTCGGGGCAAGTTGGAGAGAGCCTGGCATTGGTAAACCATTCTTTGGGAAATTCTTGTTGGCAGTCGTTGAGGTAATGGCCTTCAAAAACCCCCATTTCAAGCATTTGTGGCGGCGTTAATTCCGGCGTGAAATCAGCGGCAAAGTTTGTTCCTGTTTTTTCGGTCAATTCATAGGTGTAACCCTGCTGCATTTTGTCGTCTACCCGTATTAATGTCATGATATTGCTCCTTGAGTTTTTTACAATATATTCACTTTGTGAAAACATGGCAAGAGTTTGGGATTATTCTGTTGACGCTCTTGCACTGATGGCTTAAATCGTATAATTTGGTGGTGTAAGAGAGGTTTTCTATGGAAATGCTGGAAAAATATAAGTTATATAATGGTGATTGTTTTGAGGTGTTGAAAAATTTTCCTCCTGAAACGTTTGATATGATTTTTGCTGATCCGCCTTATATGTTGTCCGGTGAGGGAACTGCTTGCAAAAACGGCAAGCTCGTTTCTATTAATAAAGGAAATTGGGATAAAAGCAACGGTATTGAAGAAGATTTTGAATTTCATAAAAAATGGTTGGCAATGTGTAAAGGTTTGCTTAAGCCGAACGGAACTATTTGGGTTTCGGGGACTTATCATAATATTCTTTCCTGCGGTTATGCCATGCTTTTGCTGAACTATCATATTCTTAATGATATTGTATGGTTTAAGCCTAATGCCAGTCCAAATATCTCTTGCAAATATTTTACGGCCAGTCACGAAAGTTTGCTTTGGGCCAGAAAAGATAAAAAAGCTAAGCATTATTTTAACTATAAGGCAATGAAGGAAGGGTATTTCCCTAATGATTTTATTAAAAAGCCTAATATGCAGATGCGTAGTGTTTGGGCCATTGCCGCAACAAAGCCCAGTGAAAAGCTCCACGGACGGCATCCGACGCAAAAGCCTTTGGAATTGTTGGAACGCATTATTACGGCTTCTACCCAAGAAGGTGATTTGATTCTTGATCCGTTTATGGGGAGCGGAACAACCGGTGTGGCCGCCCTTAAGCTGGGTAGAAAATTTGTCGGGATTGATGCCGAAAAGCAATATGTTGAACTGGCTGAGCGGCGGATTTCAGAGGTCGTGAATAATCCGCAAATTACGGGACTGAAATTATAACAGGTTGCCATGTATCGTCGTTTATCAGACATGGCCGATGAAAAGTATCGGCTTTTTGCCTTAAAGCTTTTGCCTGAGGTGTGTCAGGCAAAATTGCTGGGGGTGCGGTTGCCGAATCTACGTCATTTGGCTAAAGAAATTGCCCGCGGTGATTATCAAAGCTTTTTGGCTCTTGAGGTGCCGCCGTTGTTTGAAGCGGAAATGCTGTTTGGTTTTGTTATTGGTTATGCGCCGCTGTCCGATGATGAAAAATTTTCTTATCTCGAGCGCTTTTTACCGTTGATTGACAACTGGTCGGTGTGTGACAGTGTGTGTTGTTCTCTTAAATTTTCGGATAAGAAAAAGCTGTGGCGCTGGCTTGAATCTAAATTAAAAGCTTGTTCTGCGCAAGAGTATGTGGTGCGCTTTTGTTTTGTGATGATGTTGAATAATTTTGTTGCGGCAGATTATTTGCAACAAATCTTGACTTTGGTTCGGCAATGCCCTTCATCGGCTTATTATGTGAAAATGGCGCAGGCTTGGCTTTTGTCGGTTTTGTTTGTGGCTTTTCCCAAAGAGGTGGAGGCTTTTATTTTTGATAAAAAAACCGATGCTTTACTCCTTTCGCTCACGGTGCAGAAAATTTGTGATTCCCTGCGGGTTGCGCCAAGTGTAAAGCAAAGGTTGCGTTTGTTAAAAAAGAGTTTTGTGTCTTAGTGCCAGGGTAATTCGGTTTGTTGGTGGCAGTATAGATATTTTGTTCCCAGCTGTTTTATGGTATAGCGGTAGCCAATGGCGACAATCAACGAAGCTCCAATCCAAGCAATCGGGCTGGCTAAACATATTCCTACATATCCAAAGTTTGCTGCTAAAACTATTGCCGCAAAAGAACGAAGTAAAAGCTCGGCAACGCTTGAAATTACTGGCATGAGCGGTTTCCCCAGTCCTTGTAAGGCGTTGCGGTAGATGAAGATTTGACCTAAGAAAAAGTAAAATAAGACACTAATATTTAAGTAAGCTTTGGCTTGGCGAATAACTTCTTGATTGTCTTCTTTAACAAAAATTTGAACCATGTTTTCGCCGATTGTGAAAATCATAATCGCCATAAAAATGCTTAAGCCCAAAGATATCATCGAGCAGTTGAAAACGCCTCTTCTGATGCGGCCGATTAAGCCCGCGCCATAGTTTTGGGCAACGTAGGTGGCCATGGCAATGCCAAAAGAAACCATCGGCTGTACCGCTAATTGTTCTATTCTGGAGGCCGAGGTAAAAGCAGCAATCGTATTCGGGCCAAAAGAATTGCACACACTTTGTAAAACAATGCTGCCCAGAGCGATAATTGAAAACTGAATCGACATCGGAATCGCAATTTCCAAGTGCTCTTTGCAAAAAGCCCAGTCAAAGCGCCAGTCTTTTTTGGTGATTCTTAAAATCGGATATTTTCTGTGAATGTGGATGTAGCACAAAATGACGGAAAGGCTTAGCGCCGTTACCGTGCCTAGTGCCGAACCTCTGACGCCAAGGCTGACATATTTTATCAAAACAAAGTTTAAGATGACATTGATAATAGTGGCAAATATCAGAAAATACAGCGGGGTTTTGCTGTCGCCCAAGGCTCTTAGCAGACTGGCCAAAAGATTGTAATAAACAATCATGATTAATCCCATGGTGATGACTTTCATGAAGTCATAGGCTTGGGCAAATATTTCTTGCGGAACATTCATCCATTGCAAAAGTCTGGGTAATATGAGCAAGGTTATGCCGCTTATGCATAAGGTATAAGCCCCGCAGATGAGAATCGAGGCAGCGGCCGAGCGGCGGACATTCTTTATATCATTAGCACCGAATCTTTGTGCTGTTATAACCGTTAAGCCCGAGGTGAAGCCAATGGTCAAACCCATTAATAAAAAGAACAACGGGCCGGTCGAGCCAACAGCGGCCAAAGAATTTACACCCAAAAGGCGGCCGACGATAATCGTGTCCGAGATGCTGTATATTTGCTGAAAAACATTGCCTATTAATAAAGGAATCGTGAAAGCAATTATCAGTTTTATCGGATTGCCCGAGGTCATGTTTTGAATCATCTTGGGGTGCCTCTTTTTTGCGTCATAAGCGTTTCTTAATTTTTCTTTGTCAGATGTATACAACCTTATTTTTTTATTTCAAGTCTTAATAAGTATTTTTTCGTGCTTGAAAATGTATAATTTGGTATGTATCTTTTATTAGCTGTTTAATCGTAAAGGAATCGTTTATGGCAAAATATTTATGGCAGAGGTTGAAGCCCTTTTTTTATTGCTTTATTGTTTTTCAAGTTATTTCTGTTGGCGGAAAGATTTTTCAGACTTATCATGGGTTTGATTATTCGCCGCTGAGCTTAGCTCTGATGATCGGAAGTTTGGCTTTGACTTCGGTTATTGCCTTTATGTATATGATGATTCCGTTTTTGCTGTTTTTGCTGTTTTTGCCGCAAAAGCGTCTTTATGGCAAAGGGGATAAGATTTTTACGGTCTTGTCGTTTTTTGTTTTTGTATATGCAAATCTGTTTGGGGTTGTGGCCGAGCAAATTTTTTGGGATGAGTTTCAATCCGCGTTTAATTTTATTGCCGTTGATTATTTGGTTTATACAACCGAGGTGGTTGAAAATATCTATCAATCTTATCCGGTGAACTGGCTGTTGCTTGGCATTTTGGCGGTTACACTGGCGATTATGAAATTTGGTTATAAATATCTGTTTCCGGTCGTGGAAGTTCCGCGTTTTGGTCGCCGTTTGGCTGGTGCTGTGATTTATGTTTTGGTTCTGGTCGGGGCGTATCATGGGGTTGACATGTCGCGCCTTGAGTGGGGCAAAAATTATTATAATAACGAAGCTGGAAAGCAAGGAACGTTTAGTCTGTTCAGCGCCTTTTTGAAAAACGAAATTGATTATAAGACTTTTTATCCGGTGCAGGATAAGGCTAAAAATATGGAAATTTTGCAATCGAAATTCGGCGGAAAAAATGTGACCTTTGTTGAACCCGAAGAATCGATTGAGCGCAAAATCTCTTCACCCAAAAAAGAAAATCGTGCCAATGTGATTATTGTTTTAATGGAAAGTCTGAGTGCAAAATATTTGGATATGACCGAGCCGTCTCCCGAAGGAGAGCAGGTTAAGCTGACGCCGAATCTGAATAAACTGGCCAAAGAGAGTCTTTATTTTAGTCATACTTATGCGACCGGGACACGTTCCGTTCGCGGAATCGAGGCCTTGACTTTGTCGGTGCCGCCGCTTCCGGGGATGTCTATCGTGCGTCGCGATAATAATGAAAATTTGTTGAGTATCGGTTCTATCTTTGCGGATAAAGGCTATGACAACAAATGGATTTACGGTGGTTTCGGATATTTCGATAATATGAATTATTTCTTTGAAAATAATCATTTCCAAGTAGTTGACCGCGGTAAATGGGACAAGGGAGAAGTTACTTTTGCCAATGCATGGGGCGCTTGTGATGGTGATACTTATCGCAAGGTGATTAAAGAGGCCGACAAGTCTTATGCCGAGGGCAAGCCGTTTTTATCGGTTATTCTTTCAATTTCGAATCATCGGCCTTATACTTATCCGGATGAAAATTTGCCGTTAAAATCCGGTAAGCATAAGCGCCGCGGGGCTGTTCTTTATGCAGACTATGCCATCGGCCAGTTTATTGAAGAAGCAAAAACCAAACCATGGTTTGATAATACGGTCTTTGTGTTTGTGGCTGACCATACCGCCGGTGCTGCCGGAAAAGAAGAAATTAATCTGGCCGGACATCATATTCCTGCGATGCTTTATGCACCAAAGCTGATTAAGCCACAGAGAATCGATACGCCGATTAGTCAAATTGATGTATTGCCGACCTTGCTCGGAATCCTTAACTTTGAGTATGTCAGCCGCTTTTGGGGGCAAAATGCGCTGGCCGAAGATTATGAATCTCGTTATTTTGTCAGCAATTATCAAAAGGTCGGTTATGTTAAAGACGGGACTGATGTTATCTTAAAACCGGTCAGACAGTTTTCATTTGAAGGAAAAGAAATTTCTTCCGCCGCGCAAGAAAAGCTTAAATCCGAGGCGATTGCTTTTTATCAAGAGGCCGAAAACTGGAAGCCGTAACCCTTAAGCGACAAGAAAAATCCCTGATATTGTAGCAACAATTTCAGGGATTTTTTTGTGTGGTTAAAACTCAATCACGGGGCGGAAATCATTTACGTCTGTGTTAAACGAAGATTTTAATCCATAGGTTTGGGAAAAGTCTGATGACAACATTTCTCCTTCTTGTATTGAAGTGGAAGTCCAAGCGTAGGTTGAATTTGTGAATTGTGTTCCACCAGCCCGGCTGAATCCGGTGTTTATTTTACTTTGGTTGTTATAGATTGAGGTAATTATTCCTGCTGCCGGTAAGCACCAATCTCCTGCTTTTGTTCCTGCTGTTTCATATTTGTTAATAAAATTAACTATGTTGACATCTGAGAGTTTGCTGGTGTTTGCGCAACTTTTTGTATCTTTTGATGCCTCAGTAAAAGATGAAACAATTCCTCCATCGGATCTATATGAACACCTGTCTATTACAGGAAAGCATGGATAAGACGTTCCGTCAGGTTTATAACATACATTTGGTATATTGCTATTAATATTATTACAAAATGGTATATCAGTATTTGGGGTCAATCCCATCGCCTGACCACAGCCATCATCGCTGATATGAACCACGACCGCAATCGGTGTCTTTCCCGACACTTTATTTGAGTTGCAAGTGCCGTCACTGAACAATATATCACCAAGCGAGCAGTTCGCCGCATAGCCGTTACATTGACCAAATTTAGCATTTGATATCTTTATACACCCATTTTTCCATTTATACCCACTGGCACAAGTACAAGCTGCATATTTTCCACCGCATGCTGTTCCACTACCTCCTGAATAACCTGTTCCGGTACAGGTATATTGATAAGTACTTGCGCACTGTGGTGTGCAGGTTTGGGAGGAGGCGTTCCAGTCATAACCGGACTGGCAGCCGGATTTGTAATAACTGTTTGAACATTCTTCATATGTGCAAGTGAATGGGCTTGGACAAGAGCTCAAAGTTCCCAAATTCGGACAAGGTTTGCAGTTGTCGTATTTAATTACGTCACCGGACTGACAAGTTGTGGCACTGGCTTTACCGCCCATAATCCCGCAATCTTGGAATCCGTCACAAGGATTAATCTTGATTTTATATTTGCTCGTTCCGCTGCAATCCACACAAGCCGTGCCATCGGCAATATATCCTTCGGGGATTGAAGTGTAATCATAACCTTCGCAAAGGTTACAACATTTTCCGAATGTTGCATCATATTCACAAGTATTATTTGGGTCGACTTTCCAACCACTTTGACATGTATCGGTAAAGTCAGAATTAAGTTCTTTACAAGCACGCTCGGTATCTTCTTCACAAGATGCATATTTATTTCCGCAAGCTTGACCAACACCATAATAAGGCGGCTCACAAGTTTTATAACCTGAAGGACAAACGCAACGCGCAAAGTAATTACTGTTATAAATACAAAAGCCTTCCGGTGTTTCTCCCGCGGCACAAGAAGTCAAAGAATAGCCTTCTTTGCGGCAACGTTCGGCATCATTCAAATCATAATCCGGCGCCCCACCGGAGCCGCCATTACCGCCACTGTTTTCGGTATTGCCAAAGATATTATCTTCGCATTCGGACATATCGGTTACAAAGCAGACGGCGGCTAATTGAATCTCAGAAAGTGAAGGTAAACTTGGAGAAGAATAAAGGTGCGTGTGAAGCGTGTCGGCAAGGTGTGTTTCATCTATGATAAAAGAAATATCAGCTTTGGCGTTGCTTGGCAAAAGTCCTGTCACCAAACAAAGCTCCGCAGTCAGAACCGCCTTTTGTCGTGAGATAAACATAATACTTCTCCTATCCGTTTGCCTTCACGACTCGATTATAACATAAATTTGATTTACTTGCAACAGACATTTTTAAGGAAAGAGAAAGTGTGGTGAAAAAAATTTGTTTGTCAATTAATTTTCTGAATCATTTTAAAGTGTTAACCGATTTTTTAGACTCAGGAATCTATCATTCCTCCATAATAAAAAGGAATCACGTTTCTGTTGTGGTTTTGCTTTATTTGTTTTTTGTTTTAACTTTTATAAGGAATCTATGATGTCAGCACTAAAGAGAATCGGTTCCGCAGTCTTGACGCTTTTTGCCGTTTTGGCTGCAGGTCTTTCTCAAGCTTATGCTTCGGAAATTGATTTAAAAGTGCCGAGCCTTGATGTCGGATATACACTTTTCGGTTTTAATGTGACCGGAAGCCAAATCCTCATGTATGGTATCGGTATTTGTATCTTGGGTATGCTTTTTGGGCTTTATGAGTTTTATAAAATTAAAGCTATTCCGGCTCACAAGTCAATGCTCAATGTTTCAAACACAATTTATGAAACTTGCAAAACCTATATGAAACAACAGTCCAAACTCTTAGTTCTTTTGGAATTGTTTATTGCGGCTTGCATTTTCTATTATTTCTATTATCTCAACAGCACTCCGATGTCTAAGGTCTTGACCATCTTGATGTGGTCAGTGCTTGGTATTCTCGGCTCATTTACCGTGGCTTGGTTTGGTATGCGCATTAATACTTATGCAAACTCTCGTACCGCCTTCTTGTCTTTGCAAGGAAAAGCTTATCCGGTTATGAGCCTGCCGCTGCGTTCGGGTATGTCTATCGGTGTTCTTTTAATCTGCGTTGAGCTGATTATGATGATTATGATCTTGCTCTATGTTCCGAGAGAAAGTGCCGGTGCTTGCTTTGTCGGTTTTGCTATCGGTGAATCTCTCGGTGCGGCCGCTTTGCGTATCTGCGGCGGTATCTTTACCAAAATCGCTGATATCGGTGCCGACCTGATGAAGATTATTTTCAAAATTGATGAAGATGATGCTCGCAACCCCGGCGTGATTGCTGACTGTACCGGTGATAATGCCGGTGACTCGGTTGGCCCAACTGCCGATGGTTTTGAAACTTATGGCGTTACCGGTGTGGCCCTTATCAGCTTTATCGTTCTTGGTGCCGGCATGATGTATGCTCCGAACGGTGACCTTGTTTTGATGAAAAACGGTGTCGACATCCAAGCTCGCTTAATCGTTTGGATTTTTGCTATGCGTGTTTTGATGATTTTGACCTCGCTCGTTTCTTATTGGTTGAACGGTGTGTTGTCAAAAGGCATTTATGGCTCGCAGAAAATCTTTGACTTTGAAAAACCGCTGACCAGCTTGATTTGGTTGACCTCAATCATCTCTATCTTGGTTACCTTCGGTGTTTCTTATCTTATGATTGGGCCGATGGGGGCTGATTTGTGGTGGAAGCTTTCGGTTATCATTTCTTGCGGTACGTTGGCTGCGGCTTTGATTCCGGAATTTACCAAAATCTTTACCTCTCCAAAGTCAAAACATGTTCAGGAAATTGTTAACTCTAGCCGTGAAGCCGGTGCTTCTTTGAACATTATCTCCGGTATTGTTTCCGGTAACTTCTCAGCCTTTTGGCAGGGTATTGTTATGGTCGCTTTGATGGCTATCGCTTATGTTACCGCTCGCGAAGGTCTTGATGCTTATATGGTTTATCCCAGCATCTTTGCCTTTGGTTTGGTGGCCTTTGGTATGCTCGGAATGGGTCCGGTCAATATCGCTGTCGATAGCTATGGTCCGGTGGCCGATAATGCTCAATCCGTTTTCGAACTTTCTCAAATCGAAAACATTAGAGGAATTAATAAAGAAATTGAAAAAGATTTCGGCTTTAAACCTGATTTTGAAAACGGTAAACACTTCCTTGAGGCCAATGACGGTGCCGGAAATACCTTTAAAGCAACCGCTAAACCGGTGCTTATCGGTACGGCTGTTATCGGTGCGGCAACCATGATTTTCTCAATCATTCTGTTGCTTAACCTGAAATTGTCGCTTTTGGCTCCGGAAGTTTTGTTCGGTATCATTCTCGGCGGTGCGGTTATTTACTGGTTCTCCGGTGCATCTATGCAGGCGGTTTCTACCGGTGCTTATCGCGCGGTCGACTTTATTAAAAAGCACATTAAGCTTAATACCAAAAAAGCCGCTTCGGTTGAAGACAGCAAAGAAGTTGTGCGTATCTGCACACTCTATGCTCAGAAAGGTATGCTCAACATCTTTATCGCTATCTTCTCGTTCACCTTGGCGTTTGCTTGCTTTGATCCGAATCTGTTTGCCAGCTATCTGATTTCAATCGCGGTCTTTGGTTTGTTCCAAGCACTTTATATGGCTAATGCCGGTGGTGCATGGGACAACGCTAAAAAAGTCGTTGAAGTTGACCTTGGCGAAAAAGGTACGGATTTGCATGCGGCCGCCGTTGTCGGTGATACGGTTGGCGATCCTTATAAAGACACCTCATCCGTTGCCCTCAATCCGATTATCAAATTTACAACACTATTCGGTCTGTTGGCGGTTGAAATTGCCGTTTCAGCTCCGCGTCATGTATCTTTGATTCTCGGTGCGGTCTTTATGGTAATTGCCTTAATCTTCGTATGGCGGTCGTTCTATGCGATGAGGATTTATGTAAACGAATAATTAAAAGGTCGGATAACGGTCGATTAGTGCGTTGTCTGCGGGGCAAAAGTGTCCTCACGTACTACTCTGTACGCTCCGGTACTTTTGCCCTTGACGCCTACTACTCGACTCGTTCTCCGACCTTTTTGTAAAGCTCGTATAACAGCACATCTTTATTTTTGCTCAAATCTGAAAAAAGTTCTTGATTTCTTATGCAGAGTTGTGTATCAAAATATATGAAATTTGTTAGGGGTATAGCTCAGTTGGTAGAGCATCGGTCTCCAAAACCGAGTGTCGTGAGTTCGAATCTTACTGCCCCTGCCATATTTAGCCTAACTCATTGAAGTTAGGCTATAATTTTTTTAAATATTTACAAAAAATGCCGTTTTTGCCTGTGTATCACCAAGGTGTATCACAGGAGCAAAGGCAGATGAATGGGCATAATAGGTTAGTTCGCCGAAATCATACATACTATTTACGGGCACGAATCCCCACCGCCTTGGTATATTTAATCCACAAATCCCAGTTTTGGTATTCCTTGAAGACGAATAACTATTACGAAGCCCTGGAAAAAGTAAGAAAAGAGAGTTATAAGGTTGATATGAAGATTAACCTTTTAAGGGCTTTGGATATGAAAATTAAGAATAAGCAATTACTTCTTGAAGATGAAGATATTGATAAAATGGTTATTCATAAACTGCGAGAGATTGAAGATGTTTTTGAAAATCATTATTGGGAAATCAACGAGAAGCATTTTGACGCAGATAACTTGCTAATCTTCAATAAGTCGCAAGAGGTTAAACAAGCCAAATCAGAACAAGAGTTGGAATGTGTGGAATTGTTTATCAAAGAGTATTTTAATGATTTGAAAGAGGATAAGCGGACGCACAGAAGTGTTATTAAGCAAATAGGCAGAATTGATAAAGAGGAAATACCGATTATCGCTGATAAGAGTCAGCCAAGAGAGGATATTATAAAAACAAAGAATGCTTTGAAGAGTGTTGAAAAGTATATTCTAAACAAGATTGTTGCAATTAGAGAAGACAGCGGAGATAATTTTAATATCAACGGTAGGGTTAAAAGGTGCTTGGATGTAATCAATGCCGAGAAAAACGAAAAGGCCCGGCGACCGACTGTATCTACTCCATGGGGAAAGGTATTTGATGAGTTTGCTCTGGAAAAGTTAAATAATCGGACAGGGGAGAATACTATTAAGCAAAACAGACAATGTCTTGAAACGATTTTTGAGATTATTGGCAAAAAGTATGTTGAAAGTATTACTTATAAGGACTGTCAAAAAGTTACCCGTAGTGTTTATAATATTCCTAAAAAGTGGAAAGAGCGATATAAAGGGCGAAAACTCTCTGATTTATTATCTAAAAAGAATGATGATGCTATTTCTCTGACTTCTGTTAAAAAGTATTTGCGTATTTTCAAGGAATTTATGATGTTTTGTAAAGATAATAGATATATTCCAGATAGTTTTCAGGGCGATATAAAGATTACCAAAAGAAAAGAGGTCATTTCTATTGAGCCATTTTCAAAAGACGAATTGAAAAAGATTTTTGACCCTATGACATATCCTCGTGTTATGGATATAAAATATTCGTATCGTTATTGGATACCATTGATTGCTTTGTATTCAGGAATGAGGTTGAACGAAATCTGTCAATTATATCTTGATGATATAAAGGTTAGTAAAGGTGTATGGTATTTTGATATATCAGATGAGAGAAAAGACCAACATATTAAAAATTCTCAATCAAAAAGATTGGTGCCTATTCATTCGAAATTACTTGAATTAGGTATTATTGAATATGCTAACAAAGTTCGAGAGGTTAAAGTAAATAATAAACATCAAGACAGGTTGTTTTATCAACTTAATTATAGTGTAAAAAATCATTACATTCAGGCAATTAGTCAATGGTTTGGTAGATATTTGAAAAAAATCGGTATAGATAGCCGTTCAAAGGTGTTTCATTCATTCCGACACACGGTAAAACCTTATTTGAGAGATGCCGGAATATCAAAAGAATATCAAAATTTATTATGTGGGTGGATTGGTGATGATGAAGGGGAACGCACATATGGCGGTAATGTTTCAATTAAAAAATTATATAGTGAATTATCTAAATTGAAATATCCTTTTTTAAATAAGAATATTGATAAAATAGCAGCGAAAAATAAAATTAAATAAAGGGGGAATTTATCCCCCTTATTATAGATTATTTTTTCTTTGTTTTGTTTTTAGATGAATTTTCTTCTGTTTCATCTTCGTTTGATTTTCTGGTGCGTTTTTTCTTGGCGTATGCCTTTATTTCTTCATCAAATTGTCCTTCATCAAGCATTGATTTTAATGAAGATAAAATTTTAGTGTGTGTGTATTCGCTTTTTTTAGTTGTGTTTTTGAAAATTGGATAAGCACCACAACGTAGGGTAATCACAGTATAGTCACCACTATCCTTCAAAATACGCATAGATGGTGATAATTGCGATGCGGGAGCTGATTTGTTTTCGATACTGTTTTCATAATTGAGATTTTTTTGAATACTATCGGCGATTTTTGCCTTGATTGAATTAACTTTGGCATTAAATACATTTGCTTTTTCTACATTCATATCAAGACCAGTAAAGTTTAATGTTGTTTTTTTATTGTTTGAATTAGAATTTTCAGCCATTTTTTATTCTCCGTATATATGTTAATGATGTTAAATTATGGGTATATTATATTTTTAATGTCAATTATTGTATTAGTTTTATACACATATATGGTTAAATAATAGTTATAATATAGTTTTATTATACTTTTTTGTTATGTCTGATTGTTTGAAAGTGTCTCAAATACTTGTAAAATCAAACTATAATCAAATTTAATTATAAAAAAGTGTAAAATCCAACATAAAATACTTGACAATTTTACACTTTTTATATATTGTAAAGTCATATTAAAGATATTGATTTTACATTTGAGGAATTTTAAAAATGATTTTTAATTATAAAAGAGTTTCAACTTTGATTCAATCTACCGAAAGACAGTTAATTGATGTTCCTTGTGATAGAGAATATGAAGATAAATTATCTGGTAAAAATAGAGAGCGTCCTCAATTAGAAGCAATGTTGTCAAATTTGCGTGCCGGTGATGTTGTTAATGTTCATTCTATGGATAGATTGGCGAGAAATACTCGTGATTTGTTGAATATTGTTGAGGAAATAAACAATATTGGAGCAACAATTAAGTTTCATAAAGAAAATTTAACTTTCTCTCCTGATAAAAAAGACCCTTATCAAGAAATGATGATGACAATGTTAGCTGCTGTTAGTTCTTTGGAGCGTTCTTTAATCAATGATAGAGTTAGAGAAGGTGTAGCATTGGCAAAAGCAAAAGGAAAATATAAAGGCGGTAAAAATAAATTATCAGATGAACAAGTAAAAGAATTAAATAATTTATATAAATATGGTGTATCTGTTGCCGAAATTGCTAGAAAATTTGAAATTACTAGACCAACTGTATATAGCTATATAGAAAAATAAAGATTTGTTTTTTTTGAGATATTATAAATGCAAATATTTATAATTATTTTATATACAAATTTAAATTTGTATTATACTATTGGTTTGTATGTGAATATAATTTGCAGGTGACATCATGGCTAAAATAGATAAAACTAATGTAAAAAGTAAAAAAAGATATGTTTATATTTTTTTATCATTATCGTTCTTTATATGTGTTTTTATTGGCTTATTTTTTGTTTTTAATCAAGCCCCTGAAAAAGTTGCTTTAAAATATTTTCAGGCACTTGAAAATGGAAATTTCAAAACTGCTTATGAATGCATAAGCAACAACGACAAACAAATGCTTAATTATGATGATTTTTTGAAAAAGTATAATTTTAACAATAAGGCACGTCAAATAGTATTATCTAGAAGCAGTCATTCTGTTACTAATATTAAAATAAACGGTAATGAAGCTATTGCAACAGTAGAAGTGTATGGTCCTGATGAAAAAATTTTACTTGCTACCATGATGAAGGAATTTTTTCCTTTGATGATGAAATATGCATTTTCTGAAAATAAACAGCAAAATGATGAAGAAGTGGAAATTTTTATTCAACAGAAGCTGAGTGAAAAAGATATTCCAATGTCTAGTTCTTCACATGATATGATGCTAGTTAAAGAGAATAATAGCTGGAAAGTTAATTTGAATGTAAAATTAAATATGCAAATTGATAAACTAAAAAGAGAAGCGACTGATTTAGAAAAACAGAAAAAGTATAATGAAGCTAAAAATAAATATCTTGAAATAAATTCCATCAAGAGCAACGATATAAAATTACAGAAAAAAATAGAGGAATTAGATAAAAAAATTGAAGAACAAAAAGCTAAAAATGATTATATAAAAAAAATTTCTTTGAATAATATTAAAGTTTTTGATTATAAAGAATATAGTTTTTCTAATAGTGTTAAAGCCCTCAAAGGTTCTGTTGTAAATAACGGAAGCAAAAACTTATCTGATGTAGAGCTTATAGTTTATTTTTATGATAATAAAGGCAATATTATCGGTGAGACAACATTTCATCCACTTGTAGGTGGCTTCTTTGAAGGAAATACGGTTCTTAAACCTAATTATGTTAAGGACTTTGGTTATAAGTTAGAAAAGTATGCTCCGTCTAGTTGGTCTGGTAAAATAAAAGTTGAAGTAATTGATATTACATTTCAGTGATATAATACCTTCCGTTATCATATTTCACAATAGCAAAATTATGTTTGTTTAGGGCTTGGAATACTACAATCCAAGCCCAATTTTGATTAAACACTATTTTACCATCGCTTTGTAGATATGAATATTTTTTATTATGTGTCATTAGTTGCTGATATGCTCTGATTATTTCCATTTTCAATCCTTAATTTTTTTTATAAAAATCAAAATTCACCAATTAACGAAAATTGAATGTAGGGTGATTTTATAGATATTTTAGTAATTTTTGCGTGATTAGCTGATTACCCTTGTTAATGAGAATATCTAAATAATTGCTGATGGTATATTTGTCTTCATAAATTGGCTGAATTTGAATCAGATTTTGAACAAGGCGGTGTAATATGTTAATTGGTGGTTGTCTTCTTTCACAGATTAGCATACCTAAATAATCTTGGCTTTTATTTAAAAATTGCTGGCTGAATTGCCTTTGACTTTTTACTATCCCTAATTTTTGAAGATATTGACAGCATTCTCTAATAAATTCGGCATCTTCTTCTTGCTCTAAATTATAGCGTTTTGTTCTTTCTTTTCTTAATTCGTTATTGTTTTTAGATTTTTTATCTGTTAATGCCTTTTTTTCGCTCTCTGGTGAGGTATATTTTAATTTGTCGTTTATTGACTTGTTATCCTTCATTATTGCTTCTATGCGGTCATTTATGGCGTTTTTCTCTAAATTCATTTATTCTCCTTTTTGTGTATTTATCAATTAAAATCTGTAATTGGCAAATATAGGTCTGAATTTGTTGTGATAGATTGCCCTTCTTTAAGGCAATAAAAATAAACATTTTGCTCGTCATATTTGCCAGATTTGATAATCTGGCAATCTGTGGTTAGCGATGGATAAATGTTTTTAAGCTCATTACTTAAAAAGTGGTGTAGTTCTTTGACTTTGTTTAGTGGCAAATCAATGATGATATGTAAATGTGGTTGCTTGAAGTCCCTAGACCCTACTTCTTGAAATACACCTATTTGATATTGTTTGTCTTTGTGTTTATAATAGCGTGAGCCAAGTGTTTTTCTATAATATTTTTGAAGTGATTTTCTAAAATTTATCATTAAATTTCTTTGTGATAAATTTTCTATATGTGGGTTAAATGTCATAAATATTTTCATAATAATTTCCTTTGGGTAATAGTTAATAATAGCGATGGTTTATCGCTTGTTTGTAGTTTTATTTGAAGATTTATTTAGATGGGCGAATAAACAACACCATCGCTATAAATCTTTTATTGTGGGAATATCTGCTGATGATTGATATTCCCTAAAATCATCAGCACAGAGATATTTTACTTCATATTCTTGCCAAAATACAAAAATAAAATACTCAATTTTATTTATTCGTTAGCAATTAAATTTTGTAATTGTGGAATTTTA
>CALXTE010000004.1 GCA_944391345.1 uncultured Alphaproteobacteria bacterium
TATAAAAAATTATCCCGAAAATTGCTATCGCAATCTTCGGGACTTTTTTTACTGTCCAACTTTCGGGGGACAGTTCAAAATCGGGGGACTTTTTTTGTGTTACAAATAAATATTGACAAAAAGATTTTTTGTTCTATATTGATTTACTCATTTTAATTATTATGCGTATGGAAAAAATATTATTAGAAAAGGCTGAGAGCTCGTTTGTTGAGACTTGCAGCTTGTTATTGGATTGGGAGCGCAAAAGAGTTTCCCTTTCGGAAAAGGCAATTGTTCTTTTGTATCAAATCGTTTGGAATTGGCTGGAGAGGCTTCCGGTTTTGTATGATGAAGAAATTTGTCCGGAGATGAAGGCTGATTATCGGGATTTTCAAGCTATGATTTTAGCTTATTCTGATAATTTTGCTTTTTATTTTGCAAAAAACAGAGACAAGATGATGTCTTATATTCAGTCTTGGCAGAGCAAAGGCATGTCTCCTAAGGACAAAGCGGCTCTTGATTTATTTATTAAAGAAGTGATAGAGAAAAATTAGATAACCTTATGTTTTTTTATTATTAACAAATAAATTATTATCGTATAAAGCGCAAGTTATGTGTTGAAAATCGCAGAATGGCCTTGAAAGCAATGTGCGATATGTTGTCTGCCAATATGATGGATAACGAACTTGAAGAGGTATCTTCGGACAGTAAGAAGCTTGAGGATATTTATGGTGTTAAATTGGTTTGGCTTGACCGAGGTGCAAACGGTTGGGTCGGGTGTCCGTGTTTTGTCGCAAAGTTTGATGGCTGTTTGCCTAACGGTAGAAAGATTAAGGCTGTCGTCTATGTAAAAATCTTTGCTTCTCGCTCTTTTCAGATGTGTAAAATGCATGAACTGAAAGAAGGCGAAAGCGAAAATTGGCGCGAGATTCAGGACGGTGAAAAATTTGAAATGCCGGAGGACAAGAATCATCCTAAAGAAAGTTATTGTTATGAGGATGGTTGCGTGAAATCAATTTGATTAAAAGGTTGCTGTGAGACGTTTTATCTCACGGCAATTTTTTTGTTTTATAAATTTAAAATTATCTCTTGACTAAGGGTAAATAATCGCTTATGTTCTTTTTCGATGGTGGTTGCGGGCCCTTAGCTCAGTTGGTTAGAGCAGGCCGCTCATAACGGTCTGGTCGTTGGTTCGAGTCCATCAGGGCCCACCATAAAAAGCCTTTCCCTTAGGGAGAGGCTTTTTTTATTGCTATAAAAAGCCTTATGTCATTTAAACATAAGGCTTAATTTTATGTAAAAATGTAAAAAATAATACTACTATTATACACACTTAATAAATTTTTATATTTCATATTTATTTTAATATGTGCATATAAAAAATTATCTTGAAAATAGAAAAAAACTATGTATTATGACTCCTATTAAATGTAAAAAATAAACCAAGGTTTTGGGATATGGTCGTTCTTAACGATATAACATGTGACTATAAAACTGAACCAATTAGAAAAGGTGAGAAAATAAATAATTTATCTCTAAGGAGCTTGTAATGAAGGGAATAATTCTGGCAGGTGGAAGCGGTAGTCGTCTTTATCCTTTGACGATGGCAATTTCTAAGCAATTATTGCCGGTTTATGACAAGCCAATGATTTATTATCCGCTCTCGACTTTGATGTTGTTTGGAATTCGCGAGATATTGATTATATCTACCCCACAAGATACGCCTAATATTCAAAAATTGCTTGGAGACGGAAAGCGTATTGGTCTCTCTTTGCAATATCAGATTCAAAATGAACCTAAAGGAATCGCGCAGGCCTTTACAATTGGTGAGCAGTTTATCGGCAATGATGATGTTTGTCTGATTTTGGGTGATAATATCTTTTATATGGGCGATCAGTTTGCTCGTTTGAGTGAAGAAGTTAAAGAAAATACCGGTGCAATTATATTTGGTTATCATGTTCCTGATCCTGAGCGATTTGGAATCGTTGAATTTGATAAAAATCGCAATGTTTTGTCTTTAGAAGAGAAACCTAAAAATCCAAAGTCTAATTATGCTGCGGTCGGATTGTATTTTTACAAAAATGATGTGGTCCAAAAGGCACGAGCCTTAAAACCGTCTGTTCGCGGGGAATTGGAAATTACGGATTTAAATAACCTTTATTTACAAGAAAAACGCTTGAAAGTTTGTGAGCTTAAACGCGGTGCTGCGTGGCTTGATGCGGGAACGCCGGATAGCCTCATTGATGCCGGTTTGTATGTGCAACTGATTGAAAAACGTCAAGGGTTGAAAATTTCTTGTATTGAAGAAATTGCCTATCGTCGCGGGTTTGTAGATAAGCCGCAGATGAAAAAGATTATTTCAGAGCTAAAATCCGGTGCTTATAGAGATTATTTGCAGCGTGTTTATGAGGATTATGAGTGATGTCTAAAGCGATTTTAGTTACCGGAGGAGCGGGGTTTATCGGCTCAAATTTTGTGCCTTATTTTTGCAAAAAATATCCTGATTATCAAATTATAAATTTGGATAAGCTGACATATGCCGGAAATTTGGATAATTTGAAAGAATGTGCTGGCATGAGCAACTATATCTTTGTGCAGGGTGATATTTGTGATGTAGCATTTCTTGAAAAGCTTTTTGCACAATATGATATTCGCGGAGTTATTCATTTTGCAGCAGAAAGCCATGTCGACAATTCCATCACCGGTCCGCGTCCTTTTATTGAAACCAATATTTTAGGAACATTCAATCTTTTGGAAGCAGCTCGTAAATATTGGATGACAGCGCCGAACCAATATAAAGCAGGGTATGAAAATTGTCGTTTTCATCATATCTCGACCGATGAAGTTTACGGCACGCTCGGTGACACCGGATTATTTGACGAAACAACGGCTTATGCTCCAAATTCACCCTATTCGGCAAGTAAAGCCAGCTCAGATTTTTTGGTTAGAGCTTATTTTCATACTTTTGGTATGAATGTGACGACCTCAAATTGCTCTAACAATTATGGTCCGAAACAACATCCCGAAAAACTTATTCCTAAGATTATCAGCAATTGTTTGGCAGAGACAGCCATTCCAATTTATGGAGATGGCAAAAACATCCGCGATTGGCTGTATGTTTTGGATCATTGCAAAGCGATAGATTTGATTTATCACAAAGGAAAAGTCGGTGAAACATATAACGTCGGTGGTCGCAACGAACGCAACAATCTTGAGATTGTGCATAAAATTTGTGCAATCTTAGATGAAAAACATCCAAGAAAATCAGGCAAATATGCAGATTTAATCACTTTTGTTAAAGATAGAGCAGGGCACGATAAACGTTATGCCATAGATGCAACAAAATTAGAAACAGAGCTCGGTTGGAAAGCTGAGGAAACCTTTGAAACCGGAATTGTTAAAACCGTGGAGTGGTATTTGAGATGAGTAATTCCAATCAAGATTTTTTGTGTGATGTCAAAAAAGTTTTTTTTGATGTTAAGGGAGATGATAAAGGACGTTTAGTCTTCTTTCAGAATGGAAATAATCTTTCTTTCGATATTAAAAGAGTTTTTTTTATTTATAACACAAAAGATTGTATTTCAAGAGGGCATCATGCTCATTATAAAACGAAGCAGTTGCTGGTAGCTACTTCAGGTTGCGTACAAATAAATTGTGAGTGGAAAGGAAGAAAAGAGTCTTTCGTTTTAAGTAGACCAGATATGGGGCTTATAATTGAAGGTATGGTTTGGCACACGATGGATAATTTTAGTTCAGATTGTGTTTTGATGGTTTTGGCTGATAGCTATTATGACGAAGCAGATTATGTCAGAGATTATAACGAATTTTTAAGAGTGAGCGGTCAATGACATTATCTACATTTAAACATGCCAAAATATCTGGAATAAAGACCGTTATTCCTCAAGGATACATAGATATCGACAATGAATTGGAATATTTTGATAATAATCCCAAAAAGCTTGAACGTGCAAAAAAAATGGTTGGATATGGTCGGAGATATATTGCCGATGATTTAACTACGGTTACAGATATGGCTGTTGATGCTGCAGAAAAGCTTATTCAAGAAATGAAAATTAACAAAGAAGAAATTGATGCTTTAATTTTTGTTAATCAAAAGCCTGATTATAAAGAACCAAATGATGCTTGTTTGGCTCACGGACGCTTAGATTTGAAAAAGGATTGCGCTATCTTGGATATAAATATGGGATGTTCTGGATATGTAAATTCTTTATGGACAGCATTTTCTATGATTGAATCAGGCGCGATAAAAAATTGTCTTCTGTTGGCCGGAGATTTAAATGGCAGAACTATTGACCCTTCCGATCGTAAAAAAGCCCCCGTATTCGGAGATGCAGTTTCAGCTTCATTTATAGAATATTGTGCAGAGGAAAATCCTTCCTACTTTGTTATCGGAACCGATGGTAAAGGTTGGAATAAAATTCTTTATCCGATAGGAGGGACAAAGATTCCTTTTACTCATGAAAATATTGATTTACGCATCGAAGATGAAAATGGCTATTATTGGGATGCCAAACAATCTATTCTAAAAGGGGAAGATGTTTTCAATTTTACAATGGATGTTGCTCCAAAATTAATGAATGACACAATGCAATTTGCACAATGGAATATAGAAGATGTTGATTTATTTTCTATTCACCAAGCAAATTACCAAATTGTATCCAGTATTATGAGAAAAGCAGCTTTACCTGCAGATAAAGTTCCATCTGACGTATTTTCAAAATATGCAAACAATTCAACAACTTCAGTAGTGACGGTTTTATGTGATCAGCAAAAACCTTTGGGCAAGACAATTTTATGTGCTTTTGGGGTTGGCTTAGCCTGGGGTGGTGCCGCTTTGGATTTAACAAACACCTATAATGGAGGGATTTCCACATATTACCCTCCCAAAGAACAAGTTTCTCATCAAAAACAAATAGAAAATTGGATAAAATATTTTAAAGGAGAAGAAAATGAATAAAGAAGAATTTTTAACTCAAATGCAAGATGTATTACAAACAGAAGAAGAATTGTCTTTTGATACAGTTTTAGATGACTTGGTTGAGTGGGATTCTTTATCTGTAATGGCAACAATGGCTTTTTTGGAAACGTCATTTAACGTAAAAACCAATATGAATGATTATAAATCAATGAAAACTATCGGTGATATAGCTCGCAAAGCAGGATTATAAAATGATTTCTTTTAATACGGAACAAAGATTTATCGTAACAGGTGCTTCATCAGGCATAGGTGAAGGAGTTGCCTTACTTTTAAATGAATTAGGAGCAAGTGTTATAGCCATAGCACGAAACGAAGAAAGATTACGTGCTATGCAAGCTAAAGCAAAACATCCTGAAAATATTCACATAGAGGTGAAGGATTTGGTGGAAGATATTGCAGGATTGCCTTCTTATGTGAAATCATTAAAAGATAAATATGGAAAATTTCAGGGTTTAGCTTGTTGCGCTGGTGTTGGAAGTTTAATGTCTTTACAATCAATTTCTCTAGAACAAGCGAAACAAATGTTTGATATCAATTATTTTTCGACATTATTTTTAGTCAAAGGTTTTGCTGATAGACGAGTAAATAATGGAAAAGGCTCTTCAATTGTTGCGATAGCTTCCATTGCGGCATCCATCGCAGAAAAAGGGCAATTAGCTTATGCTGGATCTAAAGCCGCTATTGTAGCTTCAATGAAAGCTATTTCCAGAGAATTGGCTCCGCAAGGTGTGTGCGTCAATACTGTTTCTCCTTCAATGATAAAAACTCCTATGTTAGGAGATGGGGATTCTGATTATTATAAGGAAATGCTGATTAAATATCCTTTTGGTTTTGGCGAAGTGCAAGATGCAGCCCAAATGATAGTCTTTTTATTATCAGATAAATCCTGTTGGATTAGCGGACAGAATTATATATTAGATTGTGGAACTTATTGATTGCGGAGTAATTTAAAATATGCCTAAATCTAAATTCAACCATGTCAAAATTTCTGCAATTACGGCAGTTGTTCCCGAGAACTATATCAATATTGATGATGAAATTGAGTTCTTTAACAATGATGCAAAGCTTCTCGAGAGAAATAAAAAAATTTTGGGGCTTGGAAAACGTCATGTGATTGATGACAGAACATCTAATGCCGATTTGTGTGAAGCTGCCGCTCAAAATTTGATTAATAATTTGAATTTGGATAAAAATGAGATAGATGCTTTGATTGTTGTTTCCAGTTCTCATGATTATCATTATCCGGCTTCTGCTTGCGTTTTGCAAGGTCGGTTGGGGCTTTGCAATGAATGTACTTGTTTTGATGTTGGCGGGTTGGCTTGCTCTGCTTATGTCCATGGCTTGTTTTTGGCTCATTCATTAATTTCCGGCGGAGCTGCTAAAAAATGCTTGCTTTTGGCAGGAGATATAACCAGCACACATTCAGACAGACGTAATCGCAATTCAAATATGCTTTTTGGGGATGCGGCTACGGCAACTTTGCTGGAATGGACAGATGATGAAAATATGGCTTATTTTTATACCGGAACTCAAGGTAAAGATTGGGATAAATTAATTGCTCCGGCGGGAGGATATGATTTGCCCATTCGCAAAGATATTGCCGATTTGGAAATTGTTGATGAAACCGGAAATGTTTGGCGGTTGTATGATGATATTATGAAAGGGCTTGATGTTTTCAAATTTACAACAGAAATCGGTCCGCGTGGTATTAAAGAAATTTTAGATTATGCAGAAAAAAAGCTAGAAGACATTGACTATTTTGCTTTTCATCAAGCTAACAAACAAATTGTACGAACAATTGCTATGTATGCCAAATTGCCAAAAGAAAAATGGTCGACTGAAACTTTTTCTATGTATGGAAACTGTGGTGCAGCTGCAGTAACAATGGATATTTGTCGTCAGCTTTCATCTCAATCGGTTAAAAATTTATGTTTGGCAACTTTTGGCGTAGGATTGTCTTGGGGATTTTCCATACTTAATACATCAAAAACAATCGTTTATCCGGTTGCTTTGTATAAAACTCCTGATAATAAGATGAACAGAGAGCAAAAAATAAAATATTGGATTGAATATTTTAAGAGAGGTAATAATGCTTAAAGGAAAAACAGCTTTTATCACAGGAACGAATCGTGGAATCGGGAAAGCCATCCTAGAAGAATTTGCTAAAAATGGAGCAAATATTGTTGCGCATGCTCGTCAAGAAACCTCTGAATTTACACAGATAATTTCCGAATTTTCTCAAAAATATGGCGTTGATATTATGCCGATTTATTTTGATTTGTCTGATAAAGAAGCTATGAAATTGGCTATAAAAGGTTTATATTCCAAAAAAATTCCTATTAATATTCTAGTAAACAATGCAGGGGTTACACATAACACTCTCTTTCAAATGACCTCTGAAAAAATATTAAGAGATGAATTTGATATTAATGTTTTTTCTGTGTATTTGTTAACGCAATATTTATTGAAAATAATGCTCAATAATACACCGTGCTCTATTATAAATATGTCTTCAATATCTGGATTGAGAGGAGATGTTGGACGTTCTGTTTATGGAATGACAAAAGCCGCTATTCATTCTTTAACTCAGTCTTTAGCTGTTGAATTGGGTGCAAAAGGAATTCGCGTAAATTCTATTGCACCAGGCTTTATCCAAACTGATATGATGAATCTTATGTCTAGGGATATTATTGAAAACAATATCCAGAAATCCGCATTAAAAAGAATAGGTAAAGTAGAAGACGTTGCCCAAACTGCAGTATTTTTAGCATCTGATAAATCTTCTTATATCACTGGACAAATTATCAGAGTCGATGGAGGAATGTAATGAAAAATTTTGAAAACTACCCTGAAATAGCCAAAAAAATAAGAAAAAATATAATAGAAGCAGGATGGGCTTGTGGCGTTAGAGGTGGTCACTTTGGAGGGTCATTATCAATAGTTGATATATTAACGGTATTATATAAAACAGTTCTGAAATACGATGTTAAAAATCCGTTAAAAACAGATAGAGACAGATTTATTTTAAGTAAAGGACACTGTGCTCAGGCTTTATATGCAGCGTTATATGAATTTGGTTTTATATCTAAAGAACAATTGCTTTCATTCAATGCTGATAATGGAGATTTTCCGTCTCATTGCGTGATGAATCCTCAATATGGAATTGAATTATCGAGCGGAAGTTTGGGAATTGGTTTATCTTTTGCAATAGGTCAAGCATTGGCTTTAAATCAACACGTAAAACATTATGTCTTAGTTGGTAATGGAGAATTAAATGAAGGTTCTGTTTGGGAAGCAATAATGTTTGCAGGACATAAAAACATTGATTCAATCTGTGTTATTGTAGATGACAATGGTATGCAGCTTGATGGTTTTTCAAATGCCATTTTACCTGTATCAAACTGGAAAGAAAAATTTTCAGCATTTTTATGGGATGTTGTTGAAATTGATGGACACAATTTTAATGAAATTGAAAAAGCTTTAACAACAAAACACACTGGACATCCTTTAGCTGTAATTGCACATACCGTAAAAGGGAAAGGTATTTCCTTTATGGAAAATAATCCTCAGTGGCATCACCATTCACTGAATCAAGAACAGTATAATCAAGCGTTGACAGAATTAGGAGATGCATTATGTTAGTAAATAATGAGATTATTCAAAATTTTTCGCGTATTTCATCTCGAGGTGTGTTCGGCCAAGCTCTGACAGATATATCTAAAGAAAATAAAGATTTAAGAATTGTTGTAGCAGATGTTTCTTCTTCCGCCAGATTGAGTGGTATAGATACTGATAAAATCATTAATGTCGGTATTGCTGAACAAAATATGATAGGAATAGCTGCCGGCTTAGCATCAGAAGGTAAGTTGGTATATGCAACATCGTTTGCTCCATTTGCATCAATGAGATGCTATGAAATGATTAGGACCCAGCTTGGATATATGAATTTAAATGTAAAAATTGTGGGGCTTATGAGTGGTCTTGCCGGAGGAGTTGTTGGAAATACGCATTACGGTTTGGAAGATATCGCAATCATGAGAGTGATTCCAAACATGACAATACTATCGCCTGCAGATGGTTTAGAAACTTATAAAGCAATTCAAGCTTCAACATGTATTGAAGGGCCTTGTTATATTCGTCTGACAGGTATAAATGGCTTTACTCCTGTTTATAAGGAAGATTATGAATTCAATGTAGGAAAAGCAATTACATTACGAGAAGGAGAAGATGTTGCTATTATTGCGACAGGAACAATGGTGGGAGAAGCTGTTCGTGCTTCAAGAGCTTTAAGCAAAAATAATATTTCTACAACAGTTATTGATATGCATACAATTAAACCTATTGACAAACAGGCAGTAAAATATGCTTTTGAAAATCATAAACTAGTTGTAACTATTGAAGAACATTCTATTATAGGAGGCTTGGGAAGTGCTGTTGCTGAATATGCCTCATCCTTGAAAAATGTTGCTCCTCAATTGATATTGGGAATTCCGGATAAATTTGGGAAAGTTGGTGATTATATGTTTATGTTAAAACAATATGGACTCACAGCACCGCAGATAGTTGAAAAAATTCTAGAAAATTATTAAAATACTTATAAGGAGATATGTTAAATGAGTAATATTGAAAAATATACCCAAGCTTTTTGCCAAGCTTTTGATATTGATGAAGAAACTGCAAAAAAATTAAAGTTTCAAGATATTCCGGCCTGGGATTCCGTCGGTCATATGGGCTTGGTTGCTCAATTGGAAGAAGCTTTTGATATTATGTTGGAACCGGATGATATTGTTGATTTGTCCAGCTTTGAAAAAGGTAAAGAAATCTTAGCTAAGTACGATATTACTTTCTAGTGTATGGTAGATTATGGAAAAAATTGTTCTAAATGGTTTGAACATATATAAGTTTGCATCAAAATTTATTGATGCAAATTCTTATGTTTTATGCGTTAATCAAGAAGCTTTGGTAATCGATCCCAATGAATCAATTGAATTGGACAACTTTTTAGGACAATTCTCTCCTCAAAAAGTGTTAATTTTGCTCACCCATGAACATATTGATCATGTTCTTGGGGCTGCGCGTATATTTAAAAAATATAAAACCGAGCTGATTTGTCAAAAAAATTGCGCTGAGTTTGTTGCAGATGCTCGTAAAAATCAGCCCTCCTTAATGGCGGTGGCGCTAGAGTATAAAGATGAGCGTAATGGTACTCATTTTGCTCAGGAATTTTACGATTTAACTGCGGATATTTTTCCGTTTGAGTTGACGGCCAGCCGAGTTTTTGATGAAGAATTTTTTTTAGATTGGCATGGTTTAAGCCTTTTTTGCAAAAGATGTGAAGGGCATTCCCAAGGGAGTTGCTGCATTATTCTAAATTATAAACTGGTCTTTACCGGAGATTCGCTGATTTATAATACTCCTGTTATAACGCGTTTTCCCGGAGGCAGCAAAAAAGATTATTTATTAAAAACAAAACCATTTCTCGATGTTTTGCCGGATTCAATGTATGTATTAGCCGGACATGGACGTTGTTGTTCAATGAAGGAGATTAGACGTGTGGAATTTTAGTCGGTATGCTGATAAAACGGCTGCCATTAGTGAAGATGGAACAGAGTATTCTTACGCTTTTTTAGCAGAACACGGAGATAAGTTGGCTAAAGCTGTCGGTAAGCGATGCTTGGTTTTTTGTTTGTGCTCTAATTCTATTGGGTCTTTATTAGGATATACTTCGTTTATCAATCACCACATTGTTCCGTTGATGATTGACGAACAATTAGATAAAGATTTATTAAATTCGTTTTTTGAAATATATAAGCCTGATTTTTTGTGGGCTTCGTCTGAAAAAGCTCAAAATTTAGAAGGAAAGGTTGTTTATCAAGATTGTGGCTACGCCCTTATAAAACGCGATGATGAGGCTTTTTATCCGTTATATGAAGATTTGGCCCTTTTGATTACAACTTCCGGTTCCACAGGTTCGCCGAAATTTGTTCGCCAAAGTTATAAAAATTTGCAAGCAAATACTGATTCTATAGTGCAATATTTGCATTTGAATGGAACAGAACGTCCGATTACTACTTTGCCGATGAACTATACTTACGGTTTATCTGTCATTAACACACATTTAGCTGTCGGCGCAACAATAATCTTAACAGATAAAACTTTGATGCAGCGTGAATTTTGGAATTTGTTTAATGAGCAAAAAGTTTCTTCTTTTGCAGGAGTTCCCTATACCTATGAAATGCTTGATAAATTGATGTTTTTTAGACGTAAGTTACCTTATTTGAAGTCTATGACCCAAGCCGGTGGAAAAATCTTGCCGATTTTGCATCAAAAATTTGCTGAATATGCACAAAAAGAAGGAAAAGAATTTGTCGTGATGTATGGTCAGGCAGAAGCTACCGCACGCATGGGGTATTTGCCGGCCAATATTTCTTTGGAAAAGTGCGGTTGTATGGGAATCGCCATTCCGGGTGGAAAATTTCATTTGATTGATGATAAGGGTGAGGAGATTACAACCCCGGAAACTGTCGGTGAGTTGGCTTATGAGGGTGATAATGTAACGCTTGGTTATGCGGAAAAAGGTGAAGACCTTGCCAAAGGAGATGAACGTCACGGCTTTTTGAAAACCGGTGATATGGCCAAATTTGATAAAGACGGTGTATATAGCATTGTCGGTCGAAAGAAAAGATTTTTGAAAATTTTCGGAAACCGCGTTAACTTAGATGAAACCGAACGCTTGATTAAAACACAATATCAAGATTTTGATTGTGTCTGTGCCGGAAAAGACGATGCTATGGAAATTTTTATAACCGATGAACAAAAAATCAAGGAAGTTCAATCTTTCGTCGCTAATAAAACACATTTGAATTTTACAGCCTTTCATGTGCATTACCTGAATGAAATTCCTAAAAATGATGCTGGAAAAGTTTTGTATACGGAGCTAAGTAAGTTATGTTAAAAAAATATGGTCATATTTTAGTTGCAGACTATGTTTCGGCCGATATTCAAGAGTGGGATTCTTTGGGTGCGCAGTATTTGCGAATTGAATTGCCTACCTCTGCAGAAAATGAAATTCGGATGCAACAAAAAGGCTTCTATTTTGCTGACAGAACACTTAAAACTTCAATCAGTTTGCAAAAATGTCCTTTGGATTTGAAAAAGTTTTTGCGCTTGCCGATAGAAGAAACAACCGAATATAAAGATGAGATTTTACAAATTGCACAAAATTCGTTTGCATATGACAGACGTTTTCATCTCGCGCCGTTGTGTTCTAAAGAAATTGCTTCCGTTGTTTTGCAAACTTATGTTCAAGATTTGGATAAAGTTTTGGTTGCGTTATTTAAAGATAAACCGATTGGCTTTTTGGCATTGAAAGAAATTGATGTCGAAACTTTATTTGTACATTTGGCCGCCGTTGATGAAAAATACAGAATGACCGGTGCGGCTATGGCTCTTTATGCCAAAGCTTGCCAATTAGCTATGGAAAGAGGTTATAAAAAATTGGAAGGGCGAATCAGCTCACAAAATGTTGCCGTAATGAATCTTTATGCTGCTTTCGGAGCTGTTTTTTCCGAACCTAAAGATGTTTTTATAAAGGAAGTTAATCATGACGCTTAATGATTTATTTCAAATAAATCCGTATTCTTTGTCCAAGGCAGAAAAACAAAAAGCTTTGACGCAAATTTTGCATGAACTTACAAATAAGCATTACAAACAATGCCGGGAATATGCCAAAATTTTGGATGCATTAAAATACAATCCGGCAAAAGTTTCTTCTTATGCTGATTTGCCGTTTATTCCGGTCAGACTTTTTAAACAATTCGAACTCAAAAGTGTTCCTCAAGAGCAAATTACCAAGACTCTGACATCTTCCGGTACATCAGGACAAGCTGTTTCTAAAATCTTTCTTGATGCAGAAAATGTAAGAAACCAAACTAAAACATTGAATGAAATCATTTCATCTTTTATCGGAAAATCAAGATTACCTTTGTTGCTTTTGGATACGGAGATGATAAAAAAAGACCGTTCCATGTATTCGGCACGCGGGGCCGGAATTATCGGATTTTCTATTTTCGGGCGTAATAGTACATACGCTTTAGATGAAAATATGAATATTGATGTTGATAAAGTGGCGGCTTTTTTCAAAGAGCATGAAAATGAACCGATTTTGATGTTTGGTTATACTTATATGATTTGGCAGTTTGTTGTTCGCGCTTTGGAAGAAAAAAATATTTCTTTTAATGCAAAAAATGCCATTTTATTTCATATCGGAGGATGGAAAAAACTCAAAGATCAAGCTGTAGATGCGCTGGAGTTTAACCGTCGGGTGCAAAATTGTTTGGGTAATGTCAAGGTTTATAATTATTACGGCATGGCAGAACAATTGGGTTCAGTGTTTGTAGAATGTGAACACGGACATATGCATTGTTCGAATTATTCAGATGTTATCATTCGTCGAGCCAAAGATTTTTCCGAAGCCAATATCGGAGAACGCGGTTTGATAGAACTTTTATCGGTTTTGCCGACTAGCTATCCGGGACATATTATTTTAACCGAAGATGAAGGTGCTATTTTGGGTGAAGATGATTGTCCTTGTGGTAGAAAAGGAAAATATTTTAAAATCTTTGGCCGTATAAAAAATGCAGAATTGAGAGGATGTAGTGATACCTATGAAAAACGTTAATTTTATTCTCGGCTCTGAAAATATTGTTCATACGCCGCTTCCTGTTTATGACGAAGATGCTTGTGCTTTTATTGCTGAGGTTTCAGCAAAATTGATGTCTTCACCATTGATTCGTCAATATCCGGATTTATCTGCCTTGGCCTTTTGGGGCAGAAAGAAAAATCTGGAAAAAATGAAAAATAATTTCGGCGATGTTTCCGGTTGGTTGGGAAGGGGATTGTGTTTTCATATTGCACCATCCAATATTCCGATTAATTTTGCTTTTACGTATTGGTTTGGACTTTTGGCCGGAAACGCCAATATTGTTCGGTTGCCAAGTAAAGAATTTCCACAAGTTGAGGCTCTTTGTGCCGTTTTTAAAGATGTTATCAAAAATTATCCTAAAATTGCAGATAGAACAGCGTTTGTAAAATATCTGCGTGATGATGAGATTACGGCAGAATTTTGCAAAATGGCTGATGTGCGTATGATTTGGGGCGGAGATGAAACAATAGCTTCAATCAAACAGATGCCGACAAAGCCAAGATGTATTGATGTGGCTTTTGCCGATAGATATTCTTTAGCTCTAATTGATGCCAATGCTATTCTATCGGCTTCTGCGGAAGAGATTAAAAAATTGGCAGATAATTTTTATAATGATACTTTTTTGATGGATCAAAACGCTTGTTCTTCTCCGCAAATTATTTTGTGGCAAAATGATAATCCGCAAGCCAGAGAATTTTTTTGGAAAGCTGTTTTTAACGCGGCTAAACAAAAATATGTTTTGCAAGATGCCTCTGCTGTTGATAAATACACCTTAATGTGTGAAGAAGCTATCAATAATCCCAATTTTGAGAGTTGCTCTCGAGAAGAAAATTTAATTTATAGAGAAGAATTGAGCAAGTTAGATAAAGATATTGTCAATCATCGTGGCAAAAGCGGTTATTTTTATGAATACGCTTTGTCAGATATTGACGAACTCTTAAATGTTGTTGATGAAAAGTTTCAAACTGTTACTTACTTTGGTATTGATGGTGCATGTATTCATGATAAATTAATTGCTACTAATGCGTTAGGAATCGATAGAATAGTTCCTATCGGAAAGGCCATGGATATAGACATTGTCTGGGATGGTTTTGATTTGGTTAAAGTTACGGCAAGAAAAATAACAATAAGTTGAGGAAAAAATGGCTAGAATTATTAATCCTGAAGCATTGCAAGGAAAGTATGTTAATTTAAGAGAAGTTACGCTTGATGATGCTGCTTTTATCTTAAAATTGCGTACAGATGAAAAAAAATCTGCTTTTTTGCATAAAACAGAAAACAATCTTCAAAAACAAATAGATTATTTGAAAAGGTATTTTACCTTAGATAATGAATGGTACTTTATTATTGAAAATAAGCAACATCAGCCTCTTGGAACAATAAGAATATATGACGTGAAGGGGAAATGCTATACCGGTGGAAGTTGGCTTATGATAGATGAGGCCACCCCACAGGAGTCTTTTGAGGGTGACTTATTGTTGAAAAAATATGCCTATGATATATTGGGTTTTGAAGAATCAATATTTGATGTGAGAAAAGCAAATAAAAAAGTGGTGCGATATCATAAAATCTGCGGTGCAGAAATTATTGACGAAAATGATCTTGATTATATTTTCAGATCAACAAAAGAAATTTATCTTAAAAATAAACAACATTTAGTAGATATGCTGGGGTAAGAATATGAGTGAAAAAGTAGAATTGCCGAAAAGAGTTTATTTTTTTGGTTTTTCCTATGCAGTAGGGGGTGGAGATATTTTTTATTTTCGCTTAATTGATTATTTGTTGCATTATACAGATATCAAAGTTGGTATTATTGATTTTGCCGATGGTATTTTAACCAGAACAGTTCAAAAATTTTTTGCTAATGATGATATAGATTGTATAGATTACATGCAATCAGATTGGCCATTAGAAAATAATTCTTGTATTTTTTGTCCCTTAGATAGAATAGGCTGTATAAAAAATATAGAAGCTAAAAATGTGAAAATTGTAGATTATTTTTGGAATACAGATGTTGGTTGGTCAATCCTTTTTGAAAAAAATGTTTTTAAAAAGCTTTCCAAATTATTGTATGAAACTAATGCCTGCGCATTCATGGATTATGGTTGCTATGCTTATGCTTGTCAAGCTTTTAAGCAAAATTTTACCAAACAATATATTCCTTTGTTTTTTTATAATGATTCTACTGTGAAGATAAATAAAGAAAGTCATGAAGATGAAATAAACTTGGTATGGTTAGGACGAATATCTTCATCAAAAACCTTTTCTCTCATGAATGTGATAGAAAATTTTTATGCTTATCCGACGAAAAAGAAAAAAATCTTGCATATAATTGGTAATGGAATTGATTTAGATAATTTAAAATTATATTGCAAAAAATATGAAAATTGCATTCAGTTTATTTTCACCGGAGTTTTAACCGGTAATAATTTGAATGAATATTTATTAAAAAATGCAGATGTAGGGGTGGCAATGGGGACATCGCTTCTGAATTTTGCCTCGATAGGACTGCCTGTGATGGCGGCACATGAGCCTCGTGGCTTTTTCCATTCTGATAAATTTCAATGGTTATTTAATGTGTATGAGTATTGTTTAGGGTCTCCTATAGAAGAAAATGATATTTTTGCGCCTATGTTTCAAAATATATCTTGTTTTAATGATATGTTGGATGACATTTCTTTGTATGGGAAGAAGGATGAACTTGGTCAAAAATGCAAATTTTATTTTGAGCAAATTCATGGCAATTTGAAAGGTGTTGGCGAAACTTTAGTTAATAGTCTTTCTCGAACAAAATTAACATCAGAAATGCTCAAAAAATGTTTTAAATTCATACCTTATGGAGGAGAGCAAGGTATTGCTGTACATTATTTTAAAATCTTGGGAATTAAGTTTAAAGTAATTCATCATAGAAATAAAATGAGAGTCTATTTTGGAAAGTTATGCTTAGCCAAATTAGTTCGAAATCCAGAAGAAATAAAGTATTATGTTTTAGGTTTACGTTTGTTAAAAAGTAAATGGTGGGGAAGGTATTCTTTTCCATCTATTACCTCTGAGCAGATTAAAGAAGAATGTAAAGATAAATATTCTATCAGCAAACGTTTATTTGAGGATTAAAAGATGAAAAAAATGACATTGAAAAATAAAACTCGCTATAAGATATGGAAACATATGAAAAATAAACTTAATAAAAAAATTGAGAAGTTATCTTATTCTGCAACTTATCTTGATAAATTACGCTACAAAGTTTTTAAATATTTATCAAAAAAATTATCAAAGAAAAATCTTATTCAGGATGTTTCTGTCGATTTGAGACGGTTTAAAGAATATATAACCCAAAGACTTCCAAAAAACAAAACTGCAATTTTGTATAGTGAAATGATGGAGTTAAAAAAATATATTCAAAAAGTTAATAATGATCTTTCTTTACTCAATCGTAATGTAGAGACAGCAAATAAAAAAGCTGATTTGCATGAAGAGATAGCAGAACTGAGCAAATCATTAGGAACTGTAAAAAATGAGATAAACTGTTTAAAAAGATCTTCTATAAAGCAGTTTCCACAAAATAAAGAAAATGAATTATTTTTGTTTTGTGCAGGAACAGGAAGCTCTGGTAATACGGCAACTATGGATTTCTATCGGAATTATGATGATGTTTCTTTTTGTGAACCTGAATTTGATTTGTTTAGGTATTGTAATTACCATTTAAAGAATTTCCATTCTATTTTTACTTTATATCAAAAAGTAAAGACTTTTGAACCTATAGATGATGATTTGATTAAATTATCGTGTTATTGGAGAGTATTATATTGGCATGCCTATCATAAACAAATGGATAAAGTTTTTTTAGAATACTTAGATAGTTATGTTGAAAAAGTTTCTTCAGTTTCTAAAATTTATTTATCATCATTAAAATTTGCAGATAATGAAGGGGCTGAAAAAATTAAATTTTTTTATAGGAAGGAATTCATCAATATTACACTAGAATTTATGGAAAATATTTTATCATTATTAACGCCTGATAAATCGATTAAATTATTTCGTCATGGTATTATTAATGGATTACCTTTAGATGAGCAAGTTCAGTTCTTTAATCCTAAAAAGTGGAGATTGGTTCGTACAATTCGTGATCCCAGAGATATATGGGTTGACTTTCAAAAACATCCAGATTTTTGGTGGGCTCCGAAGAGTGTTGAAGACTATATTAAGGTGATGCCTCAAACATGGGCTTATTTAGCTTATGATGCACCTAATATAATGGCAGTGCATTTTGAGGATTTGTGTCTTAATTACGAAGATACAAGTAAGAAGTTGTTGGATTTTGTTGGATTAGATAAAAATAGTAAATTATCTGACAAGGTTTATTTTGATCCAAATATTTCTAAGAAAAATGTAGGAATGTGGAAAGCTTATGAAAACCAAGATGAAATACGAAAAATTGAAAAAGAATTGCCAGAATATTTATGGCAAGGATGGAAAGATTAGATTGTCTTATGAAATTTAAAAATTAAGGAGATTATCAATGAAAATTATAGGTGTGATTCCTGCAAGATATAAGTCTTCCAGATTTCCGGGAAAACCGTTGGCTGATATATGTGGCAAGCCAATGATTTGGTGGGTCTATCAACAGGCTAAAAAAGTCAAAGAATTTGATGAGGTTTACGTCGCGACGGAAAGTGATAAAATTGAAAGGGTTTGTAAAGAATTAGGGGTAAATGTTATATTAACAGCAGATACGCATCCTACTGGAACAGATCGCATAGGTGAAGTTGCGCAGAAAATTAAGGCTGACTTATATGTTAATATTCAAGGTGATGAGCCAATGATTGAACCTGAGGTCATTCGTCAGGCTATTTTACCTTTTTTTGATAATCCAAATTTGCAAGTTTCTAATTTGATGACAGTAATTGATGATCCTGTAGATGTGGTTAATTGTACAGTTCCAAAAGTAATAACCAATAAAGACAATATAGGTATTTATTTAACAAGAGCTGCAGCTCCTTATCCTAAGGGGAGTATTAATTATCATTATTACAAACAAGTTTGTGTCTATGGATTTAAACCCGAAGCTTTACAATTTTTCTGTTCTAATCCGCGAGGAAAAATAGAAAGAATTGAGGATATTGAGATTTTACGTTTTATTGAGGCCGGATATAAGGTTCAGTATATAGAAGTATCGTCTGAAACTGTTGCTGTTGATACTCCAAAAGATTTGGAAAAAGTTAATGCCATAATGAAAGCAAAAGGATTTTAAAATGATTATCAAAGCTTTGGATTGTACTCTACGTGATGGTGGTTATGTTAATTTATGGAATTTTGGTGCGGAAAATATCAGCAAAATAGTAAATAATTTAACGGAAAGCAGAGTGGAATTTATCGAACTCGGTTTTTTGAAGCCATGTCAATATGATATTAATAAAACATTATTCAATTCAGTCGATGATTTTGATAAATTTATCCCACAATCTCGTTCAGGTAAAACACTTTATTTGGGTATGATTACTTTTGGTCAATATGATTTATCGCTTATTCCCGAAAGAAAAAATACGAATGTTGATGGTTTTAGGATTATTTTCAAAAAGCCCCAATGGAAAGAAGCTCTTGAATATTGTAAAAAGGTGAAAGAAAAGGGGTATAAAATTTTTATTAATCCAATGCATACCTACAATTATTCCGATAGGGAATTGTTAGATTTAGTGGATGGTATTAATGAAGTTATGCCTTATGGAATGTCAATAGTTGATACTATGGGAATTATGAAGTCTCAACAACTATTACATATCTTTTCGTTAATTGATAGCAATTTAAATTCTAAAATTGGCATTTGTTTCCACTCTCACAATAATTTGCAGCTTTCATTTTCAAATGCGCAAGCTTTGTTGGCAAGCAATACAAAACGAGAGCTGATTATTGATGCCTCTGTCAGAGGAATGGGGCGTGGCGCTGGCAATCTTTGTACAGAGCTGCTGTTGCAATATTTGAATGATAATTTTGATAAAAAGTATAATCTTATTCCGATTTTGAAAATTATTGATGAGCAAATTGATAAAATTTATGCAACAAATCCTTGGGGATACAATGTTCCGTATTATCTGGCGGCGTCTATGAAATGTCATCCTAATTATGCGTCTTTTTTGACGGATAAAGCTTCTATTTCAGTAGAAAGTATGAGTGAGATTTTAGCTCTGATTCCGGAAAATAAAAAATCTAATTATGATGAAAAATTGATTCAGGAACTTTATTTGCGCTATCAAGAAAATGAGATTAATGATACTCATGCGCTGGAAAATTTAAAAAATAATATTTCAAATCGAGAAGTATTAATTATAGCTCCGGGGAAGAGTATTAATCTTTATAAAGAAAAAATACTTTCTTACATCAAAGAAAAGAAGCCTTATGTAATTAGTATAAATTTCCGACCTGAGGCTTTTGATGTTGATAATGTTTTTATCAGCAATGCCCGCCGTTTTTCTGAGCAGACCAGTTTGGAAAATGTTTTAGTAACGTCAAATATTAAAGCAGAAAATGTCATAACCTTTAATTACGGTTCATATTTGAATAATTCTGAAATGGCTGATAATTCATGTTTGATGTTGCTAAAAATTTTGATCAAGGCTGGGATTAAAACCGTTGTATTCGCCGGTATGGATGGTTTTTCAAACGGGAATGATAATTATTTTAACGCATCAATGATTAATAATGCAAAACTAGGTGAATTTGATAAGAGAAATGAAGTTATGCATACAATGCTTCAATCTCTTGCAAAATCAATTAATATGACGTTTTTGACCCCATCTTTATATGAGAAAGAGCATGAAGTACAGAGCTTTAGTGTGGGATATTGATGGCACATTGCTGAATACCCTTAAGGGGTTAGTTGCAGCCTATCAATATACGATTGAACAATTAAATTTGCCTAAAAAATCGTATGAAGAAATAGCCACTTTTATTGGACCAACGCCGCAGACGATTTTTGTTTCTAAGTTTGGGTTATCTGAAATTGAGGCTCAAAATGCTGCTGATGTTTTTCGTGACAGATATAAAAATGTTGACTTGCTGAAAGCTGAACCTTATTCCAACTTGCTATCTGTTTTAGAAAGTTTTTCTAAAATGGGATATAAACAAGCTGTGGCAACCAATAAAAGGCAGGATTATGCTGTCGATATTTGTAAACATTTTGGAATTGATAAATACTGTCAACCGATTTATGGCGCGGATAATTTCAATAAGTTATCAAAGGCTGAATTAATCAAAAATTGTTTGAAGGATTTGGAGGTGGCTGACAATCAAGTTGTTATGATTGGAGATACAATAGGGGATAAAGTAGCAGCTGAGCAAGCAGGTGTTGGCTTTATCGGCGTTAATTATGGGTTTGGTTTCAAGAATATTGAAGGATATGCAAATTCTCCATCAGAAATTTTAGATTTGTTAAAGGACAAATAATATGAAAAATTTGGAAGAAAATTATAGTTTGCTCGGAACACTGCAACCATCTGCCACTTTGGCAATTTCAGCCAAAACAAAAGAGCTTAAGGCTCAGGGGATTGATGTTGTGTCCATGACGGCTGGAGAGCCCGATTTTGATACGCCACAAGTTATCAAAGATGCGTGTATCAAAGCCATTCAAGAAGGTAAAGTGCGGTATTTGGCATCATCAGGTTTGCCGGAGTTGAAAACTGAGATTGTTAAGAAGTTTGCAAGTAATGGTATTAGCACCAAGCCTGAAAACATTATTATTTCAACTGGTGCAAAATTTGCTATTTTTCAGGCGATTACTTGTTTGTGCGGAGTTGGGGATGAAGTAGTTTTGTTTGCTCCATTTTGGCTTTCTTATGAAGAAATGATTAAAGCTTCTGGTGCAAAAACTGTTATAGTCCAGACATCTATGGAAAATGATTTTGCTCCGACTAAAGAAGATTTGGAGGCAGCTATAACCAAAAATACCAAGCTGATTATTGTTAATTCGCCCAATAATCCGACCGGTGCGGTTTATTCTGAACAAACTTTGGAAATGATTGCCGATATCGCCATTAAACATAATATTATGGTTCTTTCTGATGAAATCTATGAAAAACTAATTTATGATAAAAACGCAAAACATCTCAGCATAGCTTCGCTCAATCAGAAAATTGCCGATTTGACCATAACCGTCAATGGTTTTTCCAAAGCTTATGCCATGACAGGGTGGAGGTTAGGCTATTTAACGGCTCCTCTGTGGCTGACGAAAAGAATTGCAGCACTACAAAGCCATGCTACCAGCAATGCCACATCTTTTGTGCAATATGCAGCACTTTCTGCCTTAAGAGGTGAAGCTGATGAAGTTGTTGCTAAAATGATTGATGCTTTTGCAAAACGTCGTCAGCTTATTTGTGATTTGCTGTCTGAAATTCCATACATAAAATTTTATGCTCCGCAAGGTGCGTTTTATGTTTTGTGCGATATTTCTCAAACGGGGCTTTCTGCTGATGAATTTGCTAAGCAAATTTTGGAAAAAGAAAATTTGGCAGTTATTCCATGCACAGCCTTTGGTGCTCCTAACGCTATACGCTTAAGCTATGCATGCTCCGAAGATAATATTAGAGAAGCTGTTAAGAAATTAAAAGAATTTTTATAATACAGGAGTAGGTCATGATAAAATTTTTAGATTTGGAAAAAGTGAATAATCGTTTTAGACGCGAAATTGATTCCAGAATTAAAACAGTTTTAGACAAGGGGTGGTATTTGCAAGGTGAGGAGAATGAAAAGTTTTCTAAAGACTTTGCGGCCTTTTGTGGGACTAAGTATGCTTTAGGTGTAGCCAATGGTTTAGATGCTTTGCGCCTGATTATTAAAGCTTATGGCTTTGGGGTTGGGGATGAAATTATTGTTCCTGCAAATACTTATATTGCCACAATTTTAGCCATTACCGACAATGGTTGTACTCCGGTATTGGTTGAGCCGGATATTAATACATATAATATCAACCCTGACTTAATTGAAGAAAAAATCACCTCTAAAACCAAAGCTATTATGGTTGTTCATCTATATGGTCAAGCCGTGCAAATGCAAAAAATTTGGGATTTAGCTAAAAAATATAATCTAAAAGTTTTTGAAGATGCGGCTCAAGGTCACGGTGCTATGTATCAAGGCAGAAGGACGGGCAACCTTTCCGACGCAGCGGCTTTTTCTTTTTATCCCGGAAAGAATTTAGGTTGCATGGGTGATGGTGGTGCCGTTACAACAAATGATGAAGAAATTTATCTCAAAATAAAAGCTCTCGGAAATTATGGTTCAGATAGAAAATATCATAATCTGTACAAAGGTCTTAACTCTCGTCTTGATGAAATTCAAGCTGCTGTTTTAGATGTTAAACTTCCGCATTTGGATGCAGATAATGAGATTCGCCGTAAAATCGCAAAATTTTATCTAGAACATATAACGAATCCCAAAATTATTTTACCAAAAACCTATGATGAAAAAGCAACCGTATGGCATGTTTTTGCCGTTAGAACACAAAATAGAGATGAATTCCAAAAATATTTGTCTGATAATGGCATTCAAACTCTGATCCATTATCCGACACCCCCGCATAAACAACCGGCTTATGCTGAATGGAACAATTTGTCTTTTCCAATTACGGAAGAAATTCACAAGACAATTATTTCGCTTCCAATGTCACCGGTTATGACAGATGAGGAAATCAAAAAAGTTGTAGATGTTATCAATGCATATTCTTAAGAAATGAAAAGCTATGCAGAAAAGTAAGCAAAAAGAAAAATATGACTTTGCAGTTTCCCTTGGTGGAAATTGTGCTGCTGCTCATAATTTATTATATAGAAAATTGCGTTTTTGTTCTTTTCCGTTTGATTGGGTTTATATGAAAGATGAAAAACCATTGATAATGCTCGTTGATGGTTTTTCATCTCAGTTTTCTAAATTTTTATTAAAAGAAAACTTGATAAAGTTGGATGCCAACCCATCTCATCCAGATAAAATTCAATATCAAGATGCTTATTCTGGATATGTTTTTGCAAATCATTTTACAAAAAGCATAGAAAATGGAGGATATGAAGAAGTAAAGAAAACTTTTGATAAAAGATGTGATAGGCTTATCTATCTGTTAAAAAATGCAAAAGATGTATTATTACTGTTATCCTTAGCGGCTGAAAGGAATATATCACCTATATTTGACCTAAATAATTTTTTGAAAAATAAATATCCAAATATAAAATTTAATTTTAAAATTATTATGTTTAATTGTAAATCAGACAGCATTGAACATATTGATAATATTACAATTTTAAAATTTATGCGTTGTGAAAACAAAGATGATTATTTAGAAACAAATAAAGAGTGGAATTTTCTTGATAAAGTCCAAATAAAAAAGAGTTTTAAATGTAAATTATTCTTAAAAAGATTAGTTATGGGTTATTTATTAGGCAAAAAAATATATAGAGAAAGATTAAGATGGAAGGGCCTTTAGTTTCTGTTCTTATTGCCGCCTATAATCATGAGCGTTTTGTTCAGGAAACAATTCGCTCAATTATAGCGCAGACGTATGAAAATATAGAATTAATCATCATTGATGATGGTTCTACGGACTCTACTTGGCATAAAATTCAGGAGCTGCTTCCTGAATGTGAAAAACGGTTTATTCGCGTTTATGCTCAAACACAAGAAAATATGGGCTGTGCTCTTGTGTCTAATAAACTCATTTCGGAAGCACAAGGAAAATATATCTATTCTATTGCCTCTGATGATTTAGCTAAACCCCAAGCTATAGAAAAGCAGGTTTCTTTTCTTGAAGCACATCCTGATTATGTTTTGGTTGTTGGTGATAATGATATTATTGATGGTCAAGGGCAAAAGATAAGCTGGGACAGAAACAGAAATGCATTGCCTTATGATGAAGGAGAATATAAAACTTTTGCTCAATTTTTGAATGTGAAAAATTATGGCAAAGATTTTGGTTCTTATGAAAGTTTGGTGAAAGGAAACCATATTCCCAATGGCTATTTGAGCCGAGCAAAGGCATTAAAAAGTATTCTTCCATATGTTAAAGAGGCTCCTTTGGAAGATTGGTTTATGCATTTGCAAATGAGCAAGTTAGGAAAATATGGCTTTATTGATGAGGTTTTGTTTTCTTATCGTTGGCATAATGAAAATACTTCTCATAAGGTCGAACATATGAATGATATGACAATTCAGACTTTTTTATTTGAAAAAAAACTGATTGAGCAAGATGATTATAAACAATGGAAAAAGGTATTTTATGATAATGCCTATCAGATAAAAATGAAGCTAAAAATTGGAAATATACTTAAATATTATAAAGTCAAAAGTATTGAATATAAAAAAGCGGTTTTAGAAATTTGCGGAAAAAAGTTTATTTTGTAACGAAGTAAAGAGCCTAATAATGTTTGATGTTGGAATTGATATTGAGGATATAGAACGATTTCAAAAATATGCTAAAACGGATCGGTTTATTAAACTTTGTTTTACAGATTATGAAATTGAATATTGTTATTCTCAGAAAAATTTTGCAAGACATTTAGCGGTGCGTTTTTGTGCCAAAGAGGCTTTAATTAAATCTTTATCCAAAGAACAGCAATCACTTAGTTTTGTTGATATTGAAATTAGAAATGATCCTCAAAGTGGTAAGCCGGAAATCTTTTGTTCTAGATTTAAAGATTATGAATTTAAGGTTTCGCTGTCTCATGATAAAGATAAAGCAATTGCCATTGTGTGCAGAATTAAATAATAAAACTATCCTATTCATTGTGTAATTTTTAAAGAGCTTGAAAGATTATATTTTTGCTGTAGACTAGTGAAAAGTTTAATTTTACAAGGAGAGAGGAACAATGAAGATTGTTGTTATCGGTGGTGGAGCAGGGGGCGCCAGTTTTGCTGCACGTATGCGTCGTTTGGATGATAAGGCCGAGATAACTATTCTTGAAAAAAGCGGAGAAACCTCTATTGCCAGTTGCGGGTTGCCTTATTTTATCGGTGATGTTATTGACAACCGTGATGTTATGCAAGTGGCAACGCCGGCGTTTATGAAAAAAATATTTAATATTGATGTTCAACTCAATACCGAAGTCATTAGCATTAATCCTCAAGCAAAGACTGTTACCACCGCTCAAAGCGCGGTTTTGAATTATGACAAGCTTGTTCTCTCCATGGGGGCTCAGCCGATTGTGCCGGCTTTCGAAGGGGCTTCAAATTTGCCGAGCTTTGTGGTTAAGCATTTGGCTGATGCCGATAAAATCAAAGCTTTTATTGCTGAACACCGCCCGAAAAATGCCGTTGTTATCGGTGGTGGCTTTATCGGTGTTGAAGTGGCTGAAAATCTTTGTCATCTTGGTCTCCATACCTCTCTTGTTGAATTGTCTTCGCAAGTTTTGGCGCCTCTTGATGCTGATATGGTGGCTCAAGTTCATCATGAATTGAAGCAAAAAGGTATCTCTCTTTATCTTGGTGACGGCTTAAAAGAAATTTTAACTGACGGAATCGTTCTTTCTTCCGGCGCAAGAGTTGCTGCTGACATGGTGGTTTTGGCGCTTGGTGTGCGTCTGGAAACTCAATTGGCGCAAGAGGCCGGAATTGCGTTAACCGAACGCGGTGCCGTTATGGTTAATGACTATATGCAGACGAATTTTGCCGATATTTATGCTTGCGGTGATTGTGTGGCGGTGAAAGACTTTGTTTCTCACCAGTCAACAATGATTGCTTTGGCCGGTCCGGCAAATCGTCAAGGCCGCTTAATTGCCGACCATATTGCTCATCAACATCCTTATCCTTATACGGGAACACAAGGAACCGGCATTGTGAAAGTTTTTGATTTGACAGCAGCTTTTACCGGAAATAATGAAAAACAGTTGCAAAAAGCCAGTATTGCATATGAGAAAATGATTATTGTTGCAAATTCTCATGCCGGATATTATCCGAATGCGCAAAATCTGACCTTAAAAGTTTTGTATAATAAAGAAGGAAAAATTCTCGGTGCGCAAGCCGTTGGCAAAGAAGGGGTAGATAAACGTATTGACGTTATCGCGACTATTATGCGCTTAAACGGTACAACGGCAGATTTGCGTGATGCCGAACTTTGTTATGCGCCGCCTTATTCCGGTGCGAAAGATCCTGTCAATCTTATCGGTATGGCGATTGAAAATGTTCGTCAAGGTTTGTTTAAGCCATATTTTGGAACAGATTTTGGCGGTTTAACCGTATTAGACGTGCGGCCGCAAAATGTTTATGAGCAAGAGCATATTGATGGCGCTATTAATATTCCGGCGGCGCAAATTCGCACTCGCTTAAATAAACTGCCGAAAGACAAGCCGATTATGGTTCACTGCTTTAAGGGCTATACCAGTTATGTGGTTGCACGTATTTTAATGCAGAACGGATTTGATAGCGTTTTGAGTTATGCCGGTGGCTGGACGTTTTATAAAGCCTTGCAAGCGTAATCTTCTCTTTTGAGCAAGTTAAGCTTTTCAATTAGGCGGTTTGACCAAGATCTGCTTTGGTTAATTTTTTTCATGGGCAATTCCTGCGTGGGTGCACAAGGTGATTTTTTAACAAAGCGAAGCCAACTTGCCGGACCATTGCGCATATTGTCAAAATTATAAACCGTTTTTTGCGGGCTTTGAAACTCTCCATTTTTGAAATAGGGTAAAGATTCGTGTTTTTTAGCTCCTTTGGTCTTGATTTAGGATATGCAAAAAAATTCATTAAATCTAATATAATTTGTTTATCATGTTATAAATTTTATTTATGGCTAAAACTTTCTGTTCCCAAAAGTATCAATGAATTTTCGTTAATCCAAGAGATGATTTTATTAAGGCGTTTTTTATTGTCTTTAAGATATGAAAGCCAATAAGTTGCGGTTATTCCTTCATCTTCTAAAGGAATAACTGTGCGTTCTCCGTCGTTGCGGTAGTTTTGGACTAAACGTGTGGTGAACGTTAAAACATTTTTTTGTTCCAGCATTTGTTTGAACACAAAGTAATCCGTATAGACTGTTATATGGGGCAGGGATACGAGCCAATCCATAAATTTTTGTATCTTTCGTTCATAAGCACCAAAAGCGCGGTAAACGGCAAATTCTCGATTGGGATATTGGTGAAGATTAATGCTTGTTAGAGAAGCCAGTTCATCGCCTGTCGGAACGGAGAGCATTAATTGTTCTTTGGCAAAAGGAATGCTTATAATATCTGGCTGTTTTAGTTCTTCCAGAGATATAACGGCATCATATTTTCGGCCTAGTAAATCAGCTAGAAGCAAATCTTCGTCTTGTATAATTTCAGATGTAATTGCAAGGTCTTGGTTGCTTTTTTGAAGTAAGGGTGCGGAGAAACGCATTGGTCCAGGGTCGCAAAAGCCTAATTTTATAAGATTATTTTCCTTAGCGTATTGGCGGAAAGTGTTTTTCATTTCTTCAGCCTGTCCTAAAATAGCACAAGCGTAAGTGAAGGCGATTTTACCGGCTTGGTTTAAGGTAATATTGTTTTTCTTTCGTTCAAAGAGTTGGGTGCCTAATTCTTCTTCAAGTTTTTTTAATCCGGTGCTTAGTGCGGGTTGTGAAATATGTAATTTTTCAGACGCTGCGGTCATGGTTTTACATTCGGCAATGGTTTTGAATTGTAGCAATTGGTTTAATTCCATAATTACCTGCTATAAATAAAATTTATACCTGTATAAAAAAACAATATTAGACTTATTTATAATAGTCAATCATAATAATGCTAAAGCTGTTTTTTGAGGGAGGTTTTTATGAGGAGATTTTTTGCTATGTTATTTATAGTTTTGTCTTTTGGTTCAAACAATCTATTAGCGGAGGAAAATACTATGACCAGAGCTCAGAAAGCCGATGTTGTTTATAAAGAACTTTTTGGAAGTGAACGGGGGCAAAGTCCAACCGATCCAGAATTTATGGAAATTTTGCAACGTAATATTTTTGGGGAAGTGTTTTATACCGGAAACTTAACAAACAAGGACAGAGAGCTTATTACGGTTGTTTCTTTATCTACTTTGCAGATCTTGCCTCAGCTTAAAGCTCATATTAATGCGGCACTTAATGTTGGTAATTCTCCTCTTGAAATTAGAGAAGCTATTTATCAATGCGCGCCTTATATCGGTTTTCCACGGACGCTTAATGCTATTGGTGTGTTTAATGAAGTTGCCAAAGAAAGAGGAATAAAACTGCCTCTTGATAATACCTCAACTACAACTGATGAAAACCGTTATGAAAAAGGTTGGGAAATTCAAAATCAACTTTATGGTGATGAGGTTAAAAAAGCCATGGCGTCTTTGTCCGATGTTTATAGCGATGTTGTTCCCGATACTTTAACGACTTTTTGTTTTGGCGATTTTTATACACGAAACGGCTTATCTATCAAACAAAGAGAACTTTTATCTTTGGTTGTGTTAACGGCTATGGGGGCAGAAAAACAATTAAGCGCTCATGTCATCGGTGCGATGAAAGCCGGTAATGACAAAGAAACACTTTTGGCGGCTATGGTGCAAGCAATCCCTTATATTGGTCTGCCTTTTGCTATGACGACAATTAATTTGATTAAAAATGCCGATATGGAAAATTATAAATCTATTTATGCGGAATAATATAAATCTGTGTTCAATGAAAAAAATGCTTGACTTAGAGTATCATCTAAATGTTAACCTTATTGGTATGGTGCAGTATTTGAAAGGAATTTGCTTATGAACAGACGTGAATTTTTGATGTCGACTCTGGCGGCTTTTGCTTTGTCGGCTTTGCCTAAACTGACATTTGCCGAGGCTGTTCCCGCGTCGGAGGCGGTTAAACGTCAGATTAATCCAAATAATAAACTCGGCTTTGGGTTTATGCGGCTGCCGTTGACAAATCCGCAAGATCAAACGTCGATTGACTATAATCAATTGAACAAAATGGTTGATTTGTTCTTAGAAAGAGGCTTCACCTATTTTGATACGGCCTGGATGTATATGGGGTATGAAAGTGAAATTGCTTTACGCAAATCCCTCGTCGAGCGCCATCCGAGAGATAAATTTACCGTGGCCAGCAAAATGCCTATCGGAATGCTTAAAAGCGCGGAGCAACAAGAAGAGATTTTTAATAAGCAGCTTGAAAAAACCGGTCTTGATTATTTTGATTATTACCTGGTTCATAATGTGAATGCCAATACCATCGGCAATGCACGCAAGTTTGACACCTTTAAGTTTGTTGCCGATAAAAAGAAAGAAGGAAAAATCAAGCATGTCGGATTTTCTTTTCATGATGGGCCGGAATTGTTGGAAGAGGTTTTGAAAGAGCATCCTGAGGTTGAATTTGTGCAGTTGCAAATTAATTATGTTGACTGGGACAATGCCAGCATACAATCTCGTAAATGCTATGAAATTGCGCAGAAATATAATAAACCGGTGATTGTAATGGAGCCGGTTAAAGGCGGTAGCTTGGCTATGGTTCCCGAAAAAGTGGAGAAAATCTTCAAAAACGCCGAGCCGGATATGTCGGTTGCCTCTTGGGCTATTCGTTATGCGGCTAGTCTTGACGGTGTTATTATGGTCTTGAGCGGTATGAGCAATATGGAACAAGTGGAGGATAATACCTCTTATATGCAAAACTTTAAGCCGTTGTCCGAACAGGAAATGAGAGTGGTCGAAACGGCAGTGAAGACGCTGCATAATGAAATTACCATTCCTTGTACGGCATGCAAATATTGTGTGGAAGCTTGTCCGATGAAAATTGCTATTCCGGATTATTTTGCTTTGTATAATGCCGAAAAGCAGGAGCGTAGCGGAAAGCCGTTTAATGCTCAGGCCATGTATTATGCAAATTTAACCAAAACACATGGAAAAGCGTCTTCTTGTATTGGATGTCGGTTGTGCGAAAAACAATGTCCGCAACATATTGAAATCAGCAAGTGGATGAAAGAAGTGGCTAAAACTTTTGAAGGGTAGAAAAATATGAAAAAATTTTTGGTTTTTGTTTGTGGGCTTTTAGCTGGTGGTTTCTCAAGTGCTTTTGCTCAGGTTAATAATGGAGAAAAAACGATGGCGTCCGAAAATTCTAAAATCTTAATCGCTTATTATTCTTACAGCGGTAATACCAAAGTTGTGGCAGAGGCTATTCAATCTTATATCGGTGGTGATTTGTTTGAAATAAAGACCGAAGGGGAATATCCCGCGGATTATCACGAAATGACCGTTCAGGCAAGAAAAGAGATTAAAGACGGATATCGTCCGAAGCTTGTTTCAAAAATTGACAATATCTCTCAATATGATGTTGTGTTTTTAGGGTCACCAAACTGGTGGGGTACAATTACGCCGCAAGTCAGCAGCTTTTTGGAAAGTTATAATCTGTCCGGCAAAAAGGTTATCCCGTTTATTACTCATGGCGGCGGTGGTGTGCAAAACACAATTTCTGACATGACAAAACAGTGCAAAGACTGTAACATATTCCAAGATGGATGGAATGGTTATGGAAATCGTACATCCGGATTAAAAGAATGGTTGGACGGTTTGTCATTGTAAAGGATATTGATGAAAAAATATGGCTATTTTTTGCGGTTGGTGCTGGCTTTAGTTGTCGGTGGTTTATCGGTCTTAGCTTTTGTCAGTGCTTTTTATCCGGTAAGACTGCTTGATGTTCAATTTACGGCATTAGTGCAGCGTTGCTTGGTGGATTTTTCGGTATTTGCGATTTTGCTCTTTATCGGGCTTGTTTTGCTGACCGTGCTGTTTGGGCGAATTTATTGTTCCACGCTTTGTCCTTTGGGAATTTATCAAGAAATTTTAATGCTTGTGTTCCACCGCAAAAACAGCCTGCATAAAAATCGTTCTTATAAGTATTTTCTGGCGGCCATTGTTTTTGGAGCAATGATTGGCGGAACAGCTTATTTGGTTCGTTTAATTGATCCTTATACTTTATTTGGCTCTGCGGCTTCGGGTGCGGTTTTTGGCGGCGTCATGTTGGCTTTGCTTGCTGTTCTCGTTTGGTTCAACGGGCGCTGGTTTTGTTCTAATATTTGTCCGGTGGGAGCGGTTTTAGGGCTGATTTCAAAGTTCAGTCTTAACAAAATTTATATGGAAAGTGACAAGTGCATTTCTTGCGGAAGATGCGCGTCAAAATGTCCTACCGGTAGTATTGACTTCAAAAATAAAAGCGTTGACAACGAAACTTGTATTAAGTGCTTGAATTGCTTAAGAGGTTGTCCAAAAGATGCTATTCATTTCGGGGTTAAACCGCAGCCATCTATTGCCTTCAGTCCCATGCGGCGGAAGCTTCTGGTCGGCGGGGCGGTGGTTGCCGTTTTTGCCTTGGCCGTTAAAAGCGGTATCTCTTTAGGTAAAGCAGTCGCCGAAAAAGTTAAAAAAGTTATTTTGCCGGCAGGTAGTCGTAATCCCGAAGATTTTGCCAATCGTTGTCTTAACTGCAATCTTTGTGTGCTGAATTGTCCGATGAAGATTATTAAAAAAGCTGATGCCGATTATCCGGCTGTGCATCTTGATTATACGGATAGTTTTTGTGATTATAACTGTCACAAATGTTCGGAAGTTTGCCCCTCCGGTGCCATTAAGAAAATATCACTCGCCGAAAAACAAAAGACACAAATCGGGCTGGCTCATATTGATGAAGATTATTGTATTAAGTGCGGTTTGTGTGTGCGGAAATGTCCGCGGCAGGCGATTATGAAAGAAGTGGGTGCTTTTCCTATCGTTCATGACGATATTTGTATTGGGTGCGGCGCTTGTCAGGCGGCTTGTCCGGTTGAGGCTATTAAAATTTTGGCGGTTGAGTCACAACGTGTTTTGAAATAAAGGAGAAAACGATGTCATTAGGTTTAACGGAAATTGCTCTTATCTTTGTGGTTATATTGCTTTTGTTTGGCGGAAAGCGCATTCCCGAATTGGCCAAAGCTCTCGGCAAGGCGCAATATGAGTATAAAAAAGCCAAAGAAGCGTTGCAGAATGAGGCCAAAGATTTGAAAGATACGGTGGAAAAAGCTGCCGAAGCAGAAGATAAAAAGTCTGAGAAGTAATTTATGGAAGACAAAGACGAAAGTCTGATAACGCATCTTGAAGCCTTGCGGTCAATACTGATAAGGTGTTTTGTGGCTTTAGGCATTGGGCTTGTGCCATTGTTTTTGGTTGCGCCTTATGTTATCAATTTTTTGATAAAAGTTCTTATTGGTGAAAATGATGTGTCTTTTAACTATTTTTCGCCGATGGAAGTTTTTATTTTACAGATAAAAGTGGCGGTTGTTTTAGACTTTTTATGTTGTTTTCCTTATATTGCACGGCAAATATGGCAGTTTATTTTGCCGGCGTTGTATGACAATGAGCGGAAATTTATAAAATCTATGGTTTTTATCTCTTCTGCTTTGTTCATTATCGGGGTTTTGTTTTGTGTCTTTTTTATATTGCCGCTGATTATTTCTTTCGGTATCAGTTTCTCAACACCGGATATAAAGGCGATGTTTGGGATTTCTAATGTCATCAGCTTGTCTTTGTGGTTGGGAATAGTATTTGGGCTTATGTTTCAGTTTCCGGTCGTGACTTATTCTTTAATTCGGTCAGAAATTGTTTCTTATCAAGCGGTTAAAAGCAAGCGGTCTTATGTTTTTGTGGCGATTTTGATTATTGCCGGAATTTTAACGCCGCCGGATATTGTCAGCCAGTTGATGCTCACAATTCCGACTTATTTGTTGTTTGAATTAGGCTTACGGATGGCAAGGCGTAAGTAAAAACGCCGCTTTGGAGCGGCGTTATTTTTGTAACAAGAAAACTCGCTCTTTGAACAAAAGCGGGCGGATGTTTGAAAACCGTATTCTATCAAACGGCTCGGCTTATTTGGCCAAAGCCTTATTCACAGACATCCGTCCGATACAGAAGTCGGCATAATTCTTTTGAGTCGTAATGCCTGCGACTATAACTATTTAGGGTTTTTGACGCCCTGAGCATTATTCTTTTAATACCTGAAGACAGGTTATCTTGCTCTATCCTTAAAATCAAGGTAAAAATCAATTAGAGCTTAATCTCTTTTCATAGAAAAAAAATAAAAGCAAGACGCTTAAAACGTTCTGCTTTTTGGGGATAGAAAATAAATTTGAGTTGCTATTATTTTTATAATATTTTTTAATTATCCCTATTAATAGTTTGAAAATATGGGGTAATTTATGAAAATTGTTTTTTGTCTGAAGCAAATGGTTATGGGTGGTGTTGAAAAGGTTTTATGCCAGTATTTGTCTGAACTCGTTAAATATAAAGGTATAAATTGTACGGTTTTTTGCCAATATAAAATTACGGAGCCTTATTTTATTGAGTTTTTCAAAAAAAATAATATTCATTATATTGATGGCGTGTTTTTAAGCAAAAATCGTTTCTTTTTATGTGATTGGGTGCGTAAAATTTATAATAAACTTATGCGTTACAGAGTTTCGAAAATTTTAAATCAATATGATGTAATTTTAGATTTTTTTAATTTTTGCAATGCTCGTGAATTAAAGAATGTTAAAAAAATTAAAATGGGATGGTATCATAGTAGTAGTATGATGTTTAAGAAAAATGTGAATAAATTTCGATTGAATGAGTATGATAAGGCAATATGTCTTACTGATTCATGTAAAAAAGATTTCGAAAATGATTATCCCATATATTGTGAAAAAATTATGCGTTTGTATAATCCGATTGATATTAATTTTGTTCGGCAAGAGGCTGAAAAAGAAAATAAAATCTTTGATGCTGCTGTTCCGTATTTTATTGCGGTTCAAAGGGTGGATGAAGATAAGGATGTGGCAACAGTTATTCGGGCTTTTCAGCTTTTTTCTGAAAAAAACAAAGATGTTCGGTTATATGTTGTTGGAAACGGTAGAGAATTATCTATGATGAAGGCGCTTGCCAAAGATAATCCTAATATTATTTTTACAGGGCAAGTGAATAATGTTTATGGCGGCATTAAAAATGCTCAGGCTCTAATTTTGTCATCAACAACAACTGTCGGAGAAGGGTTGGGGCAGGTTTTGCTTGAAGCACAAACCGTTGGAACTTTAGCGATTTCTTCTGATGTTAAGTCAGGTCCTGCCGAAATTTTGATGAACGGGGAGGCCGGTGTGCTGTTTGAACCGCATAATTATCAGCAGCTGGCGCAGATTATGGAAGATGTTATTCAGCATAAAAATAAATATCAATCTAAAATTGATTGTGCTACGCAAAATTTGAGCCGCTTTGAGGCCAAGTTGATTGTGAGGGATTTGCTTAATCAGATTGCTCTTCTAAAAAAGGAAAAAGAACAAATCCTGTAATGGGATTTGTTCTTTTTTTGTTTGTTTTATCTTTGAGCAAGTCGTCGGCGGACTTCCTCTTCAATCATTTTTTGTCTTTCTTTAGTACCCCATTTCTGGTTCTTTTTAGCAAGCCGATTGACGGTGCCAAGGCTTATGTCTGATAAGCCCTGCAAATACTTTTGGTATTCGGCGTCTTCTTTTTCTTTGGCCTTGCGCTGTTTGCGTTTTTCATACCAGCCGGCAATTAGGTAACCGATATATCCAATCAAGCAAGCTCCCAAGGCAGCTAAGAACAAAATCCCGACAATTGTGTAAAAGTCTTTAATCATAATAGTATGTTTTTTATAGGTTAATAATAAAATTGTAGGGAGATGATATTCTATTTTGTTATTTTGTCAATAAGTTTTCTGATTTTATTTTTTTTGAACTTTTTTTAATTTTTTTTCGTTTATAAGGTTGTATGAGTTAAGTGTTATTGAAAAAATGAAAGTTTTTAAAATGTTTTCGTTTATTTCTAAAAAAGTTTTATTGTTGATTTTGTTGGTTTTAGCTTCATTTCCGGCTTATGCTTATTTTTTTAACTCCGGTGATGATGTGTCTTATATTACCGAGACGGTCAAACGGCAAAATATTGAAAAGGTTGTGAATGCAACCGGTGAGGTTCGAGCGAGCGAATTGGTTACCGTTGGTGCTCAGGCTTCGGGTAAAATCGAAAAGCTTCACGTGATTGTTGGGCAAAATGTTAAAAAAGGTGATTTAATTGCCGAGATTGATTCGACTACCCAGCAAAATGATGTTGAAATCAATAAATCACGCCTTAGCAGTTATCAGGCACAACTTAATGCGGCTAAAGTTTCTCTTGATGTGGCAAAAAAACAATATGACCGTATGACGGCTTTGAAAAAGAAAAATGCCGCTTCGGTCGAAGATTTAGAAAATGCTCAAGATGCTTATGAAAGCGCAAAATCTCGGGTGACCGAACTTGAAGCTAATATCAAAGAAACCGAAATTTCTTTAAGTACGGCAGAGACAAATTTGGGCTATACCAAAATTACGGCACCGCTTGACGGAACTATTGTGTCGGTTCCGGTTAAGGAAGGGCAGACGGTGAACGCCGCCATGAATACGCCGACTATCGTCCAGATTGCCGATTTGAGCCAAATGGAAATTCTTATTGAAATTTCAGAAGGTGATATTGCCAATATTAAACCCGGTGTTAAGGTGACTTATTCGGTCTTGGCTAATCTAAATTCTTCTTTTGAAACAACCCTAAAATCCATCGATCCAGGATTGACCTTATTAACAAATGGCGAATATACCGAGGTTGTGGGCTCCAGTGAAGCAATTTATTATTACGGGCGCTTAAATGTGCCTAATCCCGACGGGTTGCTCCGTATCGGTATGACAACGCAAAATGTGATTTATGTCGATAGTGCAGAAAATGTTTTGACGGTTCCGGTAACTGCCGTTAAACATGAAGGAAATGAAAAATATGTTGAAATCTTGACGCAAAACGGTGCGCTTAAACGCGTTATCGAGACCGGTGTTTCTGATGGTTTGAACATTGAAGTTAAAAGCGGGCTTAATGAAGGGGACAAAGTTATTATTGCCAAGATGTCTTCTTCTGAAATTTCTGACAAAGCGACCAGTATGAAAGGTCCTGGGAGATTCTAGCCATGGAAATTTTGGAACTGCGCAATATTAATAAATTTTACGGACATGAAAAAAATCGGGTCCATGTTCTGAAAAACATCAATTTATCAATTGAAAAGGGCGACTTCGTGGCCATAATCGGGCAGTCCGGCTCCGGAAAATCAACCCTGATGAATATTATCGGCTGTTTGGATACGCCGACCTCCGGCTCTTATAAAATCAACAATACCGAAGTCGGAAAAATGTCGCGTAATCAGCTGGCCGAGTTACGTTGTAAGACTTTTGGCTTTATTTTTCAACGCTACAATTTATTAAGCAGTCTTAATGCTCGTGAAAATGCCGCTCTGCCGGCAATTTATCTCGGAATGGGTGAGGGCGAGCGCAACAGTCGCGCTGTTGAACTTTTGAAAAAGCTTGAGCTTTCAACCAAGCTGGGAAACAAGCCAAACGAGTTGTCCGGTGGTCAGCAACAACGCGTTAGTATTGCTCGTGCTTTGATGAACGGTGGTGAAATTATTTTGGCCGATGAGCCAACCGGTGCGCTTGATTCTAAAAGCGGTGAAATGGTGATGGAAATTATTAAAAGCCTGCATAAACAAGGGCACACAATCATTCTTGTTACCCATGACAGCAAAATTGCCGCGCAGGCCAGCCGCATTATTGAAATTAAAGATGGCGAAATTGTTTCTGACGAACGAAAAGCTTCGGAATTTTATGAAATTGAAAATAGCGTACCTGAGGTGAAGAAAAGCAAGCTCGATATTTTTAAGTATCGTTTTGCCGAATCTTTTTCGATGTCTATTCATGCCATATTGGCTAACAAAATGCGATCCTTGTTGACGATGCTCGGTATTATTATCGGTATTGCGTCCGTTGTGTCGGTGGTGGCGCTTGGTAATGCATCTCAGGCCAAAATTATGGAGCAGATTAATTCTATGGGAACCAATACCATTGATATTATGCCCGGTACCGGTTTTGGTGATATGCGTTCGGGAAAAGTTAAAACCCTTAAGGTCAGTGATTCGGACTATCTTAGTCGTCAAGGATTTATTGATAACTCAACCCCGAGTGTTTCGGCCAGCGGTACTCTTGTTTATGCTAATACCTCTGCAACGGCGCAGCTTAAAGGCGTTGGCTCTTCCTTCTTTGAAGTTAAAGGCAAAAAAATTGCTCTCGGACGCATTTTTACCCAAGATGAGGTCAATAATATTGCGTCAGTCGCGGTGATTGATCATAACACCTTAGAAGAAATTTTTTCGGACAACCCAAATCCTATTGGCGAAATTATTATCTTTAACAAAAAACCTTTGCGGGTTATCGGTGTGACCGAAGAAGAAAATAATGCCGGTCCGAATTCTGATTCAATGAATATTTGGGTGCCTTATACCACGGCTATGTATAAAATTAACGGAAGCACGGACATTAACTCGATTACGGTTAAAATTTCGGATAGTGTTAATTCTCAAGTTGCCGAGGAGAGTATTGAGAATATTTTGATCTCTCTTCACGGGCAGAAAGACTTTTTTATGATTAACAGCGACAGTATTAAGCAAACGGTTGAGAGCGCAACCAATACCATGAAGCTCTTAATCGCCAGTATTGCCGTTATTTCTCTTGTGGTCGGTGGTATCGGTGTGATGAATATTATGCTGGTTTCGGTTACCGAGCGCACCAAAGAAATCGGCATTCGTATGGCAATCGGTGCTAAGCAAGAAGATATTTTACAACAATTTTTGATTGAGGCGATTTTAATCTGTCTGGTCGGCGGTTTTATGGGCGTTGCTTTATCTATGCTTATCGGCTTGGGCTTTAACACTTTTTCAGAAGATTTCGGAATGATTTTTTCAACCGCATCTATCGTATTGGCTTTGGTTTGTTCTTCGGCTATCGGTATCATCTTTGGATATATGCCGGCGAAAAACGCTTCTAACCTTAACCCGATTGATGCTTTGGCGAGTGAATAACATGAGAAAAAATGCTTTACATATTGTGCTTTTGACCACCACTCTTTTAATGTCGGCCGGTTGTGCTACTTTCCAGCCTTATCCGACGACGGTGGCCGATGAGCTTAATTATACACGTAGCGTACAAGAAAAATATAAGGCTAATGCCGAGTGGTGGACGGCTTATAATAATGCTGAACTTAATCAGTTGGTTGAAACGGCACTAGCTAATAATCCGGATTATCTGAAAGCTGCAATTGCTATTAATCAAGAGCTCTATCGGCTTAATTTAACCAATGCCGATTTGTTTCCGACTTTGTCCGGCGGGTTAAGCGCTTCAAGCCAGCGGCAGATTGATACGCATGATAATTTTGCGGATAATTTTTCGGGTGAACTCGGCCTAAGCTATGAAGTTGATTTATATGGCAAAATCCGTGATTTGAATGATGCACAGGCGTTTGAATATCAAGCAACTATTTTAGATAAAGAAACGGCCAAGCTTGCACTTATCAATAGTGTGGTCGATTTGTATTTTAATTTGGAGTATCTAAGCAATACGATTGATGTTACTCAAAGCAACATTAAAATGTATGAAGATATGAAAAACATTGCCGAAGCAAAATATAAGACAGGGAAGGCGGACAATGTTGAGTTTTTGGAGGCCAAGCAAAGCTTGTTGTCCGAACAAAATCGCTTACTCGAGCTTGAAACCCAATTCAAAGAAATGGAGGCAAGTCTTAAAAATATTCTCAACACGCGTCAAGAAGCTGCTCTTAATCTGAAATTTGGTAATATTCTTGATCAAAAGACGCTGGGGGTTAATCTTGATGTGCCGCTTTCGGTCTTGGCTAATCGTCCCGATTTGTTGGCCAGTCAATATCGCTTGGAAAAAAGTTTTAAAACTCTTGAGTCCGAAAGTAAAAACTGGTATCCGAGCGTTTCTTTGCGGACGGCTTTATCATCTTCTTCAAACAAGGCGCGGTCAACCTTTGATGTGCCGTTTGTGATGGGAAGTCTTTCCGTAGATTTACCGTTTTTGGACTGGACACGCGTTAAAAATAATATCAAAATTTCGGAGGCGGATTATCAAATTGCTTTTATTGACTTTAATGATACGCTTAATCAAGCGGTTAATGAAGTGGGATATTATTATTTCGCTTATGAAAAATCTACTCAGAGTTTTGATAACATCAATGAAAATTATCAGAATTCGCTTGAAATTACGCAATATTATAAGGAACGCTATAACAACGGAAAAATCGAATTTCGCGATTATCTGCAAGCTCTTTACAGCAAAAATTCTTTGCGCAACAGCTTAATTCAGCAGAAATATCAAATTATTAAATATGAAAACTATATTTACAAGGCCATGGCCGGAAGATATTAGGGATATTTTTATAAAAAAAAGTACTTGACTTAGAGTATGCTCTATCTTTTAGACTTTTAACGTAAAAAGTTCTTTTTGAAAGGTAACTCTATGAAAATACTTGTTTCTCTTGTCGTATTGGCGGCTGTTTTGATTGGTTGGAAAGTCTATTTTGCTCGGTCGTGGGATAAGACTTTTCTTAAAAGTGATAAGGTGATTGTTAAAAAAGTTTCGTTTAAGAATCGATATGGCATTTCCTTAGTCGGTGATTTATATCTGCCGAAAAATCCTCAATCTGCGAAACTGGCAGCGATTGCCATCAGCGGGCCGTTTGGGGCGGTTAAAGAACAAGCGTCCGGCTTATATGCCCAAACTATGGCGGAACGTGGTTTTGCAGCCTTGGCTTTTGATCCGTCTTATACCGGCGAAAGCGGCGGCGAACCCCGAAGCGTGGCTTCTCCTGATATTAATACCGAAGATTTTAGTGCGGCGGTTGACTTTTTGAGCAATTTATCAAATATTGATCCTGAAAAAATCGGAATTCTCGGAATTTGCGGTTTTGGTGGTATGGGCTTGAATGCCGCAGCTATGGATACACGCATTAAAGCGGTTGTTACTTCAACTATGTATGATATGAGCCGCGTGAATGCCAATGGTTATTTTGACGCTATGGGTGAAAAAGAGCGCTATGAGTTAAAACAAGCTCTTAACGCTCAGAGAACCCAAGATTTTAAAAATAACTCTTATGCCAAAGCTCCAGGGTTGCCCGACAAATTATCCGGTGATGAACCGCAGTTTGTTAAGGATTATTACGGGTATTACAAAACGTCTCGCGGATGTTATCCCCGTTCGATTAACTCTAACGGAAACTGGAATATGACTTCATCTTTGTCGTTTATCAATATGCCTTTACTGTCTTATAGTTCCGAAATTAAAAGTCCGGTTTTGATGATTCATGGTGAAAAAGCGCATAGTCGTTATTTTAGTGAAGATGCTTTTAAGAAACTTACCGGCGATAATAAGGAGCTAATGATTATCCCTGGGGCTAATCATGTTGATTTGTATGATAATCTGGAAAAAATTCCGTTTGATAAAATCACGCAATTTTTTCAAGAAAATCTGAAATAAAATAGGGGAAGGGTAATTATGCGTTTTTTTCTTTCTTTTCTTTTTAGCTGTTTTTTAATTTCTATTGCGGAGGCTCAAGAAATGAATAAGGCTCAAGTTGATACTGTTTTTGAACAAGGCGAATCTAATCCTTATGGTAAGTTTTTTACCGGTCAGACTTATTTGAACATGCTGGTTGTAAAAGATGATGTGTTTAACTCATCTATCGGAAATGTTACCTTTGAGCCCGGTGCGCGGACAAACTGGCACAAGCATAGCGGCGGGCAAATCCTGTTGGTTTTAGCAGGAGAGGGGCGCTATCAAGAACGTAATGGAGAAATCCGTGTTCTTAAAAAAGGCGATGTTGTCAAAATTCCTCCCGAGGTTGAACATTGGCATGGGGCGGCTCCGGACCAATGGTTTACGCATATTTCGATTGAGCCAAACTTGCCGAATAATCAATCTACGTGGCTTGAGCCGGTTGGGGAGGACATCTATCGGTAAGTTTTTTCTTGATTTTTGTGTATCAATCTGATAGATTTGCGCTGATTGAATTTTATTGTGTTAATTAATATATGATATTATGAAAGTTAAATTTTTTGTTTTTGATGTCGGGAATGTTTGTTATCCGTATTCACTGAAACCGTTGAATGATCTTTTTCGTAAATGTTCTACATATCCGGAAGATTTTGACAGTCAAGGCGGAATAAAGGCTTTTGATTTTAAGCCTTATATGCTTGGAGAACAAACTTTTACGCAGTTTTGCAAAGCCCTGTGCAAACATTTTGACATTGCTTATACTTTATCGCTTAAAAAGAATATTGAAGTTGCCTTATGTGATGGGGTTGGAACTTTTTATTCTGAAACTTTGGCCGCGATGAGGTTTTTGCGTGCTCAAGGAAAGCAACTTTGTTTGCTGTCAAATGCATTGCCTTGTCTGGCAGGTTCAGCGTCAGAGCTTGTTTATAAGAAAAGAGCTTTTGTGTCTTATCGTTTGCATTTGCTCAAACCTGATGTCAGAATCTATCAAAAGGTGTTAGAGCAACTTAAAGCTACTCCGGATGAGGTTGTCTTTATTGATGACAAACCGGCGAATGTTGAAGCTGCACAGTCTTTGGGAATTTCTGGAATTGTTTTTCAAAAAGAAACAATCCTTGATGAGGTTAAAAAATTTATCTAAAAAAATAACCGTTCTTTTCTTAGAACGGTTATTTTTTTAGCCTTCTATGGTATATGCTTCTTCATAGGCGATGTTATGTCTGATGCCTCGGTATTTGTTTAATCCTAATATGCGGTCGGCGTAATCACGGTTGTTTTGCGATATATACATATCTATGGCTTTTCTTTTTTGCTCAACCATATCACTTATATCTATATAATGGGTCGGTGTTGCCATGGCTCCCCATACTTCATAGTAAACGGCTTTTGCTTTTAATTTTTGTTCCTTTTTTAAGCGCTTGAAGAAGGCCTGAGGAACAACATGATCTTTATGCGGATCAAGTGGGTGAGGCATGACAATATAGTTATAATCTTTTAGGTTTAACTTCTTAAATTTGTCATAACTTTCTATTAAAGTTGTGTCTTCGGCGCGCATAAATTCAAAATTTGTTATGCCGAAAAAATTCATGACGCGTTTGAATTCTTCTTCTCTGATGTTTTGTGTTTTTTCTTTGTTGGTTGCATTATAGGCGCCGTCGGTTAAGAGAATGACGCTGCATTGCTTTCCGTATTTGGCCAATAATCCGCCGCAGCCGATTGATTCATCATCAGCATGAGGCGCCAAAATGCAGATTTTGTCATCCGGTTTGATTTTCCATTCTTTTATTTTGGGTAAATCAGCTAGCTGATAATTGTTTATTTTATTTATAAAAAAGCGTTTTAATTTTTTCAGGCCCATAGCTTTCCTCATTGATTTTGTTTTTTTTTACTTTAGCCTGATAATTTATTAAAACAATAAGAATTTATTCTTTGTCCTCGAATATTTCCAAAATCTAAAAAAATCAGCCTGTTTAGGCTGATTTTTTTACCAAAGTCCAAGATGATTTTTTTGATGTTTTTAGTTTTATTAATATCTTTTCATCTTTTGGCAGGGTTAAAATGGCTGTTGGTCGGTTCTTTTTATATTTTCTGATAATATATTCTTGACCAAAGAGCTTTATTTTTAGTTTGTCTTCTATTTTCCAATCGGGTTTCCAGTGGCCGGTGTAATGATGTATGGCGTAAGAATCTTTTCCTTCTTTAGCAAAATAAAAACAATTATAGATGTATGAATTCGGATAAAATTCAATTTGCCCTTCACGAATGTAGATCTTTTCTAATTTATATTTTTCGGTTAAGACTTTTACAAAATATTCAGGATTGGTGGTGCGGTTGAAACTTCCGTCCGGATTAATGAATTTTGTTTCATCATATACAGACAAAAGGTCTTTTATTATTTTATTTTTGGGAGTTGTTCCAATCAAGGCCGGGCTTAATGTGCGGGCAGAACCACAAGATTGGCATCCCATGAAAAAGTCATGTTCTAAAAACTTATCTAATGGCCGTAAAACTTCTTCGTCCGTATCCATGTAAATGCCGCCGTATTCATATAAGGCCTTTAATCGGGCGTAGTCAGAGGCAAAAGCGTATTGTTTGTTTTTATAAGCTTGTTCAAAGTATTCATTTTTGAATTCTGAGATTTTGCTATCATCCCAGCGCATGATCTTATAGTCTGGAAGAAGCTTTTTCCAGCTTTCAAGGCATTTTTGTTCTTTTTCACCGAGCTCGTTGCCGCCGAACCATACATAGTGAATTATCTTTGGTATCATTGTTTATCCTTTGTAATTTGTTTGAACAGCTCATCCCATTGGTCGAGAATAATTTCCGGTGCATAAGCCTTCATATCCTCATGAGCGTTTTTGCCGAATTTTATTCTTAATTCTTTGTCAGACATCAATTTTTTGAGCTTATCGGCAAAGTCATCAACGTCTTTGGCCAAAAAGCCGTTGTGTCCGTCAATGATAATTTCGTTGACCGAGTGTGCGTAATCAAAGCCGATATGCGGCAGGCCGATAGACATAGCATCAGCAATGGCCAAGCTAAAGCCTTCACAAACGCTTGGAAAAGCGTGAATGTCGGCACTGCGGTATAGTCCTTCAATGTCCATCGTATATCCGGCAAGTGATACTTGGTTTTCAAGCTGATGCTCTTTGATGAAGTTTGCAATCTCTTGATTGTAGTCTTCATATTTGGCGGTTCCCCAAATTTCTACTTTCCAGTCAGGAAAGTCTTTTGCTATTTTGGCAAAGGCTTCAATCAGCAGGTGAGGTTGTTTTATTCTTCTTTCTACCCGTGCGACATAAATAATTTTTTTCTTTTCTTTAGATAAGTCAACAAGTTCGTTTTCTTTATATTGTTTAACCGGATTGGCTATTCTGACAATATTTTTGGGTTCAAAAAACGGATCTATTTTACCTTTATAAGAATTCATCAATACCTGAAAAGTATTTACTTTTTTGAAACTTTGCTTGCAAAAATAGCGACTGATAATGTTTTTTCTCATGATTTTTCTTAAAAGAACCGGCGGATAATTGTGCACCATTTGGATAATCGGCGCTTTATGATCCTGAAAGCGCGTAATGTTGTATAAATCCGTCGGAAAGTATGAGAGCAAAATATCCGGTTGTTCTGCTTCAATAAGCTTATTAAAGCGGAAATAGGGCGGGATAATCTTGTTTCTGACGGCGATGAAAATGTTTTTTAATTTATTGTTGGTTTTAGCACTCAGGTTACAAATTCTGACTTTGGGGTCAATATCATAGCCAACGCCGGTTTTGCCAAGTTTTGAGTAAGTGTCGCAAGCAATAACAACCTCGTGTCCGCGGCTGATAAATAAGTTTGCCAAATAAACCACCCAGTTGGTGTTTAGAACGTTGCGATCTCTGACCATCATTATTTTCATTGTTTTTTCCTTTATCTTTTATCAATAGATAACAGCCATTTTCTGCGTTTTTTGATGTTTTTTTTGCAATCAAATTCCAAAAGTTTTTTTATCATTTCTTTGGGATAGGTAAAGGATTCATCACGCATTTTTTTATAACGTCTTAAGCTTATTTTTTTATGCGGTGCATAAGGAATAGATATCTTAAATCTTATACTCCAAGCATCTCCCCATGAGCCTTCAAAATGATGCACTGAATAGCACTCAGGATTGTCGCAGCAAAAATAGGTATCTGGATAAATTATTGAATTTTCATCTATTATTATCGGTTTGTCGTGGGTGTAGACTTTTTTGATCCCCATGGACTTAAACACCGGAAGAAGTCTTGTGGTATTGCCGACTAAATCAGGCTTTCCATTGGGTTTAATAAAGCGAGCCGTATCATAATATTCAAGCAAGCGTTTTATTATCGGGTTGCCTTTTTGGGCACCGATAATGCCGGTTCCAATGCTTTTGAAATGTCCGGAGCGCTCAGAGCCGATAAAAAATTTGTGTTTTAAAAATTCATCAAAGCTGCGTCTGACTTCAACATCTGTATCAAGATAGATGCCACCTTCATGATATAAGGCGTAAAGTCTGAAGACATCAGAAACAAAGGCCCATTTTTTGCTTTCATAAGCCTCTTGCACATAGATATTATCTTTTAATAAATGTAAGTCTTTTTCTGACCATTCCCTTAATTCATAGTCAGGGAGGACTTTTTTCCAGGTTGCAATGCATTTTTTTGCAAGGTCGCTTTTTTCGCCATTGCCAAACCAACAATAATGTATTGTTTTAGGAATCATGAATTTACTCCTTGTTTATATGTTTTGAGTAGACAGGAATTTTGCAAATTTTTATTGTTTTTTTTCCTTTATGGGTAATTTTTTCTTGATAAAAAAAGCGCTTTAATCTTAGCAGTAAAGAGGCTATTTCAAAATCCGGTCTGCTGTCAAAGCCTTTTATTTTATATCCGGCAGCGGTTACGGCAATACAAAAAACTCTTTCTATAACATGAGATAAAGCACCGCCGCTTCCGGTTTTTTCTGAAGGAGTAAAATCTTGTGCCGTAAATTTATTTTGAAATATTTTCATTAAATCGGTTCTTACCATAAACATGGTGCCTTCAACAAAGGTTTTATCAGAAGTATCTTTTATTCCGATTTTTTGAGCAACGGGATCAATTTTGTTAATTACATCCATTAATTTTTTAGGGTGAGAGGTTATTAGATATTTTGATCCTATCATGCCTAATTTCGGGTCTTTTGAAAAATTTTCAAGATTTTGTTTTATTATTTTGGGAGATCCTATAAGCGCTTCTATCAGTAATTTTTTCATCCAAACTCTTGAGAAAATTTTTTTGTTGGTTTTTACCGGAACATCAAATGAGGTGTTTTTTGTATGGATTTTAATGATATAACTATATTTATCCAAATCAACTTGATTTAAAACACTTAAAAACGGCCAGATATCGTGGCCTCTGTTTTCGGTAATCAAAATTTTTGTATCTTTTTTGAAAGAAAGAATGTTGTTCCGAATTTCGGGACTAATTTCTACGCCGGTTATATATAAGTCATAATCATAGTCTGATAGGTTTGATAAATATTCGGCAAATTCGGGCCACATATCGGTATAATATAGATGTAAGTGGACTAACAGTGGTTTTTGTAAATTTTCTTGCATAATTAATTGTCCTCTTTTTTGATATCATTTATCAATTCCTGTGCGGCTTTTTGGCCTGATGCCAAAGCCTCAACTAAAGTTGAAGATCCTTCTTTACAATCTCCGGCTAAGATAATTTTTTCTCCTTCCGTTACTCTATCAGCACGGCTGCCGATGGCGGTGATGATTAAGTCAAGGCCTTTTAATTCAATCGTGGTGTCAGGCAGGGGAACTGCCTTGTTTTCTACAATATGGTTACGATGAACATAAAGAGATAATTTTTCATTTTTTTCGATTTTTTCAGGGCTGGTCAGGGCCGTTATATTAATCTCTTTTTCAAAAAGTTCTTGGAATTCTTGCCTTGATATTTTCATGTCAGTTAAACGTCTGCGAACAAAAATTTCAATATTTTGCGCGCCGTTGCTCTTGGCGGTTAAGGCGCAATCAACCGCAACATTTCCGCCGCCGATGATGGCAATGTTTTGAGCGGCTTTGTATTTCTCCGGATGGGACAAATAATCTTTATAACAAGTGGAAAATTCTTCTCCCGCAATGTTTAATCTTATGGCGTGCTGTTCTCCATAAGCGATAATCACGCCGCTATAGCCCTGCTCAAGTAATTCTTGGGGATTTTCTATTTTATGGTTTAGCTGTAAACTTATGAGCGGTGATGATAATATTCTGTCACAATCTGCGTTTAATGCCTCGTGCGGCAATCTTTCTTCGGGAATATATTGTAATGCGCCGCCAATATGGTCTTTTGCTTCAAAAATATCCGTCATATATCCATTTTGAGCCAACTCTTTTGCAGCGGCTAAGCCGGCAGGACCGGCGCCGATGACGGCAATCTTGTTTCCGTTATCGTTTATTTCTTTACGCTTCTTTTCCGCAAAAGTGCGATAATTTTTCATTAATGTCGCCTGAACCTTAGGAATGTTTATGGCGGAATCAAGATTTTTGCGAAGGCAGGCACTCATGCAGAATTTGTCCGGGCATATCAAGCCGCAGGTTTCTCCCATTGGATTGCGATTCATAATCGCTTCAACGGCTTCTTTATATTTTTTTTCTTTGGCTAAACCAATGAATTCTTGGGGGGAGCAACCAACCGGACAGGCCTTCATGCAAGGCTTGTTGGGGCAGCCCAGACATTTTTCTATTTCGGCCTTAATTTGTGCCGGTGTTAGGTATTGTTTTTTGTTGCTCATGGTGTCTTTTGTTTCTTTCTTGTATATGTTCTAGTATAGTCTTTTTTTTTAAGCTCAAAGTCAAGGTAAAAAATTTTTTATGTTGTAAAAAAAATATTAATTATTAAAACTTGCATTTGTTGCACAATTATGCTATTATCAATATATGTTTATGCTTTGAGAAATAAAAAAATGAAAAAAATTACTATTGGTTCGGATGTGATTAATAAGCTCAGTGAACGGGATATGGCCGACTATTTTGAAAGAGCCTTTAATAATAATCATGTTCAGGATATGATAAGAACTTCCAGTTCGCTGTCTTCCGTTAAATCGAATTTTCAGAATTTTGGAAATATATTGCAGGCTTATGTTTCTTCAACCGGTGATATCTCTGATGAGATGATTGAAAAATTAGTTTCTGATTTTGAAAAACATTCTGATAAAATTTCTTCAAGAGTTAATTCTGATAAACTTGATGGGGCTCAGCTTTATTTTGCCGAATATGTTATGCCCCATATTATTAAGCACCATCGTCCCGATTATGATAACCAGCAAAAGCTTTCCTTAGAAGAAACTTCAGATATATTGAGAAAAATCAGATTAAACTGTCGGAATAATCGTTTTAAGACACATTCTTTTAATGGCGCTCTTCTTGATAATGTTAAAAAAAATGGTCTCAATATTCATAGGGAAATGTTTAAAAATGAATATGCAACCTTAGAAAATGCGGGGTTGTTCCAGCCTTATCAGAAGGGAAATTTGCTCTTTTGCGAGTTAAGTAAAGCAACTTTTGGTTATGCTTTATATGCTCCCGAGAGGTTGTTTATGAGTGTTTGTCCTTCAGAGGGGCAAAAAGACACTCAGTTTATTTCTGAATATTTATCTGAAGGTCTGTCCCAAAGATTATCAGAAAAAAAACTTTCTCCCGAGGCCTATCAAAAAGCATTTGATGCCGGAGAAAAAATGGTTGATTTTTATTTTGGTCAGAACAAAAATTCAGGAATTGCTTTTATGTCTGATTCTCCTAATATCGTTACACAAGATAAAGAATATTGTCCGAATGAATTGACGTATGCTTTTAATGATTATTTTTTTAAGTCTAAACTAAAAGATTTTTGTGATAAAAACAATAATCCGTCTTTATATGAATCTTTTACGGCGGCTCTTGATGAAATAAAAAATGCTAAGAAATTTACCAAAATGGATGTGTGTATTAAAAAATTTGATGCACAATATCCTGACAGTCATTTGTTTGAAAAACCGGTTCATAATGCCGTTATAAAGGCTGTTACAAACAGCTGTTTAAATAATTTTACTTATAACGGTAATGCTGACGGTTATCGAATAGATGGAGGAAAGTTGGATACAGAGGAATTTAGCGTTGCCACAATCCCTAATCCCGTAGATTTATATGTGGCACGTCAAAAAACAGAAATTTTTATTGAAAAACAAAAGTATATGGCAGAAGAATATAATCGCGAACTGTATCAAAAAAAGTATGTTCTTGCCCTTAAATCAGGGCAGAAACCCGAAGAAAGTTTTGAGGAATATTGTGCCAATAATATTTCTAATATTTATTTTTTAACCCGTGATGACGCTACTGGTTTGAGATATGATAATCCGAAATTTCGCCAATGGAAAAAGGATAGAGGCTATCTTGATCCTAAAAGTTCGGCGAGTTTGGAACTTGATAAAAAAATTGCCGAGAAAAGAAATAAAAAGTCACAATCTTCCATATTAATCTTTGATTCTTATCAAAGAATATAACTATATATGAAAAAAAAGACTTTTTAGTAAAAAAATTTAATTTTTTTTATTGACAAAAATTTTTAATGTGTTATAAGCACTTCTGCGTTTAGTTATTTATTTTATTATTAATCATTTAATTTTTTTTATTATGGCAAATAAAGGTAATTTTGTAAAAAATCAGAAAAAAGAAAAGGGTGCTTTTAAGAAGTCTGCAACCGCTCAGACCGAGTATCAACGTGAAAGAGCTGCTGCACAGGCCCGTAAAAAGAAACAAGGTAATTACGGCGGTTTCTAAAAGTTTCTGAATAATACAGAATGGCAGGCAGTTTTTTGTATGTTTGTCATTTTGAGTGTTTTCCATAATATATTTTTTTTACAGCTTGAAAGACCTTGGTTTTTCAAGCTGTTTTTTCTATCAGGGGAGAAAATGTTAAAACAGAGTATGATGCCGCGGGTTGCGCAAGACACAAAGATTATGGTTATCGGTTCTATGCCGGGGGAGGTTTCTTTGCAACGGCAGCAGTATTATGCTCATCCGCAAAATAATTTTTGGAAGTTTATGAGTGTTCTTTTTCCTGAAATTAATCTTAATCAAGATTATGAAGTCAGGGTGGCTAAGCTTTTGAAAAATCAGGTCGGGCTGTGGGATGCACTAAAACACTGCGAGCGCGACGGCAGTATGGATAGTGCCATTCGTCAGGCTGAGCCTAATGATTTTTCGGATTTATTAAATATAGCGCCGGCTTTGTCTCGGCTCGTCTTTAACGGCAAAAAAGCTTATCAATCTTTTGTAAAAAGTCCTAATCTTTTGTGGGCGGAGAAAAATTCTATTGACCTTATTTCCTTGCCGTCAACCAGTCCGGCAAATGCATCCATTCCTTATGATAAAAAATTAGAATTGTGGGCTAAGGCCTTAAAAATCAGTTGAAAAATTTTTTTTACGTTTTATACTCCCTATGTTTTATGAAAGGTTGTTGAGATGGGTAAAGGGGTATTGTTGTTATCTTGTTGTGCGCCTTGTTCTTGTGCCGTGATTGAAAAAATGGCACAGGAAAAACAAGATTTTAGCGTTGTGTTTTATAATCCTAACATTCGGCCTTTGGCGGAATATCAGAAACGCTGTGACGAAAACAAACGTTTGTGCGACTTATATCAGGTGCCGTTTGTTGAGCTGGAATATGATAACGAAAACTGGTGCTCCTTAACCAAGGGTCTTGAAAATGAACCGGAGCGCGGCAAGCGTTGCTCTATTTGCTTTCATATGCGCTTAAAAAAAGTGATGGAATATGCCAAAGCTAACGGATTTGACGGTGTGGCTTCGGTTCTGGGCGTGTCTCGCTATAAAAATTTGGAACAAGTTAATCAGGCCGCAGCCCAAGCCTCAACCGAAACCGGAGTTCCTTATGTTCAAATTGAAGGGCGAAAAGGCGGTATGCAAGAGCGTCGGTCTCAGTTGATAAAAGATTTGAATCTCTATCGTCAAACTTATTGTGGTTGCAAGCCAAGAAATTAAAGTATTTTATTTTAGAGTTACGATAAATGCCTGATTTTTCATTTGAAAATAAATATTCTTATCCGGTTGCCGGAATAGATGAGGCGGGAAGAGGGCCATTGGCAGGGCCGGTTGTTGCCGGTGCGGTGGTTATTCTTAATAAAAATCTTCCTCAAGACTTATTACTTACACTTGATGATTCAAAAAAGCTTTCACCAACTAAGAGAGAAAAACTTTATAACTTATTGTATGAACAGCAAAACTTTGGAAATTTGCTTATCGGCGTGGGGGAAGCTTCGGCTCAAGAAATTGATGATATTAATATTTTGCAAGCAACTTTTCTTGCGATGCGGCGCGCTTTTATGTCTTTATCCGAAAAGCCGGTGGCGGCTTTGGTCGACGGTAACCAGCATCCAAAGGATTTTCCGGTTCCGACTCAGACGATTGTTAAAGGCGACTCTCTATCTTATTCAATTGCGGCTGCCTCTATTATCGCAAAAGTTACTCGTGACAGATATATGACTGAATTGGCTGAAAAATATCCTTATTACGGGTTTGAAAAAAATGCCGGCTACGGGACAAAAGCTCATCTTGAGGGGCTTAAGTCTCATGGGGCAATTATTGGGGTGCATCGCTTTTCTTTTAATCCGGTTCCTCTTTTTGTAAAAAAATAATTGTGTTTTATCAAAAGATTCGGAATCCGATTCGGCTTTTGTTTTATTTTTTTTCTTGCGTTAATAAAATTATAACTTTATTCTTACATACTATGAACGTTAAAGAAATTAATAGCAGGAAAGCGGTTCGCTAATGAGCAGTATCCAAACAAAAAAAATTTTAAATACTATTATTAATGATGATTGTATTAAAATTATGAATCAGATGGAGCCTAATTCCGTCGATCTTATTTTCGCTGATCCTCCGTATAATCTTCAGCTCGGTGAGGCATTGACCCGTCCGGATAATACGCATGTTAACGGTGTTTATGAAGAATGGGACAGCTTTGAAAGTATGGCCTCTTATGATGAATATACGCGCGCTTGGATGACTGCCGCTCGTCGTGTCTTGAAAGAAGACGGGGCTATTTGGGTTATCGGTTCTTATCATAATATCTTTCGGGTCGGGCATATCTTACAAGATTTGGGCTTTTGGATTTTGAATGATATTATTTGGAATAAGACAAATCCGATGCCTAATTTTAAGGGAACACGCTTTACCAATGCTCATGAAACACTCATATGGGCCGCTAAAAACCAAAAATCAAAATATACGTTTAATTATGAGGCAATGAAGGCCCTTAATGAAGATATGCAGATGCGTAGCGACTGGAATATCTCACTTTGTACCGGAAAAGAGCGGCTTAAAGATAAAAACGGTGACAAACTTCATCCGACACAAAAGCCGGAGGCCTTGCTCTATCGGGTTATTCTTTCGTCCACAAAAGTCGGAGATGTTATCCTTGATCCGTTTTTTGGAACCGGAACAACCGGCGCCGTTGCCAAGAAAATCGGGCGTAATTTTATCGGTATTGAAAAAGATGTTCATTATGTTAAGGGCGCTCAAAAACGCATTGATGCGGTGGAACCGGTTGAAAATGAAATTTGTCTTGAGTTTAGCGCTAAAAAGCGTCAACCACGAATTCCGTTCGGGGCCGTTGTCGAAAGAGGTTTATTGAATCCCGGTGATATTCTTTATGATATCACAAAAAAACATTGTGCGGCCGTGCGCTCAGACGGTACTATCAAAAGTGAAAAAATGGAGGGATCTATCCATCAGGTGGGTGCCGCGGCGCAAAATGCTCCGGCTTGCAACGGATGGGTCTATTGGTATTATGAAGATAAAAAACGCGGCTTGGTTTGTATTGATGAACTGCGCCAAATCGTTAGAGGAGAGCTTTATCCTGACAGCTAATCGGATGGTTTTGTGTGAGGGCAATGAATAATAAGTGGAATAACCAGAATCATGATAATCGCACAGGGCTTGCTCGTCAAGATGATGAGCAAGCTCGCCCTGTCTATGCTGCCATTGATTTGGGAACAACGTCTTGTCGTTTGGTTATTGCTTCTCCGACCCCGACATCTTTTCAGATTATTGAGACTTTTTCTAAAGTTACACGGCTTGGCGAGGGGATTATTCAAGATAATGTTTTGACCAAATATGCCATTCGCCGTACTATTGCTGCTTTGAAGGTTTGTGCCGGTGTGATTAATGAATATGCGCCGATTTTTCGTTCACGTTTTGTGGCAACAGCGGCTTGCCGTCGTGCTAAAAATTGCCAAGAATTTATGGACGCGGTTAAGCGTGAAACAGGGCTTGTGATTGAAACAATATCTTCAAAAGAAGAAGCCAGATTAGCGGTCGTCGGCTGTATCCCTTTGTTGAATCGATGTATTAAACGGACGTTGGTTTTTGATATCGGCGGTGGGTCTACCGAGATTTCTTTGGCACGCATTACCAACAGCGGCAAGACCTTTGTTGAGGGATTTGTTTCTTTGCCATATGGTGTCGTGACAATCTCAGAGGCGTTTCCGTCAAAAGATATGACGGATTTGGCCTATAATACGATTATTGAGCGGACACATAAAATCCTTCAAGAATTTGATGATAAGTATCATATTTATGATGCAATCAAAAATCAGGAAATTCAGGTTATCGGAACTTCAGGAACAGTAACGGTTTTGGGTGCCGTTCATCTTAATTTGACACGTTATAATCGTTCGGCAGTGGACGGTATTTCAATCTCAAAGCGCGATATTTTTCGTGCTATCTCAAAAATTAAGATGATGGGTGATGAAGGGCGTCGCAAACATCCGTGCATCGGTGCGCAAAAGGCAGATTTGACCATGGCCGGATGTGCTATTATCGAGGCATTATGCACTTTTTGGCCAATTGCCGAGATTACGGTTGCCGATAGGGGAATTCGGGAAGGAATTTTGCTGGATATGATGCATCAGAACCAAAAATTTCCGAACAAGTATCAAAAGCGCAACAAGCGGCGTTTGCCTTTTGGCAGAATGTATAAATCTAATCATAAAAAATCTTTTAACTCTAAAACAAACAGGAACTAAACATGGTTGAGAAATTTTTTGCAGCGATAGATCTGGGGACGAATTCTTGTCGATTATTAATCGCTGACAGTAAGGGGCGGGCTGTTTATCAAGATTCTATGTCTACTCGTTTGGGTGAGGGAATGCAGGCAACATCCTTGCTTACCGATGAGGCAATGGCGCGCGGGTTGGATTGTTTTGAGCAATTTCATAATGTGATGAAAGATTGTAACATTGTGGCTTATCGCGCTATCGGAACGGCAGCTTGCAGAGCTGCTAAAAATGCCGGAGATTTTATTCGTAAAGTTTATGATAAAACAGGGATTCATATTGAGGTTGTTACCCCCGCAGAAGAGGCAAGGCTTAATTTGAAGGGGGCTATTTCTCATGTGCGTAATAAATCTGAATATGCCATTGTGGTCGATCAAGGCGGTGGATCTACCGAGATCGTATTAGCTCAAAACGGTGATAATCCGGTTATGCTTAATGCCGTATCAATTCCTTGGGGGTCTCGGACGGCGGCTGATGCCTTTCAGCTTGAAACTTATGATAAGCTGAATGCCGCTCGCTTGGGGCAGGAAATCAAGCGTTGGGTTGATGGTTTTAAACACAGTGGTAATTTTGATGCCATAAAAGATAATGTCAGCTTTGTGGCAACTTCGAGCACGCCGTTGCGCTTAGCCTCATTAATTCGAAAAAGTGATCGCTATGATCGTGAAAAATGTGATGGTTTGCAGATTAAGACCAAAGACATCTTTAAGGTTTTAGATGATTTGAAAACTGCAAGTGTTGAGGATATGGCAAAAAATCCGAATATCGGCTTTCAACGTGCGCCTATCTTTTTGTCAGGGGTGATTATGTTGGGACAGATTTTTCAAGAACTCGGTGCTGAGAAGATTGTGGCCTCTTTACGGAGCGCAAAAGACGGTATTATTGAAGAACTGATTCAAAATGATAAAATAAAATCTCGCTTGCAAAAAGAAATTTCTGTTAATCAGAAGGGTAAAAATGGTAAAACTCACTAAATCTGCCAAGGAAGTTCGCGGTCGCAAAACTTTAACCGTGCGGGTTAAGACTGCAAAGTCGCGCAGCAAGTCTTCGGCTAAGTGGTTGGCCAGACAACTTAATGATCCTTATGTGGCGGAGGCTCAGCGCTTGGGGTATCGTTCTCGGGCAGCGTTTAAGCTGATTCAACTTGATGAAAAATTTCATTTTCTCGGAAAAGGTAAGCGAATTGTGGATTTGGGCTGTGCGCCCGGTGGGTGGACGCAGGTTGCCGTTATGAGAAACAAAGGCACCGGAAAGGTTGTCGGAATAGATATTTTGGAAACTAAACCTATTGAAGGTGCGACGCTTATTCAGCAAGATTTTACTCAGCCGGAAGCGGCCGAAAAGCTTAAAAGTCTTTTGAATGGCAAGGCTGATATCGTAATGAGTGATATGGCGGCCAATACAACCGGCCATCAGCAAACAGACCATCTTCGCACGATTGCCTTGGTTGAAATTGCCTATGAATTTGCGAAAGAAGTATTAGAGCAGGGCGGAATTTTTATTACAAAAGTTTTTAAAGGCGGTATGGAAAACACGCTGTTGGCCGATGTTAAGAAAAATTTTGCCAAAGTCGTTCATGCAAAGCCTGATGCCAGTCGGTCAGGTTCTCCTGAGGAATATTTGGTTGCCATTGGCTTTAGGGGAGAAGAATAATGCAGCTTGGCGCTAGGTATCGGGCTGTTTTTGAAATTTTGCAAGAGGTTTTTAAGGATAAAAATCCGGCGGATAATATTGTTGTCTCTTATTTGCGAGAGCGAAAATATATCGGTTCTAAAGATCGACGTTTTATTGTTGAAAAAGTTTGGGATTTGATTCGTCATCGGCGGCGTTTGGCCTTTGAGGCCGGTGGTCTTGATATCCGAAAAATGTTATTAATTTATCTTAAAGATGAGGATTTGGACCTCATTTTTGGGGCAGATGCTTATGCCTTGCCGGAAGTCAGCAAAGAAGAAAAGCTGTGGCTTAAAGCTCTTGACGATAGCGTTGTTTATCCGGCTGATGTGGAAGTTGAATGCCCGAAGTGGTTGTTTGATAAAGTAAATGACTTGGCGTTATTAAAATCTTTAAATTCTCCAGCACGAGCCGATATGCGTATTAATTCCGGAGACAGAGAAAAGACGCTTGTAAAACTTAGAAAAGAAGGATTGTTCTTGCGGCCGACGCCTTATTCTCCAATCGGGATTTGTTCTGATGAAAGGGTTAATCTTAATAACTGTGTGGTCTATCAGAATGGGGAGATTGATGTTCAAGATGAATCTTCACAACTGGCGGCTATTCTTTGTAATCCTCAACCAAATTTGAAAATTATTGATTATTGTGCCGGTGCCGGCGGCAAAACTTTTACGCTTTTGTATCTGATGCACGGAAAAGGGAAAATTTTTGTGCATGACGCTTATCAATCTCGATTGTCTGCGATGAAGGAGCGGGGCCTTCGTCTTGGTTATTCTAATTATGAAATTATATCCGATTTGGGTAATCAAGAGTATGATTTATTTGTGGTTGATGCGCCGTGTTCAGGAACAGGAACTTGGCGACGTGCGCCTGATGCAAAATACCGCTTAACGCCTGAGGCTTTGGATAATCTGGTTCTAACGCAAGCCGAAATTTTGGAGACAGCCTATCAACATACAGCCAAAGGCGGTCAGATGGTTTATATGACTTGTTCTGTTTTAGCTGATGAAAATCAAAATCAGATACAAGCTTTTTTGAAAAAACATGGAGATGTTAAGCCTGTGGATTTATCGATGCTTTGGCAAGAGAAAATCGGTGGGCGATATCCTTTCTTCTCTGTTCAGTGTGCTCAATTTTCTCCTCTGGTAACGCAGACTGATGGTTTTTTTGTTTGTGTTTTACAAAAGTTTTAGGGCTTGACTTTTGCTTCTATTATTTGATATGACAATATATGTTTAGATTATTATTTTGTAACTTTAAATATGTACTATTATGAAACTTGATTTTTATCGTGATGGAACAGGTTTTTTCCCAAAGTATTTGAAAAAACGCTATGAAAAGGAGCTTTCTTGTTATCAAATTTTAAAATTTGAAATAGGAAAATATGCTTCTGAAAACTCCAAATCTTCTGATTTTGTTGTTGGATTTTCTTTACGACACAAAGAAAGCGGTTGTCTTGCCTGTTTGATTTTTAATCCAATGGAAATGTCGTGTGATATCAAACAAACAGATTTCCCTTGTTTCGATTTTTCTGAAAACCAAAAATTATCCGTAAGTGGAAAGTTTGTTTTTGGTTCTTTACAATTTAGAGGTGACATTTGTTCTTTGTTTGTTGCTTGGCCTTGTGATTTTTATTGTGAAAATTTGGAAGAACTTAAGGAGCTTATGGAATTTTATGCTCTTTTGTCTGGAGATGAAATTTTAATTGAGGCGGTTTCAACTAATGAGTTGCCGTTGCCAGTTATTTTCGATTCTTTTTGTTCTTACGCTTATTTTCTTCGCAATGGGAAAGCTTTGGTCGTTAGTCGTGGAGAATTTTCGTGCGGAAAATCGGTTACATTTTGTTTGAAGAATAATAATCCTGAATCTTGCTTTTATATTGTAGATAAGGAAGTTATTGTCCTTCCTGCAAGAAAACTCTATCAGCAAAGCGATGGAAAATATTTTTATTTTGATGGAAACCGTTTTTGTCCCCGTCGAGGAAAATACATTACGGAAAAAGAGGTCCTGTTGATGAAGGAAAGTTTATCTATTGACTATCCTGACGCGTCTTTTTGGAAAAGACCTTTACCTTGTCGGCTAGGGTGGTTAGTTGGAGCTATTCGACGATTGAATGCACTTGCTTATTTAACTGTTGAATTATATTCAGGGAATGTTGAACTTTTATATCCTGATGAAGTTTCTTTCCCTGCGGATCCTGGTGATAAACGCTTTATTTATGCTGATTAGAAAAAAGGCGGACAGTTTTGTCCGTCTTTTTTCTTGACATTTGATGAGAAAATGATAGATTTAGCCCACATTATTTATTATTAACTTATGTATTACTAAATTTTATATTATTATGGAAACAACAAAAAAATTAGATTTGGAGAAAATCTCGCGCTATCTGTGTTCGGTGTATGTTGATAAGCTGGTAGGGTTTGAGATGGTTAAGGATGCGGCATTGTATCGTGTCGGCCTGCTTGGTAAACAACCAGAGCTTTATGTCTATGCCGTTGCCGTAATTTTTGCCAGCAAGGACAATCCTCAGTTTCGGTTGCAGTTGCTGTATTATCCGATTGCAAATGAGACGGCTCTGGAGACCTCTGTTATCCTTTCTGAAAATACATATTCCAACAAAAGAGAATTTTACAGCAAGTATGTGAAGTTTTATGTGCGTCATGGTGAATATTTTCAAGAATGGCGCGGCTTTTGTGGAATGCCTGAAAGTGTAGCAGATGCCAGAGCGCGGTTGAACGCAAGGTTTTTGTTTTCGTCTGATGAAGAACTGGAAAGAGAGGCCTTCGTTCCGAACAAAAAGTTGATTCCCTATCATTCGGCGGTTGATTGCGGCTATCTTTATCGTTTTGCCGGCTCAAAACGTGTCAGAACATTTGTTGTTCATGGTAAATGTGAAGAATATTGTTTGAACGAAGTGTTGGTTGAGTTGTCGTCGCCCTGTATCTTTGCCTTGTCTTCCGGAAAAATCTATTATTTTACCGGAAGTCGTTTTACCGCACGGAAGAGTGGTGTATTATCCAAAGATGAAGCCCGTTCTTATTTTGAGGACATTGTTAAGCAGTATCCGGGAATTAAGTTCTATGGGCATTTGATTCCTATTTATGAGGGAAAACAAGAAGATAGCATTCCATCATGGATTGTTGGATATCATGATTCTAAGCTTGTGGCTGTTTCTTTGAAAAGCGGAGAGGCTCATTATGCCGACCTGAACTTTACGATTGCGGCTCCTGATGATGTGTTGTTTTTTCCAAAATCTAAAATCTAAAATTTAAGCCGGGCTTAGGCTCGGCTTTTTTGTGCATTCATTTTATAGATGTAAGATAAAATTTCGGCCACGGCGGCAAAGGCTTCGGTCGGAATTTCTTCATCAATATCAACCGCCTTTAAGATTTCGACTAAGTCGGCGTCTTGGCGGATTTCTATTCCTTCCGATAAGGCAATTTGGATGATTTTTTCGGCAACGTGGTCTTGACCTTTGGCTAAAACTTTTGGCGCGTTGTCTTTTTCTTTGTTATATCCCAAAGCAACAGCATAAGCTGGGGAAAACTCTTCGCCGTTCTTGTTTTTATCTTTTGATTTGTTATTATCCGAATCAGACATATTTTGTGCCTTTTATATTTGCCACATTTGTTATTTTATGCTCTTTTTTAGTGTTTGGCAATGGTTTTTACTTGGCACGAAATTTGCATGCAGATTTGTCATGTTGGGGAATATGGCACTGCGTTTGGGGGAAAGGAGTGAGCTCATGGATTTGAATAATCTGGCTCTTTTTAGAATGGTTGATAAACAGCGCTCTTATTTGAGTGAGCGGCAAAAAGTGTTGGCAACAAATGTGGCTAACGCAAATACGCCTAACTATTTGCCAAAAGATATTGAAAAACCTGATTTTTCTTATGAACTTGAACAAGTTAGCGAGAAAAAGTTAGAGCTTGCAAAGACGAATCCTAATCATCTTGACTTTCCTTATCAAAAGCCATCAAACTCAGAGTTTCGGGTTTATACGCCAAAGCCACAGAATCCGCTTTCTCTTGACGGAAACGGAGTTGTGATTGAAGATCAACTTAACGAAATCAGCAAAAACAAAGGTGATTATAATCGTATGGTGACGATTTATACCTCTTTTCGTGATATGCTGAAAACCGCTAATACAAAGATTACGTCTTAAGCGGAGGGGTAGATGAACGGAGATTTGTCAGTCAGCGCCGATATTGCCGTTTCCGGAATGAAAGCTCAGGCTCAACGTTTGCGCGTTATTTCTGAGAATATGGCTAATGCCGAGTCTGTGGCTACTACAAAAGGCGGAGATCCTTATCGTCGTCAGGTGGTGACTTTTAAGCAATATATCGACCAAGAAACCGGTGCCGATATGGTTAAGGTGGATAAAGTTATTCAAGACGAATCGCCTTTTGTGCTGAAATATGATCCGTCTCATCCGGCGGCAGATGATCAGGGCTATGTTAAAATGCCGAATGTTAATCCGTTGATTGAAATGATGGATTTGAAAGAAGCTCAGCGCTCTTATGAGGCTAATTTGAGCGTGATGCAAACTTCAAGAGATTTAAACTCTCGAATTTTGGATGTTTTGAAATAATTAGGGGAGAATGATTGTGATTAATGATGTTTCAAGTGCATTAAATGCTTATCAACAAGCTTTAGGCCGTCTTAGCGGAATGACGCCGGCTAAGTCTTCGTCTGCGGCTGAGGAGACAAAATCTTCTTCTGATTTTGGGCAGGTATTGTCTTCGGTTATGGATGAGGCGGTTGATACAATGAAAAATGCCGAGAAAATGTCTATGCAAGGAATCGCCGGAAAAGCTGATGTTCAAGATGTGGTTTTAGCAATCTCAAATGCTGAGCAAACCCTTGATACGGTTGTGGCCTTGCGTGATTCGGCAATCAAGGCCTATCGTGAAATTATTCAGATGACCATCTAAAAGATAAATTTTTTCCGGTCTTTTGAAAAAAATGCTTGATTTATTTTTTGAAGTGGATTATTAACATTCTTGTTCGTTTTTCTTGTGCGGCCATGGCGGAACTGGTAGACGCGTAACGTTGAGGTCGTTATGGGCTAAGCCCGTGGAAGTTCAAGTCTTCTTGGCCGCACCAAAATTCCTCTGATGAAGAGGGATTTTTTTTGTGCGTATGTTTATTTTACGCTTTTGTTCGTTATTTAAAAAATGTAAAAAAGAGGCAGATTTTGTTCTAAGCATCAGTCGTAAAGGAGGGATTATGAAAAAAAGCATAAAGTCACGTAAGCCCGTTCTGAAGTCTTCTCGGCTGAAGCGTTCTAAAAAGCAAGCTTTACATAAAAATCAGGTGCTTGGTCTGGGCGCCAAAATGGTTAATTCCGTCCTTATCGGGTTGGAAGAAAATGATGCCTCGCATGTCAGAAAAATCGTTGAAGGGCTTGATGAATATGATTTGGCGCGCCTTATCGAATCTCTTGATGTTGATGAGCGTAAAAAGTTAATTGAGATTTTGGGCGATCATATTGATCCAAGCGTTTTTCCGGAATTAAACGAAGTTGTTCAAGAGCAAGTCATTGAGACTCTTGACGAAGGTCAGATTGTTAACATTGTTAATGAACTTGATTCTGATGAAGCTGTTGAAATTTTGGAGCATATGGATGATGACGAGCAGAAGTCCATTCTTAATCAACTATCTCCGGAGTTAAAATATCAGGTCAGTTCGTCTTTGCATTATCCGGAAGATTCGGCCGGACGTATTATGTCGCGTGATTTTGTGGCGATGCCTGATAATTGGACTGTTAAAGAGGCCAAAAACTTTTTGTTGACCGATGAAAATTTGCCGGACGAATTTTTTACAATCTTTTTGACCGATGATAAGATGCATCCGACCGGAGAAATTGCTCTGGATAAGCTTTTGCGCGCAAAGGCTGGCGAAAAGTTATCTGCCGTGATGGACGGTGAGATTGTGCCGATTGATGTTTATACCGATCAGGAAGAAGTGGCGCATATGTTTCGTGAATATGGATGGCGCGCCGCCGAAGTTGTGGACAGTAAAGGTCATTTGGTGGGGGTTATCAATATTGACGATGTGGTCGATATTGTTCACGAAGAGGCTTCTGAAGATATTATGCATCTGTCCGGTGCAGAAGAGGGCGATGTTTATAAGTCCGTCAACAGTATTTGGAAGTCGCGTATTCCGTGGTTGATTACAAATTTAATCGCGACGCTGTTGGCGTCTTCTGTGGTCAGAGGATTTGAAAGCATTATTGCGCAGATTTCGATATTAGCGGTTTTGATGCCGATTGTGGCGTCAATGGGCGGCACAACCGGAAACCAGACTTTGGCCGTTGTGGTGCGAGCTTTGGCAACAAAAGAGCTGACCTCACGCAACACGCTGCGCATGATTTTTAAGGAATTTATGGTCGGTTTTATGAACGGATTTTTATTTGCCGGACTGATTGCGCTGATTACATGGTTGTTGTTTCCGGATTTTCATAAGCTGAGCTTGGTTATTGCGATTGCGATGTTGTGTAATTTATGTATTGCTAGTCTTGCCGGTATACTTATTCCGCTGGTGTTAAACAAGCTGAAGGTTGATCCGGCCGTTTCTTCCGGTGTGTTTTTGATTGCTTTAACCGATTCCGGCGGGTATTTCATTTTTCTCGGACTTGCCAAGCTTTTGCTCTTTTAGCAGATAAATTGCGCATATCTTGTTTTTCTGGCTTTATCATTCCCAAAACAGAAGTTATACTGTTGTCAGTTTTTTATATTTAGGAGAAAAAATTTGCGACTGGGGCTTATTGTTGCTTTGGGTGTCTTTGTTTTAGATCAGCTGACAAAGTATTGGGTCAGAATGGATTTATTAAGCGGGCGCGGTATGATTATGGTGACGGACTATTTTAATGTTGTTACGGCGTGGAATACCGGCGTTAGCTTTTCGATGTTTGATAGTTATGGTGTCTGGGGAATTATCGGATTGTCCTTGTTGGCGCTGGTCATTGTCGGATATTTATTATGGTGGATGAAGCATGAAAGCAGTCCGTTATTGCTGGTGGCTCTTGGCTTTATTGTCGGCGGGGCTATTGGTAATGTGGTTGATAGGATTTGGCTTGGTGCGGTTTTTGACTTTTTGGATTTTCACTATGGGGTGCATCATTGGCCGGCGTTTAATGCCGCAGACAGTTTTATTTGTATCGGTGCCGCCATCATTATTTTTGACAGTATATTTTCTAAAAAAAGCTAAGGAGGTTTAGGTGATGAAAAAAATTGTTATGCTTGCAATAATGGCAATGTCGGTCGGTGCATGTTCCACGGTTGATAAAATGTCTTGGGCGCAACAGTCTCCGGATGAATTTATGGTGATGTCCAGAGCGCCTTTGTCTTTGCCGCCGGAATATGATAATCGTCCGGTTACGACGCCTTTATCTTCTCAGCAAAAACAAGCTGCTCTTAAGGCTAAGTTTAATGGTTTGTCCAGCGGCGAGAAAGCCTTTATGAAACAAATCGGAGCGGAAACTAACAATGATAATATCCGTACCGAGTTAGACAATGAGATGAAAGTTTCTGAATGATAAAATTTTTTAAGGCAATAGTCACAGCGGTAATATTGAGCTTTGTTTTGCCGCTTTCTTCTGCGCAGGCAAAACTGTTTGATATTGAAGAGTTTAGGCTTGATAATGGCTTGCAAGTTATTGTTATTCCTAATCATAAAGCCCCGATCGTTAAGCAAATGGTTTGGTATAAGGTCGGAAGCGTAGATGAGCCGGCCGGAAAGGGCGGATTGGCACATTTGCTGGAGCATTTGATGTTTCGCGGAACCGAGGATGTTGAAGACGGTGCGTTTAATCAGATTGTCAGCGATAACGGTGGAGTGATGAATGCTTTTACATCGCGTGATGTGACGGCTTATCATGAGTTTGTGGACATTACGCGGTTGGAACTGATGATGTTTTTAGAAGCAGACCGTATGCAAAATCTTAACATTACGCCGGAAGCTTTTGAAAAAGAAAGAAAAATTGTTTTTCAAGAGAGAATGCAGATGGTCGAAAACAATCCGACGGCGGCTTTTGGAGAGATGATGCGGCGGACATTGTGGCAGGAACATCCTTATGCACGTCCGGTTAGCGGTTTCCCAAATGAAATTATGTCTTTAACCCTTGAAGATGCTCAAAATTTTTATAAGATCCATTATGTTCCCGATAATGCTGTTTTGGTTTTGTCCGGTGATATTGATGCGGTTACGGCTCAGACCTTAGCTGAGAAATATTTTGGTAAAATCGAAAAATCAGATTATAAAAATAATACAGAATTTCAAAATATTAAAAGTGAAACTTCAAGTAAAGTATTAAGTAAAGCACCGCAAATCGAAACCTCTCGTTTTGTGAAGAGTTTTGTTGTTCCGTCTTTGGGGCAGGATAAGTCTTTAGCTTATGCCTTTGTTTTGTTGTCGGCTTATTTGGGCGAAGGTGATACGTCGCAGCTTTATCGCCGCTTGGTTGAAGATGAGAAAGTTGCCGTTGCGGTCAGCACAGCTTATGATTTTTCGGCGCGCAGTTATGGAACTTTTTCAATTTCTGCTTTGCCGGCGCAAGGTGTTTCGGTTGAAACTTTTGAAGAAAAGCTCAATGAAGCTCTGGAAGATTCTATCCGTAGCCTAAATTGGGAAGAACTCCATAAGGTTAAAAATAAGGTTTTGGCCGGACTTATTTATCTGAAAGACAATCCCAGCGATGCGGCTGAAATTGTTGGCTCATTAGCTGCTGTCGGTATTTCGGTAGAAGATATTGAAAATTATGATCAAAATATTGAAGCGGTTAAGCTTCAGGACATTAATAATGCCGTAAAACTTTTGCGCAAGGCGGTTAATGTTCAGGGCTTTTTGCTTCCGCAGAAAGGAGCTTAATCTATGGCACGTCGTATTTATCATAAAAAAAGTTCTTTTTCTCCAAAGTTATTTAAGTTTTTAAGCTTTGTGGTGTTAATTGTTTTGGTTGTTTATGGCGGGCGCTCTTTATACAAGAGTTTTAAGTTTAATCCACAGCGTTTGGTTGAAAACTCGATTCTTAAAGAAAATACTTTTCATGCCGATGTTAAAGAAATAGTTTCACGCAGCGGGATAAAAGCCTATTATTTTGAAGACAAGGCGAATCCGATTATCGCGTTGTCTTTTCGGTTTAAAAATTCCGGCTCGGCTTTTGATGAAAAAGGAGAGTTGGGTGTTTCACAGATGGCGGCAGCTTTGCTGACCGAAGGTGCCGGAGATTATTCAAGCCGTCGTTTTAAAGACATTCTCGATGAAAAAGCAATTTCTATCTCTTTTGCGGCCGGCGTTGATGATTTTTCGGGGGCAATGCTGACGCTTAAACAAAACCAGAAAACAGCCGCTCGGCTTTTGAAATTGGCCTTGACGGAGCCGCGCTTTGATGATGATCAAATTCGGGCGGTCAGAGAGCAGTTGTTGACTTTGCTTAAACAGCAAAAAGAATTTCCGGACAGTGCTCTTTCTTTGGCTTGGGGAAAAGAGATTTATGGTTCTCATCCTTATGGGCGTAATCCGGTCGGAGATGATGACGATATTAGAAATATCGGCTCTGAGGCGTTATCAACCTTTGTTAAAAACCATTTGGTGCGTAAAAATTTGATTGTCGGTATTGCCGGTGATTTGTCAGAAGATGATGCTAAAAAGTTGATTGACCAGATTTTTGGGGCTTTACCTGAAAGCGGGACGCAGTCTTTTGTTGATAATGCCTTAATAAATTGGACCTCTCGTGAGTTTAATCTAAGCCGACCGATGGCTCAGAGTATTGCAACTTTTACGGCGCCGGGGGTTAAGCGTAGTGATGCTGATTTTTATCCGCTTTATATTGCCAATGAGATTTTTGTCGGACAGGGGCTGACTTCTCGATTGTCTAAAGCATTACGCGAAGACAGAGGATTGACTTATGGTGTTTATGCTTATTTGAGCATTCAAGATAAGGCTCAGCTTATCAAAGGCGGATTTTCTTCCACGGCTGATAATTTTGATGAAGCAAAGGCACTCTTGACCAAAGAATGGATTAAAATGGGAAAAGAGGGCGTGTCTGAAGAGGAATTGGAACAAGCCAAGAGTTATCTTATTTCCTCCTATAACTTGCGTTTTGCCTCTTTGCCTAATATTGCCGAGACGCTTGTGGCAATGCAGGAAGAAAATCTCGGAAGTGATTTTTTAATAAAGCGAAATCAATATATTAAAGATGTGACGCTAGAACAAGTGAATAATGCGGCACGCAAGTATTTTGATGCCAATCGCTTGATTTGGGTTAATTTTAACAGTACGAAACAAAACTAAGGAGTGTGTATAGATGTTTGACAGTCGTATTAACAAGTCAAAAGCATGGAAAAAGTTGGAAAGCCATTGCAAGTCAATGCGCAAGGTGTTGATGCGTGATTTGTTTGAGAAAGATTCAAAGCGTGCACAGAAATTTACGGAATCTCTCGACGATACAATTATCCTTGATTATTCAAAAAACAGAATTACTGAAAAAACAATGTCTTGTCTTATGGATTTGGCTCGTTCTCGGCATCTGGAAGAAAAAATTAAAGCCATGTTTCGTGGTGATAAAATCAATATTACCGAAAATCGTGCCGTGTTGCATATTGCTTTGCGTAACCGTGAAAATCGTCCGATAGAGGTTAACGGAAAAGACGTGATGCCGGATATTAATGCGGTACTCAAGAAAATGCGCCAGTTTAGTGAAGATGTTCGCTTTGGCAAGTTTAAAGGCTATACGGGTAAAAAGCTGGTTAATATTGTTAATATCGGAATCGGCGGGTCGGATCTTGGTCCTTATATGGCAACTGAGGCGCTACGCAAGTATTGGATGAAGGGGATTAACTGCTATTTTATCTCAAACATTGACGGGACAGCCTGTGCTGAGGTTTTGAATAAAGTTGATCCGGAAACGACGCTCTTTATTGTTGCTTCTAAGACATTTACGACGATTGAAACGCTTACGAACGCCAAAACCTGCCGCAAATGGTTGGTTGATGCTCTCGGAGAGCCGGCTGTTTCTAAGCATTTCGTGGCTTTGTCAACCAATGCAGAGGAAGTTGCTAAGTTTGGTATTGATACCAATAATATGTTTGAGTTTTGGGATTTTGTCGGTGGTCGTTATTCTATGTGGTCGGCTATCGGATTGTCCCTTGCTATTGCCGTTGGAATGGATAATTTTGAAAAAATGCTTGAAGGGGCGTTTGCCATGGATAAGCATTTTGCCGAAACTGAACTGGAGCACAATATTCCGGTGATTTTGGCGCTGCTTGGCATTTGGTATAATAATTTTATGGGAATTCATCGCTATGCGGTTATCCCTTATGACCAATATTTGCAATATCTTCCGTCTTATTTGCAGCAGTTGGATATGGAGTCAAACGGCAAGTTTGTTGATGTGAATGGTGATTATGTGTCTTATGCTACCGGTCCGGTATTATTCGGAGGCGCCGGAACGAATGTTCAGCATTCCTTCTTCCAGCTGATTCATCAGGGTACAGAGATTGTGCCTTGTGATTTTATTGCGCCGGCGATTTCTCATAATGAAATTTCTAATCATCATGAGATTTTGTTGGCTAATGTTTTGGCGCAAGGTGAGGCTTTGATGAAGGGAAAAACCGTTAAAGAAGCTGCCGAAGAGCTCAAGGCTGCCGGAAAATCGAAAGAAGAAGTTGAATTTTTGAAAAAGTTCAAAAGTTTTGCCGGAAACCGTCCTTCTAACATGATTTTGCTGAAAAAAGTTGATCCTTATTCTTTGGGCGCTTTGGTTGCCATGTATGAACACAAAGTTTTTGTTCAAGGCATTATCTGGAATATTGATTCTTTTGACCAGATGGGGGTTGAGCTCGGGAAAAAGCTGACCTTAAACATTTTGCCTGAGTTGCAAAATGCGTCTGCCGAATTAAAGCACGATTCTTCAACTAATGCTTTGATTAAGCTTATTCGCGACTTTAGAAAGTAACGTTCATGCCTATTCGAATTCTGCCATCAACCTTGGTTAACCAGATTGCCGCCGGTGAGGTGATTGAACGTCCGGCTTCGGTGGTGAAAGAACTGGTTGAAAATGCGATTGATGCCGGTGCAACCTCGATTGAGGTGACTTTGGTTGATGGCGGAAAAGGCTTGATTGCTGTCGTTGATAACGGCAAGGGAATGGATAAAGATGAGTTACCTTTAGCGGTGGAACGCCATGCCACGTCAAAGCTGCCTGATGATGATCTGTTTCATATTTGTTTTTTAGGATTTCGCGGTGAGGCTCTTCCTTCCATAGCGTCGGTGGCTCGTCTGAGTATTACCTCGCGGGCAAAAGAGTCTGAAAACGCTTGGAAGATAGAAGTCTGTGGCGGTGAAAAGTCTGAGGTTGTTCCGGCAGCTTATCCCAAAGGAACGAGAATCGAAGTTCGCGATTTATTTTATGCAACACCGGCACGGTTAAAGTTTTTGAAGTCATCACAATCAGAAACAGGATTATGTGTTGATATGCTTAACCGTATTGCGATGGCTAATCCGCATATCTCGTTTTATTTGCGTGCCGATGATAAGAAAAAAATCTCACTTAATGCTTGTCAGGGAGAGCTTTTTGATGCGCGGTTAAATCGTTTGTCAGAGGTTATGGGACGCGAGTTTGCCGATAATTCTTTGTCGATTGATGCTGAAAAAGACGGCCTTAAAATCTCGGGTTTTGTGTCTTTGCCAACGCTGAATAAGGCGAATTCTCTTTCGCAATATCTGTTTGTGAATAATCGTCCGGTGCGGGACAAGCTTTTACTCGGAGCGCTTAAAGGTGCTTATCAAGATGTGTTGGCATCTAATCGCTATCCGATGTGTGCTTTATTTTTTGACATTAATCCGGCTTATGTTGATGTTAATGTGCATCCGGCAAAGGCTGAAGTTCGCTTTTATGACAATGCTTTGGTGCGCGGATTGTTGGTGAGTGCCGTGCGTTATGCTTTGAGCCAAGGGGCGGACAGGTCTGCCGGTGAGATTTCGGTTAATGATTTAGTGACCGAGAATAATTCTTTGCCGAATGAGGTTCTTTCTCAAAGCGGGGTGTTTGAAACGTCTTCGTTGCAAGAAAAGCCGCGTCCGGTTAATTTTTATCAGAGCCTTATGCCAAAATCTGCGCCGCGGCGGCAAGTGGTTTTGCCCGAACTGGAGCGGGCTTATTCGGTGAAAGTTGATGATTCTCCCGTTTCTCAAGAAAATGTGCAAAATAGCGAATCTATCGGGCATCTCGGTTTGGCAAAGGCGCAAGTGGCTGATACTTATATTATCTCGCAAACCGAAGATAGTTTGATTATTGTGGATCAGCATGCTGCGCATGAGCGCATTGTGATGGAAAAGCTCAAGCAAAGTCTGATGAATGATGCTCATATTGCTACTCAGATTTTGCTGATTCCGGAAATTGTGGATTTGAGCTTGAGTGATAAAACACGTATTTTGGAAGCCGCCGAGGAGCTTAAAAAACTTGGGCTTGTGGTTGAAGAATTTGGTACAACCGCTGTGATTGTTCGTGAGATTCCTGCATTGTTGAAAAATGCCGATGTTAAAAAGATGATTGCCGATCTGGCTGAAGAAATGGCAGAATGGGGCAAAGAATATTCTCTTACGCAAAAACTGCATTTGGCTTGTGCGACGATTGCTTGTCATGGATCGGTGCGGGCAGGGCGGCGCCTTAATCTTGATGAGATGAATCATTTGCTGCGAGAGATGGAACATACGGAGCATTCCGGTCAATGCAATCATGGGCGTCCGACTTATGTGGAACTAAAACTTAAAAATATAGAAAAATTGTTTGAACGCTGATTTTTTTTAGATTTATCTCTTGTTATTTGTCGTTTTGATATTATCTCTAGCCATGAGTGTGTTAGTGCTCGTGGATTTCTGTTAATATTAGGACGATAAAAATGACTACCGGAAAAGTAAAATGGTTTAATAATAAAAAAGGTTATGGATTTATTCAGCCGGATGCGGGCGGGGCTGATGTGTTTGTGCATATTACAGCTGTTACAAAAGCCGGATTTAGCAGCTTGAAGGAAAATGATCATCTTGTTTATGAAATTCAAGATGATAGAGGGCGTAAAATTGCGGCAAATTTGAAAAAAGTTTCATAATCTTTGCGATGATATTTATTTTTTTATAAAAAAAGTTGAAAACATTAAAAAAAGTTCTTGACCTTTTTGTAAAATTTGAGTAAATATCTCTTCGTACCGCGCATGATGAATGTTGCTTTTTGGAGAGGTGGCAGAGTGGTTTAATGCAGCGGTCTTGAAAACCGTCGAGGGTGCGAGCCCTCCCAGAGTTCGAATCTCTGCCTCTCCGCCAATTCATTGATAACCCGTTGAAATAACGGGTTATTTTTTTAAGTAAAACACATTTAAAACACCCAAAATCAGAGGTGTTACAGCAAAGTGTTACAGAATCGGTCAAGATATCCCCGTCTAACTCGTCGGCTTCATGTATTCTATATTAGGGTTGCTATCCCCAGAATTTTGCAACCTCTTGCACTTCGCAAAGAGTTGATTTATTCTCTTGGCACAAGGGATTATTATACGGCGATAAAACAATATCCCAAAGAATCCCTCGCAATGGATAAATTTATTGATTTTTTAAAGGTTGTTGCATTGAAAATTCGCAAGAGAACACACCCTTTCGGCATTACGATGGATGATGCTGATATTGACGCTCTTTTAATTCATAGATTGGAAGAAGTGCAAAAGTTTTGTGAAGATAATTTTAATGATATTGAAAAAGGTAAAGCAGATTTTAGAGAGGTTTCTGTTTTTACTAGTGGTGATATAACATTTTGTGCAGGAAAATACCTCAACTCTTATCTATTATGGCTCTATCAACAACCTGACACGCATATTACATTAAAAAATGTTTTAGAAAAAATTATGCGTGGATTAACCAATATCCCAACATCTCCATCTACATATCGTAATTTGGAAACCGCTGATTGGTTTAAATCATATGTAAATAAGTTTCAGCAGGTAGAGAGTTATAATGAAAAATTGATAAATGATATTCATAATACTGATGATACTGCGGTTAAGTATGCTAATATAAATCCGCTAATCAGAAAATTAACAACCACTTGCCAAGACATAGCTAATAAGAGAATAGAAAAACAACGAAAAATAAAAACTCTTTGGACTACTTTATTTGACCGAATGATAACGGTTCATAATTTACGTAAAAAAATAAAACAAAGTTCTGTGGATTCTAAAAGAACACATTTAAAAACTATTTTCGCCCTTCTTGAAAAAGATTGTATTGACGATATAACGGCAGAAGATTGCAAAAGAATTTCTATTGATATTCATAGAGTGCCCAAAAGATGGCAATTTTTATATCCGAACAAGAGGTTGAATAGTATTTTACTTCCGATTGATAATGAAAAATGTATCTCTCTAAAAACAATCAAAGCTCATTTAATATCTTTTCAAGAATTATTAAAATTTGCAGTTGATGAAGGCATTATACCGAATGATTTTAAGAAAAATATTACAACGCCATTATTAAATAAAGATCCTGCACGCATTGGATTTTCTGATAAAGATTTAAAAAAGATATTCAATCCAGAAACCTATCCCAATAGATATAGCCGTTATGAATTTGTAAAGTTCTGGGTTCCTTTAATTGCCTTATTTTCAGGTGCTCGGATTAACGAGATTTGCCAATCAAGAGTGGAAGATATTATCAAAGTAAAAGGCATATGGTGTTTTAATATTTGTGACACACATCCCAAACAATCATTAAAAAACAAGCATTCTAAAAGAATTGTGCCTATACACCCGGCTCTTATATTTTTAGGTTTCATTGATTTTGTAAAAAAATTAAAAACAAATAAAAAAGAGTGGATTTTTTACACTATTGAATATACCAAAAAAAATCAATTTTCAGGTGCTGTCGGTCATTGGTTTGCTCGTTATCTTGATAAACTCGGTATAACAGCAAATAAAATTGTATTTCATAGTTTTAGATATTGTTTTGAAGAACATGCTATTGCAAAAAAAATATCAACAGAAGTCCAAAATGCTCTTGGTGGATGGGCTAATAAAGGTATAGGGCAATCAATTTATGGTAAAAACATCAATATTTCATTGCTTAATCGCGAGTTAAAGAAAATAGATTATCCATGTTTAAAACAAATATTACACAAACTTGCATATGACCCATCTCAAAAAGATTTTTCAACTGGTGATTATGAATTATCAAAAAAGAAGACAAAGAAAAAGGAGAGTTAATTAACTCTCCCATTATTATGGATTATTTTTTCTTTGTTTTGTTTTTTGATGAATTTTCTTCTGTTTCATCTTCGTTTGATTTTCTTGTGCGTTTTTTCTTGGCATATGCCTTTATTTCCTCGTCAAATTGTCCTTCTTCAAGCATTGATTTTAATGAAGATAAAATTTTAGTGTGTGTGTATTCGCTTTTTTTAGTGGTGTTCTTAAAAATTGGATAAGCACCGCAACGCAAGGTAATTACAGTATATTCACCACTATCCTTCAAAATACGCATAGATGGTGATAATTGAGATGCGGGAGCTGATTTATTTTCGATACTGTTTTCATAATTGAGATTTTTTTGAATGCTATCGGCGATTTTTGCCTTAATTGAATTAACTTTTGCGTTAAACACATTTGCTTTTTCTACATTTATATCAAGACCAGTGAAGTTTAATGTTGTTTTTTTATTGTTTGAGTTAGAATTTTCAGCCATTTTTTATTCTCCGTATATATGTTAATGATGTTAAATTATTGATATATTATATTTCTAATGTCAATTATTGTGTATTTTTTATACACAAATATTATTAAAGAATAGTTATATTATAGTTTTATTATACTTTTTTGTTATGTCTGATTGTTTGGAAGTGGCTCAAATACTTGTAAAATTCAACTATAATCAAATTTAATTATAAAAAAAGTGTAAAATTCAACATAAAATACTTGACAATTTTACACTTTTTAGATATTGTAAAGTCATATTATAGATATTGATTTTACATTTGAGGAATTTAAAAAATGATTTTTAATTATAAAAGAGTTTCAACTTTGATTCAATCTACCGAAAGACAGTTAATTGATGCTCCTTGTGATAGAGAATATGAGGATAAATTATCTGGTAAAAATAGAGAGCGTCCGCAATTAGAAGCAATGTTGTCAAATTTGCGTGCCGGTGATGTTGTTAATGTCCATTCTATGGATAGATTAGCAAGAAATACTCGTGATTTATTAAATATTGTTGAGGAAATAAACAATATTGGAGCAACAATTAAATTTCATAAAGAAAATTTAACTTTCTCGCCAGATAAAAAAGACCCTTATCAAGAAATGATGATGACAATGTTAGCTGCTGTTAGTTCTTTGGAGCGTTCTTTAATCAATGATAGAGTTAGAGAAGGTGTCGCATTGGCAAAAGCGAAAGGAAAATATAAAGGTGGTAAAAATAAATTATCTGATGAACAAGTAATAGAATTAAATAATTTATATAAAAATGGTGTTGCCCTTGCTGAAATTGCGAGAAAATTTGAAATTACTAGACCAACTGTATATAGCTATATAGAAAAATAAGGCGGATTTATACCGCCTTTTGTTTTAGGAATTTATAAAATGTTGAGTAATCTACATTTAGCATTTTAGCAATTTTAGTTTTTTTGATGTTTTGTGATAGTAATTTATCAATTAAATCTTCTTTTCCCGACAATTTAGTAATTTTATTTTTTCTTCCTATTGGTCGTCCTATATGTTTTCCATCAGCTTTTAATCGAGCTAAACATTGTTTAGTTCTTTGTGAGATTAAATCTCTTTCTATTTCAGCACTTAATCCAAAAGCAAAAGCCAATACCTTCGACTGTATATCTGTCCCTAATCTATAATTGTCTTTTATTGTCCATATCTGACAACCAACATTCATACAGTGATGAAGTATATACATAATTTGTAATAAATTTCTTCCTAATCTTGAAATTTCGGAAGTTATTAAAATATCATCTTGTTTTAATTTTTTTAATATTTTTCCTAATTTTCTTTCTTCTAATGGTTTTTTTTGATGATATTGTCTCCATAATCCATTTATCTATTTTGATATTACTTGTTTTAGCAAAATTTTCTATTTCAAATTTTTGATTTTCTTGATGTTGTAAATCGGTTGATATTCTAATATAAGCGTAAATCATAACTAATCCTTTTAATTTATTTATTAAAAAGATTAAGTTTTAAATACTTATATATGATTGAAAATAAAGGAACAGATTTATCCCAAAAAATATATAAGAAACAAAAACAAACAATAGAATCCAAGAAAAACAAAGAAAATCAAAGAGACAGGGATAAAAAAATAAATTTATTTGACTTTTAAAAAGATAGATTTAGTATGGAAAAGAACTGTTCAGTTTTTAGCAATATTTTAGAGGATTGAACAATAGTGGTTAAGAATTTGTTAAGGAGTATAGAGATGATTGCTTATGTTGAACAAAGAGGGCTTAATGTCTATGTATATGATTCAAATAGAAGATTATTATTTAGCTGTGGTGGTGAATTAGTTGGCTACACATCAACATCTGTAACTGTTAAACAATCAGGGGTTACAAGAGTTTTTAATGAAAGAGGACAGATGGTTAGATAAAATGTCTTATCAGTTGCCAAAATCTTTTAAATGTTGTCTAACTTGTGTTTTTTGGTGTGGTGTTAGAAAACTTGTTAATCAAGAATATTATGCCGAAACAGATAGTAATACCACCAAAGGCATGTGTGCCAATAGTAAAGGTATGTATCATTTAGATGTGTCAGCGATGGCTACTTGTAATTATCATCAAACATTGCCAGCATTGAAAGATTAAATTTGTTGAAAGTAAAAAAAATGACTTATGAAGAATTTGTAAAAGATTGTATTCGTAATTATATGTCTGAAAGATTTTTTCTTGAAGGTGAAAGCAAAGATTACTTTTTTGGTAAATCTATTTGGAATGACTATTTGACAGTATTTTATAATGACCTTGATGATAGAACAAATGTGTTAGAGAAAGTGCTTAATCAAGCTGTTAATAATTCTTTGAGCCAATTAGCAAAAGAAGTTGGACGAGGATATGCGTATAATGGAACTGATTTGGCAATTTCAGCATTTAATATTCCAGCAAGGTTTTATTATTATGGAACAAATAGTAATGATAATTCTTTGGCTGTAAATGTTATCAAAACTAATGTTCTTGAAGAAGCAATAAAAAAAGAACCTGAGCGTTGGGAACTTTATTTAAAAAGTAGAAAGGATTAGTTCAATGAATGAAATAGAAACTTCTGAAAATGAAGGAATTGATGAAAATAATGAACCTAAAAGTTTCGTTAGTATAATTTTACAGTTTATAATAGATATTTTAAAATCTTTGGGCAAAGCAGGGGATAATTTAAAAGCATAATTTTTTAAATAATATATTATACAAATAGAGATGATTTTATTAAGATTGTTAATAAAATTAGAAACGATTGGATTTGTTTAGGTTATATATCTGCTGTGATTAAAATAATTACTATACTTTTGTAGGTAATTTTTACAATAGAGTAATTTCTTTTGTTAAGGGCTTGGATAGTAGTATTCCAAGCCCAATTTTGATTAAACACTATTTTACCATCGCTTTGCATATAAGAATATTTTTTATTGTATGTCATTAGTTGCTGATATGCTCTGATTATTTCCATTTTTTATCCTTACTTTTCTTTTATAAAAATTAAAATTCACCAATTAACGAAAATCAAAAGTAGGGTTTAATTATAGATATTTAAGCAATTTTTGTGTGATTAGCTGATTACCTTTGTTAATTAACACATCTAAATAATTGCTGATGGTATATTTGTCTTCATATAACGGCTGAATTTGAATTAGATTTTGAACAAGGCGGTGTAATATGTTAATCGGTGGTTGTCTTCTTTCACAGATTAGCATGCCTAAATAATCTTGGCTTTTATTTAAAAATTGCTGGCTGAATTGCCTTTGGCTTTTTACTATCCCTAATTTTTGAAGATATTGACAGCATTCTCTAATAAATTCGGCATCTTCTTGCTCTAAATTATAGCGTTTAGTTCTTTCTTTGCGTAATTCGTCGTTGTTTTTGGCTTTTTTATCTTTTAATGCCTTTTTTAAGCTCTCTGGTGAGGTATATTTTAATTTGTCGTCTATTGACTTGTTATCTTTCATTATTGCTGCTATGCGGTCATTTATGGCGTTTTTCTCTAAATTCATTGATTCTCCTTTTTTTATAATTATCTAAATGCCTAAACTCGCTTTGCTCGTTCAGGCAAAATTTCACAATCAAAGATTGCTCATTTAATTTTTTTCTTAATTTATTTTTTTGATAATTTATATTTTATAGTATTTCCGTTAGATTTGCTCTTTTTACCCAAGAACAGAGGGTAAAAAAGAGTATAGCATTTCCGTTGAGTTTGCTTTCTTGTTTCGGTTATATCATTTCTGAAATCCGCACACCGCCGATGCGAACCTTCCACCTGCTTTTCCGGTTGGCACATTTAAAACCCGAACAAGAACCAAATTTTAAATGCCGAGGTTGTCAATGAGCACAGACAGAGCCTCAATTTCTAGCTGACATCATCAGCCGTGTCCTATTTGTTTGTCGCCGACCGTCTTTGGAGGAGTTACTTTGCGACACTTACACCAATGGGTAAGAATTTCATAGGTTTTCAGTTCGTTCCCTGCGTGAGGGTGCCTGTAAAAAGGCCTGTTTCCCCGTTTTTATAGTATGATAGCTCTATCATAATTGGTATGTAATTGAATAATATCATATACGGTGAGACCATCGCAAAAATAAAATTCATCTAATTTTATTTATTTGTTTTCCATTAAATTTTGTAATTGTGGAATTTTTATATTGAATTTTTTTAGACTCTAGGGTATTACAGAATCGTGCTACAAAATAGCATATTTAAAAAAATGAAAAATAAAAATATTTGGGTTTTACAATGTGTTATAATGGCGTTGGCAAATTATCTCTGCCTCTCCGCCATTAAAAAATCCTGAACAAAAGTTCAGGATTTTTTTATATTTTCAGCTTATCAATTCAGCGCATTTTATGCCGCCGAGGAGAAATATTAGGCCAATGATGATGGATAGGCTTAGATATATGCCGGCTTCAAGATAATTATTTTTTTCTAATAAATTTGAAAAATTGAGCAGGTAAGTTGAAAAAGTTGTGAATCCGCCGAGCAAGCCAGTCATGATGAATGTTTTTAATTCAGGAGGAAGTGTTTCAAGATTTTTTTGAAAATATGCGTAAGCACAGCCAATGAAAAAAGCACCGAGAATGTTGACCGTCATGGTTCCCCAATGGGTGCTGATGCGATTGCATACTAACCACCGTAAAACCGAACCCGTACCGCCACCGATAAACACGCCTAAGGCTGCAAACATTATTTTTCTCCTGATAATTTTTTTCTTGCTTTATAGCACGATTTTTGTTTTTGTAAAGTAAGTATGGAGGTTGCATGGCAGTTTTTAGGTTTGAAAGCGGGGCAAGAGAGATTTTCCTTTCTGTTGAGGAAAAAGGCGGTGTTCTTTCGAGGGTCGGTTTTGTAAATCATTGCGAAGGTTTTGATAATCCTGATGCTTGTTCGTTGTTGTTGCAAGAAGCTTATGCTCAATTAAAGGCCTATTTTGAAAAACGCCTTTATGTTTTTGATTTGCCAATTAATTTAACGGGAACAGCTTTCCAATCTGCGGTTTGGAAAGCACTTGTTGATATTCCCTATGGTGCGGTGCGCTCTTATAAAGACATTGCTTGGGCGGTGAAGTCACCCAAAGCGGTGCGTGCCGTGGGGCAAGCATGTCATCATAATCCGATTGCGATTATTGTTCCGTGTCATCGGGTGGTGGCCAGCAGCGGTAAGCTTGGTGGTTATGCCGGTGGGCTAGATTATAAGCAATTTTTACTTGAATTAGAAAAAGAAAAGTGCTGAAAAATCAGCACTTTTCCTATTTTTAGAACTGACGTGCCGGAAGGCGTTTCTTCCAGTTTTGTTCAATTTGCTCTAACGAGCGACCTTTGGTTTCGGGAATGTAGTAATAAGTATAGAACAAGCTGAATATTCCTACAAATCCAAAAATCCAGAAGGTGTAAGCCTCGCCAATTGTTTCAAGCAATGTCGGGAAAATCAGCGCAACGATAAAGTTAAAAGCAAAGTTTGACATTGTGGCAATGCTCATGGCGGTACCTCTTATCTTTAAGGGCATGATTTCGGAAATCAGAATCCATGCAATCGGGCCTAAAGAGAAGGCAAAGCAAGCTATAAAGGTGACAATGCTGCCGACTGAAACCCATTTTAGGTCAAGACCAAGCGTGTTTTTGAAATAAAATGAAGCACCGAGAGCAAAAAGGCTTATGGTCATGCCGCTTAAACCTGCGTAAAGTAAAGGCTTGCGTCCGATTTTGTCGGTGAAGAAAATAGCGACAAAGGTCATGGTAAAATTTACAAAGCCGACACCGATGGTGGCGTATAAGGCGCCAATTGTATCGGTAAAGCCGGCGGCCTTGAAAATCGTGGCGGTATAATAGATTATGGTATTAATACCGGTGCAGATTTGGATAAACATGATGATAACACCGACGCTGACCGGCATAAGCATCCAGCTTTCAAAGACTTTTTTCTTCTTTTGGGTGGTCTTAACGGCCTTGGGCAAGGTCGATTTGATTTCAGCAATATGTTTGTCAGCATCTTCGTCAGGTTCAATTTTTTGGAAGATTTCTTTGGCTTCATTCTCGCGTTTTTTGCTGATTAACCAACGCGGTGTGTCGCCCAAAAAGCTAATGCCGATAAGCAGAATCATGGCCGGAATTAGGCCGGCGCCGAGCATCCAGCGCCAGTTGTATTCGCTTAGGGCAAAAATGCGGTTGATTAAATATGAAAACAAAATGCCGGCAGTGATGGCTAGCTGATAGAGCGAAACCAACATGCCGCGGACTTTTTGCGGTGATAATTCCGATAAATAAAGCGGAATCACAAAATTGACCATACCAATGGCTAAGCCGAGAATCATGCGGCCGGCAATTAACCATGAAACACTGGTGGCAAAGCCGCACAAAATCGAACCGATTGCAAAAATTGTTCCGGTTGCGATAATGACTTTTTTGCGGCCATAGACATCGGCTAAAACACCATTAACAGCAGCGCCGATAACTGCTCCGACCAAAGCCGAGGATACAACCCATCCTTGTTCCAAGGTGGTTAGCGGCCAGGTGTCGTTGATAAACAGCAAAGCGCCGGAGATGACGCCGGTGTCAAAACCGGATAATAAACCGCCTAAAGAGGCGACGCCGGCAATGACGTAAAGTAAAAGATGTTTGATTCTTTTTTTAGGTGTGGCTGTGTTCATGTTTTTCTCCCCTAATGTTTCTATGCTTTCTAATATAATATCGTAATTATCTTTAGCAACAAAATATTTTTTTTAATTAACCTTTTTCAAAGAAATTTGCATTACTCTATTGAAATAGGGAGATTGTTGTGAAAAAGGGGATTCTTTATACATCAGTGGCGGTTTTGGTTGGAGAAATGCTGGCGGTTTCTGCCGGTATGGCTCAGGATGTTGTTGTTCCTCCAGAATATCAGCTTTGGCTTGAAACTCTAAAAAAAGAAATGATTGACAAAGGAATCACCCAACAAACGGTTGAAACGGTTTTTGCGCCGAATTATTATCAACCAAAGCCCGAGGTGGTTGATATTGACAGAAAACAAATTGAATTTGTTTTGACCTCAACGGATTATCTCAATCGTATGTTATCGGCTAAAAAAGTTAAGGAAGGGCAGCAGAAATATCGCGAGCTTTATCCCTTGTTTCATGACATGGAAAAAAATTACGGTGTTCCGTTTGAGTTTATTGTTGCTTTTTGGGGGATGGAAAGCAACTACGGCAAGCAGTTTGGCAATTTTAACGTGATTGAGGTTTTGACCCAGCTAAGTTATGACAAAAGACGTCCGACGTTTTTCAGAAATCAACTTTACCAAGCCTTGGTCATGATTGATAAATGGGGAATAGATTATAAAAAAATGGACGGGTCTTGGGCCGGTGCCATGGGGCATTTTCAGTTTATGCCCTCCACATTTAATGCTTATGCCATTGATTATAATGTTGACGGAAAAATTGATGTTTGGCACTCGTTTGAAGATGCTGCCGCATCGGCCGCTAATTATCTTTCAAAACTGGGATGGAATATTAATGAGCCATGGGGATGTGAAGTTAGTCTGCCGTGGAATTTTGACTATGCCTTGAGCGGTCGTAAAACTACTAAAACGGTTCGTGAGTGGCGCAAAATCGGGGTCAAAACCGTTGATAATAAAAAGCTTAAGCTTCCTTCCGAGATGAAAGCCTCAATCATTGTTCCCGAAGGGAAAAAAGGGCGCGCCTATCTTATCGGTGATAATTTTAAGCGTATTTTATCTTGGAATCGGTCGGAAAATTATGCTCTGGCCGTCAGTATCCTTTCTGATTATGTTAAAAACGAGCAGAAATGGGTGCCGTTAAAACAGCATCAGGCTTTGCGCCTTAAAACTGATGATGTTATGAAAATTCAAGACTTTATCAACAAACTCGGTTGGTTTAAACTCGAAAAAGACGGAAAACTCGGGTCTCAGACAAGAGAAGCAATAAAAGAAGTGCAGAAAAAAGCCAATATGCCTCAGGACGGTTATCCTGATTATCAGCTTTTGCAAAAAATTAATAAGTATAATCCGGATATCGGCTTTGCGATTCCGGTTCCCATTCCGAAAGTGCAAAAAAAATAATTGTAAAACGTGAAAACGCTCTTTACGAACGGGGAAAAACAGTCTAAATTGAAGAAAATTTGTTTTAGCTTTTATAATAATACAGGTGATTTGATGAAATTATTGAGCCCTAAATTAATGTGTCTTTGCGCTTTGGCTGCTTTGTCGGCTTGTTCATCTCCGAAAGAGGTTGATTTGCAGGCTTCTCCTTATACGCAGGCGGCAACAATCCGTGATAACGGCGGAACTTATAAAGTCGGCAGTGCCTATCAGATTATGGGGCAATGGTATTATCCCGAAGAAGACTATAATTATTCGGAAGAGGGTATGGCTTCGTGGTATGGTGATGATTTTCATGCCAAAACAACGGCTAATGGCGAAGAATATGATATGAATTCTTTGACGGCGGCGCATCGGACCTTGCCTTTGCCGTCTATTGTTCGGGTTACAAACTTGGAAAACGGGCGTTCTTTGGTCTTGCGCGTTAATGACCGTGGGCCTTATGCTAAAAACAGAATTATTGATGTTTCAAAACGGGCGGCAGAACTTTTGGGCTTCAAAACCAAAGGAACGGCAAAGGTCAGAGTGGAAATTTTGCCTAAAGAAAGTTTGGCCTTAAAGCAGGCTTTGTTAGAGCAAGATTTTGAACCGAATTATGGTCTTTACAGTGCTCGAAATGAAAGCTTTTCTTCCGAAGTTCCGCCTCCGTCAGATACGAATCCGGAATATATTGATCGCAATGTTTTAGTCGGGGCCGGGGCTAGTGTTCCGCAGTCTCGCGTTTCGACAACAAAAATCGCAGCGGCTGATACAACCAGTGTTTCAGCAAAACCGCGGGTGGCTGCCGGTGGAAAAAAGTTTTATGTTCAGGCAGGGGCTTTTTCTAAACAGGCTTCGGCGTTGAGCCTGTCTAAAAGATTGGCTAGTTTTGGAGAAGTGCAAACAACTGCCGCGAATGTTAACGGTTCTACTTTTTATCGGGTTCGCTTAGGCCCTTATAATGTTCAGGAAGATGCCGTTAATGCTGCAAACAAGCTAAATGATTATGGGTTTAATGATACAAGAATCGTCAAGGACTAAATGAGGAAAATTATGAATTTGAAATCTGCTTTATCGGTTAGCCTTCTTGCCGGGACTGTTTTTTTCTCTGCTGTAAACTATGCTGATGCCATTGAAACAAAAGCACGTGCCGCTATTCTTATGGATTATACAACCGGACAATATCTTTATACCAAAGATCATAAGCGCATGTTGCCGCCGGCTTCAATGAGCAAATTGATGACTGTTTATATTATTTTTGATAAACTTAAAAACGGGTCTTTATCACTAGAGGATACTTTTACCGTTAGTGAAAATGCTTGGCGTAAGGGTGGGGCGGCCAGTGGTGGTTCTACCATGTTTTTGAAAATCGGTCAAAAAGTGAGAGTTGAAGATATCCTTCGAGGAATTTTGATTCAGTCCGGTAATGATGCTTGTATTGTGGCGGCGGAAAATATTGCCGGTTCGGAAGAAGATTTTGCTCAGCAGATGAATGTTAAGGCTCATCAACTGGGCTTGAATAACAGTTCTTTTGCAAATTCTACAGGTTTGCCTGATCCGGATCAAAAGATGTCGATGGAAGATTTGGCGCTGTTAGCAAAGGCTATTATTCAAGAATTTCCTGAATTTTATCATATCTTTTCGGAAAAATATTTTACTTTTAATAATATTAAACAAGGCAATCGCAACCCGTTGCTTTATTCAATGCCGAATGCCGATGGGATGAAAACAGGGCACACCGAAGAGGCCGGTTTTAGCTTGACGGCTACGGCAAAGCGTGGTGATCGTCGCTTGATTGAGGTTATGAGCGGTATGAAGAGCAATAAAGAACGCTCGGAAGAAGCCGAAAAGCTTATGTCTTGGGGATTTAGAGAATTTGATAACTATCAGATTCTTAATAAAAACCAAGTGATTGCCGAAATTCCGGTTTGGTTTGGAACACAGAAAAGTGTTGCGGCCGAAGTTGAGGATAATGTCATTCGTACGATTGCCAGAAGTAAGGTTTTTGATACAAAAATGACCGCTGTTTATAATTCTCCGGTGGTTGCTCCGATTAAAAAAGGCGATAAACTCGGCGTTGTTAGAGTAGAAATTCCTGATTTTGAGACTTTTGAGGTTCCGCTTGTGGCTGTGCAAGATGTTCCGGAAGTCGGGTTTTTGGGCCGCATAAAAGAAAATCTTAAATATTTAATTTTCGGAGCTGACTAATGCCTTCTTTAAGCGGGAAAGTTGCGACACCTGACGGTGTTGGTGAAAACAGTAAGGAATTCCAGTTGGAGCTGTTTCCCGAATGTCGGAAACCTGCTAAAAAAGCTTATTTTATTACTTTTGAAGGTGGAGAAGGAACAGGAAAGTCAACGCAGATTAAGCTGTTGTCTGAGTATTTGCACTCTATGCAGATTAATAATATTCAGACCAAAGAGCCCGGAGGAACCGAAATCGGGCAAGAATTGCGTCGTTTGTTGGTGACCGGTGATAAAGATAAATTTGATGCCGTGGCAGAGGCTTTGCTTTATTATGCCGACAGAAGAATTCATTTGACAACCAAGGTTTGGCCGGCGCTGAATGAGGGAAATTGGGTGTTAAGCGATCGTTTTGCCGATTCAACCGTGGCTTATCAATATTATGGTTATGGCAAACGTGTCAGTCGTGAGCTTCTTGATGATTTGTATAAAATCGCAGTCGGTGATTTTAAGCCGGATTTGACCATCGTATTGGATTTGGACCCCAAGATTGGATTGGAGCGCTCGCTAAAAAAATCTTTATCTATGGCGGTTAAAGAAACTCGGCACGAAAGCCGCGCTTTGGAATTTCATAATAATTTGCGGCAGGGATACTTGGAAATGGCTAAGTTGGAGCCGGAGCGTTTTGTTGTGCTTGATGCCGATAAAAATATTGAACAGCTCCATATTGATATTGTACAGACCATAAAAGAGAGGTTTAAGCTCTGATATGGAAGGTGATAATTCGCAAATATCGGGGCAGCCTTTGCCTCAGGCTAATTCGCTGTTGATGGGGCATGAGTATGCTGAGAAAATTTTACTTGATGCCTGGAAAAATAATTCTTTGCACAATTCTTGGCTTATTTCCGGCGTGGAGGGAATTGGTAAGGCAACTTTGGCTTATCGTTTTGCACGATTTTTGTTAGCTGCTGATGAAGGAAAACGAGATAGCTATAGCTCGCTTAATGTTGCCGAAAGTTCTGAAGTGTTTCGGCTGGTCGCAAGTGATTCTCATCCTGATTTGAAGGTGTTGTCTCGGGATTATACCGAAACAGACAGAAAAAAAATTCTGAAAGCGATTAAAGACGGGGAACCGCTTTCGGCCGATGAAATGTCGGGGTTGAAAAAATCATCTTTTATTAAAGTTGATGATGTGCGGTTGATTAATGAATTTCTTTCAAAAAGAGCATCTAATGACGGGTGGCGTGTGGTTATTGTGGACAGTGTTGATGATATGAACTCCGCCAGTGCAAATGCTATTTTGAAAATTTTGGAAGAGCCGCCATACAAAACCATGATGATTTTGATTTCGCATAATCCGAACCGTCTGTTGGCGACAATTAAGTCTCGTTGTTCAAAACTGGATTTGCGGCCGCTTGATGATATTACTGTTGCCAGTTTGTTGCGTCGGTATCGGCCGACATTATCTGAACCGCAAGTAAAGCAGTTGGTATCAATTTGTTCCGGAAGTATCGGAAAAGCGATAATTTATGCCGATAATGACGCTTTGGGCCTTTATGCCGAGCTTTCGGCTTTATTGGCGGCCGGAGCAAAGTTTAAAATTAATGACTTGTTGCGATTTTGTGATGATGCTTTGGAAAGTGAAGAGCGTTTTTATCTGACGCAGGAGCTTATTCTTAAATGTATGGCAGAAAAGCTTAAGTCTTCGTCTCAGCCCGAAAATGTGCTTGAAGTTTGGGATAAAACGCTTAAAATGTTTGATAATGTTGAGCGAATTAATATGGACAAGAAGCAGACCCTTATTAATGTGCTTTATAATTTTTGTAAACTTAGTTAAGGATTAAATATGTTAGTCGACAGCCACTGTCATTTGGATTTTAATGATTTTGATGATGATTTTGATGATATGATTCAACGCGCTAAAGAAAACGGCGTTACGGCAATGCTTGATGCCGGAAATAATATTGATGCGCTTGATAATCAGTTGAAACTGGCTGAAAAATATCCGTTTATTTATACAGCAGTCGGCGTGCATCCGCATAATGCTTCCGAATATCCACAGATTAAAGCTGAAGATTTTATTGCCAAAGCAAATCATAAGAAGGTTGTGGCTATCGGAGAATGCGGGCTTGATTATTATTATGATTACAGTCCCAAAGAAGATCAATTTAGGGTTTTGAACGAACAGATTATTGCAGCCCAAGAAACAGGTTTGCCGTTGATTATTCATAATCGCGATTCTGATGATGATATGATTGAAATTTTATCAAAGGCTTATAAGCAAAAAAGTTTCAGCGGTGTGATACATTGTTTTTCTTCTTCCCAAAAGTTGGCTGATTTTGCGCTTGAAATCGGGTTTTATCTTTCGGCCTCGGGGATGATTACTTTTAATAAATCCGGTGATATTCGTGATATTTTTGCAAAAGTTCCGTTAGAGAGATTGTTGGTTGAGACTGATGCGCCTTATTTGTCTCCGGTGCCGATGCGCGGTCGTCGGAATGAGTCTTCTTTTGTGGTTCATACGGCAGAAAAGCTGGCTCAGATTAAAGATATTTCTTTTGAAAAACTGGCGCAGATTACTTCTGATAATTTTTATAAATTATTTAGAAAAGCCAGCGACAAAGGGAGATATGACTTCAAATGAGCGGAAAGGTAATTATTCTTGGGGCAGGGGCTGCGCCCGGAGTGCCGTCTTTGTGTCTTGGCTGGGGACATTGTAATCCTGATAATCCTAAAAACTTTAGGCTGAGGACATCAACTTATGTTGAAATTGATGGTGTGCGGATTTTAATAGATACTTGTCCTAATATCAGAGAACAGCTTATTGCTAATAATATCAGAGCTTTAGATGCGGTTTTGTATACGCATGCGCATGCTGACCATGTGCATGGAATTGACGATATGCGCGAGATAAATCGAATTTCGGGGACGAGTTTGAATATCTATGGCGGCGCAAAGACCATCTCTTATATTAAGCATAATTTCAGTTATTTGATTTCAAAACCTAATCAGGTTAAAAATGTGGTGCAAAAGCCGAGTTTGATTCCCAATAAGATTAAGGGAAATCATGCATTTTATATCAAAGGAGTTAAAATTACGCCGATTAAGCTTTTGCAACATTGTTCCGAGTGTTTGGGATATGTGTTTAATGACGGAGAATACGTTCATATTGCAGACTTTAAGTGGTTGGCCGATAGTGCATATAAGATGATAAAACGGCGGCCGAAGCTTTTGGTTTTGCCTTTGACAACGCCAATGGGGCAAATTCAACATGCGGGGCTTGATGAAGTGCGCAACTGTATCGCAAAAATCAGACCGGAAAAAGCCGTGATTAATCATATGGCATCAGAATGTGATTATGACGAGATTAATGAGGCAACGGCGGATAATGTTGAGCCGGCATATGATGGTATGAAAATAGAGTTTTAATAATTTATGTTTATGAGGTGAGAAATGCTTTGTATTTATCATGTGGCTGACCATGACGGAAAAGGATCAGCGGCAATCGTTAAAAGAATTTATCCGGCGGCAGAGCTCTTTGGGTTGAATCATGACATGGAAATTCCTTATGATTTGATTGATAAACATGATAAAATCGTGGTATGTGATATTTCTCTGCCGGTAAAGTTTATGTTTGAGCTGAGTGAAAAAAAGGATTTTACTTGGATTGATCATCATATTTCGGTGATTAACGAATATGAAGAAATGTTGGCAAACGGCGAGTATGAGCCGATTAAAGGATTGCGGCGCTCGGGGACAGCAGCGATTGTGCTGACTTGGGAATATTTTCATCCGAATGAGCCTTTGCCGGAAGGGGTGAAGCTTTTGGGTATGAATGATATTTATGATTTGAGCGATCCAAGAGTTATGCCGTTTGAATTTGCTTGCCAGTCTTTGGGGGTTAATCGTCCTGATGAACCGGTTTGGGATGACATTTTTAACGGAACACTTAATATTGAAGAAACCGTGGCAAAAGGTGAGGCTATTCTCTCTTGGATAAAAATCAGAGATTATCGTCTTGTTCGCGGTATGTCTTTTACCAGTCATTATAAAGGGTTGAAGTGTATTTGTGCCAATATGCCGCAAGGAAAGTCCGCCTTTTTTGATTCTTTGCCGCATATTAACACCTTTGACTTTATGGTTAACTTCTTTATGAACAAAAAGAACTGTTGGAATTTGTCTTTTTATACGGCAAAAGATAATGTTGATGTTTCTAAAATTGCGGCGGAATTTGGTGGCGGCGGACATCAAAAAGCAGCCGGAGCTTCAGCCTTGAAAGAGCTTCCTGACTTTTTGAAAAACGGTCAGTATAAAGATAAATAAAAAAATGATAAAGCGGAGCAGGGCGCTCCGCTTTTTCTTATCAGTTAAATTAGAGGAATGATGATATTTTTTTCTTGTTTATTATCTTAAAAATTATAAACTATATCTAGTTTTGTTTAAGGAAAATGCAGATGAATTTGTTGAAAAAGTTTTCTAAGAAAAAAAATAATAAAAGCGCGCTTGTTAAAGCCGGTTTGAAAAAGCTTATGCATTGGATTTGCTATCCTTTTAAATTATGGTGGGTTTGGTTGCTTATTCTGATTATTGGCTTTTTGGCACCGACGTTTAACGGGGTTAAGCCGGCAGAGGTTCATCTGTGGTATTGGGGGAAGGTAAAATCTGCGGCTTCGGCTGTTTCTTCTTCTATTTCTGAAAAAACAGATTCTCTGATTAAAAAGGTTGATATTTCTAATCCATTTTCTTCGGGAAAAGAAGACGTTAAGTTGCAAATGCCTGAACAAGCAGTTGTGCCGAGCCGCAAAGCTTTTGCAAAAGCCGATTCTGTTCCTCAGGCTGTTGATATTATGAAACGTGAGGAAAATGTTCCGCAGGGTGTTGTGCCCGTATTATCCGGAACGGTAGAAGCGGGGGCTATGCCTGCGCCGTCTGTTTCCACTGACAGTGCATTAAACTCAGTTGGCGGATATCGTCGCGATGTGCCTTCGTTGGTTTATTTGGAAAATCCACGCGATATTTCCGGTATGTCTTTTGTTTATCACGCTAATGCAATTGATGTAAACGGGGTGTATGTGATGCTCTTTGGCGTATATGCCGATCCTCAAACGGAAAAAGGGGTTAATGCCGCGTTGTTTTTGGAAAAACTTATTGAAAACAAAAATGTTAGTTGCAAAATTGTGGCCTTTACCAAGCAAAATGTTCCGACCGGAATTTGTTTTATTGATAATATGAATATAAATAAGCTTCTTGTTCTTAAAGGACTTTCTGAAAACGTTGCGCTGTATTAGTGCAATATATTTTCTGAGGAGGAAATTTTTATGTGGCAGCCCGTGTTAATGATTAATGGTTTTCTTATCAGCATTATCGGTTTGACCATGCTTATTCCGGCCGCTTATGATTTTTATGCAAAATCAATTTTATGGTCGCCGTTTTTGTCAGCGGCTTTGGTGACGCTGTTTTTCGGCTTGGCAATGTTGCTGTCGAATCGAATGTCGATTAAACATTTTACATTGCAACAAGGATTTTTGTTGACGGTGTTAAGTTGGTTTTCGGCCAGTTTGTTCGGGGCTTTGCCTTTTTTATTCTATAACGTTGTGCCTTCTTTTGCCGATGCTTTTTTTGAAACTGTTTCCGGTGTTAGCACGACAGGTGCGACAATATTTGCTGATATTGAAAAATTGCCTCGGTCTATCTTATTATGGCGCTCGATGCTGAATGGGCTCGGCGGTATCGGAATCGTGATTTTTGCCGTTGCCATGCTTCCGTTTTTGGGAATTGGCGGTATGCAGATTTTTCAAAGAGAAAATTCTGATGTTAATGAAAAATTTATGCCTAAATTCAGTTATATAGCAAAGCGTATTGTGTTAGCATATTTTTTGCTTACGGTTATTTGTTTTGCGGCGCTGTATTTGGTCGGAATGGGATTTTTTGATGCGCTTAATCATGCATTAACAACGGTTTCTACCGGCGGATTGTCAACAAAAAATGCGTCAATCGGCTATTTTAACAGTGTGAGCATAGAACTGGTCATTTCGCTGTTTATGATTCTCGGGGCGCTGCCAATGGGGTTTTATGTTGTTATCTGGCAGGGAAAAGATTTGAAGTCGTATCAGACATCACAAATTGTGACTTTTTTGAAAGTATTGTGTCTTTATACTTTGGTGTTGGCTTTTTGTTTGGTGATTCATAAGCAATATGATTTTTGGCAAGCGCTACGTTTTTCCAGCTTTAATGTTATTTCTATTGTTACTTCAACCGGTTTTGTTTCAACTGATTATATGAAATGGGGAAGTTGGGTCGGTATTTTCTTTATTATATTTGCCTTAACAGGCGGTTGTACGGGGTCGACATCAGGTTCAATCAAGATTCTTCGATGGCAAGTGATTTTTTCTTTTATTAAACGTGCATTGCTGTTGTCAACTGAGCCGAATCGTGTTGCTCCGCTTAAAGTGGGTGCGACAGCTATTGATGTTTCAATCGTGTCTTCGGTTTTTGTTTTATTTGGGGCTTTTATGCTCAGCATCGCTGTTTTATCTTCAGTGATGGCTTTTGCCGGATATGATTTTGAAATCGCTTTTAGTTCTGTTGTGGCTTGTATTACAAACTCGGGCCCAGGAATTGGGGCAATTATCGGACCAGCCGGAAATTATTCTTCTCTTTCTGATTTTGCAAAATATGTTTTAGCTTTTACGATGTTGCTCGGGCGTTTGGAAATTATTACCGTTATAGCGCTGTTTACGCGCTCATTCTGGTTTAAGAATTAACAAAAAAAATCCTCGTTAAAATAACGAGGATTTTATTTTTTTGCAGAAGAAGTTATTCTTCAATCGGCTCATTGTCACCAATCATTTCGGTGGTTAGGTGACCAGCATCTGCGCGAATCTTCTTTTCAATCTCATCAGCAATATCCGGATGCTCTTTCAAAAAGATTTTGGCATTTTCACGGCCTTGACCGATTTTATCTCCTTTATAAGAGAACCAAGCGCCGGCTTTTTCAATGATTCCGGCCTTGACGCCCAGGTCAATCAATTCTCCGGTTTTGGAGATACCTTCGCCATACATGATGTCAAAGTCAACAACCTTAAACGGAGGAGCAACTTTGTTTTTGACAATTTTAACGCGGGTTTGACTGCCGATAACATCATCTTTGTCTTTAATAGAGCCGGTGCGACGAATGTCAATTCGAACCGATGCATAGAACTTTAAGGCATTACCGCCGGTTGTGGTTTCAGGGTTGCCAAACATAACACCAATCTTCATACGGATTTGGTTGATGAAGATAATCAGTGTGTTTGAACGAGAAACGGTTGAGGTTAGTTTTCTCAAGGCTTGGCTCATTAAGCGAGCTTGCAAGCCCATGTGAGAATCGCCCATTTCACCTTCCAGTTCTGCCTTTGGAACAAGAGCGGCAACCGAATCGACAACCAAAACATCAATGGCGCCGGAGCGGACCAACGTATCGGCAATTTCGAGGGCCTGCTCACCGGCATCCGGCTGAGAAATCAGCAAGTTATCAATGTCAACGCCGATTTTTTTGGCGTAAGATGGGTCAAGAGCGTGTTCGGCATCAATGAATGCGCAGGTGCCGCCTTTCTTTTGTGCCTGAGCAATAACGCTTAAGGCGAGGGTGGTTTTACCTGAGCTTTCAGGGCCGAAGATTTCGATAATTCTGCCTTTGGGAAGGCCGCCGATACCGAGGGCAATGTCTATGCCGAGCGAACCGGTGGAAATTGCTTCAATATCGATGTTTGACTGTTGGCCCAGTCTCATAATCGAGCCTTTGCCAAAGGCCCGTTCAATTTGACTGAGGGCCGCGTCGAGTGCTTTATCTTTTTCCATAGTTTCTCTTTCGAATAAAAGTTAGTTTCTGGAGTTAGTTTAAGTTCATTGCAGAATTCTGCAATCTGCCTTTAAGACTTATCCTATGAAAATGATAATGTACTATTTATGTTCTTTTTGCAAGAGTTTTTTTCGGGGATTATTTATTTTATTAAAATCCCGTCTTTCGGGCGAATCACTGACCATGATTCTTTTTAAGGCGCGCTCGTCAAGTTGTTGATAATCTTCTAAGGCTGCCGTAATGACCGCGCCGAAAATAACCACAGACCAAGCCAGATACATCCAGATTAAAAACAATGGAATGACGGCTAAGGCACCGTAAAGTGTTTGGTAAGTGGCGCTGTTTAAGACCACAATGCCAAAAATCTTTCTTAAGGCCCAAAAGATGATTAAAGCGACTAATGCTCCGCCGGCCGCATTTCTTATTCTTATCTTTTTATTAGGCACAAAGATATAAACAATCATCAGCATAAGCATGGTAATCAGTGCCGGTAAAAGATTGCTGATATAAATATTATTGAATATTTTATCATCTTCCGTTAGGGCAAAAAAGTAGCTGCGGATTGAAAAAGCAGCGCCTAAAAGCAACGGGCCTAAAGTAATGACCGTCCAATATAAAGTGATTTTGGTGGTGATGCGGCGCGGGCGTGAGACTCTGAAAATAAAGTTTAAGCTGTTTTCAATGGTTGATAACATTAGAATCGAGGTGATGACAATACTGACGACTCCGATTGCCGTTAATCCGGCCGAAGCTTTTAAAAATTCGGTTAAATAGCCGCTGACTTCTTGTCCTAAGGCCGGTGCCATATTATGAAGCAAAAATTCTTGGATTTGCCCTCGGATGCTTTCAAAGGCCGGAAAGGCCGAAAATATTGACAATCCAATGGCAAATAACGGAACCATGGCAATCAAAGTGGTATAGCTCAAAGAGGCCGAAACTCTGAAAATCGTGTCGTTTTTGGCGCGGCGGGCTAAAAAGTATAAAAAGTTTTGTGCTTGTTTAAGCCCTTGTTTTAGTGATGTTTTTAGATACATTCGCAACCCTCAAAAAAAATTGTTTACAAAGCTTATTAAATTATATATATACCTTATAGCAAAGATAAATCTACTGTAAATGTAATTTTTTTATAATGCAAAGGAAAATAGTATGACTACAGTCTCTCCTTTAATGGCTGGTAAAAAAGGTCTTATCATGGGCCTTGCTAATGATAAGTCTATTGCTTGGGGTATTGCTCAGGCTTTGAATGCGCAAGGTGCGCAAATCGCTTTTTCTTATCAAGGCGATGCTTTGGAAAAAAGAGTTAAGCCTTTGGCTGAACAGCTCGCTTTTCCGCCGGTTTTGATTAAATGTGATGTTACCGACTCGGCTAGTGTTGAAGCTTGTTTTAAAGAGTTGGGTGAAAAATGGGGCAAGCTTGACTTTGTTGTGCATGCCATTGCTTTTTCTGACAAAAATGAACTGAAAGGTCGTACTATCGACACTTCTTTGCAGAACTTTTTGAACACAATGCATATTTCTTGCTATTCATTCTTGGAAACTTGTCGTTGTGCGGCACCGATTATGTCTGAAGGCGGCGCTATTTTGACCTTGACCTATTTGGGCGGTGAGAGAACTTTGCCGAACTATAATATTATGGGGGTGGCCAAAGCTGCGCTTGACGCTGCCGTTCGCTATGCCGCTGTTGATATGGGTAGGCTTGGTGTTCGCGTTAATGCCGTTTCGGCCGGTCCGATTAAGACTTTGGCTGCTTCGGGTATTGGTGATTTCCGCAAGATTTTGCGTTGGAATGAGTTGAATGCTCCGTTGAAGCGCAATGTTACTCAAGATGAAGTCGGAGGTGCCGCTCTGGCTTTGTTGTCACCGCTCGGTGCTGCTATTACCGGTGAAGTTTTGCACGTTGATGCAGGTTATAACTCTATCGCTATGGTATCTTTGGATAATGCTCACGAATCCGGTCAAGTTTTGATGGAATTCTAAGTCTAAAGAGCTTTCTTTTGAAAATCGCTGTTTTTCGGAACAGCGATTTTTTTGTGCCATGAAAAAAACTTGACAAAAAGATGATTGGTTTATAAAGTGTGTGCAATTAATTATTATTATTCACTTATAATTTATTGATATTATGGAAAAAGAACAGAAAAATGTATGTGTGTTGAGCAAAGATGAAGTCAATTTGCTTCTGTTTGATTTGCTCAAAGAAGGAAAGTTCAAGACTTTTCTGCAACGTATTAAAGAAGGTTATGGCATAACCGCTTTTGTATTAACAGCCATGCTTAATTATGGCTATGGTGACAAAATCGAGAAGGTTCTTTCTTTAAGCAAATGTTGGACGAGTGATGTGTTTGATTTCTTAGTGCAATTTTGGAATGACCGAGAAAAGGCCGAAGACTTTTGGATTCAGCATGCAGATAAAGATGCTGTTAATGAAAAAATAAGCGACGAAGGTCTTGTAAGGTATCAGCGTTGGGACGACTTGTTGGCTCAAAAGAAATATGAGCTTCTTGCAGAACATGCACCTTTGGAGTTTTTGGAAAAGTTAGATTTTTGGGAAAAGTTAGAGGCATCGTCAATATCTGAGAGAAAGAGCTTCTTCTCTGCCTTGGTTAAGCAAAAGCGGTTTGAAGATGTGCTTGCTCTTGATAAAAAGTGGGCATCTTCCGATTATTTTAATAATACGGAAATGATGCGCTATTTGTTGGAGCATGATATTGATAAGTTTTTTAATGTTTCATTAGGTGTCAGTATCTCAAATAAACAGGCTTTGATTTCTCGCTTGGGCTTCAAGAAAGGCGACGATTTTTATCAATATCTTTATGACAAAGGACATATAGAGTTCCTTATCCAAAATACAGACTTTTTGAGGCGCCATGACCTTTGGGAGCCTTATGTCGAAAGAAAAATTTGGGGGACTTTGGCTTATTTCAAAAAGTATGATTTGATTGACTGGGAAGACTGGGGTAAATCTTATCCTTCTCGAGCCTTGAGTGCGGCTGTCAAGGCCAAAAACTGGGACTTTCTGGTTAAGCAAAAGGCACATTGGTTGTTGCTGAAGCATTTTCGATTGGTTCGCTTTATCAAGAGTTTTTTCTGATTTCTTTAGACCGGAGTTTTGCTCCGGTCTTTTTTTTGTAACAAGAAAACTACCGGCTAGGCCGGTAGTTCCAAAGAGCTTACAGCTTTACAGATAAAAAACTC
>CALXTE010000005.1 GCA_944391345.1 uncultured Alphaproteobacteria bacterium
TCCGTCGGGTTATGTCACTTGTGAAGCGCCTTATTATGGCGTTGGTGAAGCTTGCGGCGGCAAATATGCTTCTTGCGATTGTACCCCTTGCGGCGCCGGATATGATTATACCACAATCCCCGAAGGTTATGTCCAAGACGGCGAAGCTTGTTTAGACTGTGATGGTATTCAAAAATATAAAGTCAAACCCAATCCCTGTGACGGCTTTCAAGATTGCGGCTCAATGGGCGGAGAAGCAGGCGCAGAAACTTGCCAATCCGGTAATACAATCAAATATGACAACTGCAAACCTTGCCCGAATTTAGGAAAATACACGACTTGCCCGCAAGGCATGAATTGCGAATATGAGGAATGTTCGGGTTTGTGGTATATGACCGCTTGCCAAAACAATTATACTTATTATTGCGGCTTTTGCCCGGCTTATTAAAATGAGGAGAAATACAATGAAAAGAATATTCTACTACACCACGACAGCCCTTGTCTTAAGTTGCGGCGTAATCCAAGCCCAAACCTGTGTTCCAACCCCGACTTGTAACTCGCTCGGTTATACCAGCAGCACTGCTTGCGATGGCGGCCTCAAATGCCCGTTTGGCGAAGCTTGGAATTGCGATTTAAATAAAATCACTGAAATAACCAATAAAATTACAGAGATTGAAAAGAAAATAGAGCAACAGCAACAACAAGAAAAATGTATAATTGGAAGTATATTATATGAAGACAAGACATGTTCTTTAACAGTTATTGCTGGAAAAACTCCGATTGGTATTGTGGTTTATATAGATAGTACAGGCGGACAAGCAATGGCATTAAAGTCGTTAGGAAACTTTAACTGGGGAGATAGAATTTCAACTTTGCCAGATTTTGGAAATAACGCTGGAGAAAATTATACAAGCTGTGAAAATAGTAAAAAAATAATCGAGGCGGGGGATAAGAGCAAGTATCCGGCGGCATGGGCGGCACATGAGTATAAAACAGAGGGAACGAGTGCAGGAGATTGGTGTCTACCGGCAGCAGGAATATTTACCTCATATTATAATAATCAAGACATTATAAATTTAGGTTTTGCAAAAGTAGGTGGAATAAAATTTATTGAGAGTACCCAGGCATGGTCATCGACACCTGGTAATACTTATTATAGAGCTTATTGATCTGATTTCAGCAGTTCAGATGGTATAAGTTCCATTGATAAGAGCAAAAGCAGTGAAATCCGACCTGTTATTGAATTTTCGCAAGCCGACACAACACCAACATGTGATAATAGTTATCGATACACTTGCACAGGAACAGCAGAAATAGGCGTAGGAGAATCTTGTGAGGGACAATACAAATCATGCACTTGTGATGATGGGTATTATTGGAATGATACACGATGCGTAGTAAATTCATGTCGTGGTTATTCTCGTCCCTATTATTGTTTGGATAATGCTATTGATTATAGTGATAGCTGTCAATCAGGGAGTGAAACTTTATATAAATGTTCTGCCTGTAAAGAAGGATCAGAATATGGATCAGGTGAAGCCCAAATGTGTAGTAACGGAAGCTGTATTTCTATTGGCAATATGTGTGTTGATTGGTAATTACAAAAAATATTCTTAACAGTGGAAAGATCCGTATAATTATTGTTGAAGCAGTCATAGCAAGATTCGATCAAAAGGCATACCCCTCTATGGATATGATATTTTATTGATATGATAATATGTAAGAAACTAATGCAGAAGATTGGTACTTATTGTCAGCATAAGGGCCATAGCAGAGTAGTCCGTCCCGTCCTTGAGTTTTAGCAACAAACACTAAGGAAGATATTTGAGCGGATTAACGGCATTTTTACCGGCGCGGACTTCAAAATGGAGCTGAGGTTCGCTGACGCCGCCGGTATTGCCGACCGTGGCGATTTTCTCTCCGCGGACAACCTTTTGCCCTTTTTTAACCAAGATTTTTTCATTATGCGCATAGGCCGTAATCCAACCGCCGTCATGACGCAGCAAAATAAGGTTGCCAAAGCCTTTCAGCTCATTTCCGGCATAAACGATTGTGCCTTTGTCGGCGGCACGAACCATGGTGCCTTTCTTAGCCTGAATATTAATCCCGTCATTATTGCGTCCGCCGCCGAGACTGCCGAATTTTGAAATAACTTTGCCTTGCACCGGCCAAGCGAATTTTGTTTTCCGTGCGCTGACTTTAACCGGCTGAGACTTGGTGGTGGATTTTTTGACGGTTGTCTTTTTCTTTGATGATGTTTTTGCCGCTGTCTTTTTAACAGAGCTTGCCTTTTTTGCGCCAGAAACAGATTTTTTTGCAGAACTTGTCGGTGAAATCCAAATCGTGCCGGTTTCGTCTTCTTGGCTTTCGCTATATCCGCTTAAAGTAACGGCCGAACCGGCTGCCGTAGTGCCAACGCTTGCCGGCAGAGCCAAACGTTGCCCGACGGCTAGGGTATAAGGCGGGTCAATATCGTTTAACCGGCTGAGAGAAGTTAAGTTAACATCATATTTTTTCGAAATACTGTAAAGCGTGTCACCCTTTGCCACAATGTGATATTTTGCACTCGGGATTCGCAAAACCTGACCGACTGAAAGGGTGTAAGGCGGACGCAGATTATTCGCGGTAATCAAATCGCGCAACGGAACATTATATCGCTTGGATATGCTATAAAGCGTATCGCCTTTAACCACGCGGATTTGATCGGGAACATCACCGAAAAACGTTGTTGCCAAATCATAGTTAAGCAAGCGCACCCGTCCCGAGTTGAACGAGCAACCACAGACGCATAACACGAGCATAAAACACAGCAACAATCTTTTCTTCAAGGACGCCTCATAAAATATATCGATATAGAACAGATAATAAAGCAATAAACTTAATAATTTATTATTTTCTGTCAGAAGATTTAATCCCATAATCGCGTTGCTTCAAGGCGCGGTCAATATGAGCATTAACCCGCCCGAGCATTCCATCCGGCGTATCGCTAAAGTTTTTGCGATTGGTATAAGAAATAATAATCATTTCGGCATTCGTGCGGTCAATGCCAAGGCTTTGGATCATTTTCACCAGCGGATAATAAAGGTTTTGCGCCGTTTCAGAGGACAGCTCCCGCGGTGCTTTGGGCATAACGAGCGCAAATCTTGTTTTATCATAACGGCCGACAAAACCGCTTTTGCCAATAATTTGCGAACAGATTTTAGCCGTTTGCACAAACAGTTTATCCCCGCGGTCAAAATCGATTCCCTGACAAATAAAGTCATAAATGGCGCGCATTTCGACCACGACCATGGAAAATTCTTGATTATAACGCTTACAGCGGCCAAATTCTTTATCCATTTTTTTGAACAAAGCTTCTTGGTTCAAAATGGTAGAAACCAGCGTGTCGCGGCTTTTGAGCTTGGTCAGCTTGCGCTGGAGAGAAGACGCTTCCGACATATCGCGCAAGACAATGCTCAAGCCCACACAAGCCAGTGTTCCGTCCAACATCGGGCGGATTCGGATTTTCATCGGTAGCTTTTTTTTGTCAGAGGTTAAGATAACGGCTTCTTCATTAAGGGTTTCGGGGTTTTTCGACACACGCGCAAGAGAAAGCTTGAGATAATCAAAATTAGCGGCCGTATCTTCCATAATCGTGCCCAAAGCCGGCAGATTGAGCCAGTCGCCTTTGTTGATATTAAAAAATTGGCAGGCTGTGTCGTTCATATAAGTAATCAAAAAATTTTGATTAAGGTGGAGATAAATATTTTCTTTGTTGCGCTGTTCATTAGAGGTTTGGGCGCGGCTTTCTTGCAAAAGATTTTTATATTCGGTTTGCAAATGGGCAATATTTTTGCGCAAAACAAAGACATAGAGCAAAAGCGCAAGGATAACAAAACTAACCACCAAATAACCGACCATAAGCACCTCCCATAAAAACAAAACCATTATAGCAGGAAAAATCAAAGATGCACTAAGAAAAAACAGTTGCAATTTACATTTAAAAATCATACCTTAAGCCTAAGAATTTGAAGGAAACAAAAAAAGATGACCACAGAGCAGGAAAAGCCTGAAATAGTCGACGAAAGCGGCGATAAATATAAATATGGATTTGTAACCGATATTGCCTCTGACACAGCCCCAAAAGGCTTGTCGGAAGACATCATTCGCCTTATCTCGCAAAAAAAAGGCGAACCGGATTGGCTGCTCGAAAGACGCTTAGAGGCTTTTCGCTTTTGGCAAAAGCTCAAAGAACCGACTTGGGCAAAACTGAGCTATGACAAGATAGATTATCAAGATTTATATTACTATTCGGCGCCCAAACAAAAAGTTGCGCCAAAGAGCTTGAACGAGGTAGATCCCGAGCTTTTGAAAACTTATGAAAAATTAGGCATTCCACTTAAAGAGCAAGAAGTTTTATCGGGCGTGGTTGCCGTTGATGCGGTTTTCGATTCGGTTTCTGTGGCAACAACCTACCGCGCCAAACTGGCTGAAAAAGGGGTGATTTTCTGCCCGATATCCGAGGCAATTAAAGAATATCCGGAGCTGGTAAAAAAATATCTGGGTTCGGTTGTGCCTTATACCGATAACTTTTTCGCTTGCCTAAATTCGGCGGTGTTTACCGATGGTTCGTTTGTATATATTCCCAAAGGTGTACGCTGCCCGATGGAATTGTCCACTTATTTCCGCATAAATGCCCAAAACACGGGGCAGTTTGAGCGAACTTTGATTATTGCCGATGAGGGAAGCTATGTGTCTTATCTGGAAGGCTGCACCGCTCCGCAAAGAGATGAAAATCAGCTTCATGCCGCGATTGTTGAAATTGTTGTTTTGAAAGACGCCGAGGTCAAATATTCAACCGTTCAAAACTGGTATCCGGGGGATAAAGACGGTAAGGGCGGCGTCTATAACTTTGTGACCAAAAGAGCAGCTTGCCGCGGCGCAAATTCAAAAGTTTCTTGGACGCAAGTTGAAACCGGTTCAGCCATAACCTGGAAATATCCGTCTTGCATTTTGCAAGGAGACAATTCGGTCGGCGAGTTTTATTCGGTGGCAATAACCAACAACCGCCAACAGGCTGATACCGGCACCAAGATGATTCACCTCGGGCGTAATACGTCTTCAAAAATAATTTCCAAAGGCATATCGGCCGGCCGCTCAAACCAAACCTATCGCGGACTGGTAAAAGTCAGCCCCAATGCGGATAATGCCCGCAATTATTCACAATGCGACAGCTTGCTGATTGGTCCTGATTGCGGCTCACATACGATTCCTTATGTCGAAAACCGCAATAAAACGGCAAAACTTGAACATGAGGCAACCACTTCCAAAATCAGCGAAGAACAGCTGTTTTATTGCCAACAGCGCGGCATTGGCGAAGAAGAGGCCGTCAGCCTGATTGTCAACGGCTTTTGCAAAGAGGTCATGCAGCACTTGCCGCTTGAATTTGCGATTGAGGCCGCCAAACTGATAAACATTTCCCTTGAAGGCAGTGTCGGATAACACAAGAAAGAGAAACAAACATGAAAACACCATTGCTTGAAATTGAAGATTTATGCGCAAGAGTTGCGGACAAAGAAATAATCAAAGGCTTCAACCTGACCATAAACGAAGGTGAGGTTCACGCCATTATGGGCCCGAACGGCGCCGGAAAATCAACCTTGTCCCATGTTTTGTGCGGCAAACCCGGCTATGAGGTTACGTCCGGAACGGTTCGCTACAAAGGCAAAAACTTGCTGGCTATGGCACCGGAAGAGCGTGCGCGTGAAGGCATCTTCTTAATCATGCAATATCCGGTTGAAATCCCCGGAGTTCCGGTCACCACTTTTTTGAAACACGCGGTAAATGCGATTCGCCAACACCGCCATGAGCCAGAATTAGACACCATGGAATTCATCAAACTCCTGCGTGAAGAAGGCAAAAAGCTCGGCATTAGTCCCGATATGTTAAAACGCCCGATAAACGTCGGTTTTTCCGGGGGAGAAAAAAAGCGCCTTGAGGCCTTGCAGCTAGCTGTTTTGAAACCGCAGTTTTCGATTTTGGACGAGGCGGATTCGGGGCTCGATGTTGACGCGATGAAGATTGTGGCCGAGGCCATCAACGCCGAACGCACCGAACACAATGCCATGCTCGTAATTACCCACTACCAGCGCTTGTTAAAAGACATTGTGCCGGATTATGTTCACATCTATGCCGACGGTCATATCGTGGCTTCCGGCAACAAAGATTTGGCACGAGAGGTTGAAGAGCAAGGCTACGCACAGTTTTTGAAAGAGAAATAAATGGGAGAATTGGTTCAAAAAGTTGAGCTTATGGGCAGTGATCTCCCGTGGCTTGAGGGCTTAAGAGAAAAAGGGGCTGTCTTTTTTGAAAAACAGGGGCTGCCGACGGCAAAGACCGAGGCTTGGAAATACACGCGCCCGAGAGATTTGCTGGCAGATGACTTTATCCTTCCGCCGCTTGAAGAAGAAAAAGAAAATGCTTGCACCTGCGGCGAGCATTGCACCTGCGGTCACCACCAACGCGAAGGAGAGAACTTTCCGCTTTCGGCCTATGTTATTGATTTTAAAAACGGTGCCTTGGAGCATATCGCACATAATTTGCCGCGCGGCGTGACCATAAAGCCTTTGATTGAAGCGATTTATGAAGATGACGGGATTCGCAAATATCTAAACAAAAGCTTTGATATGGAAAAAAATCCCTTTGCAGCGTTGAATACGGCTTATCTGGAGCAGGGGCTTTTTATCACGATAGAAAAGAATGTAACGCTTGATAAACCTTTGGCGCTGGTTCATCACAGCTTCAGCTGCCACGAAAATCTGATGTTTCACTTGCGCAATGTGATTGTTCTTGAAGAAGGTGCAAAGGCCGAGATTGTCGAATATTATAATTACTCCGGCAATGAAAAATCGCGTTATTTCACCAATATTGTGAATGAAATATACGTCGGGCGGCACGCAGAGCTCAATCATTACAAATTTCAAGACGAAGCTTTTAAGGCGGTTCATATCGCTTATAATGCCGTAAAAGTCAAAGGCGAGGGAAGATATAACGGCTTTTGCCTGCAACGCGGCGGCAATTTAGCGCGTAACGAAACTCACGTCAGCTTAACTGAAGAAAGAGCCGAAGCCGAGATAAACGCCGCTTATATCATGAACGGCTGGGCGGTAATTGATACCACGACCGATGTCGAACATTTAGCGCCACATACCCAGTCAACCCAGTTGGTCAAAGGGGTAGTCGGCGGCCAAGCCAAAGGCGTTTTTCAGGGCAAAATTCATATTGCCCCCATGGCAATCAAAACTGAAGGCGCGCAGCTGCATAAAGCTTTGTTGCTGACCGATGAGGCCGAAATTGATGTAAAGCCAGAACTTGAAATTTATAATGACGATGTCAAATGCTCTCATGGTGCGGCCAGTGGAGAATTAGACGCCGATCAGCTGTTTTATATGCGTTCACGCGGTATCGGAGAGGACGAAGCCAAACAAATTTTGGTTGAGGCCTATCTGCAAGATGTTCTTGAAAAAATCAACAATCAAGACATCAAAGACTGGTTAGCCGCAAAGGCCAAATTGGCAAAGTGAGGAAAATAATGTATGATGTTGAACAAATCCGCCTTGATTTTCCGGAATTGCAAGTTTTAATCAACGGCAAGCGTAACACGTTTCTTGATACGGCGGCCTCGGCGCAAAAGCCCAAAATCGTGATTGATAAAATGATTGACGTGATGACGCGCCACTATGCTAATGTCCACCGCGGGTCTTATACCTTGTCGGAAGAACTGACTTACGAATATGAACAAGCGCGTGAAGAAGTTCAAAAATTTATTAATGCCGCGTCAAAAAAAGAAATTGTGTTTACGCGCAACGCCACGGAATCAATCAACCTTGTAGCCGCCACTTGGGGTAGACACAAGCTCCGCGCCGGTGATGAAATTTTAATTTCCGAGGCCGAACATCACTCAAATTTAATCCCGTGGCAAATGCTCCGTGATGAACTGGGGCTAACGCTCAAGGTCTTTAAAATCGCCGATGACGGCAGTTTTGTAAAAGAAGAATTTTTAAGCCGGTTAAATGAGAAGACCAAACTTGTTGCCGTTACCGCAATGTCAAATGTTTTGGGAACAATTTTTCCGATTCAAGAGATAACGGAAGCCGCTCATCAGATGGGGGCAAAAGTTTTGGTCGATGCCTGCCAATTTGCGGTTCATCATCAAATAGATGTTAAAAAATGGCAAAGCGATTTTGTTGCTTTTTCGGGACATAAATTATACGGTCCGACCGGAATTGGCGTATTATACGGCAAGCAAGACCTGCTGGAAGAAATGCCGCCTTATCAAACCGGCGGTGAAATGGTTGATATCGTCACCTTTGAAAAAACAACTTTTGCGCCGCCACCGGCCAAGTTTGAGGCCGGAACGCCGGCAATTGTTGAAGCCGTTGGCTTAGGCGAGGCCTTGCGCTATGTCAGTCGCTTGGGTTGGGATAATATCCTTGAGCATGAACGACAGCTGACAAATTATGCCACCGAGCGCTTAAACGAAGTCAAAGGGCTAAAGATAATCGGCACGGCTAAAGGCAAAGGCGGTGTTTTTTCCTTCGCGGTTGATAAAATTCATAGCCAAGATTTAGCCTTTATTTTAAGTCAGGAAGGCGTTGCCGTTCGCACCGGTCATCATTGCGCCGCACCTTTGGTTCATCGCATGGGATACGAAACCGTTGCCCGCGCCAGCTTAGGCTTGTATAGCAATAAGCAAGATATTGATTGCCTGATTAAGGCCATAGAGAAAGCCAAAACGTTTTTTTAGTCGCACACGCGAGCGGCCGTAAGTAGGTCTATCGAAGACGGATGCGCTTTTTTGAGGGCTTTGGCACATTCTTTGAGCGTTGAACCGGTTGTCAACACATCATCAATCAAAAGAACATGCTTTCCCTTAAAATCATCAGGATGTTTAACGGAAAAAGCGTTTCTGACATTAAGCTGCCGAACTTTCCCCGAAAATTCGACTTGCGGCCGTGTTTTCTTATGCCGCACAAGCCCGTCAAATTCAACCGGAACGCCGGTCAGCTTAGAGAGCTCAACCGCCAGCAAGGCTGATTGATTATATTTTCGCCGAAAAAGTCGTGTATAATGCAGCGGAACGGGTACGATTAAATCAATACCTTTATCAAAAATATCTTGCGCGGCGTTTTTCATAAACTTTGCAAGGATTTTGGCATTATCCGTGCGGTCATAAAATTTAAACGAGAGGATAAGATTTTTTGAATCTTCCTCATAGCGAAAGGCCGAACGTGCCAACCGAAACCACGGCAGTTTGTTCTGCGCGCAGTTTGGGCAAAGAAAATGTTTGGAAGCCTTGTCCACACTTTCCAGCGGCTGCCCGCAATGAGCACAATAAGGCCGCGTAACAAAATTAACTTTATTAAAACATTCGGGACACAAGCTGTCATCATCAGAAACAATTTTCCCGCATAATTTGCACCGTGGCGGCAAGAGTGTATCAAGCAGAGATTTGAACAACATAAACATGACACTACGACAAAATATCAAGCAACACCTGATGAATCTGGTTAATTTCATCAACCACAATCATACCGGCATCAAGCATGGCGTTGCGTTTATCAATAACCGATGTCTTTCCGTCGGCAATCACTTCACCGGCATAGCCCATTTTATGTGCAAAAGGAATGGAGTTTCCGGCCACAAAAGCAATCACCGGTTTTTTTATCTCCATGTTTTTATAATGCTGAGCCGCCGCCTCTTCAAAACCGCCGCCTTGCTGCCCGATAAGCAAAATTGCGTCGGTCTCATCATCTTGCGCAAAGGCATCTAATGACGGAATATAATCCGAGCCGATAACCATATCATCACCCAAACCGATAACCGTACTTTGCCCCATATTGGCGCGGTTTGTTTCAAGAACGGCCTCATAAGTCAGGGTCGATGAGCGAGAAACTATCCCGATACGCCCTTTTTGATGAATATTTTCCGGAAAAATTCCAAGCCGTGCCTCTTCGGGCGTAATCAGCCCAGGAGTATTCGGTCCGATAAGCAAAGTTTTGTGAGATTTTAGCATTTCCTTAATTTGGAGCATATCCAACACCGGCACACCGTCGGTAATACAAACGGCCAAATCAAGACCGGCTTCCGCCGCCTCGGTTACGGCACCTTTAACCGCCTTTGCCGGAACAAACAGAACCGAGGCATTAGCACCGGTTTGTTCCACGGCTTCTTTTACGGTGTTAAACACCGGCAAACCCAAATGCTCGGTTCCGCCTTTGCCTGGGGTAACACCGGCAACAATATTTGTGCCATATTCCAAAGAACGACGCACATGAAAAGACGCCTGCGTACCGGTAATACCTTGAACAAGAACTTTTGTATTTTTATGAGCAAAAACAGACATCAGTAAGCAGCCTCCACGGCAGAAACAAGCTTGTCGACAGAATCTTCCATATCATCGGCAATAATCAGCGGCAGTTTAGAGTTAAGCAAAATATCTTTGGCTTCGTCTTTGTTTGTTCCTTCAAATCGCACCACAAGCGGCACGTTCAGGCCAACTTCAGAGGCCGCTTCAACAATTCCGTCGGCAATTAAGTTACAACGCAAAAAACCACCAAGAATATTAATCAAAATTCCTTCAACTTTGGGGTTTGTCATAATGATTTTAATACCGGCGGCAATCTTGTCTTTGTCCACACCACCTTTAACATTAAGGGAACAGGCCATGCCCATTTTAGCCTCATGAATCAAGTCCATGGCGGCCAGCGTAATACCGTCGCCATTAACAATACAACCGATTCCGCCATCATCAAAATCATTATACTTAAAGCCATATTTACGAGCTTTAAGGGCGCGGTCTTCTTCTTCATATTCATCTTGGAGCCGTACAATGTCGGGGTGGCGATAAGCGGCATTATCATCAAAAGACATTTTTGCATCAAGGGCAAAAATCCGCCCACGATAATCCACGCCGGCAGGATTAATCTCAATCATCGAGGCATCATGCTCAATAAAGGCCTTGTGCAAACCATTCACAAAAGATTTCAGCTGTTTATCACTTTTTTCCGAAAGCCCGAGAAACTCACGAACCTCTCTCATCTGAGCAATAGAAGCCCCTTTTTGCAAGTTCAAAGGGAGTTTTAAGATTTGTTCAGGGGTTTTAGCCGCAATTTGTGTAATCGTTCGACCATCTTCAAGCTTTGCGACCAGTAGAGTCAATACCGCCTGAACGCGGTTAATAACCAGAGCCGCATAAAATTTTTGATTAACTTTTTGAAAAGCCTCAACATAAATCCGGCTGACAGACTTTCCGAGCGGACCGGTTTGCGGCGTGACCAAAGTTGCCCCGAGCATTTGCTCGGCCTCGGGAATAAGGGCGCGTCGGTGTGTCACCAAACGGATACCACCTTTTTTACCGGCAGATTTTTCAATAAAATGACCTTTTTCGCGCGCACCGGACTGAATTTGCGCCTTTAACATCCAAGGCCCGCGAGCCGAAACCTCATTGGCGGCGCGTTTGGCTTCATGAGGCGTGTAGGCGATTCTCCCGTTCGGAATTAAAATGCCGAATTTAGAAAGAAGTTTTTTTGCCTGATACTCATGAATATTCATAATACATTAGCCCAAAGATTGCGCATAAAACTTGATTTTTTCGAGCATGGCTTCCAAGCCGTTGCGGCGGCTGGGGCTCAAATGCTCCTGTAACCCGATTTTAGCAAAGGAATTATCAATGTCAAGGTTGAGGATTTCCTCCTTGGATTTACCGGAAAAAAGCGTTACCACAATCGCAATCAGCCCTTTAACAATAGCGGCATCACTATCACCTTGAAAATACAAAAGCTTTTTGCCATCAATAGTTTTAACTTCCGGCACCAGCCAAACTTGAGACTGACAGCCGATAACCTTCCATTCGGGCTGATGAAGCTCGGCAGGAAGAGTTGTATATTTTTCGCCAAGGTCAATCAGATAACGATATTTATCTTCCCAGTCATCAAGCAATTCAAAATTTTCAATTAAGTCATCAATCGTCATAATTATTTCTTCTTTTTAAAAGATTTAGCTTCATCACACAGGCGTTGAAAAATTGCCGAAGCAAATTTTTCGTTTTGCAAGACCATGCGTTCGGGATGCCACTGCACACCAAGCGCAAAGCCGGAATAATTTTTAAGCTCAATCGCCTCAATAACGCCGTCGGAGGCCTTGGCCGAGATACGAAGCTTGTCATCGGGAACTTCAGCCACGGCCTCTGAGTGACGCGAATTAACTTTAGCATTCAGACTGCCGCCGTTTAAGACTGATAACAAAGAGTTTGACGCAAGGCGGATGTCATGAGCATAAGAATTTGCCGGAATAGAGCGGTGTTCAACCTCAGAAGGTGCAACTTTTCGCAAAAGCTTGGCGCCGCATTTTCCGGCCAACATCTGCATTCCGCCACAAATCCCGAGAAGAGGCAATTTCTTGGCAAAAGCCGCGTCGATGAGCTCTAAATAAGCCGTTGTCCGTGCATTCGGGGCAGGTGCATCAGCCGCAGGTGTTGTATACCATTCTTTCGGGGTTGGAAAAAAGCCTCCGGGAAGCAACAAACCGTCAACCTCTTTGAGTTGCTCTGCCGGATGAAAATAGTGAATCAGTTTAACTTTCGCCCCACAAGAAAACACTGCCTTAAGATAAGGTTCATCAATCGAATAAGCCTCACCGTCACGTCCGAGCAATATAGCAATTGTCGGCGCATCAGCGGTTGAAGACACCCCACCGCGCAGCTCTTTTTCATCTTGACCGGAAAGCTTAATCTCAATCTCGGAAAGATTCTGCGGCAAATCAGCATCAGAAATCACATAGCTGGCGCAACGGACATCAGGTAACTGAACTTTTTTCAGCAAAAAGACTTGGGACATAACCGCTCTCCTCTAAAACAAGTCAAACATCGCACGTGCTTCGTCCGACATGCGTTCCATGGTCCAAGCCGGCTCCCACACAATTTTGACCTCGACATTGCCGACACCTTTGAGCTGCGCTACGGCATCAGCCGCTTGCTGGGGCAAAATACCGGCCGCCGGACACCCCGGAGCCGTCAGAGTCATGTCAATAAACACATCACCGTTTGGCTGAATATTTATGGCATAAATCAACCCCATATCATAAACATTAACCATAATCTCGGGGTCGCACACGGTTTTAAGCGCGGCAATCACATCATCTTGGACGGCACAAGCCTCATCTTGCGGTTTGGGCTTTCCGGCATAAGCAATATAATCCTCGGGCGGGGTTGTATCTTGCATCGAAAAAGCCTGCAAAAGCTGTTGCTCGGTGGCATCAATATCCGCCAATTTCTCTTCTAATGTTACGGGTTTAACCTCTGTTTCTTCTTTTTCTTCCAGAACCTCAGACATAAAAAATCACTCCTTTTACTTAATATTTAGTCCGGTTCTTTGATTCGTTCAATATCCGCACCCACACCTTTAAGCTTTTGCTCCAAATGTTCATAACCGCGGTCAAGGTGATAAACACGGTTAACGATGGTTTCGCCTTCAGCAATCAGGCCGGCCAAGATTAAAGCAAAAGAGGCGCGCAAATCCGTTGCCATAACCGGTGCACCATAAAGCTTGTCCACGCCGCGGACAATGGCGGAGGCATGACCATGAACATTAATATTTGCACCCATACGTAGCAATTCTGGAATATGCATAAAGCGGTTTTCAAAAATGGTCTCAGTCACCATAGAAGCACCTTTGGCGGTCAACATAAGTGCCAAGAACTGAGCCTGCAAATCTGTCGGAAAGCCTGGGTAAAAATCGGTCATAATATCTTTGCCCTCAAGCTCACGGTCTTGGGCATCAATAATCAGCGAGTTTTCTTTTTCTTCAACCGTAACGCCCATGCTACGCAGAATATTAAGCGGTGTCTGCAAGGTTGCAGCTTGCGCGTTAATCAGTTCGATTTTTCCACGAGTAATGGCCGCCGCCACGGCATAAGAGCCAGCCTCAATACGATCTGCAATTACTTTGTGGCGAGCCCCATGAAGCTTGTCAACGCCCTCAATTGTCAAAATTGAGGTGTCTTTTCCCGAGATTTTTGCCCCCATGGCGTTTAACAGGTCAATAAGGTCGCCGATTTCTGGTTCTTTGGCAGCGTTTTCAATTGTGGTTGTTCCTTCGGCAAGGGTCGCGGCCATTAGGATATTGCAGGTTGCTCCGACCGACGCGATTCTAAAGATGATATGAGCTCCTTTAAGACGTCCGTCAACATCGGCGTGAACATAACCGTTTTTAATCTCAATTTTCGCGCCCATTTGCTCCAAGGCCGAAAGGTGAATATCCATCGGACGCGCCCCGATGGCACAACCGCCTGGGAGCGAAAGTTCGATATGTCCCTCGCGCGCCAAAAGCGGACCGAGAACATAATAAGACGCGCGCATTTTCCGCACAAAATCATAAGGCGCGACAAGGCTTTTGAATTTCGGCGTGCGATAAGAATAAGTCTTGGTCGGATGCCCGTCCACAAAATCATCAAAGGCGTCAATCTGGGTGCCGAGCTCGGCAAGTAAAGCATTCATCGCCGTAATATCAGACAACATCGGCATATTGGTCAGAGTAACCGTTTCATCGGTTAGAAGAGACGCACAAATCAGAGGCAGAGCAGCGTTTTTGGCTCCGCTGATATAAATTTTTCCGTTAAGTTTTTTTCCGCCGATAATTTTGATTTTATCCATAAGTCTGTTTCCTGTTGCTAGAAATTTATTGTTCGTTTTGTTTCAAGGCTTGCTTTTGAGCCTTAAGCTTTTCGCGCTCGGCCTGTTGTTTTTTGCGTTTGGCAAGATTCCGCTGGAGCGCGGCGGCTTCTTTTTCGATTCGGATTTGACTGCGCTTTTTTGCGCCGGTATTAGAACTGGACATGAACGACCTTTCGCAAATAAAAATTAATAAGCAAGTATAACCCATATAAAATAAAAAGAAACATAAAAAAACTCAAAAAAACAGTTTAAATTGCAAAAAATTGTATTACAGTCGGCTAAAGGGAGAACATAAAAAAACAGAGGAACAACATGCGCGCCTATTATCCGATAATTTTGCTGACCATTTCAAATATATTCATGACTTTTGCATGGTATGGGCATTTGAAGTTTAAGTCCACGGCACTGTGGATTGTGATTTTGGCAAGCTGGGGTATCGCTTTTTTTGAATATATTTTTCAGGTTCCGGCCAACCGTATCGGGCATGAATTTTATAGCGCCGCGGAATTAAAAACCATGCAAGAAGCCATAACAATTACGGTTTTTTGTATATTTTCTGTCTTGTATTTAAAGGAAGATTTAAAGTGGAATTACGTCGTCGGCTTTATTTTGATTATCCTTGCTGCCTTTTTTGTGTTTAAAAAATGGGATTAAAAAAAACAGCCCCTTTGCCGTAAAAAAGCAATGGGGCTGAAATTTTTATTTGTCTTCTCGTTTCACAAGCTGATAATCACCATCCACCAAACGATAAGTATCTTCACTTGAGATATCAGGCGCATCAGATTGTTCAATCGTGTAAGTGTGAACAACTGTTCCGTCACCATGTATGAAAAATGAGTTATCAGAATAACAAGCATTTGTCACACAGCAAAGCTCATCTTTCTTCAAATGATAAACTCCTTCGGAAGACTTGAGGAGGATAGCATTCTGTGTCTTTACAATTTCAGGTTCTTCACCCAACAGCGCAACCTTTCCATCCTTGCCAATAGCAATAGCCAACGAATGGCTATTATCATCCTCGTCATCATCATTGCTAAAAACAAGGTAACTATCCCCTTCAAACAGCAGATGCAACGAAGTTAAATAAAAGTCTACGCTATCAAACGAGAAATTATAAATTCGATAATTCCAGCAAAAGAAATTACTATCTTTATCAATAAAAACAGCTTTTTTCTCTGACAGACGAATATTACCGTTTTCATCTTCTATCACGGCAAAAACCTTATCATCCTTTTCTTTTTCTATGAAGAAAATAGGCTTTTCTTTCCATGATAGTTTCGCATCCAAATAGGGCGCATAGGCTTTAGCCAATTTTCTGATACCGGCAACACCTTTTTCGACCATGACAAGAATACCGTGCACCAGCTCAAACTGCTTTTTTGCAGGCTCACCTATTTCGGCCTTATAGATGGAATCAAAATTTTCCACCAAAAGAGAAAGTTCATCCCCTTTTTTAACATAAAGATTTTTTTCAACGGCAAAAATTTTTCCCTGCCAAATATTTTCCATTACATAGGCCTTACCGAGAGGCTTTAACTTTTTCCCGTCAAAGGAAAAAGCATTTTGCTCATCAATAATAATTTTCTTTTCCATAATTTTTATATTTTAGTTATACAATAATACAAATATCACCAGCACAATATCACATTTTAGACAAAAGTCAAGTTTTTTAGAAAATTAATTATTGGCAAAAGCTTTTGATTGCGCTACAATAAAGACAAAAGGGAGAACAATGAACAAAACTTGGCTCAAAAAATCAGGATTATATGCCAGCGCGCTGCTAATGGGCGTTTCGTCTTATGCCTTATTGCGCCATGTTGCCAAAAAAAACGCTCCCGAGTTCACCCAAACGCAGGTTGTTGTCGGCACGGATACAATTTCGATACAACAATTTTATGAAAACTTAAGCCGCACAGCGCAAGGCTGGGTTTATCACGCTCCGGACGGGAGCAAGCATAGCGTCGATAGCCTCTGCGATTATCGCCATAAAGAAGCCCAAATATCCCAAGCCTTAACAAGCATAAAACTCAAAAATAAGATTGATACGGTTTTTGCTTCCTATGGTGACGAAGCTTTTGAACAAAAGCACGGCAAAAAGATTATGTATAAATACGGCAATTTGGACAGTCTGCCCAACATGCCTTCCATGGGCCGTTATGATTATGACCATATTACCATCCGCGAGTTTTGGGCCGATAACACCGAGTTACAACAAAAAATGGATAAATATAATGATACGCAAAATTGTACTTATCGCCACGAATTTCAACATTTTCTGAATGCTCAAAACGGCTTGCGAAATTGGAATGATTATTCACTTAAATTTGTAGAAGTTTGCGCTGATGAAATATCCGGCAATATTGCCCAATGCAAGGCTCAAAGAACCAATTACATCAACAGCGGCAAAGATATAAACGCGATAACCGACCGCTTTAAGGGCTATAAATCCGCCATTGAAAACGGCGAGATTACACCGCAACCGATTGTCTTGTCAGAAAAAGAACAAGAAATCATAGCAAACACGGTCTTTGATGATTGGATGAAGAATAAATATGAAGACTATGCCCAAGCAATATTTTCCCGCACGCGTTATTACTTAAAAGACGCACCTTATCAGGCCACATCGCCGGATATGGCTAAGCATAAAGAAGTCATGAAAAAAATGTTTACCATTGACGGCTATGATTTTTGGAAATATATCGCCAAGCGCGAGACCGAAATTTTTGCCCGCATCACACCGGATATGGAAAAAGAATGGACCACGCTGAAAAACATTAAGAAAAACCAAATGACTCACTTTGATAAACTTGAGCAGCAAAAACAAACATCTGGAGAAAAGTCTTATAACAAAACACTCCGCACAAACCACCTTAAATCCAAAATCATTGAACTGTTTTCAAACTTTCAAAGGTAAAAGCCGCAAGAGTTATGGACGGCTTTTTTTATAATCAACGCGATATTTTCCAAACTTGCCTAAAGCCATGGAATCAGGTGTGATGTCAAGAATGTCTAATACATCGGTAAACTCAATAGTTTGACCATTGCCGATACTTTTTCCTTGCAAAATTAATTGATTATTTTCAACACGCCAAGCTTCATATTGTAAAGTTGCCATACCGATTGAAGATGCTGTTCCGTCTTCTTTGAGGCTCACACCTTGAACAATGTCTTTATTAACCGGCATAATCTCAATCCAATCACCAACAAATTTGTTTTCTGCTTTGTTCGAATGACAAGCAAAAACAAAACCAATCATAAGAATTAAAAATATTTTTTTCATAAACGCCTCCGTTATTTTATAGTACATATAATCTCTCTCTAATCGAGTAGTTGTCAACGGCAAATTCAATATAAAAAATAATAAACAAAATATTGACAATTTGACAAAAATAAAATAAACTGTAATTGTTACACAGAAAATAACAATAAAAAAGGAACCTATTATGATAAAAAACATCGTGGTCAATAAACCGACCACCTCATCAGAAAAACAATTAATAATCTGTGCTCAAAGCACGATGTTAAAAGGCTTTAAATCAGGGCTAAAAACATTACAACAAAAATCCCTTAAAGCGCCTTATGATGCAAAACTGATGAGCTTTCACAATGCAACATCATTTATAACCAAGTTGTAATCAATAAAAGGCGGAACAAAATTCCGCCTTTTTTTCTATTATCAACGAATATCAGTTTCCGCGATAAGTCGCATAACCATTGGCAGACATAGTAATCGGAATATGATAATGCGTATCACCGTTGATTTTAAATACAACATCAACGTAAGGATAAATAGATTCCAAGTCTTGTGACTTGAAATAATCATAGGTTTTGAAGGTTAATTTATAAGTTCCGTTATTATTGCTGCCTTCGGGCAAAAAATCAGCAATTCGCCCATTTTTGTCGGTAACACCGCTGTCAATTTCCTGCCAGTCAAGAGAGTTTTTATCAAGTTTTGATAAGACCACATTCACACCAGCCGCAGGTTTCCCTAAGCTTATGTCAAGAATATGCGTACTGAGCTGATAGGTCTGGTTTTCGGCCGCCTGAACATTCATTGTCCAAAAGGCCAAAGCCACTAAAGGCAAAAATAGTTTTTTCATTTTGTCTTCTCCCTTATAAAATTGAGCTGATTTTATACTAATGTATAAGACACAAGCAAAAACTTCAAGCTTGATGTTGGTTCGATGCCGTGTTATTTTGTAAAAAAATAAAATTTAGGGAAGGGCGACAGATGATGAAAGAAAATGGGGTTATTCATTTAAGTAATAAAATAGCAGAATGCAAAATCTCGCTTTGGGGCGGAAATCTGTTGTCTTATCGCCCAAAAAGTGAAAACCATGATATCTTTTGGCTGGGCGACTTGAACAAGTTTGACAATCAGCAGGCTATTCGCGGCGGGATTCCTGTTTGCTGGCCGCGCTTTGCCGAAGAAGAACTTAATAATCCCCTCCCGCGCCACGGCTTTGCCCGCTTATCAACCTGGACATTGCAAAAAGTAAATGTGGATGAAACCAAGATTGAAGCGGAATTATCTTTAATCCCCGAAGAAAAATATAATCTGAATTTGTCGGCTAAGTTGCTTCTTAAAATCACGGATAAATTAGAATATGCGCTGGAAACAACCAATCATGGCACAGAAGACTTTTCGTTCAGCGAGGCGCTTCACGCTTATTTTAACATCAGTTCCATAAAAGATATCGAGATTCTAGGCTTGGCCGGTCATCAATATAAGAACTCATTAGATGGCAAAATTTATACCTTAGAGAATAATTTGCGCATAAACGGCGAGTTTGATTCCATATTTTTAGAGCAAACACAGCCGGTAAAAATCATTGATAAAGGCTTTGCACGAGAGATTACGATTGAAAAACAAGGCTCAAACACCACGGTTGTCTGGAATCCCAACAAAGATTTGGCCGAAATGAGCCAAGACCAATATAAAACCTTCGTTTGCGTCGAACCTTCCAATGTTGGAGAGCATTGTATCAAACTAGCCCCAAAAACCACCCATACTATCTCCGCCACCATAAGCGTACAAAAGATGCGGTAAATTTTGGGTGACAGCTAAAACTTAATTGCTTTTTAGTTTTTTATGTTTAGAATCAAGAAAACAGCGGCAAAGAGGGGCATAATGGTTTTAGAAAACAAATTAAATATCACCGACCAAGTTAAGCTGAATAAAATGGAAGAAAAGCTCAGCAAAGAAAAGGCGAAAAAACTTTTTGACAGCGGTAAAATAAATACTCTTAAAGTCGGCACTTTTGCCGGATTAAAACAAATTCACAAGTTTTTGTTTGAAGATATTTATGATTTTGCCGGCAAAATGCGAACGGTTAATCTTTCTAAAGGAAATTTTAGATTTGCACCGGTAATGTATTTGGCACAATCGCTTAAAGCCATTGATAAAATGCCGCAATCAACCTTTGATGAAATAGTTGAAAAATATGTTGAAATGAACATTGCCCACCCTTTTAGAGAAGGAAACGGCCGCGCCACCCGCATCTGGCTGGATTTAATCTTCAAAAAAGAACTAAAAAAGGTGGTTGATTGGAATAAAATTGACAAGGCCGACTATCTGTCCGCTATGGAAAGAAGCCCGATTAAAGATATTGAAATAAAACATCTCTTAAAAAACGCCCTTACCGATAAAATCAATGAACGAGAAATCTATATGAAAGGCATAAACGTCAGCTATTATTACGAAGGCTATGATGAATACGACATCCATAAACTACTGTAAATGCTCGGACTAAAAACTATGACGATTTTAAGCTTTTGAGTAGGGAAATTAAGGCATTTTAACATTGCTATTTACTTGAAATAACTTTCTATATTGTGTCTTAAAGTCTCATTTTCTTCAATTTTTTGTTTTATATATTCTAAATCATTAATAAGAACTGTTTTAGAATAAGATGTATTATATCGTAATTTTAATAATTTTTTATATAACTCTATAAATTCAAAATAGAAAGTTCCAAATGTACCAATCAGAAAGTATCCTTTATAAAAGTCACTTAAAATATCACGAATAAATTTACTGTTTTCTATGTCTATTATTGTCTCAAAAAAATCAATGTCGTCTGAATAAAAATATTCATACCTTTTAATATCTACAATGCATTCTGTAATTTTTTCGCATTTTTCTTCTACAAATTTAATGAATGGTTGTTGATTTATACATTCATAACCGCCAATATTTTTTTTACTGTTAGTATCAAATATTTGTACGCTATATGACACTACATCATTTGCGTGCAACTGTTCGTTGATATCCGCCAATTGTTGAGACATGGTTTGATAAGATTTTAGCATTACCGGGGTATTAGTGATATCAATCAATGTTATGCTCTTTATAGTTTTATGAATGTTAAATAATTGTAATTGAATACTTATAATATTTTCCATATATTCAACAAGCCAATTTACATTTTGTTTAATTTTAGCTTTAGCTATTTTCTTCTTTCGATTTTTAGGAAGCCAATCTGTAAAGTATGTTAATAATCCTGCTGTAATTCCAATACTAATGCTTTCAACAATAAGATTGGCCTTGTATTCATTTTGTGGTAAGCAATAAAATATCAACAATGAAAGTAGGATAAAAAAGAGGAAAATATATGTACCTGATGAAGTAGAAATCTTCTTTATAGTTTTCATCAATAATCTTTCTGTTAATGAGTTATTTATCTTAGACGACAATACTATGCTGAATAAATTAAATTTTCAATTACTTTTATAGGAAAGAGGTTATAGCTATAAATTACTTGCTTCTGCACATATTTATTTAAAAAGTCCGATAATTCTTTCAAATCATCAAATTAAAAACATCTAAAATCGAACTCATTCAAAGGTTTGGAATATATACAAAAAAAGCACCTTTAACGGTGCGTTATCAAAAATGGTGCGACTTGCTGTGCAATTATCGGACTAATTTTTATGATGATTTTATAAAATTAAACCAGAACCTAAGATGTTTTATTTAATATATTTTTACCTTTATGGCTGAATACTATATGTAACCGAGTACTTAAATAAGGATATTATATTATGATAAAAAACATTAAAATAAGCTTGTTATTTCTATCATGTTTTTTATTTCCATCTTTAGCATTTGCTAATGGAGGATTACCCCTATGGATAAATACAATCCAATCTGTTGCGGCAACTTCAGGAATCATAGGGTTAGGATATCCACTATCTAGTTCTATAATTACATTCATTTGTTTAGTATTCATTATATTATGTGAAACTTTATTTTTGAAAAAAAAGTATTTTAAAACAACAAATACTGCAAAAATAATTGAAATTGTTTCAGTTTCAAACTTTGTTTCAACGGTTTTAGGCGGAATAATTTTATGTCTTGCTTTTTATACTGTAATGTTCGTTTCTGATTCTCATCACATTGGATATTTAACACTTGGACCATTATATGGAATATTGGCATATCTTCCTCGAAACTCTGTCGTAGTTACGATAGGCTTTATTTTTATTATGCTTTTTTATAATATCTTTTTTTGTTTTTTCTCATATTTTATCGAGAGATTTATAACAAAAAAGTATTTGCGAAACACATATAGTAACGATGTTTTATCTAAAGGAATTTTACGAGCTAATATTTTGAGTTATGCAATATCTTTCTTCCTAATGTTGCCAATATATATCATGTTGCATGGAATATTAAGGATATAGTAAAAGTCCGATAATTCATCAAAAATTGCCAATTTTAAAATGTAAAAAATCGGACTTTATGAAAGCCTTGGAATACATACAAAAAAAGCACCTCAAAGGGTGCATTATCAAAAATGGTGCCGCCGATAAGAATCGGACTTACGACCCCGTCATTACCAATGACGTGCTCTACCACTGAGCTACGGCGGCGCATTGCAGATGAAACATACAAAACTCCGAAACAAAAATCAAGCATAATTTTGCAAAATTTATAACTTTTTTTGACTGACAATTCAAAAATTAGGGAATAGAATAGCTCCATCATATAATTATTAGGAGGAAGGACGATGAAAAAACTTTTTGCATTCTTTTTTGTTTTGGCCGCTTTAACCGGTTGCACCAAGGCCGAAGCCGACTTAACCGGAAAGAATTATAAACTTGTTGATGCTGATTCAAAAGTTGAAATCACTTTGGGATTCGCCAAGGATGAAAATCGTTATTACGGCAAGGCCGTGAATAATTATTTCGGAACCTATAAAGTTCAGGGTGCAGAAATCAGCTTTAGTCCGGCCGGCTCAACCATGATGGCAGCTCCTGAAGATATGATGATGGCCGAGGCCGCCTATTTTCAGTTTTTGCCGCAGGTACAGGTTTTCAAGCTTGAAGGAAAACTCTTGACCTTAACTGCCGAAAACGGCGAAACCATGGTCTTTGAAGAAACGGCTGCTCCGGCAGAAGAATAAGGCAAAGGACTAAGCTATGGCTGAACCGCTGCCGCCGCAAGAACAATTTTTTCCGCTGTTGGTTGAAAGTTACATTCGCCTTGAGGCTGTTGTAACCTGCATAAAAAATGAAGACGCCGGTAACGAATATAAAGCCTTGCCGACAAAGTTCAAAATCGCGGAAGAATATTATAAGCAGATTGTTGAAAATGAGATTCAATCACCGCTTTTGGGCTTAAAGCTTGATTACGATTCGGCAAGCTCAATTTTAACCGTTGAGCCGGATAATTTTGTTTTGGAGTTGTATAAAAACAAGATTATGCGTGAGGTAGCACTCAAACAGTCCATAGATTTTCAGCAACGATATTCAAAATTCATTACTTTGGGTGAATAAGAAAAACGGCCGAGAAAACAAAACTTCAAGGCCGTATTTTTTTTACGAGTTACACCGATTCGCTGTCGGGTTTATCTTCCGAAGACGGCGTCTTTCAAGCGTTTTAGAGTGGCTTGTGCAGCCGGACGAGCTTTTTGTGCGCCTTTTTGCAACATTTCTTCAACCTCGTCGAAATGTGACATATAGTAATTATACTTTTCGCGAGCTTCTTTAATCTCGGCAATAACGGCGTCGAGTAACATATTTTTGATATGCCCATAGCCGAGTTTTCCCTGCCGCAAACCATCACCCATTTCTTTGAGCTGCTCCGGTGTTGCGATTGATTTATAGATTTCATAAACCAAAATCTCATCAGGATTCTTGGGCTCTTCCATCGGACGAGAGTCGGTTTTAATCGAGAAAATAGCTTTTTTAATCGACTTATCATCTTCAAATAAAGGGATAACATTGCCATAAGATTTGCTCATCTTGCGTCCGTCAACACCGGGGACAACCGCAACATTATCATCAAAATAATAAGTCGGCAGTTTCAAAAGCTCTTTGTTGTAATGAGCATTGATGGCTCCGGCAATATCACGAGCAATTTCAACATGCTGAACCTGATCTTTGCCGACAGGGACAATGTCGGAATCATAGGCCACAATATCCGCCGCCATAAGAGTTGGATAAGTATAAAGCCCCATGTTGATGCCGTCATCATCAGGCTTTCCGGCTTCCCGATTCTTATCAACCGCGGCTTTGTAGGCATGCGCCTTGTTCATAAACCCTTTAGGCGTATAGGCATAAAGAATGGTCGTGATTTCAGGAATTTCGGGAATATCTGACTGGCGGAAGAAAAAAGACTTTTCGGGGTCAAGTCCGCTGGCTAAGTAAATGCAAGAAATTTCCTTAGTTTTTTCACGTAAAATTTCAGGATTCTTCTCAGCATTAATGGCGTGATAATCAGCAATAAACATATAATGTTTTCCGCCTTGTTCAAGAGCTTTGTTGCCAAGGGCAATTGCGGGCTTGATGGCGCCGAGATAATTGCCCAAATGCGGCGTTCCGGTCGGTTTAACGCCGGTTAAAATCGTTTTTCCTTCAAACATTTTATTATATTCCCTAAATTTTGTATTGAAATTATCTGTAAAATTGGTACTCTAAACAGTGGTAAAAATCAACAAAAAAACAAATAGGACAATAAAAATGTTGGATATTAAATACATTATTGAGAATAAAGAACTCGTACAAGAAGGACTTAATAAAAAAGGCTACGCCAAAATCATAAATTTAGACGATTTAATATCCCTTCATTCCTCGATTACAAAGTTAAAAACCTCATCTCAGGCCAAGGCGGAAGAAAAAAATAAATTAAGCAATTCCATAAAATCAGCCTCGGCAGAGGAGCGCCCTGCGATTATTGCCAAGAGTAAAGAATTAGGCGAGGCCTTAAAGCAAGAGTTAGAAGAGCTTGATGCCGAACAGAAAAAATATGATGAGATTATGTTGCGCATGCCAAACATGCCAAGCCCTGATTGCCCGGTCGGCCCTGATGAAAGCGGCAACGTTGTGATTCGCAAGGTTGGCGAAATCCCACAGTTTAGCTTCAAACCGCGTGACCATGTTGAGTTAATGGAACTCAATGATTGGGGCGAGATGGAAAGAATTGCCAAAGTCAGCGGCTCCAGAACTTACGCAATAAAGAACGATTTAGCGCAGTTAGAATTAGCCATGCACATGATGGTTCTGGACAAGTTGCGCGCTCATGGCTTTACCGTAATCACTGTTCCGTCAATTTCAAAGGAAAAACCGCTTTATGGACAAGGTTATCTACCTTTTTCAAGAGATGAAATTTATTATATGCCGGCCGATGATTTATATTTGTCGGGCACGGCAGAGCTGATATTGAACTCTCTGCGCGCGGACGAAATTATCAACGAAGCCGAACTGCCGATTCTTTATGCCGGATTTTCTCCTTGCTTCCGTCGTGAGGCCGGGGCCGCCGGAAAAGATACCAGAGGCTTGGTTCGTGTCCACCAGTTTATGAAGACCGAACAATTTGTCATTTGCAAAAATGATATTAAAGAGAGCGAAAAATGGCATCAAACCCTGCTGAAAATATCAGAAGAAGTTTTGCAGGATTTAGAATTGCCTTATCAGGTTTTGGATATTTGCACCGGCGACATGGGCGCCCCGAAATATCGCCAGTATGATTTGGAGGCCTGGGTTCCGTCACAAAATTGTTATCGTGAAACCCATTCTTGCTCTAACATTACCGAATGGCAAGCGCGCCGCACAAATTTGCGTTATCGTGATAATGCCGATGGCAAAGTGAAGTATGTTCATACCCTAAACAATACCGGTATCGCCACGCCGCGTGCTTTGGTACCGTTTATTGAATGCCACCAAAATGAAGACGGCAGCGTCAATATTCCGCAAAAGCTTCGTCCTTATTTGGGGGGAAAAACCAAAATCGGTAAAAACGCATAGATAATAACTAATAAAAAAAGGAAAGTGCATGAAAAACGTTGTATCAAACCTTCTCGGATTTATGACCAAAATCGAAAATTATTACGGACAGGAGATTTCTTCAACGAACAAAGCCGAAGGCAAAGAGCGCCAGTCTTCACAGGCTTTGAAATTGTGCTTTCTGGGGTATTTGCTCCATCCTTATCTGAAGCAAAAAATAAATTTAAGCAAGCTGATAAGGCTCTCTTTGGTTGCCAGCCGCTTTACCGCCGACACACTTTATGATGCCGGCAAAAAGAAGCTTGGCGCCAAAGAGCGGGCCTATCTTTTAGACCGTGCCGAGCAGGCTGACGCGCTTTTGGATAGAAAAACAGAAACCTTGAGTGAGGCGCTGACAGACATCCTTGACCAAAAAAGCCTTGAAAGTCGTTTGATAATGTTTTTTGGGCGCTGGATTAACCGCTGGGAAGAGATTGCCGCTAAGAAAAATTGGGAACATAAAACCGATTTCAGAGAAAAGCCTTATGAGAGCTTAACCACGGTGAAAAAGCTTGAAGAACCTTTTGTTGAGGAGGCGTTTTCTTACCTAAATAAAAGAATATACGAGGTTTTATCGGCCGAAGGCATAGAGTTGGCTGCGCCCAAAATCAAACATTCTCCATTTACGGAAAATCTGCTTGACTTCATGACACATATTGATGATTTGAGCCAAACCCAGCGTGATAATCTTATGACCGATGGGCGCAGAGAAACTGATGCCGATCATATCATCAAACTTATGTGGTGGATAATGGTTGCCTTGCCGCATCTGCAAAAGAAATACGCTGAGGATAGGTTGTTTGAACTGGCCTTGGTTCATGATATTGTAGAAGCCCGCTGCGGCGACATTCCGTTGTCTTTGCAACACAGCGATGCCGGAATAAAGCTGCAAAAAATTCAAAACGAGTGGGAGGCGATTATGTACTTCCGCGCGATATTGCCGCCACCGTTAAACAACCTGACTTATAACTTGTTTGAAGAATACGAAACCAAGGAAACACCGGAGAGCAAAGTCGTTTGGGCGCTGGATAAGCTTGACGCCAACTGGCAGGCCAACCTCTATAATGGCGGCGATGTCACTTATTGGGGAAAATATCCGAACGGTGAGGTTTACTATCAACTGGCCTTAACGCGCAAACCTTTGGTCACGGAAATGGGCGAACCTTTGTTGAAGGCGCTTGAAGACGAAACCATCAGCACTTCGCAGAAAAATATGGAATCCTGCGGCATAAAGGTTGCTAATTTATAATAAAAAGCTATTGTTCAAGAACCGAGGTTATTTCCTCGGTTACTTTTTTTGCGTCGCCATAAAGCATAAAAGTATTCGGCGCATAAAACAGTGGGTTGTCCACGCCGGAATAACCTGTTGCCAAAGAGCGCTTAACAAAAAAGACGGTTTTTGCTTTACCGACCTCCAGCACCGGCATTCCGAAAATGGGGGAAGAGCTATCCGTTTTTGCCAATGGGTTAGTGACATCATTTGCGCCGATAACATAGGCCACGTCAGCCGTAGCAAACTCGCGGTTTATGGCTTCTAGCTCAAACACATCTTCATAAGGGACATTAGCTTCGGCCAGCAAAACATTCATATGCCCCGGCATACGACCGGCCACCGGATGAATGGCAAATTTAACCTCAACATTATATTTTGAGGCAAGAACTTCGGCCATCTCTTTCAGAATATGCTGCGCCTGAGCAACCGCCATACCATACCCCGGAACAATAATCACTTTAGAGGCATTTTCCATGATAAAAGCAGCATCTTGCGGATCACCGGCTTTGGCTTGCTGATGAGTTTCTTTAGCGGCAGCACTTGCACTTTCGCCAAGAGAGCCAAACATAACAGACATCAACGAGCGATTCATGGCCTTTGTCATGATATAAGAGAGAATAGCACCGCTCGCCCCGACAATAGCCCCGACAATAATCAGCAAGATATTATTAAGCGAGAAGCCGATACCAACGGCCGCCCAACCGGAATAAGAATTAAGGATAGAAATAACAATCGGCATATCCGCACCGCCAATCGGCAAAACCAGGGTAACCCCGAGCACCAGAGAGGCAGCGGCAAGCAGATAAAAAGGCTCAATCTGACCGGTAATCACAAAATGAGCGCAGGAGGCAATCACCAAAAGCGCCAACATCAAATTAAACGTCCGTTGCAGCGGAAAATGCAAAGGCTTGGCTGAAATGAGGCCTTGCAGCTTTGCAAAAGCAAGGATTGAACCGGAAAAAGCAATGGCGCCGATAAGCAATCCGATAGCATTTTCAACATAGAGCGCCGAGCCGGCAAGAACTTCTGCCATGGCAATCAGTACGGCTGACAAGCCGCCCAAACCGTTAAACGCCGCAATCATTTGGGGCAGGGCGGTCATCTTGACTTTAATTGCAAAATAAGAGCCGATAAGCGCGCCGGCAATCAATGCCAATCCCACCCACAGTGTGTCGCTGACAAGGGATGAGGCTAAGGTAGCGCCAATGGCCAAAATCATACCAAAGATGCCGAGCAAATTACCTTTACGCGCGGTATCAGGCGCGGCTAAGCTGCGAATGGAGAGAATGAACAACACCGCCGATAAAAGATAAGAAACGAGTAACAAAGAATTAGTCATGGTGTTTTACCTCCTGCGGCAAAGGTTTTTCTTTTTTCTTAAACATAAGGAGCATGCGTTGCGAGACAATAAAACCGCCAAAAATATTGATTGAGGCTAAAACCACGGCAATGAGGCCCAAAATTTTGGCCAAACTGAACTCGGCAGTTCCGGCAGTAATGAGCGCCCCGAGAATAACCACGCCGGAAATTGCATTAGACACACTCATCAAAGGAGAATGCAAAGCCGGTGTCACGCCCCACACCACAAAATAACCGACAAAGCAGGCCAAAACAAAAATGGTCCAAAGTAAAAAACTGTCTGTCATAGCAATTCTCCGTTTTTCATAAAACATACGGCTTTCAAAATATCGTCGTTAAAGTCGGTTGGATTTTGCGCCGTAGGCTTAAAAAAGGTTTGAACAAAGTTATAAACATTGCGGGCAAAAAGCTCGCTGGCCGAATAAGGCAGCAGAGCCGCCCCGTTAGAAAGACCGATAATCGAAACATCAAACAATCTAACGATTTTGCCGGCGTCAGAGCCTTCAATATTGCCGCCGCTGTCAACTGCCATATCAACCAGAACCGAATTCTTTTTCATCTGCTTTATCATATTCTTAGAGATAAGCCGCGGTGCTTTTTTATCAGGAATTTGCGCGGTCGTAATCACAATATCTGATTGTTTGAGTTGATTAACAAAATCTTGCGGATTTTCGTTTTTCAAATATTTTGCCCCAAGGGATTCGACTTGTTCTTTGACTTCCGGTCGAACATCTGAAGCCACAACCTGCGCCCCCAAACGTTTGGCAGTAGCAATAGCCTGCAAACCGGCCACTCCGACCCCAACCACAAAAACTTTTGCCGGAGGAATGGTCCCGGCTGCCGTAATCATAAACGGCACGGCACGATTAAAACTGTTTATGGCAATAAGAGCGGCTTTATAACCGGCCAAATTACTTTGAGATGAAAGCACATCCATATTCTGCGCCCGAGAGATTCGCGGAATAAGATTGAGGGCAAAACACGTGGCTTGCTTTTTTGCTAAATCTGATTTTGAGGCCGTACGCGATTCGCTCGGAAAAAGTGCAATGATGGCGCAGCCGTTTTTCATAAGCGAAATTTCATTAGGCTGCGGCGCGTTGATTTTAAGGATGATATCGGCCGATTTGTAGACTTCTTTTGCCGAAGAAATGATTTTGGCACCGGCTTGGCGGTAGTCATCATCATTAAAGCCGGATTCGCTCCCTGCCTCAGACTGGATATGAACCTCAAATCCGAGGGCAACAAATTTTTTGATAGTTTCGGGAGTGGCAGCCACGCGGGTTTCATTAGCTAAAATTTCTTTGGGAACGGCAATAATCATCTTGACCTCGGCAAAGCATGATACTAAATTCGAACAAGATATTATATAATGCAAGATAATGTAGAATGCAATAAGTTAAAATAAATAGTAGGATAAGCAAAAATGCTGCAATTATTTTTAACATTTTTCAAAATCGGACTATTTACCTTTGGCGGCGGCTATGCGATGTTGCCGCTGTTACAAGATGAAATTGTGCGCCGCCACAAATGGGCCACGGAGGACGAGCTTTTGGACTATTACGCGGTTGGGCAAAGCACACCGGGGATAATCTCGGTGAATGTCGCAACCTTTATCGGCTATCGCCAATATGGCGTATGGGGCGGAATTTTAGCCACGCTGGCCATAATCATGCCTTCTTTCATCATTATTACCTTGATTGCAACCATCTTAGATAAATTTATGGATAACAAATATTTGACTCATGCCTTTGCCGGAATTCGTTTGGCCGTGAGTGCCTTAATATTAGACACGGTCATCGGCCTATGGAAAAAAAGCGTTAATAACCGCTTGGGCTATGTGATATTTGCCCTTGCCGCGATTAGTGTCCTGTTTTTAAATGTCTCAGCGGTTTTGGTGGTGATTGTCGCCGGCGCAATGGGCTATATCGCTCATCGGGTAAAATCTTCTGCTAAAAAGGAGAAAGCCTGATGATATATGCCATTTTGTTCTTTCAGTTTTTTAAGATAGGGCTGTTTGCCATAGGCGGCGGCTTGGTTACCGTCCCGTTTTTATTTGACTTAGCCGAGCATTATCCATGGTTTACGGCGGCCGAATTAGCCGATATGATAGCCATTTCCGAGTCCACTCCGGGGCCTTTGGGGGTAAATATGGCAACTTATGCCGGTTTTAAGGCCGCGGGAGTTTTCGGCGGAGCTATTGCGACCATAGGCCTGACCTTTCCGTCGGTGGTAATTATCATCTTGATTGCCAAGTTATTAAAAAAATTCAAGGACAATCCGAATGTCCGGAGCATTTTAACCGGCATCAGACCGGCGGTAATTGCGCTGATTTGCTTGGCTGGCTGGGAGATATTAAAAATATCGGTCAGAAGTTGGCAAGACGGCATAATTTTTGTTTTATTTTTAGCCGCAATACATTATTATAAAAAAAGCCCGATTCTTTATATCATCATAGCGGCCATTATCGGCGTCGCGCTTGAACTTTAAGGAGAACAACATGAGAAAATGGATATGGACAGCAATCATTTTAGTGATTATCGTCGGATTATATATCATAAGTTTAGGCGCCTACGGAACTTGGGTTAATACCAATCCCCAGCCGGGAAACATTTTTTCGGGTGATATCAAAATTGAAAAAATCAAAAACGAAGAAGGCGCACAGCACAAATATTTAATGATAATTTCTGATAAAGAAAATCATGCTTTATCTTGCACCCCGACTGAGGAAGAAGAGATATATACTTGCTTGCCGTTTATTAAAAGCACCGACAGCAATACGCTGAAAGACATTGCCCTGCAAACGGCCATGACCCCGCTATTTGTAAAACTTAAAGTCCAAAATTATATGTTCTATCATGTTTTGGATATTGAGATGAGCTATGTCACGCCCAAATGCCAAAAGCTTGGCGAAGAAGGCTGCCAGCTTATCAAGCTCCCGCAATACACCAAAAAAGGCATATAACGCTATAAACAAAAATATTGACAAATTAGAACAAAACGACTAAATTCATGTTCCAAAAGAAGTAAAGAACATGAAGATAGCAAATTTTAGAGAATATACCGGCGTTTTGCGCGAGATATATACCGGAGAGGCCATGGCCGAAACCGGAAGCTATTACCATGCGTTGATGTCTTCGGGCAAAAAGCTTAATCAAAAGAAAAACGAGCTCCGCCAAAAAATAGCCGGATTAAGTCAAAAAATTCAGACCCAAGCGGAGATAGTGCGCCAAGCCACAGACAAGCGCCGCGCCGGATTAGAGGTTAATAAGCTTAAAAAAGAAAAACAAGCTTTGGTCAAAACCTTAAAAGACTTGCAGTCAAGCGACCACTTTAATTCCTTGAGTAATGACGCCAAAATCTGCGTTTGCAGCGGTTTTTTGTTCCAAAAATATCTGACCAATGAAATACTCAAAAACAATCCTCTTCATTTTCAAAAAAACAGCCATGGTGATTTGATTGTTGACACATCTCAATTAAGACACTCTGATTTGTTTACTCAAGCCGCCCATGTGAAGGACTTTATCGCGGCTTATATGGCACGCTATCCTGAAAAAGTCAAAACCGCTGGTTATTTCAAAACCTTGCTGAACAAGGTGGACGATTGGCAAGGGATAATGACCTTTGTTGATAAAAATTTTGATAAGCTGAGCCGCCAAACCAAAGAACAGCAAGATGACATTCAATCCAGTCATCAAGGCACGGAAGTTGTTTTAACCTTTCCTGAAGAAAAGCTTTATTTGCTGCGTCTATGCAATCCGGACGCGCTGGATTATGAGAGCAAAAAGATGGATCATTGCGTCGGCAAAGGCGGATACGATAGCGATGTGTCAGAAGGCAAAACACAAATTTATTCTTTGCGCTCGGAAGCAGAAAATGGCGAATGGCTTCCCCACGCCACAATTGAGTTTAAGGACGGTGCGGTAAAGCAAATAAGCGGCCATAAAAATCAAGAGATAGAAGACGCTTATATTTCGGCCACCAGAGAAAGCATTTATCACCTTTGCCAAAGTCGGGATATGTTTGAATTATACCGCCAAAAAAAGGTGTCGGGATTAAAAAATTGCGGTTACATTTTTAGCGCCGATGATTATCCGATAGACTTAAAAAATCCGCCAAAAGAAGCACACCTGAAAATGATTTCGGAAAATTCTCCGATATTAAAACTTTTTGAGCCGCAAAATTTAACCTTGGATTTGTACACATTTTCATTTCCGCTGACGGAAGAAAAATTAAACTTAATCAAAAAGTTTAAGCATATAAAAACAGTAGACGGCAGAGAAAATATTCAAAGTAAAGAAGAAGCTTGGGCGGCGCGGCAAAAACTTTTATCCTTTGCCGGCAAAGAAGGACCGAAAAAGTTTTCCTCCCATCTTTTGCGAGAAATCGGCTTTGTTTATGATGAGAATGATACACTATACGATTTGACCAGCTTGTCACAAGAGATAACGATAGATTCCATATATAAAAATCAAGGAATAAGATTTTTTATGCCGGCCGATTTGGTTAATGTGAAGAATTTTTATGTTGGCTACGAAATAGATGAAGAGGCTAAATCATATTTGCAAAAGTTAAAATCAATCAAAAACATTTCCACATCGCCAGAGGAGATTTCAAAACCCCAAGAAGTCAAAATAGAAAATATTTTAGAGACGCGAGAGGCATTGCAAAAATTTTTCAAAACCGATGATTGGCTTCAAAGAGTGGATTCTGAGCTGAAAAATACATTGGGTTTTTTTGAAAAAATTTATCCTGACAAGCCCAGATTTTCAATAGTCAACTGGGAAGATGCTTCTCAAAAATATCCGCAGGTTTGGATTGATGTGATAAATACTCAAGAACCGGAAAGAATAAACAAAATAAAAACCAATGCGTCTGCTTGGCCTTATATGAATTATAAAAACATAGAAATTGATATGGTCAATGTTCAGGGCAATGTTTCTAAACAAACCATAGACGCGGTTAATTCTCTGAGAGGCGTAGCGGGACTGAATATCGAAAAGGCTGACTTGTCCGAAACAAAAGAACTCGATTTTAGCCGCGTTAAGTTTTTAACAGTTCCCCAAAAGTCGGATTTAGGCATATTTGGAGACCCGTTCATGTTTCGCGAAAAATGGACAGTTTGTTCCTTGTTAGATGACCATGTCATAATCTTGCGGGAGAATAAAAATCAACCGCCGCTGAACAAAATAAAATTACCTTTGGATATAAAGCATTTTTGCTATGAAACGGAGGATAATACCAAGACCGCACTGCCGGATTTTCGCCGCTATCCTGAGCTTGAGAGCTTGCAACTTAATAATCTTGATTTATCGGATAATAAGGTGATATACTTGCCTAAAGGCATAAAATATTTAGCATTTTATCAGTGCAAATTCGGCGAGCATCCGCACATGGATTTAAGCGGTTTTGAAAATCTTCGGGAATTGCGCTTGAATGAAAGCGATTTAAGCAAGATTAAAAAAATAACCTTGCCGCAGGGATTAGAAAAATTAGAAACAGATAACACCATATTTAACAAAGACGCAAAGAGACCGCAACTGCCGAAAAAGACTAAAACGATTCGTCCGGCTCAAGGCGACAGAGAGATTTAAAATTATTATTATTCACTATTAAATAAAGACTATTATGAACGATTTACCAAAAAAATTAGATGATTTCATCAAAGAGATGAAGTTGTCTTTGAACCGGAAAGAGGTTGTGCAATTAATGGCCGCATTGCTGGAACATTATGACATTTCCTTAAAAGAGATTAAAGCGAATACGCCGGATTCGATATCGGAGAAAAAAGCTGCAGCAACCGTTTCACCAACGCCGGCACCGTCAACAACAGATCTGCCGTATATTTTGCCCGGAGTCGGTGTCGTTTTGCCGTCAAATAAAGTTTTGTATTGTGACGGTAGCGAAAACAAAGGAACCCGATCGCAAGCACGTTTTTATCTGCTTCGCAAGCTTCCTTTGCCCAAAGGCTATAGGTGGCGTCTGATGAACAGCGTAGACTTAAGAGAGATTCGGACATATCGATATGTGGTCGATAAGTTGCTTCATGAGCTTCACGGCGTTACCATGTTTGCTGACGATGATGAATATATTCTTGAGGATAATAATTTGGATCGTGGCTATGTTCGTTTCATTGCCGATTTACGGTAAAAACAAAAAAAACAGCAGGATTTTCCTGCTGTTTTTTTGTTTGTAAATAATGATTTAGCTTAAATGTCCAAAGCCTTGCGATATGTTTCAAGCAAAATTTCTTGTTCATCACGGTCAGCCGCATTCATCTTGCGCAATTTCAAAACCGCACGCATGATTTTAACATCAAAACCGGCCGACTTCGCTTCAGCAAAAATATCACGAATATCCGAAGCAATCGCTGCCTTTTCTTCTTCCAAATGCTCGATTCTTTCAATCAACGAAGCCAGTCTTGATCCGTCAATTCCCCCAACATCACTCATAATAAAGCTCCTTAAAAAAATAAGTTAACATTGGCATAGACTGTAACAAAAAGAGAATTAATTTACAAGCAATAATTTTAGGGGATTAATTGCTTAATGTAATACATTGTTAAATTTTTGCGGATAATATAGGGGCAAATTGTAATAACGTAAGGAGTATGAAATGCCGGAAAAAACAAAGACCCATATTCTTGCCACAATCGGCCCGTCTTCCGCCAGCAAGGAAGTTATTGAAAAATTAATCGATTCGGGTGCCGACGCCTTCCGCTTTAACTTCAGTCACGGCACTCACGCCGAACACAAAGAGCGCTTTGAAATTGTTCGCAAACTCTCAGAGGCCAAAGGCCGTCACATAACCTTGATTGCGGATATGCAAGGGCCGAAATTGCGTGTCGGAGAGTTCAAAGACGGCGCGATTGATCTTAAAGAAGGCCAAGAATTTGTCTTGGATTTGGAGAAAAAACTCGGAGATGAAGAACGCGTAACCTTGCCTCATCCCGAGATTTTTAAGGCCGTAAAACCCAAAGATATGCTCTTGTTAAATGACGGCAACATTCGCTTAAAAGTCATCAAATGCGATTCGAAACACATCTGGACCAAGGTTGTTGTCGGCGGAAAATTATCAAGCCACAAAGGCGTAAACTTGCCAAATATCACTTTGCCGATATCTGCCATCACCGAAAAAGATAAAGAGGACCTAAAGTTTGCCTTAAAATTGGGCTTTGACTGGATTTCTTTGTCGTTTATCCAAAAGGCAGATGATGTCCGTCAGGCGCGCAAATTAATCGGCGACAAGGCGTGGATAATTTCCAAGCTTGAAAAACCGAGCGCCATAACCGAATTAGATGACATCATTCAGTTATCAGACGGTATTATGGTTGCCCGCGGCGATTTGGGCGTTGAATGCCCGATTCAGCAAGTTCCGGTTCTGCAAAAAAAGATTGTAACCGCTTGCCGCAAATATAATCGACCGGTAATTATTGCCACCCAGATGTTGGAGTCGATGATAAATAATCCGTCACCGACCAGAGCCGAGGCGTCCGATGTCGCAACCGCCGTTTATGATGGGGCAGATACTGTTATGCTCTCAGCCGAGAGTGCCGCCGGCAAATATCCGGTAGAAGCGGTCAAGATGATGAAAGACATTATCACGGAGGTTGAATCCGATCCCTTGTTCTATCGCATGATGGACAGCCAAAGAATTCACCCGAGTTGCGTTGGCGAGTCCGATTCGATAACAATCGCCGCCAGTGATATTTCTGGTGTTTTGAAAAATGTTGCAGCAATCGTTACCTACACTTCTTCAGGCTTGACCACCTTTTTGACTGCCAGAGAACGCCCGAATCTTCCGATTTTGGCGATTACGCCGGACATTACCGTGGCCCGCCGCTTAGGCATTGTCTGGGGAGCAAAGAGCTTTGTGAACAAAAAGAGCTTTAGCAGCTATGACAAGATTGAAGAGATTGCGGTAAAAATCGCGGTTGAGAACGGTTTTGCCAAAAGTGGCGACCATATCATCATCACTGCCGGCTTCCCGCTCGGCAAAAAAGGCCGCACCAATATGCTGCATACGGTTTACATTCCGTAAAAACAACAAAGGCTTCCTTCGGGAAGCCTTTGTTGAGTAACAAAAAAGCCTGCATAAAAACCGCAGGCTCTAAAAAAGATAAATCTTAAAGATTAACCCTGGCGAGCTTTAAGCTTCGGGTTCTTCTTATTAATAACATAAACGCGACCCTTGCGGCGAACAACTTTGCAGTCCTTATCGCGAACTTTTTTAGATTTCAAAGAGCTGTAAACTTTCATTTTTCATTCCTTCACAAATATTTGCCTGCACCATAAGTTAAAAACCGCGCTTTGTCAACCATAATTTTAACAAAAGAGTAAAAAACTTGCTATTTTTGCTCAAATAAGTATAATTCCAAAGCAAAATAAGGAGAAAAAGATGACGCGATTCTTTTGGGGCTTAGGACTTGGAATAATATTTTTGCCGACGGTTGCTTTTGCACAAGTAAGCTATCTGGACGAGGTGAGAGCCTTAGGCGCTGTTTCCGGACAGGGGCTGGCTTGCGGTGCCTCAAAATACGACAGCTTTGAGCTTTTGGCCCGTGCGATATTAATCTCGAAAGCCCCGAGTGATTCCTTTCAGGCCCAAGGAATGTATGCTTATAATGAAGAAAAAGCCAATGCTTATATCTCAAAGCAAATGGATGGTATGTATAACTGCGCCGAGATAAACCGCCGCTTTGATAATCAAGAGATATTTAACGCAACACTTTATGCTGATGGCACCATAAAAATGCCGGACGGAAAGATAATCACCCCGCGCCAGCCTTATGACGCCAGTGTTATTTATAAAAAGGACGATGAACAAAAGATTCGGGCTCAGGCCATTTATGACCGCGGCGATAATGTCAAGGTCGGAGAGGTCAAACTAAAAACCGATGACGGGAATGAAATTATTACAAGGCAAAAAGACCAAACCGCAGAGACTGCGCCGACACCACCTGCCGAAACAGAAAGCAGCATCGGTCATATAAAATCAAAATGGTAAAAGATAAAAAGATTGCAAGTTGAAAAATATCGTATATACTCGGCGGCAGATAAATAAAATATAGAAAATAAAGGAGAAAGGTCGATATGGCGTCCTACCAATATGTTTTTGTAATGCAAAATTTAACCAAAGTTTTTCCGAACGGCAGAGAACTGTTTAAGGGGATAACCCTGTCATTTCTCCCCGGCGCAAAAATCGGTGTTTTGGGTGTAAACGGCGCCGGAAAATCAACCTTGTTAAAAATCATGGCCGGCGTTGATAAGGAGTTCAACGGTGAGGCTTGGGCAGCAGAAGGCGTAAAGGTTGGCTATTTGGAGCAGGAACCGCAGCTTGACCCCAGCAAAAACGTTATGGAAAACATTATGGACGGTTTGAGCGAAACCAGAGATTTGTTGAAAAAGTTTGAGGAGATTTCGCTTAAATTTGCCGAGCCGATGTCTGATGATGAGATGAATGCCTTAATCGAAGAACAAGCTGCGCTGCAAGAAAAAATTGACGCCTGCAATGGCTGGGATTTTGAGAGAACCATTCAAATTGCAATGGATGCTCTGCGTTGCCCGCCGGCTGATGCCGATGTAACCAAGCTTTCGGGAGGTGAAAAAAGACGTGTTGCCTTGTGCCGTTTGTTGTTGCAGCAGCCGGATATGCTCTTACTTGATGAACCGACCAACCACTTGGACGCAGAATCTGTTGCTTGGCTGGAGAAGCATTTGCGTGATTATAAAGGCACGGTTGTCATGGTAACCCACGACCGCTACTTTTTGGATAATGTCACCGGCTGGATTCTTGAGTTAGACCGCGGACAAGGCATTCCTTATGAAGGCAATTACAGCTCATGGCTGGAGCAAAAAGAAAAACGCTTAGCTCAGGAAGAAAAAGAAGAAAGCGCTCGCCAGAGAACTTTGGCGAATGAATTGGAGTGGATAAGAAAGAACCCCAAAGCCCGACAAGCCAAATCCAAGGCGCGTATTAACGCTTATGACGAGTTGCTCTCTGAGGCCAGCAAGGAGAAGATAACCCAAGCCCATATTAATATCCCGATGACCGAAAGACTGGGCGATTTGGTGATTGAGGCCAACCACATCAGCAAAGGCTATGGCGATAAATTGCTGATTGATGACTTATCCTTTAAGATTCCGAAGGGCGCGATTGTCGGCATTATCGGCCCCAACGGCGCCGGAAAAACAACCTTGTTCCGCATGATTACCGGACAAGAAAAGCCCGATTCGGGAGAGATAAGAATAGGCGAGACGGTTGATTTGGGCTATGTTGACCAAACCCGTGATGAGCTAAATCCGGATAAAAATGTTTGGGAAGAAATTTCTGACGGGCTGGATATCATTAAGCTCGGCAAAAAAGAAATGCCCTCTCGCGCTTATGTCGGCCAGTTTAACTTCAAAGGCGCTGACCAACAGAAAAAAGTCGGACAATTGTCCGGCGGCGAGCGCAATCGCGTTCACTTGGCCAAAATGCTGCGCAAAGGTGCAAATGTCATTTTGCTTGACGAACCGACCAATGACTTGGATGTCGATACTTTGCGTTCTTTGGAAGAAGGTATCATGGCTTACCCCGGATGTGTCTTGGTAACTTCTCACGACCGCTGGTTCTTAGACCGCTTGGCAACCCATATTTTGGCTTATGAAGGCAACAGTCAGGTTGTTTGGTTTGAAGGCAACTTTGAAGAATATGAAAAAGACAAAAAGCGCCGTTTAGGTGAAGAAGCTTGCAATCCTCATGCTATCAAATATAAACCGCTGATAAGATAAAGAAAACCACAATGGAAAGGCTTGATATAAGCAAACTGCAATATGTCCTTTTCGACTGGGACAACACTTTGGCCGAAAGCCGCAGCTCTTTAACAACTGCCGTTAATCAGGTTTTGGCGGCTTATGGCTTGCCGGACTGGGAAATCTCAAAACAAAAGAGAAACAAGGACTTATCGTTTAAAGATAATTTTCCTAATGTCTTTGGAGAAGACAAGGCGCAAAAAGCTTATGAAGAATATCGCGAGATATATAAAAAAATCGTACCGAGTAAAATAAGCTCTTTTCCTTATGCACAAGCGGTGGTTGACTTTTTCTTGGCGCAAGGAAAAAAGCTGATGATTGTCACCAACAAAGAGCGCCAACTGCTGGAATTTGAACTTCCGCTTTTATATAAGCCGGAGTGCTTTTGCAACATTGTCTGCGGACATGAGGCTCCGGCAGATAAGCCGAGCGGCGAGCAGATAAAATTTTCCTTAAAAGGATATCTATCTCCTGAAGAAATAAATTCTCAAACCGTTTGGATGATAGGTGACAGCCAACAAGACAGCCGTGCCGCCAAAGCCGCCGGGGCTCAAGCCATAAGGGTAAATCAGTCAATATGGGGAGAGGTCGAAACACAAGAACCTGATATTTTGTATTTCAAAAATTTCAAAGAGCTTTATGAAGCTCTGAAATTAGCGAAAAATTAAGGGATAAGCGCCTATTCTTAAGAGATAAGATAAGGATAAACACCAGCATGAACAGCAGTAATCTAGATATCTCAAAAATCATAAAATACGTGCTGATAGCCGTGGCGATTGTGTTTGTGATAATATTAAATTATTGCAGCATAAACGAGCACATGAGCTCCAACAGCCGTAAAATCACATCATACAAAATTCCTGAAGATTATAAAGAAAGAACCCGTCCCTCGGTTGTCGCCGGAATTTTTTATCCTGCAGAAAAAACACCGAATAATTCAGAAAAAAAACGTCCTGAGTTGCTAATTATTCCTCACGCCGGCTACAAATATTCAACAGCAGTTGCAGCCAAGGCTTATCAAGCTCTCAAGCCTTATGCCTCAAAAATAAAAAATGTCATCTTTGTTGTTCCGCAACATAAAAAACAGCTCAAAGGTGCCGCCTTATATGCCGGAGAAAAAATCAGCTTATCGGGCAAGGTTTATAAAATAAATGAAAAAATTTCAGAAGAGCTAAGCCGACAAAAAGGTTTCTTTTTTTCCTCTCCGGCCTTTGCCTCAGAAGAAATCATGTCTGAGCAGTTGCCCTTATTGCAGCAAGTTGTTCCAAACTTTCTCTTAGTGCCTTTGGTCTATGGGGATATTGCCGCCGCAGATTTGGCCTCTGCTTTAGAAAAATATGCCGCGATTCCGCATACGTTAATAATCATTTCTTCCGATTTGGCCAACTATTATTCCGAGCTGCAAAACCCACTCTCAAAAGGTGAGGAAGCGCATTCAGATTGCGGAAATATTGGCATTGAAGCCGCCCAAGAAATTGCAAAAAATCTGAATTTAACACCGGAAATGCTGGATTTGGTAAATGCACAAGATATCATGGCTCAGTTAAAGCGCTATGATGAAGAAAACAAAACCGAAGAAAAACGTTTAGAAAAAGAGCGCCAGTCGCTTAAAGAATTCAAGAGCTTATACGGCAAGACCTTGTTAAAAATCGCCCGCATATCTTTGGAAGAAAAAATTTTGCATGACAAAAAATATCGCCCATCCAGAAAAGACTATAACAATACGATTTTTGACAAAGGTGCCTCTTATGTAAAGCTGCAACAAAATGGGCAAAATATCGGCCAGTCCGGCAGCTTGCTGCCTAAAAAAGCCATCGCCCATAATGTCGCTCACAATGCTTATGAGGCTGCTGACAATAATGCTGAAAACCCAAAAATAACTCCCGAAAATCTGCCGGATATAAAAATAACCATAGCTTTGCTGACAGGCTATGAACGCGTCCGCTATAATGATGAACAAAACTTATTAAACAAACTTGATGAAACGCAAGACGGGGTAATTTTGCGCTCAGGCGACAGACAGGCCGCTTTTTTGCCCGAAGAGTGGAAAAATTATAAGAGCAAGCAAGAATTTCTCAATGCTTTGAAGTTCAAAGCCGGACTAAGCCCAAGCTATTGGTCAAACAAAATAAAGATATTCAAGTTTTATACAGAGGAGATAACGGAAGATGAAAATTAACGGATACGAGATAGCCTTAAGCGAAGAAGAACTAGATAAAATCATAAACGAACAAACCCAACCGATAGAGTTAATCAGCAAAGACTTCAAGGGCTATGAAGCCTTAAGCGAAGGCGACAAAAAAGCTTTGCAACATTTGGTAAATGCCGGAAAGATGATGACCGATGTTGCCCAAGAGCAAGACCATCCGTTAAACAGAACAATGAGAAAAGCTTTGGAAGAGGCCGCAAAAACCAGCAGTCACGCGGCAAAAGCCTTAAAGCTGTTCACTTATTTCAGCGGTGTTGAAGGCCTAAACGGTATTGACCCGAAGCCTATAGAGATTTTCAAGGGCATACATGGCAGCAAGGGGCGCAATTTTTATCCGCAGGATTTGAGTGTTGAAGAATTTCATCAGATAATTGAGAAAATGCTCAATCGTGGCAAAGACGATGAAGTCCGCAAAATTTTAAGCGTCAGAACCATGGTCAGACGCTCCGGCGATGAGCTAAAAGCCATTGATTATACCGAATATTTTGCCAAAGAGTTTTCAGAGATTGCCAATCAGCTGGAGCTGGCCGCGCATTATACAACCGATGCTGCTTTGAAGGATTATTTGGGCTGGCAGGTTCAGGCCTTGCTGCAAAATGATGAAGAGATGGACGCTTTGGCGGATAGACATTGGGCCGTTTTGCAAGACACACCGCTTGAGTTTACCTTAAGCCGAGAAAATTATGATGACGAGATGAGCGGCACGATTTGCGAAAATCCAAAATTATCCGAGATGTTAGCCGCCCGCGGAATAGAGGTCTTGTCAAAAGACATGCTGGGCATTCGCGTCGGCATTGTCAACAAGGAAGGAACCCAATTACTTCTTAAGTTTAAGGAACACATGAAAAAGCTGGCAAAATTAATGCCTTTTGCCGATAGATATGAACAAAATGTTGCCGCGGGCGGCGAGCTGAAACAAACCATGGTCGATGTTGATTTGGCTGCCTTGTGCGGTGATTATGCTCAGTGCCGCGGCGCTATTACGACGGCGCAAAACCTGCCGAATAATGATAAATTGTCGGTTAAGCGCGGAGGCGGCCGCCGCAATGTTTACCACCGTCAGGTCAGACAAAGCGGTGATGCCAAGAGAGAAAAGGCTCTGTTAAATGCACTTCTCAGAGAAGATTTTCACAAATATTTCAATCGTGAAGCCGAGCATATTTTTGTCATCGGGCACGAAAACGGCCATTCTTTAGGACCCGACAGCAGCTATCAAAATGCGCTGGGACTTTATAAACATACAATCGAAGAAAACAAAGCCGATGTTGTGTCCATAACTTTTATGCCGGAATATGTAAAAGCCGGAATCATTAATGAACAACAGTTGAAAGAAATATATACAACTTGGATTGTTCGCTTGCTGTTAAAGTCAAAACCCCAGGCTTCTCAACCGCACAGAACCGGCGATTTGATTCATTTTAACTATTTGCTTGAGCATGGCGCCATCGAATTTGACGCCGATAATAAGCTGGTCATTCATTTTGATAAAATGCCCGAGGTCATGCACAAGATTTTGGCCGAGACGATAGAGGTCCAGCTCTCCAAGTCGCCGGAACAGGCAAAAGCCTTCATCGAGCGCAACAGCAACTGGGGCGCTTTGCATGAATATATCGCCAAGGTGCAAAAAGACTTGGGCTTGAAACCTTATAAAGATATCAGAATGCATTTTTAAGAAAGGTCTGTTGAATTCACCAAAATTTTGCTTGCCAAGAAGAACAAGAAAAGTCAAAATAAACTTAAATAAATAAGGGGGTAAGATATGATTAAAAAACTTATTGCCGGAGAGTTGAGTTTAAGTGACACCTTCTGGAAGTTTGGTGTGCTGGGCATGGCGCTGGTAATATTTGTCGTCCGCCTGTTTGGTAGCTTTCTTGCCGGAAAGTTAAAAGGCATCAGCCTTTACACCTATTACAGTAAATACTTTAACCCGCTGAATATGGACACAGGCATTGTTGCAAACACCTGCCTTTACCTTGGAAGTTTGGTTATCTTTGTTTGGTACAGTGTTGTTGTCTTGTCCGGGATATGGAAGAGCTCGGATAAATATGACAAGAGCACATGGATTAAACAAATGGCAAGAATAGTGACGGTGATTTTGGTCATCATGAGTTACAAAATAGTTTTTTAAGGAACAAGATATGAAAAAATTTATAATGTTGGTCATGGTTCTGATTCTCTCGGGCTGCTTTACGGCCGGTGACTTTCCCGAAAAAAGGGAACGTCTTCACAACATGGGCCATGAAGACGACTATTGCCAAAAAAATCCCGATCGCTGCATAAACGGTGTCCAGTGGTAATTATCAAAATTTTATAAAATCGGAGCGAGATAAACCCTCGCTCCATTTTTTTTCTACTTTTATTATTTATACAGCTCGGGAAGAGGTTTTTCCTCTTGGTGGGAATGAGGCTTTGTCTTGCGGACTTTTTCAAAAATTGACAAGAAATTGCTGTTATCCCAAATCAAGGTTTCTTTACCGTACAAGCAAGAAGACAGCTTATCAAGTTCGCTCTTAAATGCCGCATTATGACTATGCGCGGCAATGTCGTTGAGGTTTGAAATTGCCGGATTTTGATAAGTTTCTTTAGCCCAAGCAATGAGGCTATCACGAAGGTTTTTAAGGTCTTTTTCTTTGGCATATTTGATGACGGCTTTATCAAAGTTTTTCAAACTTTCGCCGCTTTGCTGATAGGTTTTCTTCGCACGGAAAAAGGCAAAAATCAAAACTCCGAGGAACAAACCGGCACCAAAGGCGGTTAACGCCGCCACACGCCAATCCGGCTGATCGTTAGCAACCGGGGCATTTTTAGCCGGAGTATCATTAACAGCCGCCGTTGTTGGAGCAGAAATGCTCGGTTGTTCAACAATTTCTTCTTCCTGTGGGATAGCACTGGGGTCTGCGGCAACTGAAATCGTCATCTCCGGCAAAGACGCCGTTTCGACTTGCTGGGTCTTGATATTAAACCATTTGACACTGACTTCCGGAATGGTTACATTTCCACTTTTTGAAGGAATATAAACATTTGAAATCAGGCGATAAGACACGATTTTGCCGTTTTCGATTTTAACCTCGCTAAGCGGCTTTTCAGGATATTGCTTAAGTGAGCCACTGTCGATAAATTTGATGTTTGGCAGTTGGGCATCCATAACACCGACGGCTTTGATATAAATATTGCGGGTAACGGCTTTTCCGACCTTAAATTTCGGCGGATTAGGCTTCCATTCAGAATAGAGCTCTAAACTTTCGGCCGGAACCCACCAGCCGCCTTGTGCCGCTGCCGGAACAGGTTTTACCGAAATTTTCATCGGATCCGTTCGCAAAGAAACAACATTTTTTGTGGCAAAAATGTCTGCTAAATCAGGGTCAAGCGCGCTGATTTTGAAAGCACCGAAACTTTCAAAGATTTTTTGCATCGGGTCGCCGCCTTGAGATAAATAATATCCTTCAACCGCAATCTCGGGCACATCCAGCTCTCCGCTTTTTTGCGGGAAGAGAGCCATTTTGATTTTTATAACCCGAACATCTTGGCCGCCGATTTTGACCGTTTCGAGCTCCGGCTCGCCCAAAGACTGAATCACCCAGTTGTTTTCGTCATTAACCAAAGGCACAATTCTATCAATTTGCAAACCGCCGGTGTCATAAATCTTAAGGGTTAGATTAACTTCTTGTTGCACAAAGGGATTTTTGTTATCAATCTCGGCTTCAACCGCATAACGCGGGGCATGAGCAGCTTGCGCATTTTGCTCATTTTGTTTTTTGATATTTTCGGGGCTGGCGGGCAAAACCTCTAAGCTCAGAGGCTGACTCTTAAGTGAACCTAAAGCAAGGGGTGGAATAGTCATTTGGCCGGAGGATTTTGGCATAAGCTGGACTTTCCACTCGCGATTTTGTGAGATTTTTCCGTTAATATAATTATGCTGATAAGCATTGCTGACCGAAAAAATGTTAAAATCTTTATCCAGCGGTGCAAAATCCGGCAGTTCATTGGTTTGGGCGCCGTCATAACTCAATGTAAGGGTTACGGCCTCGCCTTGTATAATCTGATTTTTATTAAGTGTGGCTTTAAGCTCTGCGGCATCGGCCAAAGAGCACAAGCCGACAAGTAAGACAATAAGCAAAAGGACAAGTCTTTTCATTTGCTAATCTCCATATCTGTTTTTTTGATATTCCTTAAATATAAAAGCGCGCAATAACCCTCCCGGATCTTCGGGAATCTCACGATATTGTTGTTCGCGCGCTTGAATTTGTTCGTTATATTCTTTTTCATCATCTTGATTTTGCGGCAGAGGCTGCGGTTTTGGTTGTTGCTGCGCCTGTTGCTCGGTATCATCAGCTTTTTGATTATCAAGAGGTTGTTGCTGTTGGTTCTGTTGTTCTTCAGAATCTTGCGGCTTATCTTCTTGAGAATCCTGATTTTGATTTTGTTGATTCTGCTGCTGTTGGTCTTGGTTTTGTTCCTGATTTTGGTCAGCATTGTTTTGCTGCTGATTTTGTTCTTGCTGTTGCTGGTTCTGCTGTTGGTCTTGTTTGTCCTGATTCTGATCTTGATTTTGGCTCTGTTGCTGAGAGTTGTTTTGCTGTTGTTGCTTCAGATACTCAAGATTAAACTTTGCGTCTTCATGATTCGGATTGTTTTTCAAGACTTCTTCATATTTTTTGATAGCCTCGTCGATTTTGCCGCTTTTGGCCAGCGCATTGCCCTGATTATAAAGAGCCTCTGGGCCTTGACTTTGATTAAAGGCGGCAAGAGCTTTTTGATAATCTCCGGATTTATAAAGACTTGAGGCCTTCCAGTCAATATCCTTAAACTTTTGAGCCGCGGTTGCGTAGTCTTGCCGATTAAAAGCCTTCATCCCCTCTTGATTGTCATTTAAGAAAAATCCGGCAGAGGCGGGAGCAACGCAAGAGAGCATAAAGACTAAAATCAACACGCCCTTGCGGAAAAAGTACAAACAGCACAAAAGTGGGATAAAGCACAGATAATAACCATAATCCAGCCAAATGGCACGCTTGTTGTCCGATGTTTTTAATTCATCGGAGCGCTCGGCCTCAAACAAAGAGATAAAGGCGGATATATCACGGTCATTAGCCGAGATTTTTTGATAAATGCCGCCGCCTCTTTGCGCAAGCTCTTTAAGAATAGAAATATTATCGGCGCTAATGGCCAAGGCTGAAACCTTATAACCTTCGGTTTTGGCTTTTTCTGCGGCATTAAGGGCAAGCGCAGTGTCTTGTCCGCCGCTTCCGGCAAAGATTATGATATTTCCTTGCGCGAAGCCGGCTTCGGACAGTTTTTGGGCGGCAAAAGCTATGGCTCGGTCAAGGCGGCTGCCGTTGATGGGCATAATCTTGCGGTCTACCTCAGGCAAAAGATTGATAATAAGTTGGGCGTCATCGGTAATCGGCGTAATCATAAAGGGCTCGCCGCTGTAAACAATCAAACCAACCTGCTGTGTTTTAAGCTGTTCCAATAGGTCCGTAATTTTAAATTTTGCACGCGCCAAACGATTGGGGGTGATGTCGGTTTTGCTAATATCAGAAGACAAATCCAGAACCAGCATCACCGGATTTTGCGGAGCTAAAGAAGGAATCTCGATTTTGTTCCATGATGGACCGGCAAGGGCTAAAATCGCCACAATCGAACCAATAAACGCCAAAACAGAAACAAAACGGCGCTGCTTGGAGCTGCCCTTAATCAGCAAGAAGTTAAGCAGCTTTTTATCGCAAACCTTAACCCAACTGGATAAGGACTGTCCGCCATGAGAAAACTTAAACATCAAAATCAGCGGCAGGATAAGAGCCAGCAACCACCATGGGCGCAGAAAATGAAAATTATTCAAAAATTCATTCATGACTTACTCCCTCCGTCTTTGCCAAAAGAACAAGAACAGGCTCAACAACAAGGCGGCAGAAAGCGGAATATAAAAGCGCTCTTGCACATCTCGCACAAATTTTGCCTCATTTTCATTGGCTTCGAGCTTATCAATTTCGGCATAAATTTTTTCAAGGCTTTGCGTATTTTTGGCTCTGAAATATGAGCCCTGAGTTTCTTTGGCAATTTGCGCAAGGCTTTCTTCATCAAGGCCGGAAGGCATGCTTAAATTAATCCCAAATATAGAGTTTATCAGGCTTTTTTCAGCGCCGACGCCAATGGTATAGATTTTTACATTTTCATCTTTTGCGAGCTTAATGGCTTGGGCGAGGGAAAGGCGGCCGCTGTTGTTTTCGCCATCGGTTAAAAGGATGATGACTTTTTTATCAAGGTTTGAGCTGGAACGCAGCGATTTGAGCGAGGCACCAATCGCGTCACCGATAGAGGTTGAATTTCCGGCCATACCGGCATCGGTGGCAAGCAAAATTTCTTCAACGGATTTTTTATCATAAGTAATCGGAGCCTGAACATAAGCAAGCGAGCCGAACAAAACCAAGCCTATGCGGTCATCGACACGTTTGCGGATAAAGTCCGTGGCTGTTTTTTTAACGGCGGTTAAGCGGTCAACGCGGTTATTTCCCAGTACAAAATCTTGCTCTAACATTGAGGTTGAAATATCAACCACAAGAAGAATATCGCGGCTCATGGCTGGTAAGCGCACCGGCTTTCCGACCCAAAGCGGACGTGCAACCGCCGTGACCAGCAAAGCCCAAATTAAAAACAGCACGATTTTATTCAGCGGGCTTTTTTTGATGGTGGGGGCTGCGGTGTTCCATATCCCGCCGGCCTTAAGATTAATACGCTCAATATCTTTTAGAAACGGAACACGCAAAGCGTCGCCATGCAGGCCGCGCACGGCAGGCAGAATCGCCCGAAAAACAAAAGGCAACAACAATAGCCAAAACATTTGAGGATAAGCGAAATGGTTCATAGATTTTCTCCTATCCACTCACGACAAAAATCACGAAGTTGAGCCACATCCTCACCGCTAAAATCAGGAGATGAGGGCTTAATATAAGGGGCATTGATAAGGAGTTTTGCGGTTTGCCCCATAATTTTTTTCTTGCTATGCTGATTAAGAAAGTCAATCCAATTTTGACCAAACAAAGCCGTTGCCTGTGGAAATTTAAGCACACAGATTCGTCGCAACAGATTAGACATCTGTACCGCCGATTCGATATTGTTCTGCGGATAAGCGCTAAGCAAACGGAAGGCATAGCGTTTTTTACTTTTGCGGCGCAAGATTAAAAAGCCACGCCACAAAAGCCAAAGCCCGATAAGGGCAAGGATAAGTACATACCACCCATAAGCCAATGGAAAAGCGGAAACGCCTTCGCTCGGCAAATGAATATCTCTTAATTCCGGCAGATTATCCGGCATAGTCATTCTCCAAATAAAACCCTGAAAATAAATTTAAGACTTTTTTGAACAAATATCAACACCGGAATGAGATAAGCCAAAACAAAAAAGCACGATTTCCCAAGAACCGTGCTTAAACATAGGACATCAAAGCCAAATTAAGAAGCTTGCTTAATCAAGCCGTGTTTCTTTTTGCCCTGAGAAAGCTTGACTTGTCCATTGATAATATCTGCGGCCGAAAGTTTGTAGTTTTCATCAACAATCGGTGCGTCATTAAGCTTTAATCCGGCTTGTTTGATAAGGCGGCGGGCTTCGCCTTTGCTTGCAACAAAACCAAGTTGTAAAAATGCGTCAATAACCGGCAGACCTTCAATAGAGGGCACATCTATCGTCGGTAAATTTCCGCCGGCCTCGCCTTGTTCAAAAGTTTGAACCGCGGTGTCTTGCGCGGCGATAGCCTCAGCCTCGCCACGGCAAATCTTAGTAGCCTCAAAGGCAAGAATTTTCTTCGCCTCGTTGATCTCTTTGTCTTTCAAGGCCTCCAGACGACGAACCTCGTCCATCGGTAAATCTGTATAAATCCGCAAGCATTTTCCAACCTCGGCGTCTCCGATATTGCGGAAGTATTGATAATAGTCATAAGATGAGAGTTTTTCTTCGTTAATCCAAACGGCGTTGCCTTCGGATTTGCCCATTTTTTTGCCGTTTGAATCGGTGATAATCGGGCTGGTAAAGCCAAAAAGCTCAACATCATATTTACGACGGCCAAGCTCTGTTCCGGAAGTAATATTGCCCCATTGGTCAGAACCGGCAATTTGCGCGCGGCAGCCATAAGTCTTATAAAGCTGGCAAAAATCATAGCCTTGGAGCAACATATAGTTAAATTCCAAAAAGCTCATCGGCTGTTCACGTTCCAGACGGGTTTTAACGCTGTCCATGGTCAACATGCGGTTGACGGAATAATAAGTTCCGATATCACGCAAAAAAGACAGATAGTTAATGTCTTTGAACCAATCCCAGTTATCAACCATCTGGGCATCCGTTGCGCCGTCGCCAAATTTTAAAAACTTTGAAAAAGACTTTTTCAAGCCTTTGATATTATGCTGAAGTGTTTCTTCATCAAGAAAAGGACGAAGTTTGTCTTTGCCCGAAGGATCGCCGATTCTGGCGGTGGCGCCGCCGACAAGCGTTAATGGTTTATGTCCGCATTTTTGGAACCAGCGCATCATCATCAAAGGCACAATATGCCCGACATGCAGGCTGTCACCGGTCGGGTCAGAGCCCAAATACCCTACGGCCGGCTTTCCTGATTTTTCGCATTCGTACAAATAGGCATCAAACCCGTCGTCATTCGTACATTGATTATAAAAGCCGCGCTCAAGCATAATGTTGAGAAAAAGGGATTTAAAATTGCTCATTTTTCCTTTCCTTAAAATGATTTAATTAAACAAGTCTTAAGGATAATAACATATAAATAAAATAACGCAATAAGGGAGATGAACTTTTTTATGGATAATATCAAAAAGCTTCGCGCAATAGGGTTGATGAGCGGAACCTCGCTGGACGGGGTGGATATTGCGCTGATTGAAACAGACGGGATTGATGTCTATGACTTTGGTCGGGCTTATACCGTTCCTTATGACGAAAACTTGCAGGAGCAAATACGCTCAATTTTGGGGCTTAAACCCGACACGGCGGAAAATGCCGCTAAAATAAGTCTGGTCGAAAATTCTTTAACAGCCTTTCATGCCGGTGTGGTTAAAGAGTTTTTGGAAGGAGAAGATGAGCCTGTTGATATTATCGGCTTTCATGGGCATACAATTCATCACGAACCCGAAAATCACTATACTCATCAAATCGGTGACGGGCAGCTTTTGGCCGATTTAACCGGCATAAAAGTGGTCAACCGCTTTCGTAATGCCGATGTTTTGGCCGGTGGCCAAGGGGCGCCGCTGGTGCCGGTTTTTCATGAAGCTCTGTGCGCCGAATATGAAAAACCGATTGCCGTATTGAATATCGGCGGGGTTTCTAATATCACTTGGATTGGCGCAACCGGCGAGATGATTGCCTTTGATACCGGCCCCGGAAATGCGCCGGTTAATGACTGGGTGCGCAAGCATGCCGGCATGCATATGGATTATAACGGTAAATTGGCCATAAGCGGCAAGATAAATGAGCCGATTCTGAACTCTTTAATGAAGCACAAATATTTTGCTAAATATCCGCCCAAATCCATTGACCGCAATATATTTAATGAAAAACTGGAACATCTGGAAGGCTTGTCGCTCGAAGACGGAGCGGCCACTGCCACCGCCTTTGCCGCTGAAGCCATCAGCTATTCAGTCAGCTTTTTCTTGCCCGAACCACCGAAAAAAATCATTGTCAGCGGCGGTGGGGCCAATAACCCGACCTTAATCAGATTTATCCGTCAGCGGCTGCCAAAAATAGAAATAGAAACCGCCAAAGAGGTGGGCTGGAATGTGGATGCGATTGAGGCGCAAGCCTTCGCTTATCTGGCGGTTAGGAGTTATTTTGGGCTGCCGATTACCTTCCCCGGAACAACCGGCGTGAAAGAACCCTTATCCGGCGGCGAACTCCATCTGCCCCACAACGCATAAAAGCTTGACAAATCAACTTTTGCGTGAATTAATAGGGATGCAAATATATTATTAACCCTTAAATTATTTCGTGTATGAAAACAAAAATTATTATGATTATGTTGAGCTTGGGACTTTTTTTGAGCCTCGGGCTTAAGGCGCAGACCACCAGTTATCTTATCAAACGTGAAACCAAGCCTTATGCCATTATGATTGACAAAGGCATTGCCGAAGAGTTCACCTTTGAAAATCAACTGAATGTCGGGTTTAAGAACCAGATTATCTTTTATCCCGAAAGTGACAATATTCATATTTTGATATTCACCTTAAACGATGGCGAGTTTATCAAAATCAGGCGTAATGTCAAAAGTGAAAAATGTGAAATATCCTGTAGTCGCGACGTTCCGAAACAGCCGGTTAAAAATCAATTGAGCGGTTATTATGTTTATTATCGCAACAGCGGAAAGTCGGTTTGGGTTGACTACAAAGACAAAAACAAAAAATGTCGCCAATATAGGATATACATGGTTCAGAAAAAGAAATAGCAAAAAAGCTTCCGACCAGTTCGGAAGCTTTTTTGGAAACAGATTAGTGCCTTTTGTTTTTGTATTTTATGTAAGCCACGGCTAAGGCAAAAACAATCGCGTAAAAAGCACAAATAAGCAAAAGGTAAAGCAGCGGAAACCACATTCCGGAAATCTGAGCCAACCACAAGCTGATGCCGGAAATGCTGAATGCAATAAACAGCAAACAACAGGCCGCCATAATGCGAATTCCGTTCCAGACGGAACGCCTCTTACTTCGACGAATGTCGTAAAACAACACACCTGCGGCAAGTAAAATCAATACCGCCGAAAAAATAATATGTTCCACCATAATAAATATAATAAAAATAAAATGCTAAGCCGTTTCTATCATATGATTCAAAATTGAGTCAAGAAAGAAAAAACTTAATTATTACAATCATACTTCTGGTACATTAGGATATCCGCATTGTGAGCCACCTGATGGTCGAGTGCCTGCTATGCAGGAATCATGGCAATCATCCCAATAATAGCCGCTTTTGCACTTACAAGATCGATACTTACCCCCACAACTCGAGCCAGAACCACCATCCTCATTTGCTCCTGTACAAGAATATTTATAACTGGATGAACAAACACAATCACCGCTGCTCCAAGTATAAGGAGAAGAACAGGAGCAAGATGTATATTTTCCGCCACAAGCAGTTCCAACTGGACTTTCATAAGCGCCCGTGCAAGAATATTGATAACTACTGGAGCAATTTGATTTGCATTTTCCGCTACTCCATATATAATTACTGGAACAATTGCATTTTGCATATTTATTATCACAATCCGTTCCATTACCACCGGAATATCCGGTTCCCGTACAAGTATATTTGTATTTTGTCGGGCAGCTACAAGCTGTTCCGCTCCAAGTATAAGGAGAAGTACATTTGCAAGACTTATATTTATTTTCACAAGAATCGCCACTACCGGCAGAATATCCGGTTCCAACACAAGAATACAGGAATCCGTTATCTGCACATACCATTTCAGCATCTGTCAAACAAGCCCATTTATCGCCCCAAGGGCATTTGACACCACCGTTTGGACAAGATGATTCCGTATAGCCCAAGCTTTCGCAATCAGGGGAAGACGTGCAAGTTGTTTGTGCAACCGTTGACAACGGAAATAATACAACAGCGCTTGTCATTAATATAATTTTTCTCATTTTGTTTCTCCTTTTTAAAAATTAAAGACACAGCACATAAGCGCTGTCATAAGGACATTTTAATGTCTTGCCGCTACAAGTTGTTTTTTTATAGCCTAAAGCTGTACAGTCTGTTGTTGGCAGTGTACAAAAGTTGGTGTAACCACTTTGACAGCCGGTTGTATACCACAAACCGGAACAAGCTTCATATTCGCAATTTGTGCCTGTTGGACAGCTTGAAAAAGTACCCAAGTTTGGGCAAGGTTTGCAGTTGTCGTATTTTATTTGTGAACCGGACATACAGGTTTGTGCGCCGGTATCGCCACCCATAACGCCGCAATCTTGAAATCCGTCACAAGGATTAATCTTGATTTTATATTTGCTCGTTCCGTTGCAATCAACACAAGCGGTACCATCAGCAATATATCCTTCGGGAATAGTCGTGTAATCATAACCTTCGCAAAGATTACAACATTTTCCGAATGTGGCGTCATATTCGCAAGCATTATTCGGATCGACTTTCCAGCCTGTTTGGCAGGTGTCAGTAAATTCAGAATCTAGCTCCGTACAAGCACGCTCGGTGTCTTCTTCGCAAGACGCATATTTATTTCCGCAAGCCGTACCGACGCCATAATAAGGTGGTTCGCAAGTTTTGTAACCAGAGGGGCAAACGCAACGGGCAAAGTAATTACTGTTATAAATACAAAAACCTTCTGGCGTTTCTCCCGCGGCACAAGAAGTTAGTCCATAACCTTCTTTGCGGCAACGTTCGGCGTCATTCAAATCATAATCAGGCGCCCCACCGGAGCCGCCATTTCCGCCATTGTTTTCGGTATTACCAAACGCTTCGCCGCTACAAGCCGCGGTATCATTAATAAAGCACACCGCCGCCAATTTAATCTCATCAGGAGAAGACAAGCCCGAGGCCGGAGAATAGAGGTGTGTGTGAAGTGTGTTGATAAGTCGTTCTCCACCCTCGGTAAAAGAAATATCAGCCATTGCGCTCATCGGCAACAATACGGCCGCCGACAGCATTGCGGCCAAAACCGCATAATTCCGCGAATTCAACATAATATCACCTTTCTTAGCTTGTCTTCACGACTCTAATATAACATAAATTCGCCAAGTTTTCAAGATGATTTTTATTTTAAGGTGAGATATTTTCGGAAAATATATTTGACTCACAAAAATTGTTGTATTAAACTACTCCCAGTTTTTAAGGAAGACAAAATATGATGCAAGATTTTTACATATCTCAAATTTTCATTATTATCCCTTAGGGGATAGATTTTCTTGCATAAATAATATAAATTTTTTTTCACGACATTTTTTTTATTTAATCAATAAGTTATAGGATGTTTTATAGATGACAAAACATTATGCAGAGGTTAAGGCAAAGCCTGACTTTGTCGAGCTTGAAAAAGAAGTTTTGAAGTTTTGGGAAGAAGATAAAACTTTTGAAAAGTCGGTTCACAACCGTGACGGCGCTGCCGAATTTGTGTTTTATGACGGCCCTCCGTTTGCGAACGGAACCCCGCACTATGGGCACATTATGGTGTCTTATGTCAAAGACGTTGTCGCACGTTTTCAAACGATGAATGGCAAAAAAGTTGAACGTCGCCTTGGCTGGGACTGTCACGGTCTTCCGGCCGAAATGTCGGCTGAAAAACAGCTTGGCGTCTCGGGACGTAAACAAATTGAAGAATATGGGGTTGAAAAGTTTAACAACTTCTGCCGCTCTGATGTTTTGAAATATTCTGGCATTTGGGTAAATATGTTTAAGCGTATCGGCCGCTGGGTTGATTTCAATCACGATTATAAGACCATGGACTTGCCGTTTATGGAAAGCGTTATCCATAACTTCAAGGAACTCTATGATAAGGGCTTGGTTTATGAAGACTACCGCGTTTTGCCTTATTCTTGGGCCGCAGAAACGCCTTTGTCAAACTTTGAGGTAAATTTAGGGTATCAAGAAAAGACCGATAACGCCATCACCGTTATGTTTAAGCTCGAAAACGGGATGAATATTCTGGTCTGGACAACCACACCATGGACCTTGCCGTCAAACTTAATGCTGGCTGTTGGTAAAGATATTGATTACGCCGTCATGGAAGAAAACGGCCAGAAATATATTTTGGCACAGGCTCTTCTCGGACGTTATAAAAAACAACTTGAACACGCCACCCAAGTCGGCACGATTAAAGGCAGCAAACTGTTGGGCTTGAGCTATGAGCCGATGTTCCCTTACTTTAAGGACTTAAAAGCCAAAGGTGCGTTTAAGGTCTTGAGCGGAGACTTTGTCTCGACCGAAGACGGAACCGGTGTCGTTCACATCGCCCCCGGATTCGGCCAAGACGACTTTGACGCTTGCCGCGCTTATGATAAAGACTTTCCGGTTGTTTGTCCGGTTGATGAGGCCGGCAAATTTACTGCCGAAGTTCCCGACTATGAAGGTAAACAGGTTTTTGAGACCAACGAACCGATCATGCAGTTGTTGAAAGAAAAGGGAATTTTGGTCAAAAAAGAACAATATACGCACTCTTATCCATTCTGCTGGCGCACCGACACGCCGTTAATTTATAAAGCAATGTCAAGCTGGTTTGTTAAGGTAACGGATTTCCGTGATGAAATGGTTAAGAACAATCAGCAGATCAACTGGATTCCGGAGCATATTAAAGACGGCCGCTTTGGCAAATGGCTTGAAGGCGCAAGAGATTGGTCAATTTCGCGCAACCGTTTTTGGGGAACGCCGATTCCGGTCTGGAAGTCGGATAATCCAAAATTCCCAAGAATAGATGTTTTCGGCTCGATTGAAGAAATAAAAGCCAAAACCGGACATACTGTGACCGACTTGCACAAGCCTTATATTGACGGTGTTGTTTACCCCAATCCGGATGATCCGTCGGGCCAAACCATGATGCGCCGCGTGAGTGATGTTTTTGACTGCTGGTTTGAGTCAGGCTCAATGCCTTACGCACAGGTTCATTATCCGTTTGAAAACAAAGAATGGTTTGAAAGTCATTTTCCGGCTGACTTTATTGTTGAGGCGATGGACCAAACTCGTGGTTGGTTCTATACCTTGACCGTGCTTTCAACTGCTTTGCACAATCGTCCGGCCTTTAAGAATTGTATCTGCACCGGTTTGTTGATGGCAGAAGGCGGGCAAAAGCTTTCAAAACGTCTGAAGAATTATCCTGACCCCAATGAGATTTTGGAAAGTATTGGTTCAGACGCTTTGCGTTGGTTCTTGGTATCTTCTCCGGTATTAAAGGGTGGAAACTTAGCCGTTGATAAAGAGGGCAAAGAAATCGCCAAAGCCTCAAGAATTGCTCAAATCCCGCTGTGGAACGCCTTTTATTTCTTCACGCTTTATGCGAATGCCGAAGAATATCAGGCCAAAGAGATTTCTCATTCTTCTGAGGCGATTGATAATTACATCTTGTCAAAACTCAAGAGATTAAGAGATGTCGTTAAGTCTGGGCTTGAAAGCTATGATGTTGCACAGGCCACGAACGAAACGGCAACCTTCATGGAGATTTTGAACAACTGGTACATCCGCCGCACCCGTGACCGCTTCTGGGAAGGTGATACTCAGGCCTTTGACACGCTGTATACGGTTTTGGTAAATGTTGCCAAGATAATTGCTCCATTAATGCCTTTTGTCAGCGAATATGTTTACAAAACCCTGACCGGCGGTGAGTCTGTACACCTGACCGATTATCCGACCTTGAGCGAGATTACCGAAGACAAAGACCTTGTTGAGAAGATGGACTTTGTTCAAGACCTTTGCTCAACCGGTAAGTTTATTCGTGAGGAAAAGAACCTCCGCAACCGCTTGCCGTTAAGAAGCTTGACGGTTGTCGGGGCTGAATTGTCTCCGGCCTATCAAGAGATTGTCAAAGACGAATTAAATGTCAAAGAAGTCTTGTTTGATAGTGCCTTAGAGAACTATGCCGAGAAAAAAGTTTATCTTTACACCCCGCTTTTGGGTAAGACTTTGGGCAAAGATATGGGCGCTGTTATGGCAGCCTATAAGCAAGGCCAGTGGCAGCTTAAGGAAGACGGCAGCTTGCAAATCGCCGGCAAAGAACTTGGAACAGATTTGTTTGAAGTTCGCTTGGAGATGAAGCCAGGCGTCGCCGGCAAGGCCTTTGCTGATAACAAAGCTGTTGTCACGCTGGACACGGTTGTTACCGATGATCTCAAGCGCGAGGGCATGGCGCGTGACTTTGTCCGCTTGGTACAAACCTTAAGAAAGGACAAAGACTTCAACATCTCAGACAGAATAGAGCTCTGTTATGAAACCTCTGATGCTGAGTTGGCAAAAGCTTTGGAAGAAAACAAAGACTACATTGCCGAGCAGGTTTTAGCCTTGAAGGTTGAAAAAGGCTGCCCGAACGGCACCGAGGCGGATATTGAAGGCGCCAAGCTCAAATATGACGCCAAAGTCTGCAACGCCAAAGTTGCTTAAATAAGGCACAAGCAAAACAAACGGGGAGGGCAAAACCTCTCCGTTTTTTTGTTTTAAATCAAAAAATTAAGAAAAAATTATAAAGATTAAAATAGAATATAAAAATAAAATTAGACAAAACCAAAAAAATATGATATATTGTCTATAAATAAGGTTTTCGGAGAACGACAATGGCTGACATAAAAGATTATGAAGACCAAATCAAAGAAATCGGAAAAAATAAAAATTGGTCTGACGAAAAAATCAAAAAAGAGATTGAGAAGATTCATGACACCCATGAGAGCGAAAGAGAAAGCTATGTCGACAAATTAAAAAAAGAAGAGAACGATAATGATGGCGCTGCCACCACAATGAAAGAACTTGAAGATAAAGTCCCTGAAGATAAAGAAGGTAACAAACCGGAAGATAAAGATCTAATGGAAAAAAGGCGAGACGCCTTAAAAAAATATGCCGATGAAAACGGTCTTGATTTTGAAGAAGAAAAAGATGGCTCATTCAAAATCGGCGGCGGAAGGGTTGCATACAATGGCCCCAAAATCTATACCTCAGCCAGTGCGGATTACGGCGTCTTTTTAACCGTAGCCAAAACAGAAAAAGCAAATGGCTCTAAAGGGGTAATCATTGACGGAGAAAGCCAAGAATTTAAAGAAAAAGTAACCGCAGCATGCATTCAAACGGGGCTAAAATTTAAAAACGGAGCTCGTTATATTGATTTAAATAGTAAGTATTTTAAGAACTTGGATGAGGCGACAAAAGAAAAAATAACAGATTATAACGAAAAGAACAAGGTCGAAGACAATTACAAAGCCAAAGTTGCTGAATATAAAAAGTTAAAAGAAAACAATGGGTCATTAGATTTCAGTCAGATTAAAGACCCGACAGAAAGATTAATAGCCTATACGGCAGCCAAAGAAACAGGATTAAACATCACCAATCTGGCCAATGATGAGCTCATCTATGATGAAAAGAAAAATCCGGAAAAGAAAAAAGATATAGAAAGAGCGCGCGCTGCCATTAATGGCGTAAGAGATAAAAATGCAGTTAAAGAAGATGCCTTTGATATGCATGAAAGAAGAGTAAAATCGCTGCAAAGAATGCGCCAAGAAGTCAAAGACGGCACCCGCCACCGTGGAGAATACACTCAAGACGGACAAAAGAAAGAAGCACAGTTACGCCAAACGATTAATGGCACAACCTATCATGTTGACCGTAAAGATGTCGCAACGGAAAATGTGGCAGGTAAAGAACAATATAAGAAGAACAATATAGGCAAATACATGTTAAGAAATCGAGAAGGCGGAAGATAACGCTTTCGCTTAAACGGGAGAACGACAATGGCTGATATAAAAGATTTTGAAGACCAAATAAAAGAAATCGCTAAAGACAAAAATTGGTCAGATGAAAGATTGAAAAAAGAGCTCGCAAAGCTTCAAAAAATGCCTGAGGATAAAAGAGAAAGCTATATTGAAAAATTGAAAAAAGAAGATTCTGATAAAGACCCCCAATCTCAAAATAAACCAAAAGAAGATAATGGCAATCAAGGGGCGGACAAGCCCAAAGACAATAATCAGGTTGTGATTGATGAGCCTGAGGCCGAAGATGAAGAAAATAAAGAAGAAAATAAAAAAGAGGTTAAGGTAAGCGAAAATAAAGACGACAAACCGCAGCCAAGCGCAGAAAATACGAACCAAGACTGGAAAGCTTTGCGCCGTGAAGAATGGAAAAAGTTTGCAGAGAAAAAAGGCAAAGAGTTTGCCGAAACCACAGAGGCCCAAGCACCGGATTTAGGCCTAAAGGTTGGCGCTGATAATATTCATTATCAAGACCGCTCTAATGTGAATATGAGCAACGGGGAATATGATCAGTTCTTGACCCTTGTTCAAATTGAAAAAAAGGATAAAACCGAAGTTATAAATTTTGGCGACATCAAAAGTGATGACTATAAAGCCAAACTCGCTGCTGCCTGCGTTCAAGAGGATATGAAGTTCAAAAACGGCCCACGCTATATTGACTTGAACATGGAATGTTTTAAGAATTTGGACGATGCAACCAAGGCCAAGATTAATGACTTTAATGAAAAGAACAAAATCGAAGATAAGTATAAAGCCAAGGTTGAGGAGTTGAAAAAGCTCAAAGAAGGTAAGGGCGCACTTGATTTTGGCCAGATTAAAGATCCGACGGAAAGATTAATTGCCTACACGGCAGCCAAAGAAACTGGCGTAAAAATAACGAATCTTGCCAATGACGAGCTCATCTATGATGAAAAGAAAAATCCTGAAAAGAAGCAAGAAATCGAAAGAGCGCGCAAGGTTATAAACGGTATAAGGAATAAAAGCGCAGTAAAAGAAGATGTTTTCAAGCTTCACGAAGATAGAGTCAGCTCTCTGCAAAGAATGCGCCAAGAAGTCAAAGACGGCACCCGCCATCGTGGCGAATTCACCAAAGACGGCAAAAAACAGGAAGCAAGCTTAAAACAAACCATCAACGGCACAACCTATCATGTAGATCGCAAAGACGTTCAAACCGAGGTTGCCGACGGCAAAGAAAAATATGTTAAAAACGATTTAGGCAAATATGTTTTGAAAAAACGTGATAACAGCAGATAAAACAACTAAAAAAGCTTGCCGATAAAAAGACAAGCTTTTTTAGTAAAAACAATAAGATAGATTAATGATTATACAAAAACAACAAAATAATATCAGAAAAATACAAAATTTGTCAAAATAATGCTTGCAACGATTCTTTTTTTGTGCTATATTACTGAAAGTTAAACAAACAGGAGTATCCAAATTATGGAAAATGTAGAAGCAATCAAACGCGTTCAGTCAGGCAAAGAAATGAGCTTTGCTGAAATCAAAGATGTGCTTGATGTATTTCAAAAAAACAACAATACAAACAGCGCTGAATTTTTAAGATTAAAACAACAGGCTCGCAAAAAAATCAGCGGCTTAAAAGAAAAAATGCCACAGATGGATTTGCAAGAATCAATGGCTGCGGTTTATGCGATGAAAGAGTTCAGCACACCTGAAGAGCGCCAAAGCGAAGATTTTGAAAAAGTTTTGGGCAGCATTGAAGACCGCATTGTTGAGCTTAAAAAAGAAAACCCGACCAATATTGCCCCGAACCAAGAGCAATATGAACATCCGGTCGAAGTAAAAGAGGAAACCAACGCCAGCGAAATCAACCGCAACTATATGGCTTTGGAAGCATTTGATAATGCCGAAAATCCGCTTGATGAAAAAGATGAGTTTTTTAAGCAGAGCCGCGCCGGATTGGAAATGCTGGACGTTCGTGATGCAAACGGCAACCCGGTTGATATGAATTCTGAGATTGTAGAATCTGCCAGACTCCAAACCATCTCAGAGTTAGTAACCTCCAAAGAAAAAGTAACCTCGGAAGAATTTCGCGCACGCTTAAGAGATAATATTGATAAAGCTGTTTTCAGCATTTTGAACGTTGATAACGCCGCCAAAATGGCCCAAAAGAAAGACATGAAGTCTGTTCGTCAAGAACTGGACACCATGTTGACCCAATATAACGAAGGCGGCAAGAAAAACAAAAGACAAGTCAGCTTGAACAACGCAATCGCGGTTATTACCGATGCTTCTCAACAGGTTGATAAGTTCGCAAACAAGCTGAAAGCCAAATTCGGTGAAATTCCGGCCGTAAAAGGCTTGAAGAGCCGCCTGAGCAAGTTAGATGACAAATTAACCAAGAAATACGGCAAAACCTACACCAAAACTAAGGCTGTTGTACAAGGTGTCAGCGGTATCGTCACTGACTTAGGCTTGGTCATGGTTGCCGGTGCTTGCGGACCTGTCGGTTTGGGCGTATATTCACTTTATACCTTTAAGAAAAATGTTGTGCCACACTTGAGCGCTTATCAAAAAGCCAACCAAGAAACCGGCATCAGCTTTAGAGATTATAATAAAGCTCATAAAAAAGACGCATACCTTGCCGGATTATATACGGTAACATCAGGCTTAACCGCCGTAACGGCAGGTTTAATGGCCGCGCATAATATTGTAACCAACGCCGGTGCCACAACAGTTGACGCTGTTACCAAATATGCCTCAACCGGAAAAATCATTGCCGGTGGCGCAACCGTCGCGGTTAAACAAGGTGCTGACGTTAAGAAAGCCTTTGATAATAACGAAAATGTCGGCCAAGCCGTCGGCAAAGCCGCTCTGTCATTGGCTTTGTTTGGTCTTATGGCCGGTGCACGCGAAAATTATGACATTGTTGAACATGGCGATCATGGCAATATTGCCGGCGGAAATGATGGCCATGGCGGAATCACGATTAACGGTGATGTAAATATTCATAACGGTGATAATATCATTATAGACAACTGTTGCGATTGCGAAGAAGTTGTTTATGACAATCCGAATGTTCCGGATGAGCCCGTAAAGCCTGAACCGGTTAAACCAGAGCCGGTTAAACCCGAACCTGTAAGACCAGAACCGGTTAAACCGATAACGCCGAAACTTGCTCCGATTCCGGATTTAATTCAGGATGAAAAGATTGATCTGCAACCCACACCGATCATTCCGGCAGCGCCAACGCCGGTTGCACCGCTTGATCCGGTTCCAGATGTAGATGTTGAGGTTGAGCCAACCCCGATAGAGGCAGCAAAAGAGCCGGAAGTAAAAGTACCGGCCAACGGTGTCCGTGATTTTGATGATATTTATGAATTAATGGAAGATAATGCCAAAAAAGGCATTGTCCACGATAATCAAGACGGTTTGTGGTACGATCAACAAAAGTCAAACAGCAAAGAACTTGATGCTTTGGCTAAGGATTTATGGAACACGGTCAACGGCGAAAATAATTGCCTTGACACACCGGCCGAACCGACCAATCCGAAGGAAGGTGTTCGTGAATATAACAGTGTTCTCGAAAAAATAAAATCCGAGATGAGCCATAACAGATAAAATAATAAAAAAAGCTCCTTGTTTAACTAAGGGCCGGAAAGGATTTCCGGTCCTTTCTTTTTGCGCGGGACAAATAAAAATCCTTGCCAAATCGGCATAATGAGTGCATTATCAAAAAAATAAACAAGGAAAAGAATATGGCACTAAAATTTGAGATATTAAAAACAATCGGCAAGACGCGCCGCGGCAAACTTTATACCAAGCATGGCGTTGTCAATACACCGGCCTTTATGCCGGTCGGCACATGTGGTACGGTCAAGGCAATGATGCCGGAATCAGTCGCCGCAACGGGGGCAGAGATTTTGCTCGGCAACACCTATCACCTGATGCTTCGCCCCGGAGCAGATTTGGTCGCAAAAATGGGCGGCTTGCATAAGTTTATGAATTGGGATAAACCGATTTTAACCGATTCGGGCGGCTTTCAGGTCATGAGCTTAACCGGTCTGCGCAAATTAACCGAGGAGGGCGTAACTTTTAGCTCTCATGTCGACGGCAAAAAATATTTTCTCAGTCCGGAAGAATCAATGAGCATTCAGCATAAGCTGGATTCAAATATCACTATGGCCTTAGATGAATGCACACCTTTTCCGGCCACACATAAAGAGGCCGAAGTTTCCATGCAGCGCTCCATGCGCTGGGCCAAGCGCAGCCGTGATGCTTTTGTTGATAGAGAAGGCTATGGTATTTTTGGTATTCAACAAGGCAGCGTTTTCAAAGACTTGCGCGAAGAATCTGCCCAAAAGCTTAAAGAAATCGGCTTTGACGGTTATGCTATCGGTGGTTTGGCCGTGGGTGAGGGGCAAGAAAAAATGTTTGAGGTGCTGGACTACGCTCCGACAATGTTACCCGAAGACAAACCTCGTTATTTAATGGGCGTCGGACGTCCGGATGATATTGTCGGCGCTGTATTACGTGGAGTTGATATGTTTGACTGCGTCATGCCGACCCGCTCGGGACGTACGGCACAGGCTTTCACCCGCTATGGCACGATAAACATTCGCAATGCCCGTCATCGTGAAGATCCCCGCCCGCTGGAAGCCGGCTGCGATTGCCCGCTGTGCAGCCATTACAGCCGCGCTTATATCCACCATTTGCAAAAATGCAACGAGATTTTGGCAGTTATGCTGCTGACATGGCATAATATTCGTTATTATCAAAGATTAATGCAGGGATTAAGAACGGCCATTGAACAAGACCGCTTGCAAGAATTTGCTGACGAATTTTATAAAGACCAAGCGCGCGGTGATATAGAGGAGATAAAAGCATGAGTGAACAAAAGCTTGAACAAAAAGTTGTCGATTCTTTCGTTGCCGAAAACAAAAAGAAAGGCATGAGAGTTTTTGTTGCCGGCGGTCACCGCGGTGGTAATGATCCGATGTATGTTGCCGCGGCTTATGAGCTGGGGCGCCAAATCATTAATATGGACTTCAAGCTTGACTTTGGCCTGTCAAATGCCGGTATTATGGGCGCGGTTGCCCGCGGCGTGATAGACGGCTGGAACAAAAAACAAAGCGGCTCGTCTGAAGTTCCGATTCAAGCCATTACAACTGCCGAGTATTATAGCCTCTATCCGCAAGATGATGAGCTGGTCAAACAAATTGAAAACGTGATTGTTGCCACCACCTTGGAGGAAAGAAAGCAAAAGCTTCTAAATTCTGATTTTGTGGTTTTTGCCCCCGGAGGCGTTGGTACCTTGGATGAATTAGCCTATGATTGTGTGGCCATGCAAGACGGCTTACTGCCGATAAAACCTTTTGTGTTTTATAATGTCAACGGCTTTTTCCACCATTTGCTTGAGTTTTTGAAAGAGATTGCTCTAAAAGGCTTTGCCGATCCGATACCTTTTATTGTGGTTGATGACAGTCTGGAATTAAGCGTTGTCTTCCGCTTGCTAAAACTGCGTTATAATAAGAATCAAACCACGGCACAGGCTTATGCCAATGCCCGCCAAGTGGCTTATGAATTGCCCTATTTCTTAAAGTTAAAAAAGGAAAAAGAACTTCATATAGAAGAGATTATGGCCGAAATGGATAAAGTCAATAAACAAGGAACAGAAGAGGAAAAAAGCAACCTTTCGGAAGAAATTGATCAGGCATATCTTGAAAAAGAGATTGAGAGAATGTATGAACGCTTGGCCAAAACCGGCAGAGATACCTCAATCGTGAGTGATAAGCTGACCGCCTTAAAACTCCGCCGGCAAAGAAAATAGAGATAAAAAAATCCCCTTTGAAAAAATTTTTTTCAAAGGGGATTTTTTTAGTAAGGAGCGTAAGGGTCGTCATAATCGGTAAAGAAGGTTGATACTTCGGATAAGAAGACCTCTTGATAAGTATAAGGGTTAAAGTTTTCATCATAAGGGATTTTCAGAAACTTGGTTTTTAACCCGTTTTCATTAACGTCTTGCAAGACGATGGAAAGAGGCTGATAGAGATTATAGTTATCAACATTGGCATAATTTCCGGCCGCTTCTTCTTCCTCATAATTAATCATTGAGAAGTTATATTGCCCTTGCCAGCCGTTGTTATTATAGGATTGTTCAATATTTTGAATAGCCTCAAGGCAGGAATCACACGGCGCATTATCAAAAAACACATAAATAATCGGCTGACCGTTAGGAGAATAAGGCTCGTTATCTTGCCCGGTTTGACCGTAATAACCGCTGTCATAAGGATTATACTGAGCCAAAGCCACCGATGTCAAAAAAACAAAAGCCGCCGCCACAAAAAGAAATGACTTACGCATAAAATACCTCACTGAAAATATAAGCTTAAGGAAGAAATAATCCGTAAAACAAAATAATCAAGAGTTGATAATATTCAAAATTTTGCGTGGATTTTTTCCGATTCGAGACAGAAGTTCATAAGAGATAGTACCGGCATCGCGCCCCATATCATCAAGAGTGTAAAAGTCATTGAGCAGGAAAGCATATTCACCAACACTCACGTCAGGAATATCGGTAATATCGCAAATAATATTGTCCATGGAAACACGGCCGAGAATACGCGCTTCATAGAGTTTTTTTCCACGTGGGAAAAACAGTTTTCCGACGTTTGACAAGGCACGGGGAACACCATCGCCATAGCCGATAGAAACGATAGATATTTTGCGTTCCGAGGCAGCGCGATATGTGGCCGAATAGCCGACAAATTCGCCCTTTGGCAGGGGCTCAACTTGCAAAACAGGCGCTTTAAGCGTGACCACGGGCTTCATCTGATTTTGGCGATAAGGCGCGGTGTTAATGCCATAAAGAGCTGCCCCAAGGCGAACAATATCAAACTGAAATTTTTCACCGAGAAATGTTCCGTCCGAAGCCGAGAGTGAGGCCGGCAGATGAGGAAAATATTTATCTTTAAGTCGTGTAAAGTTATCAAGCTGGTGCTGATTCATAAAATGGTCTTTTTCGTCACCACAGGCCAAATGCGACATCACGGCACCAAAAATTTGTCGATCTTCAGTTGATAAGGCCTCAAGCTCATATTCACGAAATCCGAGGCGGTTGAGACCCGTTTCAATATTAATCATCGGTTTGAGGTGATTCGGTTTATTCTCTTTCCAAAAGGCCAGCATTTGCGGCGAGCTGATAACCGGAGTTAAATGAGCGGATTTGAACAGAGCAAGGCTGTCTTCACCGATTCCCTGCAACACATAAATATCCGCATCGGGAACAACGGGGCGAATTTTTTCGCCTTCCACGGCATGAGCCACAAAGAAAATGCGGCATTTCCCGTCTTGATAGAGTTTTTTTGCCACAATAGCGGCGCCTAAGCCATAAGCATCATCTTTAACCACGGCCGCCGCCTGAGCATGAGGGGCAATTTTTTTGAGGGTAAGATAGTTATCCAACAGATTTTTAAGGTTGATTTCAAAGATAGGTCTTGTCAAAACGCTCATCACGACATACACTTTCAAACAATGAACAAGGAGCAATAATCAAATGAATTTTATCGACACCCACGTCCATTTGCAAGCCTATAATTCAAACTATACCCCCGAGCTTTTAGCGGCGGCTGAAAAAGCGGGGATAAAAAAGATGATATGCGCGGGCATAAAGCTTTCTGATTGGGACGCGGTAGCAGAGTTAAAAAAACAATATGAAGGGAAGATTGTCGCGGCCTATGGCCTTCACCCATGGGAGGCAAGGAACGCAGAGGAAAATTGGCTAGACAAGCTTGAAGCAAAGTTACAAGAAGATAAGACCGCACTCGTCGGAGAATGTGGATTAGACGGCATAAAAGACAAGGAAGAAGAGCCTCAAAACAGTGTGTTTGCGGCACAGATAGAGCTGGCACAAAAATACGGGCGCGCTTTGCTTGTCCATAGCGTTCATTGCGGCAAATGGATGGAAAAACATTGGAGTAAGCTGGCTAAGACCAGATTTGTGCTTCATTCTTATAATGGCAAACAAGAGATAATGAAGCAAGCCATAAAGCTGGGGGGATATATTTCTTTTTCATTATCAATTTTGCGCAACAAAGAGGTCGCAGAATTGCTCAAGCAAATCCCTCAAGACCGCTTGTTGATAGAAACCGACAGCCCGTGGCAAGGACTGGAAAAAGGCCAAGAAAACACGCCGTTAAATTTGCCGCTTTTGGCATCAGAATTGGCAAACTTAACAGGAGAAAAGCTTGAAGATTTTGCCGCGCGGGTTTATAAAAATTCACAGGAGTTTATAAATGGCCAAACCACAAGATAATGATGATCGCTTTCAACGAACCAAAGCCTTAATCGGCACCGAAAAACTGCAAAAATTAAAAGACGCGCGCGTGATGATTGTCGGCTTGGGCGCGGTTGGCGGCTATGCGCTGGAAGGCTTGGCGCGCGCGGGAATAGGGGGCTTGGTTTTGGTTGACTTTGACAGCTTTGAATTAAGTAACATCAATCGCCAGATTTTGGCCTTGAGCGCGACAATAGGGCAGAAAAAAACCGTTATCGCCAAACAAAGAGTAACCGAGATAAACCCCGCTTGCCAAGTCATGACAAAGGATATGTTTGTCTCTTCTGAAAACATCAGCGAGCTGCCGTTTGATGAGGTCGATTACGTGGTTGACGCGATAGATTCGCTTGATTCAAAAGCCAGCTTGATTGCCGAATTAGTCAAGAGAAACAAAAAGTTTATATCATCAATGGGCGCAGCACTCAAAACAGACCCGAGCAAGATAAAAATTTGCCGCTTAAATCAAACAAGCGTTGACGGCCTGGCAAAACAACTAAGACATCGCTTAAAAGACAAAGGCGTTGATTTAAGTCAGGTCAAGTGCGTTTCCTCAACCGAAGAGGCGCATAAGACAAAAAGCGATGAGCGCCGGCCTTTAGGATCATTACCGACAATCACGGCGATTTTTGGCCTCATGATTGCCAATGAGGTTATCAGAGAAATTATAGAGGGGTAGTAAGAAACATGGAAAAAGTGCAAAAATCATTACGGCTTCATATAGCTTTGGTCGGGCGTGTTAATTCGGGCAAATCGAGCTTTCTGAATCTTGTTAGCGGTCAAGATGTGGCGATAACTTCACCTCTGGCCGGCACCACGACCGACACGGTAGAAAAAGCGCAAGAGCTAATTCCCTTAGGACCGGTTGTTTGGCTGGATACGGCGGGCTTTGGCGATGACACCGAACTTGGGCAAAAACGCATGTCAAAGAGCCTAAAGGCGCTGGATAAAGCGGACATTGTCGTGCTGGTCTGTGAAGGCAACAAAATCGAAGACGTGGAGCAACAAATCATAAAAGAGGCAGAGGCCCGAAATCTGCCGCTGATAAAGATATTCAACAAAGCCGATAAATATCCGAATATTAAGTCCGAAGAAGGCGCGATAATCGCAAATTCGAGTGATTTAAGCTCTCGTGACAAAGTTTTGACCGCCTTTAAGGCCGAGCTGATAAAAAAAGCGCCGGAAGAAATAATTAATACACCGACCTTGATTGGTGATTTGGTAAAACAAAATTCGAGCGTTGTTTTGGTGATTCCTTTGGACGACCAAGCGCCGAAGGCAAGGTTATTGCCTCTTCAGGTCCATGTGATAAGGGATTGTCTGGATAACGCCTGCAGCGTGATTGAAACCAAAGAAACCGAATATCTGCAAACGCTAAACCTGTTAAAAAATAAGCCGGATTTAGTCATAACCGATTCCAGCGTGATAAAACAAATAGCAGAGCAAACACCGGCAGATGTCAAGTTAACCACCTTTTCAATCATTTTTGCCCGCTTGAAAGGAGATTTGCAAAAGCTGGTTGAAGGTGTAGAACAGATTGCAAACTTACAAGATGGGGATAAGATTTTGGTTGCCGAGTCTTGCACCCATCATGCGGATAAAAATGACATCGGTCGTGTCAAAATCCCGAATTTAATCCGCCAAAAGACCGGAAAGCAGCTTGAGTTTGTTCATATTGCGGGCTGTGACTTTCCAAAAGACTTGTCGAGCTATAAATTAGTCATTCAGTGCGGTGGCTGCATGAGCCCCAGACGTCTGATTTTAGGGCGCATAAATCGTTGCGAACAAGCCGGTGTGCCGATAACCAATTACGGTGTATGTCTATCGGCCCTAAACGGCGCTTTGCCACGTGTAATCGCTCCATTTCCGGAGATAAAGAAAAACTAAGCACAAAAAAAGAGAGCCGCTTTTCGCGGCTCTCCGGCAAATAAAGCCAAAGTTCTGATTCTTAGAACAAGCTCAAAACAGATTGAGCAGCCTGAGAAGCCAAAGACAAAGAGTTAGTAGCCAACTGTTGTCTGGTTTGCAGAGCCAACATGTTAGCAGATTCTTCGTTCATATCGGCCAAGGTCAGGTCATCAGCACCTTCTTCAAGCACGTTAATCAAGTTTTCGGTAAATTCCTGACGGGTTTCAACAATAGAATAGTTGTTACCAAACTTGGTTGCCATATCACGCAACTCATTAATAGCGCTTTCAATAGAGGTAATAGAACCTTCAAGGGCGTCAATGCTGTTCCATCCGCCGGCAGCAACTTCAGACAGTTCAAGTCCGGCCGAGTCGGCATTATCACCTTTAACTTCCAAGAAGGAAGAACGGTCTTCATTGAAGACAACCTTCAGGTTATCACCCTTCAAGAGGTTAACACCTTTATAAGAAGCATCGGAAGCCAACTGGTCAATCTGCTCCAAGATAGTATTAAATTGCTCAACATAAGTGTCACGAGCATTCGGGTTAATCGTACCGCTCATCTCGATTCCTGAACCAGAAACGCTGATAACTGTTTTATCAACGGGTTTTTTAGAATCTTTTGCCTTCAGAACAAGATTTCCGTCATCATCAGCAGCAAATTCTAAGTTTGCATCAGTCAATGCAGCAGCTAGACCATCTGTAGTATCTCCATTCATATCAGAAGCAAGTCCAGCAACAGTATCAAGCTCACCACCTGAGTCATTTGTATAGGTATAAGTTTTATCACCGATTTTAACTTCAATAGTTGCATCATCGGCAACAGAAACTGTCTTAGTACCAGATGAAACAGTTTCAGTAACGGCAGTATCGCGAGCAGAGTTCGCAATAGCTTTAGCCTGTTCAACGAAAGAAGTGATAGATTCAATACCTTCGTTAGCAGCCTGAATGGTTTGAACAGCCTGTCCCATACTATCCAACAAAGCATCCAAGTCGCTGGCGCGGTTGGTCAAGCTTTGAGCGGTGTAGTAAGAAGACGGATTGTCAATAGCTGAGTTAACTTTTTTACCCGTAGACAGTCTTTCCTGAGTCATATCCATCAGGGACTGAGTGTTTTGCAAGGACAGCAAGTTAGAGCGCATACTTGCGGTTAAAGATATATCTGCCATGGTTTTTCTCCCAATTCTTGTGTTTAATAAAATTAATATCATCTTTCTGATGACATTAATCAGTATAACATAATTTTTGCATTTATGCAACAATTAAGATAATCGTATAATATCAGATATTCCATAATATTTCGTTAATTTATATAAAAAAGAGAGCCGCTTTTCGCGGCTCTCCGGCAAATAAAGCCAAAGTTCTGATTCTTAGAACAAGCTCAAAACAGATTGAGCAGCCTGAGAAGCCAAAGACAAAGAGTTAGTAGCCAACTGTTGTCTGGTTTGCAGAGCCAACATGTTAGCAGATTCTTCGTTCATATCGGCCAAGGTCAGGTCATCAGCACCTTCTTCAAGCACGTTAATCAAGTTTTCGGTAAATTCCTGACGGGTTTCAACAATAGAATAGTTGTTACCAAACTTGGTTGCCATATCACGCAACTCATTAATAGCGCTTTCAATAGAGGTAATAGAACCTTCAAGGGCGTCAATGCTGTTCCATCCGCCGGCAGCAACTTCAGACAGTTCAAGTCCGGCCGAGTCGGCATTATCACCTTTAACTTCCAAGAAGGAAGAACGGTCTTCATTGAAGACAACCTTCAGGTTATCACCCTTCAAGAGGTTAACACCTTTATAAGAAGCATCGGAAGCCAACTGGTCAATCTGCTCCAAGATAGTATTAAATTGCTCAACATAAGTGTCACGAGCATTCGGGTTAATCGTACCGCTCATCTCGATTCCTGAACCAGAAACGCTGATAACTGTTTTATCAACGGGTTTTTTAGAATCTTTTGCCTTCAGAACAAGATTTCCGTCATCATCAGCAGCAAATTCTAAGTTTGCATCAGTCAATGCAGCAGCTAGACCATCTGTAGTATCTCCATTCATATCAGAAGCAAGTCCAGCAACAGTATCAAGCTCACCACCTGAGTCATTTGTATAGGTATAAGTTTTATCACCGATTTTAACTTCAATAGTTGCATCATCGGCAACAGAAACTGTCTTAGTACCAGATGAAACAGTTTCAGTAACGGCAGTATCGCGAGCAGAGTTCGCAATAGCTTTAGCCTGTTCAACGAAAGAAGTGATAGATTCAATACCTTCGTTAGCAGCCTGAATGGTTTGAACAGCCTGTCCCATACTATCCAACAAAGCATCCAAGTCGCTGGCGCGGTTGGTCAAGCTTTGAGCGGTGTAGTAAGAAGACGGATTGTCAATAGCTGAGTTAACTTTTTTACCCGTAGACAGTCTTTCCTGAGTCATATCCATCAGGGACTGAGTGTTTTGCAAGGACAGCAAGTTAGAGCGCATACTTGCGGTTAAAGATATATCTGCCATGGTTTTTCTCCCAATTCTTGTGTTTAATAAAATTAATATCATCTTTCTGATGACATTAATCAGTATAACATAATTTTTGCATTTATGCAACAATTAAGATAATCGTATAATATCAGATATTCCATAATATTTCGTTAATTTGCATAAAAATAAAGGAGCCGCAAATGCGACTCCTATAAGTAAGGCTAAAATTCTTATTGGAACAAGCTCAAAACAGATTGAGCCGCCTGAGAAGCCAAAGACAAAGAGTTAGTAGCCAACTGCTGTCTGGTCTGCAGAGCCAGCATGTTTGCAGATTCTTCGTTCATGTCGGCCAAAACCAAATTATCAGAACCTTCTTCAAGCACATTAACCAAATTTTCGGTAAAGTCCTGACGAGTCTGAACAATAGAATAATTGTTACCAAACTTGGTCGCCATGTCGCGCAGTTCACTAATAGCAGCTTCAACAGAGGTAATAACCTGATCTACAGCCGTATTAGTGGTCCAGTCTGTCTGTTTAGTCAGCTCCAAACCGGCCGAAGTCGCATTATCACCTTTAATTTCCAAGAATGAAGAACGATCTTCGTTAAAAACAACTTTCAAATCATCTTCTTTCAGAAGGTTAACACCTTTATAAGAAGCATCGGAAGCCAACTGATCAATCTGCTCCAAGATAGTATTATATTGCTCAACATAAGTGTCACGAGCATCAGGATTAACGGTACCGCTCATCTCGAAGCCTGCACCGGAGAGCGTGATTACTGTTTTATCGACCGGCTTAGAATCATCAGCAGCTTTAATGACCAAATTAGTTCCATTTTTAGCAAATACCAGATTCGCATCAGCTAACGCATCTTGCAAACCACTTGTTGCATCAGCGTTAAGATTTGCAAATAAAGTATCAATATCATCAACGCCACCGGCCGGAGTTTTATATTCATAAGTTTTATCACCGATTTTTACTGAAACAATATCATTTTCAGCTAAAGGTTCAAAAGTTCCTGTAGAAGTGACCTGTTTAGCAACAGTCGTGTCGCGAGCAGAGTTTGCAATAGCTTTAGCTTGTTCAACAAATGCTGTTATAGACTCAATACCTTCATTAGCAGCCTGAATGGTTTGAATGCCCTGTCCCATACTATCCAACAAAGAATCTAAATCATTAGCACGGTTGGTCAAGCTTTGTGCTGTGTAGTAAGAAGACGGATTGTCAATAGCTGAGTTAACTTTTTTACCCGTAGACAGTCTTTCTTGGGTGGTGTCCATCAAAGACTGAGTATTTTGCAAGGACAGCAAATTAGAACGCATACTTGCAGTTAAAGATATATCGGACATTACAATCTCCTAAATTATTCTAAAAACATAAAGGCCTTATAAAAAACTCAGCCAATATCCAATATATAAAGAATGCTAACCTTTTATTAATAAACTTCAAGGGGTTGAAAATTGCCTGTGGATAAAACAAAAAGAGAGCCGCTTTTCGCGGCTCTCCGGCAAATAAAGCCAAAGTTCTGATTCTTAGAACAAGCTCAAAACAGATTGAGCAGCCTGAGAAGCCAAAGACAAAGAGTTAGTAGCCAACTGTTGTCTGGTTTGCAGAGCCAACATGTTAGCAGATTCTTCGTTCATATCGGCCAAGGTCAGGTCATCAGCACCTTCTTCAAGCACGTTAATCAAGTTTTCGGTAAATTCCTGACGGGTTTCAACAATAGAATAGTTGTTACCAAACTTGGTTGCCATATCACGCAACTCATTAATAGCGCTTTCAATAGAGGTAATAGAACCTTCAAGGGCGTCAATGCTGTTCCATCCGCCGGCAGCAACTTCAGACAGTTCAAGTCCGGCCGAGTCGGCATTATCACCTTTAACTTCCAAGAAGGAAGAACGGTCTTCATTGAAGACAACCTTCAGGTTATCACCCTTCAAGAGGTTAACACCTTTATAAGAAGCATCGGAAGCCAACTGGTCAATCTGCTCCAAGATAGTATTAAATTGCTCAACATAAGTGTCACGAGCATTCGGGTTAATCGTACCGCTCATCTCGATTCCTGAACCAGAAACGCTGATAACTGTTTTATCAACGGGTTTTTTAGAATCTTTTGCCTTCAGAACAAGATTTCCGTCATCATCAGCAGCAAATTCTAAGTTTGCATCAGTCAATGCAGCAGCTAGACCATCTGTAGTATCTCCATTCATATCAGAAGCAAGTCCAGCAACAGTATCAAGCTCACCACCTGAGTCATTTGTATAGGTATAAGTTTTATCACCGATTTTAACTTCAATAGTTGCATCATCGGCAACAGAAACTGTCTTAGTACCAGATGAAACAGTTTCAGTAACGGCAGTATCGCGAGCAGAGTTCGCAATAGCTTTAGCCTGTTCAACGAAAGAAGTGATAGATTCAATACCTTCGTTAGCAGCCTGAATGGTTTGAACAGCCTGTCCCATACTATCCAACAAAGCATCCAAGTCGCTGGCGCGGTTGGTCAAGCTTTGAGCGGTGTAGTAAGAAGACGGATTGTCAATAGCTGAGTTAACTTTTTTACCCGTAGACAGTCTTTCCTGAGTCATATCCATCAGGGACTGAGTATTTTGCAAGGACAGCAAGTTAGAGCGCATGCTTGCAGTTAAAGAGATATCAGACATAACATTTTCTCCAATTCTTGTGAATAATAAAAACCGAGTCTAAAAACAATTCTAACACGATTATATTAAAAAATTTTTAATAAAAAAACAACCTGAACAAATATTCAGGTTGATAACTTCAAATATAAATTTTTATTCCTGCGACTCGGGATGGAGTGCTGCCCCGAATAGTTCGTCTTCTTTTTTGGTCAAAATGGCCGCAGCTTTAATCGCGCTATAATAATCGCCGCGCAAAATATTGTCCGTAATGGCTGAAGTATAAGGAATCAAGCTCGGCGCGGCTCTTTGCAAATCACGCACATATTCAATATAAAGTTTTTGCAATTCACCCACATTTTTAGAAAGATACATCTGCTGCACAATAAAATATACACGCTTGCTGGGAGTATTGGCGTCTTTTTCGCGCAAGATAAATTTTTCGCGCAGAATAGGAACATTCCCGTCAATATAAAAGCGGGTTCTTTCATTATCATTCGTAATCAGTGCTTCACCGATAATAATGCTTTCATGCGGTTTCAGCTCAATCTTCAAAGGCATAATTCATTCCTCTTATAAAAAATCAAAAAAACTGAAAGTTATTATATTAAAAATATTTTGTTTTGCAAATCATAATTTTATAATGTATAAGAAACAAGGGAAAACAACTAAGGGAGAATGACTGTGCCAACAATCATCGAGGATTTAAGCGCAGAAGAAAAAACAATCTTTGTCACCAGCTTGCTTTACATAATGGACTTGAGCAAAAACAAGCGGATGGACTATCTTTTGAGCCGCATAAAAGAGTTTGGCTTTACCGAAGAAAATGTCAAAAAAATCAAACACGCCAAGTCTCCGGCCGAAATCTGCAGCCTGATAAAGCAAATCAAAGATATCAAAGTCAAAAGATATATCTTGCGAGAGATGATTTTGGTGGCGGTATCAAATCACGAGCTGTCAGATGAAGAAATCTCAACCATATATAATATCGGCACCAAAATCGGCATTAAGGAAGAAAAAGTGAGTGACTTTTTCATGTGGGCGGCCAAAGGCATAGAGTGGGAGATTGAAGGCCTCCAGCTCATAGAGGGCGACTTGTAATAAAAAAATGTTTGAACCGCCGATTCTCACTGTTAAAGGAATAAAATTAAGTTTTGGGCCGAAAGAACTTTTCAGCAATGTTGACCTATACGTCAATCGCGGCGATAAAATCGCTTTGGTGGGGCGTAACGGCTCCGGAAAGTCTACCTTGCTGAAAATTCTCAACGGCGACATCGATCCCGATTCGGGAGAAATTTTTATTCAACCCGGAACCAAAATTGCCTATATGCCTCAAACCCCGAATTTTGAAGGCTGTAAAACCCTAAAAGAAGTTGTCTTGTCCGGCTTGCCCAATAACGGCAAAGGACAAGAATATAAAGCCGACATCTTGATTGAAGATTTAGGCATTGCCGCCGCGCAGGCCCCTAATGAATCTTCGGGCGGAGAAAGAAGAAAAGCCGCGCTGGCCAAAACGCTGATTAACGAGCCGAATATTTTACTGCTTGATGAGCCGACCAACCATTTGGATATGCCCACGATTGAAAAACTGGAAGAGATTATCAAAAACTTTTCCGGCGCCGTCATTGTCATCAGCCATGATAGAATGTTTCTGAAAAACATTTCAAAAACCACCTTCTGGCTGGACCGAGGGGTTATGCACCGCAACAACAAAGGCTACGAAAATTTTGAGGAATGGCAGGAACAGCTGATAGAGCAAGAAATTATTGAGCAAAAACACTTAAATAAAAAAATCGAGGCCGAAACCGAGTGGCTGCATAAAGGTGTGACTGCCAGACGCAAACGCAACATGGGGCGCCTGCGCCGCTTGCAAAAATTAAGGGAAGAACGCCGTGCCCAAATCAAACAAACCGGCCGCATTAATCTTGAGGTTGAAGAAAGCGACGGCCGCTCAAAGCTGGTGATTGAAGCAAAGCGTATTAGCAAAAGTTATGGCGATAAAACTCTGATAAAGGACTTTTCAATCAAAGTTTTGAGGAGCAATAAAATCGGCATAGTCGGACCAAACGGTGCCGGAAAGACCACTTTGGTAAAACTCCTGACCAAACGTATTGAGCCGGATTCCGGCTTCGTCCGTATCGGAAAAAATCTTGAAGAAGCTTATTTTGATCAAAATCTGGCTGATTTAGATAACAAAAAAACGCTCTGGAAAACCTTGTGCAATGAGGGCGATCATATTTATGTCCGCGGCCAATATCGCCACGTTGTTGCTTATTTAAAAGATTTTTTGTTCAAGCCCGAACAGGCACAATGTCCGGTCGGAGCACTGTCCGGCGGAGAACGCAGCCGCTTAATGCTGGCTCTGGCTTTGGCAAAGCCGTCCAATTTTTTGGTTTTGGATGAGCCGACCAATGACTTGGATATGGATACAATCGACTTATTGCAAGAAGTTTTGGACGAGTATGAAGGCACGGCGTTAATAGTCAGCCACGACCGCGATTTTCTGGACAGGGTTGTGACTTCGGTGATTTATATGGATGGCAGCGGCAAGGTGGAAGAATTCCCCGGAAGCTACAGCGAGCTCGAAGAAAAGTTAAAAAACAAACCACAAGTCAAAAAAGCTCCCGACAAAGAAAAGAAAGATAAAACTAAGGCGGAAGAAACCAACCAACTCAAAGCCGAAAAAAAACAAAAATTAAGCTATTCTCAACAGCGTAAACTCGACTTGCTCCCGCAAGAAATTGAGCAAATAACCCAGAAAATTAAAGAGATAGATAATACTTTAAGCGATTCTTCCTTGTATAATGCAGACCGAGAAAAGTTCATAAACTTAAGCACCGAGCGCGCAAAACGCCAAGCCGAACTTGAAGCCAAGGAAAACGAATGGCTGGAGTTACAGCTTTTGCAAGAAGAACTTTCTTCTGCCCAATAAAATTACCACCGCAGATTAGAAATCACAAAATCAGGATAAGCGTCAAGACTAAGGGCAAGCTCTCTGGTTTTTGCCACATCGGAGATATATCCTTCTCCGAGGAAGTTCACATGAACCCCTTTTGAAACCAAAACACTGCTCAGTCCGGCAAGATTAGCGCCTTTGATGTCGGTAGCGATATTATCGCCGATAACCAAAATTTTTTCTTTTGCCAGATTTTGGGGCAGGGCCTCTAAACAATAAGCCGTAATAATAGGGTCAGGCTTTCCGAGGGTGATAATTTTTCCGCCAAGCACGGCATATTGTTCGGCAATAGCTCCGGCAGCAATACAAATCTTTCCGTCTTTGAACGAAGATGTATCATTTCCGGCCGCCACAAAAGGCAAATTCAGCGCCACGGCTTGCTGCAAATCCGGCAGATATTTTTCAATCACATCATCAAGATTTTCCACGCTTTCCATATAAACAAAATCAGCCACACCAAGGTCAAAAACGCGTTCATAGTCAAGATGAGCAAACACGGCAGAATTTTTCTTTGAGCCCAGCTGAAAATAGCGCTTTCCGAGCTGAGAAAATTCACCATTGCGATTCTTAAGTTTATAGTGCAAAATCTCGCCGGCAGAAACAATGGCATTAAACACATTAAGCGGTTCTTTGTTTTCGTATAAAATATCAGCAATCTGTGAAACGCGCAGCGGGGAATTTGAACAAAGAACAACGGATTTGCCGGCTTTTTTCATGTTAATCAAAGCATTAACAGCATCTTGTTTAATGCCGTTTCCTTCGGTCAAAACGCCGTTAAAGCCAACAATAACAGCGTCAAAGGGGTCAATGATTTTGCTTACATTGACTATGGGTCTGATCATTTTCATCACGGAATTTCTCGATATCAAAAATTAAACTTAACAGCAATATATCAATGATTTACTTAAAAATGATTAATGAAAATACATGAGATAAAAAGAAAACTTGCTTGTCAAGAATAAATATGCTGATATTATATAAAAAAATATTCCAAGAGGGAAGGAAAAGATGAAAATTTTATTGGGAGCGGGAATATTGGCCGGATTGCTGGCCTCAGCAATGGCACAGGCACAAATCGTAGACTTGGGAATAGAAGCACAATCAGAGGAACAGGCCAAACCAAGCGTCGATTCGTTGCCGGAGATAAAAGATTTGAGAGCAGAAAAACAATCCCCGCAACCGCAAACCTCTGAACCGCAAGCTGAGGACAAAGCTGCATCGGCCGTCACCGAAGAACAATCCGCCGCACCGGAACAAAAAGCAGAACCCAAAGAAGAAAAAAAAGGCTTTTTTTCTTTTCTGAACTTTTTTAAGAATGATGACGAGAGCTTAAAACAAGAAGCCGCCAAAAATCAAGAAACCTTTATTGAAATGTTGACCCGACAAGCCAATGAAGGCAATGTAGACGCGCAGTTGTCACTGGGTTATATGTATTTGTATGGTGACAACGCCAATAATATTGCCCAAGACTATCAAAAATCATTTGAATATTATGAAATGGCCGCCAAACAGGGAGATAGTGTCGCCATAAATAATTTGGGAAGTTTATATTACAGCGGCATCGGCACACAAAAAAACATGACCAAAGCCGCCGAGCTTTTTGCTCAGGCTGCTGATAAAGGCAATGAAGAATCTGCACTGAATTTAGCCTTTTTGTATTTAAGCGGCAATGGTGTTGCACAAGACAATCGCAAGGCGATGGACTATTTTGTTCAAGCCGGACAACAAGGCAATCTGGCCGCCCAGTTTATGCTTGGCTATGCTTATTATCGTGGCTTCATTGTTCCCCAAGACTACAAACGCGCCTTTGCCTTAATGAGAAAAGCCGCAAAAGCCGGATACGATGATGCCCAGCTTTTCACCGGATTAATGTATTTGACCGGAGACGGAATAACCAAAAACTACGGAAATGCCGTAACTTATTTAGGGCATGCCTTTTTGCAGGGCAACATTAACGCAACGGTTCATCTTGCAAATATTTTTGCAGAAGGAAGAGTTTATCCCAAAAACATTCTTCAGGCCTATATGATGTATAGCATTGCCGCCAACAATGGCGTGGAGGATGCTGCCAACAAACGAGATGCTCTTGAGAAGGGGCTAAAGATTGAAGAACTGTTACAAGCCCAGTCTGCCGCCGAAAAATTCACCCCCAAGCCGACAGAACTAACAACTTATATCCGAAACACCTTTGGCTCAAATATATTTAGCTATATTGCCGACCAAATGCCGGAACAATATATCGACACGCCCCAAGGAAGCGCCGAAGAACAAAATAAAGCCAATAACCGGTAGCCCTAAAAGTCAAAATCGGGAATAATGTCAAAATCGCGCAGATGCTGGAGCAATTCTGCCAAAAAAAGCTTTTCTTGATAGTGAATAACCCCATCGGCAGCGCTGATTTTAGCCGCATCCGAGGCCAGCTCTTTCATGCGCTCCGCCTCTTGCGTATCAAGGTGATTAAGAGCATCATAGAAGGCCTGCTCATCAATTTTAAGGCTTTTGTAATAAGCCTCAATATACTGGCTTGGCAAAGCGTTGCCGTTAGAAATAAAACGACGAATAAAATCCGTTACAACGTTTAACTTTACCTCATATAAATCAGAAGACAGGCGTGCAAAAAAAGCCAAAATCATAATTTCGGGAGCAATTTTTTGCAAAAGAAAATAATTTTGCTCAATTTGTTCACCTTCGCGCAAAATAGGCGGACTAACTTCAAGCGAGGTACTGCGCTTAACGTAATCTTCAATAAATTTATTAATATCCTTATAATAGCGCCCGCTGTCATGATCAAGAATGTCATAGATATAATGAACATCCAGTACGCGGGTTTTGCCGCTGGAATAAAAATAAACATTAAAATAACAATTATCACCTTTTTGCCAGATATTGCGAATGGCAATATTTTCTTCATGCAGAACATTATCAAACAAAATATTGGCCGTCAGGTTAGAAAAATCGGCAGAAGCTTTGCTTTCGGAATAGAGCTTCATAATCATACTACACCGCCATTTCAGCCAAGCGAGAAACAAAACGCTTTATGGTATCGATTCTCACGGCATAAGATTCCAAATTGCGCTCAAGGAACAACCTTTGGTCGGGACGAACCTTAATCGCACCGCCTTGCCGAGCAATAAAATCAAGCAGTTTGTCGGCATTTTTGAAGGTATTGTTACGAAATGCAATGAGAATACCTTTGGCACCGGCATCAATTTTTGCCACATTGGCCATATAGCAAAGCTGTTTGATTTCGACGGTCTGGAGCAGGTTTTCAACTTCTTGCGGAATTTTACCAAAGCGGTCGGTCAGCTCTTCGCGCATATTGAGCAGAGATTCTTTGTCTTTGATATCGCCGATACGTTTATAAAGCCCCAGCCGCACCCCAAGGTCGCGAACATAAGTTTCGGGAATCATAATCGGAATACCGGTCGTGATTTGCGGAGCCCAGTCGTGAATTTCTTGGGGCGAAGAAGAGGTCGCTTTGGTTTCGGCAGATTTAAGCCGCATAATCTCTTCTTCCAACATATGCTGATACAGGGCAATACCGACGTCTTTGATGTGTCCGGACTGTTCTTCGCCCAAAACATTACCTGAGCCGCGAATATCCATATCATGACTGGCAAGGGAGAAACCGGCCCCCAAGGTGTCAAGCGCTTGCAGAATGGAAAGGCGGCGTTCGGCTACGGGCTTAAGATTTTTTTGCTTTGGCACGGTAAAGTAGCAATAGCCGCGAATTTTAGAGCGCCCGATTCTCCCACGGAGCTGATAAAGTTGGGCCAAACCAAACATGTCGGCACGATAAACAATCATTGTGTTCACGCTCGGCATATCAATTCCGGATTCAATAATCGTGGTAGAGAGAAGAAGGTCGGCTTTTCCGTCGGCAAAATCGTTCATGACTTCCTCAAGTTTAGCCACCGGCATCTGCCCGTGAGCGACAAGGATTTTAATGTCGGGAACAAGCTCGCGCAGCTCTTTTTCCACCCCAAAAATATCCGACACGCGCGGACAAACAAAAAAGATTTGCCCGTTGCGGAATTTTTCGCGGTAGATAGCCTCTTTAATCATCACCTTATCAAAGGGCATCACAAAAGTACGCGCAGCCAAACGATCAACCGGCGGGGTAGCAATAATACTGAGTTGTTTAACACCGGTCAGCGACATTTGTAACGTGCGCGGAATAGGTGTCGCACTCAGAGTAAGAACATGAACATCGGATTTAAGGGATTTCAGCTTTTCTTTATGCGCCACGCCAAAATGCTGCTCTTCATCAATAATAAGCAGTCCGAGGTTAGAAAACTTAATATCTTTGGCGAGCAGGGCGTGTGTTCCGATAACAATATCGACCGAGCCGTTTTCCAAGCCTTCTTTCACTTGTTTGGCCTCTTTAGGCGTCACCAAACGAGAAAGCATTTTAACGCTAATGGGAATATTTTCAAACCGCTTTTTAAAGTTGTAAAAATGTTGACGAGCGAGCAGGGTGGTTGGCACGATAAGCGCAACTTGCGCACCGGCAGCCGCCACGCAAAAGGCCGCCCGCAGAGCCACCTCGGTCTTGCCGAAGCCGACATCGCCGCATACAAGCCTATCCATCGGAATACCGGCGGCCAAATCTTGCAAAACATCAGAAATAGCATTGAGCTGGTCATCGGTTTCCGAATAAGGAAAGCGCGAGCAAAATTCGTCATATAGCCCTTGCGGCGGAACAAAGGCTTCGGCTTTGCGGAGCTGTCGTTCAGCGGCAATTTTAATCAGCTTTTCGGCAATATCTTTGATTTTTTCTTTGGCGCGAGCTTTTTTCGCCTGCCAAGCGGCACCGCCCAAAACATCAAGCTGAACATTATCATCTTCGGAGCCATAGCGTGAAAGAACATCAATATTTTCCACCGGCACGAAGAGCTTTGAATCATTGGCATAAAGAATTTTCAGACAGTCATGCGGCGCACCACCGGCGGTAATATTTTCCAATCCCAAGAAACGCCCGACACCATGCTCGATATGAACCACAAGTTCGCCGACATTCAGAGACCCGATATCGGCAATAAAGTCTTTGGAGGTCACTTTACGCACGCGGTGGTGTTGACGTTCGCCGAGAATATCTTGCTCCGAGATAAAGCACCAGTCGTCGCCGTTTTTAATATCAACGGCGGAGCGAAAACCATGTTCCAGCGGCAGAATGGTAAGAACAATTTGCTTTTTCTGCGCTTTTTTGAGGGCATCATCCCAGGCATCGGCAAAAGTCAAGTCGCTGAAACCATATTCCGACATCAAGCTGAACAAGCGCTCGCGTGACCCTTGAGAAAAACAACAAATAATTCGTTTCAGTCGGGCATTTTCAACAAGATAATTTTTCAGTTCCTGATAAACTTCGGCGGCATTAACATTTTTTGCATGAGAAAAATTCCGCCCCGGAATCACCCCGACATTTAACACCGTATCCGAGGTTGGTGTTGACAGAGATGAAAAGAACACCGCCTTTTTCTGCGAGAGAAGGGATGATAAATCTTTTTCTTCCAAATAAAGAAGATGCGGATTAATCGGGTGATAATGATCAACTTCGGAGGTTGACTTTATGGTTAATGCCTCCAAGCGGGCATGATAATAATCGGCAATGCTGTCACACTTGGATGAAACGGCCTCATCAACATTTTTCCCGACCAAAACTTTCGCCCGCGGCAAATAATCAAAAATCGACGGGAGCGGCTCTTCATAAAAGAACGGCAGCCAGTTTTCCATACCCATATATTTCTGCGCGGAAGAAACGGCTTCATAAAGCTCATCTTTAAGCCCGTCGGCACCGAAAGCTTCTCGATATTTTGAACGAAAGGTCTTGACCGAATTGGCATCAATCACCACTTCGTTCATAACCTGAAAATTATAAGAAGAGAGCTCACCGGTCGAGCGCTGACTCATCACATCAAAGGTGCGGATTTTTTCAACCTCGTCATCAAACAGGTCAATACGCAAAGGCTCTTTTGTTCCGACCGGAAAGATATCAAGAATATCACCGCGTACGGCATATTCCCCCGGCTCATAAACTTGTTCGACGCGATTATAGCCGTTTACCACTGCATAATGGATAAATTCATCAAAATTGAGTTTTCCGCCAACTTTCACCTCGCGCATGGCGTTAAGAAAGATTTTTTTCGGTGGCAGCTTTTGCAAGACCGCGCCCACGCTGGCAATAATAATTCGGCAAGACTTCGATTCGGGGCAAGAGGCCAGCTCGGCGAGTGTCGAAATACGTTCGGCTACGATATTGGCATTTGGCGAAACGCGGTCATAAGGTACGGTGTCCCAAGTCGGAAGTTTCAGCACTCGGCATTGCGGCGCGATTTTTTGCAACAAATCAACGGTTCTCTGCAAAGATACCCCGTCCGAAACGATGTAAAGCATATCACGGCCAAGCGTTTTTGCCGTTTCAGCCAGCAAAAAAGCATCATAACCGTCCGCCACGCCCGAAAGCGTAATATTTTCAAGATGTCCGATATTAAGCGGCATAAGAACTCATCTTAAATTGTTTACAACTGATAATAAAATATATAGAATAAAGCGCAATAGCAACAATTTTCTTCAACAAAAATCACGAAATCAAGGGGGAAAGGTAAAATGCGCCCGCAGGTATTATTTCCGCTGTTTACGGATGTCGCTTCCTTAAAAGGGATAGGCGCGCGCTATGAAAAGCTGATAAAAAAGCTCTGCGGCGAAAAGGTGGTCAATCTTCTGTGGCACTTGCCTTATAGCATTATTGACAGGAGCTACTGCCCCAAGATAAAACAAGCACAAGAGGGTAGGGTAGCGACTTTGAAAGTCCGCATCACCGAGCACCAACCGCCCAAAACCCGCAAACAGCCATATAAGGTTTACGCCGAGGATGACAGCGGCGAAATGGTCTTAAACTTTTTCAAGGTTTATAAGGATTCGATTGAAAAAAATCTGCCGACGGGGCAAGAAAGGGTCATCAGCGGCAAGGTTGAGCGCTTTAACGGCCTGTTGCAAATGACGCATCCGGATTATATCGTCAAGCCCGAGGAGGCTGAAAAGATTATCGGCAAAGAGGCGGTTTATCCTTTGACCGCCGGCGTGAGCAATAAAATACTGCATAAGCTGATAACCCAAGCTTTGCAACGTGTACAGGATTACCCCGAATGGCTGGATACACATTTTAAGCAAAAAGAAAATTTCATGTCTTTTCGCAAGGCGCTTGAAGCGGCGCATAATCCGCAAACCATTGCCGACACCGAGCCAACCTCTTTGGCACACCGCCGCTTGGCTTATGACGAACTTTTGGCCAATCAACTGGCTCTGGCTTTAGTCAGAAATAAGGTTAAGAAGCAGGCCGGACGCGCTTTTTCGGGTGATGGCCGCTACCGCAAACAAGTTTTGGAGGAATTGCCTTTTGAATTGACCGGAGCACAACAACGTGTGCTTGAAGAAATTTTTGCCGACCAAAAAGCCCCGTTCCGAATGTTAAGATTATTGCAAGGCGATGTCGGCTCCGGCAAGACCATTGTCGCGCTGTTAAGTATGTTAAATATCGTGGAATGTGGCGCACAGGCGGCAATTATGGCGCCGACCGAGATTTTGGCCAAGCAGCATTATGAAACAATTGAGCCTTTGTGTGCCCAAATTGGGGTTAAGGCGGCACTTTTGACCGGAAGAGTAAAAGGCCGTGCCCGCCAACAGCTTTTAGCCGCGCTCGAAAAAGGTGAAATTGATATTTTAATCGGCACTCATGCTTTGTTTGTTGATGATGTTAAATTCAAAGATTTAGGATTCGTTGTTGTCGATGAACAACACCGCTTTGGTGTTCAACAAAGATTATCTCTGTCCGGCAAAGGGCACGAGGCTGATGTTTTGGTCATGACTGCCACGCCGATTCCTCGCACGCTGGTTTTAACCGCTTACGGCGATATGGAATATTCCAAAATAGATGAAGTTCCGGCAGGACGAAAACCGGTGGACACGCGCGTTTTGCCTTTAAGCAAATTAACGGATGTCGTCGCCGGCTTAAAGCGTAAATTAGAAGAAGGCTGCCGTGCTTATTGGGTTTGCCCCTTGGTTGAAGAGTCTGAAAAAATAGACCTTGCCGCGGCGGAAGAACGCTATGAAACACTGAAAAAAATATTTGGCGACAAGGTAGGGCTTGTCCATGGCAAAATGAAAGAGTCGGAAAAAGACGCAGTCATGGAACGCTTTAAGCACGGAGAATTAACCCTATTGGTTGCCACAACCGTTATCGAAGTCGGTGTAAACGTGCCGGAAGCCACGATTATGATTGTCGAACACGCCGAGCGATTCGGTTTGGCCCAACTCCACCAACTCCGCGGCCGTATTAAAAGGGGCTTTCAGGCCTCAAACTGCATTTTGATGTACGGCTTTCCGTTGTCGGAAACCTCACGTGCACGCTTAGACATCATGCGCCGCACCGAAGACGGCTTTGAAATTGCGGAAAAAGACTTAGAGCTAAGAGGCGGCGGCGAGATATTAGGCACGCGCCAGTCAGGTTTCAGCCTGTTTAAGGTGGCGGATATGACGGTACATAAAGACTTGCTCTATACCGCCAATAAAGACGCCAAAATGATTGTTGAAACCGATTCTCAACTCAAAACCCCGCGGGGAGAAGCCTTGAGAATATTGCTCTATTTGTTTGAACAAGACGACGCCGTCCGCACCTACCTCGCCGGATAAAAAAATAAAGCAGATTTGATCTGTCCCCCGAAAGTTGGAGAGTAAAAAAAGAGTCCCGAAGATTGCGCTAGCAATTTTCGGGATAATTTTTTA